>CAZXOY010000039.1:0-18984 GCA_964642655.1 uncultured bacterium
AACCGCTCGGCGACGGTTTTCATCTGCAAGAAGAGCCGGAGGTAGTCGTGGCTCCCGGTCTTGGCGCCGGTGCCCGAGAGGTTGAAGCCGCCAAAGGGCTGCACCCCGACGAGCGCCCCGGTGATCTTGCGGTTGAAGTAGAGGTTGCCTACGTGGAACTCGCGCCGGGCGCGCTCGAGTTTTTCCCGGTCGCGGGCGAAGACGCCGCCGGTCAGGCCGTAGACGGTGTCGTTGGCCACCTCGAGGGCCTCGTCGAAGTCCTTCACCTTGATCACGCTCAGCACGGGGCCAAAGATCTCCTCCTGGGCGAGTTTCGCCGTCGGCGAGACTTCGGTGAAGATGGTGGGGGCGATGAAGAAGCCCGCCCCTTCGAGCTTCTCACCGCCGAGGACGAGCTGCCCCTCGCGCTTGCCGAGCTCGATGTAGTGGAGGACCTTCTTTTCTTGCGCGGCGTTGATGACCGGACCGAGATCGGGGTTTTCCTCGGTCGGGCCGACCACCAGTTTTCGGGTTAGGGCCTCGACCTTTTCCATGAGCAGGTCGTGGATGGCCGCATGCGCGATCACCCGGCTCGCGGCGGAGCACTTCTGGCCGGAAAAGCCGTAGGCGCTGGCCACGATGTTCGCGGCCGCCAGGTCGAGATCGGCGCTCTCATCGACGATGATCGCGTCCTTGCCCCCCATCTCGGTGATCACCCGCTTCAAAAAACGCTGCCCCGGACGTACCTCGCCGGCGGCTTTGTTGATCCAGGTGCCGACCTCGAGGCTCCCGGTGAAGTTGATGAAGCGGGTCTTGGGGTGCTCGACGAGGTACGCGCCGACTTCCTCTCCAATGCCGGGGAGGAAGTTGAGTACGCCGGGGGGCAGGCCGGCTGCTTCCATGATCTCGAAGACCTTATAGGCCACCACCACCGCGTCCTCGGCGGGTTTGGCCACCACCGTGTTGCCAACCGCGATGGGGCCGGCGAACATCCCGGTGTAGATCGCCACCGGGAAGTTCCAGGGGCTAATCGAGACCCCGGCGCCCAGCGGGATGTAGAACGACTCGTTGTCCTCGCCGGGGAAGGGCACCACCGGGATGGCCTCGGGGCCTTTGAAGTCGAGGGCCGCGCGGGCGTAGTACTCCAGGAAGTCGATGGCCTCGGCGACGTCGGCGCTGGCCTCGACCCAGTTCTTGCCCACCTCAAACACCATCCAGGCGGCAAGCTCCGACTTTTTCTGACGCATGATGTGGGCGGCTTTGAGCAGGACCCGGCTGCGAGCTTCCTGGCTCAGGGCCTTCCAGGCGGGGAAGGCCTTCCAGGCGGCCTCGAGGGCCGCTTCCGCCGCTTCCTTGCCCGCCTTGGCCACCCGGCCCACCACCCTCGAGGGGTCTGAGGGGTCGAGGGAGTCGATGAAGTCGCCGGTGAAGATCCGCTCCCCGGCGATCACCAGGGGATATTCCTGACCGAACTGGGCTTTGATTTCGGTCAGGGTGCGCTTCATCATCACCCGGGCCTCTTCGCTGGTAAAGGTCTCGATGGGTTCGTTCCGAAATGGTTCAACCGTCATGCTTTTCCCTCCTTACTTCCTACTTCTTCACGATGCCCCGGAGCACGAAAAGGGCGTTTTCCGGCCGTTCGGCGATGCGGCGAGAGAAGTAGGGGTACCACGACTGGCCAAAGGGCACGTAGGCGCGGGTGGTGTAGCCTTCGCGGGCGGTCTTTCGCTGAAGCTCGCTTCGCACGCCGTAGAGGAACTGGAACTCGAAGCGCTCCCGGGGGATGCCGGCCTCGCCGGTCCATCGTTTGGCCCAGTCGATGAGGACGTCATCGTGGGTGGCGATGGCGGTTTTGTTCCCGGCCTCGAGGTTCTTGCGCACCAGGGCTTTGAAGCGCTCGCGGATGGTGTTTTGGTCTTGGTAGGCCACTTCGGGCGGCTCCCTGTAGGCCCCCTTGACGACCCGGAGGTCGGGGGCGTAGGGGCGAAGGGCCTCGAGGTCCGCTTCGGTGCGCTTGAGGTAGGCCTGGAGCACCAGCCCGACGTTGTCGAAGCCGCGCTCGCGCATGGTCCGGTACACTCCGATCGTGGCGTCGACCCGGGGCGAATCCTCCATATCGATGCGGACGAAGACGTCTTTTTCCCGGGCCAGGGTGAGGATGTCGGCGAGCAGTGCCTCGGCGAGCGAGGTCGCGGTATCGAGGCCCAGCTGGGTGAGCTTCACCGAAACGTATCGGGGGTAGGGGCGCTCGGCGAAGGCGGCCACGGTCTTCTTGATTTCCTCGGCAAAGGCCCGGGCCATGGCCTCGTCGGTCACCATCTCTCCCAGGACGTCGAGGATGCCGTGGATCCCCTCGACCTCGAGCCGGTCGACGACCTCGAGGGCCTCCTCGAGGGTGTCGCCCGCGACGAAGCGCCGGGCCAGGCGAAGCCCGTAGGTCTTGACGAGTCGCTCCACCAGAGGCTGACCGGCGATGGCGAGCACCGTGCTTCTCCAGAGATTCATGCCTCCTCCTCTATCCTTTCCAGCACCAGGTTTTTGAACCGCTCGACGTGGCGGCGGACGGCCCGGGCTGCCGCTTCGGGATCGCGGGCTCTGAGCGCTTCGACGATGGATCGGTGTTCGGCCAGGGTCGCCGGAGACTGGTTTTGGTCGCGGGAGTAGCGCTTGATGAGGGCGAGCAGCGCGTCGAGGGAGTGGAAGAATTCGCCGAGCCGCCGGTTGTGGGCGGCCTCGACCAACGCGGCGTGAAAGGCCAGGTCGGCGTCGGTCTGGGCCTCGAGGTCTTCGGGATCGATGGCTTCGATCCGGGCCTCAAGGCGGGCCAAAGCCTCGATCTCGGCGTCGGTGGCCCGCTCGGCGGCGAGGCGGGCGGCTTCGGCCTCGATGGCCGAGCGCACTTCGTAGACCTCGGCCACCTCGAGCGGGGATAGGCGTTTGACCCGGGCCCCCCGGCCGGGGAGGAGCTCGACCAGCCCCTCCTGGGCCAGGCGCTGGATGGCTTCGCGCACGGGGGTACGGGAGACGCCGAGGCGGGTGGCGAGTTCGGGTTCGGCCAGGCGATCGCCGGGAAGGAACTCGCCCTCGGTGATGGCGCGTTTGAGACGCTCGTAGGCCGCTTCGCGCACCAGGCTGGGTCGTTCGATTCGCACGGTTTCATCCTCGCATGTGTATCCAGTATACGCAACCAACCCCTCGGGGGGCGGGACATGAGGCCCAGAAGACTTTGCTAGAATCAAACTGTAAAAGCTTGTAAGGAGGTGGAGCGCATGTTCATTGATTATCTAACGCTAATGATGATCGCTGTCGTGATGGGAACGGTATCGGTCGCGGTATACGGGAACCGCTATCTCGAGGCCCCCCGGGAGGTCCAGCGCTCGTGGGCCTACGTCTTTTGGTTCACCGGCCTCTTGCTCGGATTGCCCGGGTTCTTTATCATCTTCGGCTGGCCACTCCCCGGAGCTTACAACATCGTCATGGGCGAGCCGGCGGTGTTCTTCGGTTCGCTGCTCTTCCTGGCCGGCCTGGTGCTTTGGCGAGGCGATGACCTCGGGCCCCTGAGCTGGATGTCGCTCTTTGGCGGTGGCATCTTGCTGGCGTTGGTGGTGGCGATTTTGCGCTACGACCTCACGCGGAGCGCCAGCCTCTGGGCGCTTGGCTACGGGGTCATCGGCCTGGCGGCGGTGCTCACTCCCTTCGCCTACAAAAACCCAGGTTTGCGACCGGTGGTGGGGGCCTTGCTGCTCATCGGGGCCTTGATCTTCGCCATTGGCGGCTACGGCGGGTATATCGATCACACCGCCAAGGATGCCTTCGGACGCTGGGTGCCCTTGCCGATGCGCTGAGTGAGCGTTCAATATGCCGGGGCGAGGTTGGAGGTCGCTTGCGTTTGACTCGGGGTCCCGCCGTGGAAAAAGCCACGGCGGGGCACTGAAGCGATAACCCGGGCGAGCTTTCATATCTCTTGAGCAACCCGCGAAGCCGGTCACGGCTCCGCAGGGGATTCACGGTTCGGCGTTTTCAAAAAAACTGTTGTCGCCTCGACCGTTGGTCTGGGGCCTGGCATTGAGGCACGAGCGCTCGAGTCGCCTCAGGGTTCAGGAGCGGCTGAATATTCAGTAAAATCGGGCCCCCGCGTAGCCCGCTGCAACCCTTTGCCGGAACGCCTCGAGATTCCTTTCCGGTACCAGCGCCACGATGGCCCCACCGAAGCCGGCGCCGGTGAGTCTCGCGCCAAGGGCGCCGGCTTCGAGGGCCAGCTCGACCAGGCGGTCGAGCTCGGGGGTGGAGACCTCGAAGTCCTCTTTGAGCGAGCGGTGCGAGGCCACCATGAGCGCGCCGAAGCGCTCGAGGTCACCTGACCTAAGGGCGGCGAGGCCCTCGAGGACCCGAGCGTTTTCGCTCACCACGTGGCGAGCCCGTCGGCGGTAGGGCTCGGGCAGGGCTTCGATTGCCTGAGTGTCACGAACTTCACGGAGCGAGACCACGCCCAGCATCTTCGCTGCCGCAAAGCATTCTTGTCGGCGCTGGTTGTAACCGCTCTCGGCGAGCCTTCGGGGTACCCCGGAGTCAACCACCACCACCCTGGCTCCCTCAGGGAGGGACAGCGGTTCGTAGTCCAGGCTCTGGGTATCGATGAAGAGCGCTTGCCCTGGCCTGCCCAGCGCCGCGGCCATCTGGTCCATGATGCCGCAGGCCACGCCGACGTACTCGGATTCCGCCCGCTGTGCCAGTTTCGCAAGTTCAAGATCTGTAAGCGGCAGATCGTAGAGCTCGCGCAGGGCTTTGAGGGCGGCCACCTCGAGGGCGGCCGAACTCGAAAGTCCGGCCCCGATAGGCACGTCACTCCGCACGTAAAAGCGCGCCCCGGGGACGGCGAACCCCGCTTCCCGGAGCGCCCACAGCGTTCCCGCCAGGTAGTCGAGCCAGTCGCCTCTGGCCGGGCCCAGTGCTCTGGATTTCAGCTCGCCGAAAGCCTCGGCATAGGCCTCGATGCCTTCGCCCCGGCCCGCCTCGACCGTGGTGCGGTTGGGGAGGGCTGCCGGCAGGACGAAACCCTGGTTATAGTCGGTGTGCTCTCCGAGGAGGTTGACGCGTCCCGGGGCGCTGGCCTTGGCCTGGGGTTTTTCGCCAAAGATGCTCGCGTACATGGGTTCTCCTAAAGTGCCGTTCGCAGGGTTTCGGCGGCAACCTCGGGGAGGACGTCGACGACGAAGGTCCCGGCGCCGAGCTCGGTGCCGGCCAGGTATTTCCGCTTGTCCTTGCTCCGCATCGGAGGGTAGAACTCGACGTGGAAGTGAAAGTGCTCGGCCCCCTTTGGCGCCGCGTGCAGCGCCATGACGTAGGGGAGAGGCTTGGCGAAGAGGGCGTCGTAACGGCTCACGACGTTCCCGAGAATATCCGCGAATTCGTCGAGCTCGTTCTCGTCGAAGGTCCAGGGGCCCGGATGCTGGCGTTTGGGCGCGATCCAGACCTCGTAGGGAAAGCGAGCGAACGGGGGAACGAAGGCGACGAAGGCTCGGGTTTCTTCGACCGTGTAGGGCCTGAGACGGGGCAAAAGCTCCAGGAGGACCGGTCGTTTGGCGAAGGCCTCGGCCTCGGTCGCCGCGACCGGTGGGACAAAGGGGTAGGCGTAGATCTGACCGTGTGGGTGGTGCAGGGTCACCCCCACGGCCTCGCCGCGGTTTTCGAAGGGCATGACGTAGGCTATGGCCTCGTCGGCAAAGAGCTCCCGGTAACGATCGACCCACACCCGAACCAAAAGGCGGCGGTGGTTCCGACTCAGGCTGGCGATCGAGCCTTCGTGGTCCTGGGTGTACACCACCACTTCGGCGCGACCCATCCCGGGATCAACCGGCACCGGGATATTGGGGGGCGGCGGGGCCGGCGTTTTGGCGAGGGCTGGAAAGCGATTTTCGAAGACCGCGACTTCAAAGCGCGGGAAGGGGATTTCATGACCCGGACACAAAGGGCAGCGTTCGGCCGGTGGGAGAAAGGTGCGGTCCTGCCGGTGGGCAGCGTAGATGACCCAGGTGTTGAGGAGCGGATGCCAGCGAAGATGGGCGGGGTTTTCCCCCGGTGTCTCCGATCCTGCGAGTCGCGTGTCGTCGATGGGTCGCTGGCCGTACAGGTAGAGCGCGCGACCGTCGGCCTTGGTGAAGCGTCGTTTGTACATCGCTGGCATCCCCCTGGCGTTAGCGGTGCCGGTGGTCCGGCACTTTCGTTCTCTTACTTAAAAATTACCCTTGTTTTCGTTACCGGTCAACGAAGCGGCAATGGGCAAGTCCTTGACAAGCAAACGAAGGCCGGCGTAAATTCGTTTTGAAGTGCACTCCAGAGGCAACATCGGGTGGTTGCGAGGTAAGGAGGGATTGGTATGAGGAAGAGGCAGTGGGTCAAAGGGATGGCCCTGGCGCTCGCGTTTATGGGGCTTGCGCTCGGGCAGACCGGTAAGCTCGAGATCTTCTCCTGGTGGACCACCGGCGGCGAGGCGGCCGGGCTTTTGAAACTCTTCGACATCTACAAAGCGCGTCACCCGGGGGTTAAGATCATCAACGCCACGGTGGCCGGGGGCGCGGGCTCCAACGCCAAGGCGGTGCTCAAGACCCGGATGCTCGGTGGCGATCCCCCCGATTCCTTCCAGGTCCACATGGGCCATGAGCTGATCGACACCTGGGTGACGACCGGGTTCATGGAACCGCTCGATGACCTTTACCAGAAGAACGGTTGGGACAAGGTCTTCCCCAAGGGCGTGCTCGAGCTTTTGAAGTGGAACGGTCACTACTGGTCGGTGCCGGCCAACATCCACCGGGCGAACGTGCTTTGGTACAACAAGGCGATCTTTGAAAAGTACGGCCTGACCCCGCCCAAGACCTACGACGAGTTCTTCGCCATCGCGGAAAAGCTGAAGAAAGAAGGCATCATTCCGCTGGCGCTGGGGGATAACGGCATCTGGGCCAGTACGCACGTTTTCGAGACCGTGCTCATCGGCGTGCTCGGGCCCGAGGGCTATAAAGGGCTTTGGAATGGAACCACCGACTGGCGGGGCGAAGGGGTGCGGAAGGCCCTCGAGACCTTCGCCAAGATGCTCGATTACGTCAACGCCGACCACGCCGCGCGGAGCTGGGACCAGGCCAACGACCTGATCATTCAGGGTAAGGCGGCGATGTACATCCACGGCGACTGGGCCAACGCCGACTTTTTGGCCAAAGGGTTCGACGGCTACGGCTGGGCGCCCGCCCCCGGCAACGTGGGCATCTACGATGCGCTCTCCGACACCTTCGGCTTGCCCAAAAAGGCCCCCGATCCCCAGGAGGCACGCTGGTGGCTCGAACTCCTAGGCTCCAAAGAGGGCCAGGAAGCCTTTAACCCGCTGAAAGGTTCGATTTGTGCTCGCACCGACTGCGACGCCAGCCTGTTCAACCCCTACCTGCAGTGGGCGATGAAGCAGTGGCAGACCGACACCATCGTGCCCTCGCTGGCCCATGGTGCAGCCGCTAAGGAAAGCTGGGTCGCTGCCGTCAACGACGTCATGAGCCTGTTTGTGACCAGCCGCAACGTGGCCCAGGCGCAGGCGATGCTCGCCCAGGCCTGTGTCGACGCCGGGGTATGTAAGCAATAGGTGGTTCGAGAGCAGCGGGCCCCGGGCCAACCGGGGCCCGTTAATCTAGAGCTGGAGGCACGCATGCGCCGCTATCGCCTGGTCGCTTTTGCCTTGATCGCACCTTCGGTTCTCCTCATCGTCGTTTTTGTCTATGGATTCATCGGTTGGACGACGTGGCTTTCGTTGACCAACCAAAACGACATCATCGTGCCCCAGGTGCGGTTCGTTGGCCTGGAAAATTACATACGCCTCTTCCACAACCTGCGCTTTTTGATCGATCTCAAAAATACTTTGATCTTCGCCTTGCTCTTCATCCCCGGGTCGCTGGTGCTTGGCCTGGTCGGCGCGCTGCTTCTGAACAGCGGAATCCGCTATGAAGGCATTTTCCGCACCATCTTCCTGATGCCCATGGCCCTTTCCTTCATCGTGACCGGTGTGGTTTGGCGCTGGTTGATGAACCCGAGCAGCGGCCTCAACCTGATATTCGACGCCTTGGGTTTGGAGTTTTTGAAAAACGGTTGGTACACCGATCCCTCGATCGGGATCAAGGCCATCGCGCTGGCCGCCGTCTGGCAGCTCTCGGGCTACACCATGGCGCTCTACCTCGCCGGATTGCGGGCGATCCCCAAGGCGCTCTACGAGGCGGCCCAGGTCGATGGGGCGAGTCAGTGGCAGTTTTTCCGTTTCGTCACCTTCCCCCTCCTCACCCCGGTGACCTTGAGTGCGGTGATCGTGCTCGGTCACATCTCCCTTAAGATCTTCGACCTCGTGGTCGCGGTGGCCGGCATCAGCGGCGGGCCGGCCTTTAGCTCCGATGTTCCTGCCCTCTACATGTTCGTCACCACCTTCCAGGCCAACCGCTTTGCCCAGGGCGGGGCGATCTCGATCATCCTGCTCATGATGGTGAGTTTCCTGGTGATCCCCTACCTCTCCTGGAGTTTGCGACGGGAGGCCACCGAATGAAACGCTCCGGGTTCCTGACGTTCTTCATCTACGGCTCGCTCCTTTTGCTCGCGGTCTTCTATCTGATCCCGATCTACGTGCTGGTGGTCAACGCGCTCAAGGATTACCGCGAGGTAAGCGTCGAGGCGATGTGGCGCCTCCCCGAAAACCTCACCCTGGCTTCGTTTGCCAAGGCGTGGAACGGGGATCCCACCACCGGCATGCAGGGGCTCGGGCAGAACTTCCTCAACTCGGTCTACCTGGTGGTGCCGGCGGTGATTCTCTCCGTCTTCCTGGGTTCGATCAACGGATACGTGCTTGCCCACTGGCGGTTTCGGGGCAGCGAGGTTCTCTTTTTCCTTCTGCTCTTTGGCATGTTCATTCCCTACCAGTCGGTGCTGATCCCTCTGGTGAAGCTGCTCATGGCCATCGGTCTTTACGGGAGCATTCCCGGGTTGATTCTGGCCCACGTGGTCTATGGCATTCCCATTACCACCCTTATCTTCCGCAACTATTACGCGCAGATCCCGCGGGAGCTCTCAGAATCGGCTCAAATCGATGGGGCGGGGGTGCTCGGCGTCTACCGCTACGTGATCGTTCCGCTCTCGGCTCCGGGGACGGTGGTCGCGGTGATCTGGCAGTTCACCCAAATCTGGAACGACTTCCTCTTTGGGGTGGTCATCACCAATAAGCCCAGCGTTCAGCCGATCACCGTGGCGCTCAACAACCTGGCCGGGAGTTTCATCGTTGAGTGGAACGTGCAGATGGCCGGGGCGCTGCTCGCTGCCCTCCCCACCCTGCTGATCTATATCCTGATGGGGCGTTACTTCATTCGCGGTCTGCTCGCGGGTTCGGTAAAGGGTTAATCATGGCCTCGATCGAAGCTTCGCTTCGGAGAAAGAAAATCCTGGAGATCCTCGCTCAGGACGGTATGGTCCGGGTCGTTGAGCTCGCCCGCGCCTTCGGCGTCAGCGCGGTGACGGTGCGGGCCGACCTGGCGGCGCTCGAGCGCCAGGGGCTTTTGGTGCGGACCCGCGGCGGGGCCCTTCCCGCCTCGCCTGGACGGATCGAGCTGCCGTTGCGCGAATCGCGAAAGGTCCACCTCAAGGAGAAGGCGAAAATCGGCCGGTTTGCCGCCTCGTTGATCCAGGACGGCGAGACGGTGATCGTCGACGTGGGTTCGACCACCACCGAGCTCGCCCGGGCGCTGCCGCGCGGACTGAGGCGGGTTCTGATCGTGACCAACGCGCTCAATATCGCCCTCATGCTCGAGGACCACCCCGGAATCAGCGTGATCGTCACCGGGGGGACGCTGCGCTCGCTGCAGCACTCCCTGGTCAACCCTTTTGGCACGCTGGTCCTCGAGGAGATCCACGCCGACAAGGCCTTCATCGGCTGCAACGGGGTTCACCCCCGCCGGGGGGTGACCAACGTCAACGTCCAGGAAGCCGAGATCAAGAAGAAGATGATCGCCCAGGCCTCGTCGGTCTACGTCCTCGCCGACCACACCAAGCTGATGCGCATCACCACCGCCAAGATCGCGCCGCTTTCGGCCGTCGACGCCCTGATCACCGACGACGCCGCCGACCCGGCGGCGGTCTCTGCCCTCGAGCACGCGGGGCTCGAGGTCTTTCTTGCGTCTTAAGGGACGAGGACGATCGACCCCTGGGCCCTGCCCCGGCGCAGGGCCTCGAGGGCTTCGTTCGCGGCCTCGAGGGGGTAGGTTTCGACCCGCGCCCGGACGGGGACCTTGGGCGCGAGTTCCAAAAAGCCCCGGGCGTCCTCCCGGGTGAGATTGGCAACCGAGCGGAGGGTTCGCTCGTGCCAAAGCAGGGCGTAGGGCATTTGGGGAACCGGGCTCATGTAGATTCCACCGAGGACCAGCGTGCCGCCGGGTTCGAGGTGCGAAAGCGCCTGGGGGATGAGCTCGCCCACGGGGGCGAAGATGATCGCCCCTTCCATGGGCTTGGGCGGGGCTTCGGTGGAGTCGCCGGCCCACTCGGCCCCCATCCGCAGGGCGAAGGCTTTGGCCGCCTCGTCGCCGGGGCGGACGAAGGCGTAAAACCGCTTGCCCTCATACCGGGCGACCTGGGCGATCAGATGGGCGGCGGAGCCGAAGCCATAAAAGCCGATGAGCGATTTGTCCCTGACGAAGCGGTAGCTTCGAAAACCGGTGAGCCCGGCGCACATCCAGGGGGCCATGTCCGCCGCTTCCCCGTCTTCGGGCAGGGGGTAGGTGTAGTCGGCGAAGGCGACGGCGTATTCGGCAAAGCCCCCGTCGAGGTGGAAGCCGGTGAAGAGGGCGTTGGGGCAGAGGTTCTCCTCGCCCCGGCGGCAGTGCTTGCACTCGCCGCACGTCCAGCCGAGCCAGCCCACCCCCACCCGTTGGCCAACCTGTCTCGTGCGGACACCGGCGCCGACCGCTTCGACGCGACCAACGATCTGGTGGCCGGGGACCAGGGGCAGCCTCGGGGGCGAGAGCTCGCCGTCGGCGATGTGAAGGTCGGTCCGGCAGACGCCCGAAGCCTCGACGCGGATGAGGACCTGGCCTTCCCCGGGGCTTGGTACGGGGCGGTCCTCGAGGACCAGCGGCTTTTTCGCTTGGTGGAGCACCATTGCCCGCATCCTGCCTTCCATCTTAAAACCCGTGCCCGCGTGTCTTTCGGCCCGGTCATGGATGGGCCCGCGAGCTTTTGAACACACCGATCCGGTATTGGGTTCGTTCGTGTTTGGCCGGGGCCCCCGCCGTGGCAAAAGCCACGGCGGGGTGCTTAAGCTGGAGCTGTGAAGCTCGTTGACTCGCACGTGCACACCCCGCTCTGCAAGCACGCGGTGGGGGATCCGTCGGCCTACCTCGAGGCCGCGCGGCGCGCGGGCCTGGCCGGCGTCGTCTTCACCGATCACGCGCCGATGCCCCCCTGGTTTGACCCTGAATCCCGCATGGACCGGGAGATGCTCCCCTTTTACCTCGCTACCCTGGAGCGTCTCCGGGAACAAACCTACGACCTCGAGGTGGGGATTGGCCTCGAGGCCGATTACCATCCGGGCACCGAGCGCTACGTTCGCGAGCTGCTGCTGAGCTACCCCTTCGACTACGTGATCGGCTCGGTGCACTTCATCGGCGCCTGGCCCTTTGATCACCCGCGGTATGCCGAAGAGTTTTCCTGGCGTGAGCTGCGCGAGGTTTACCGCGAATACTTCGACTTGGTGATAAAGGCGGCAAAAAGCGGACTCTTCCACGCCGTCGGTCACCTCGACCTTCCCAAGAAGTTCGGACACGTGCCGGAAGGGGGCTACCTGGAGCTCGCCGAGGCGGCGCTTCAGGTGATCGCGGAGGAAGGGTTGGCCTTGGATGTCAACACCGCGGGATGGCGCAAACCCGTTGGCGAGCCCTACCCCAGCCCCGCGTTGCTTGCCAGGGCGCGAGAGCTTGGGATCCCTGTGGTGCTGGGCTCGGACGCCCACGCGCCCGAGGAAGTGGGCCACCGCTTTGCTGACGCCGTGGCTTTGCTCAAAAGCGTGGGCTACACCGAGGCGGTGGTTTTTTGGCAAGGACGCCCGAGGGCTTTGAAGCTATGAACAAGAAAGAGCTGGCCCAAGTTTTAAAGCGCGCTGCAGACCTGATGGAGGTCCTCGGGGAAGGGGAGTTCCGCGTCCTTGCCTACCGCCGTGCGGCGCGGGCCCTCGAGGCCAGCGAGGAGCCGCTGGAGTCGCTCGCAGCCCGGGGCTTTCGCGGAATTCGTGGCATCGGGGCCTCGCTCTCGTCGCTTTTGCGCGAGATCTACGAAACCGGTGAGTTCCCCTACCTCGAGGACCTCGAGGGGCGCCTTCCCCCCGGTGCCATTGACCTTTTCTCCGTGCCCGGGCTCGGCCCCAAGAAGATTCGCCTGCTGGTGGAAGAGGGCATTACCGATCTGGAATCGCTGGCCCAAGCTGCGGCCGAGGGGCGGCTTTCGGCGCTTCCCGGATTCGGCAAGAAGACCGAGGCCAAGCTCCGCGAAGCGGTTGCATTTGTGCTGCAAAGCGCCAGGCGGGTGTTGTTGCCCGAGGCGATGGCCGTCGCCGAGGTGCTCCGCGAGGACCTCGAGGGCGCCGGGGTTCGGGTGGCGCTTGCGGGAAGCCTCCGCCGCGGCCTTGAGACCGTCGGGAGCGTCGACCTGGTGGTCGTGGGGGATGCCGATACCGTACGCTCGGCCCTTGGCGCGCACGCCGAGCGCACGGTGGGCGATGTGGTTGAGGGCCAGCTCGGCGGGCTTCCCGTGAGGGTGTTCCTTTCCGATCGCGCGCGTTTTGGTACCACGCTGGTCGCCGCCACCGGGTCACGCGCCTATGTCGAGGCGCTCGGCCCTTTGCCCCCGGCCGAGGACGAGGCGGGGGTGTTCGCCGCCCTCGGCCGAGAGGTCCCTCCGCCCTTTTTGCGCGAGCCCGAACACGTCGGCATCGAGCTCCCCCAGCGTTACCTGGAGCGGGACGATCTCAAAGGCCTCATCCACGTCCACACCACCTACTCCGACGGCGCCGAGACCCTGGCCTCGATGGCGGTTTGGGCCCGGGACGCCGGTTACCGGTACATGGTGGTCACCGATCACTCGCAAACCGCCGCCTACGCCGGCGGGCTCACCGTGGCTGACCTCGAGCGCCAGTGGGAGGAGATCGCTGCGCTCAATGAACGCCTGGCCCCCTTCCGGATCTTGCGTGGTATCGAGTCCGACATCCTGCGCGATGGCTCGCTCGATTATCCGGACGAGGTCTTGGCCCAGTTCGAGGTGGTCGTCGGGAGCCTCCATGCCATGCTCGGCCTTTCCCAGGCCGAACAGACCGAACGGTTGCTACGGGCGCTGGAAAACCCTTTCCTCTCGATCCTCGGGCACCCGAGCGGGCGTTTGCTCTTGCGGCGGGAGGGGGCCAGGGTCGACTGGGACGCGGTTTTGCAGAAGGCGGCAGAAGCGCGGGTGATCGTGGAACTCAACGCCAGCCCGCAAAGGCTCGACCTCGACTGGCGGCTGGCCCTGCGCTATCGGGACCGCCTTCACTTTTCCATTGGGCCCGACGCCCACACTCGGGAGATGCTCGCGTTCGTTGATCTTGGGGTCCTCATGGCCAATAAAGCGGTGATTCCCCCGGATCGCATCGTCAACACCTGGGAAGCCAGCGATCTCCTCGATTTCATTGCCAGACGGCGATCGGCTTCAGCGTGAAGGGAAGAACCCACCGCCGCCGAAGGTGACCCGAACGTAGGCCGCGCCCGAGCCGACGACGTTGGTGAAGCGGATGTACCCGACCCGGAATCCGACGACGAGTCCCCGGGGCGGGGTGATGACCCAGTCACCGCCCACGCCGACGTCGAAGGCGAGACCGGTGCTGAGGCCGACCTTGGCGCCACCGAACCCCAGGCGGGGATAGACGATGAAGCCCCTTTGCGCGTCGTGAATGAGGGCGTAGCCGAGGTAAGCAAAGCCGTAGCCCCATCCCCGGCCGCCCATGCCTTCGCCGCCAAAGAGCAGCGTGTCCCCGCGGTATCCGCCACCGCCGAGCTCCAGGATGCCTCCGGGTTGCCATCCGACGGCGGTGTAGCCAACGTTGAATTCCTGAGCATAGCCAAAAAGGCTGAACGAGAGAATGAGTATCGCGAAGAGCCGCTTCATTGCTCCTCCTCGCCCTTACTCTATTCCCCGAGTCCCTTCCCGTCGCGGGGCTTCGGTCCCGTCCCGGGCCACAGCGATGAAAGCGGCGCGGTTATGCTAGGGGCATGAAGGTCGTCGCGGTGGTGCTCGATTCGGTGGGGCTCGGTGCTCTTCCCGACGCGCGTGAATTCGGTGACGAGGGTGCCGACACTTTGGATCACACGGTTTTAAAGACCGGTCTCCGCCTTCAGAACCTGGCGGCGCTGGGGCTTGGCCATATTCCCGGTGTGCATACCGTCCCTCGGGTATCAGAGCCGAAGGCGGCCTTTGGGCGGATGGAGGAGCAAAACCGCGGCAAGGACACCACCACCGGTCACTGGGAGTTCGTCGGTATCCATCTGGCGCACCCCTTTCGGACCTTTCCCGAAGGCTTTCCCCAAGAGGTGATTGAAGCCTTCGAGCGGGCGATCGGCCGGGAAATTCTCCTGAACCGCCCCTACTCCGGGACCGAGGCCATCAAGGACTATGGCGAGGCGCACCTCGAGACCGGCAAACCCATCGTTTACACCTCGGCCGACTCGGTCTTCCAGATTGCCGCTCACGTCGACGTCGTCCCCCTGGAAACGCTCTACGAATGGAGCGAGAAGGCGCGTGAGATCCTGAAAGGTGAATATGCCGTGGCCCGGGTGATCGCCCGGCCCTTCGCCGGAGCCAAAGGGAACTTTTACCGGCTGAACGAGCACCGGCGGGACTTTGCCCTTGAGCCTCCCGAAAACGTGCTCGATCGTATCAAGGGCGCGGGGCTTGAAGTGATTGGCGTGGGGAAAATTCCCGACATCTACGCCCATCGCGGCTTTACCCGCGAGGTCCACACCGACGACAACACCGACGGGATTAAGAAAACCCTGGCCCTCATGGCCGAACCTTTTGCGGGCCTGATCTTCACCAACTTGGTGGATTTTGACGCCAAATACGGGCACCGCCGCGACCCCCTCGGCTATGCTTGCGCCCTGGCTGAGTTCGACCGCTACCTGCCTAAGTTCCTGGAAGCCCTCGGCGACGAAGACTTCCTCTTCATCATCTCCGATCACGGCAATGACCCCACATTCCCCGGGACCGACCACACTCGGGAATACGGCCTGCTGCTGGTCGTGGGTCCGGGAATGGCTGGGCGCGAGCTGGGGACGCGAAGGACCTTTGCCGATGTGGGCGCGAGCTGGGCCCGGCTTTTCGGCGTGGACTGGCACGGACCGGGGGAGGCTGTCTTGTAAATGACCTGGCGAGATCTCCTCGATGTCTTCTCGGTGGCCGTGCTCTTTTACTACCTCTACGGCCTGGTCGCCGAGACCCGTGCGCTCAACCTCGTTCGCGGGCTCGTGGTCTATGTGCTGGTGTGGTTCCTGGCGGACAGCTTGGGGCTTAGGGCACTGGCCTGGCTGCTTGGCAATGCGGCCACCCTCGGGGTGTTCGCCCTGATCGTGGTCTTCCAGCCTGAGCTCCGGGGGGTGCTGGAGCGGCTCGGCCGGGGCCGGCTGGCCGCCGGGCCTTTGCGCACCCACGAGGTCGAAGAGCTGGTCCGGGCCGCCGAGCGAATGGCGGCCCGGCGCCTCGGGGCGCTCATCGCCATCGAACGGCGCACGCCGCTCGGGGAGTACGCCGAGACCGGCGAATTCCTCGATGCCCGCATCTCGGCCCGGGTGCTGGAGACCGTCTTTACCGTCGGTACGCCGCTGCACGATGGGGGCGTGATCGTGCGCGGGGCCCGAATTCTGGCCGCCGCCTGCGTTTTCCCCCTCTCGGATCGCGAGGATCTGCTCTACCTAGGGACCCGGCACCGAGCGGCGGTCGGGGTTTCCGAGGTGACCGACGCGTTGGTCGTCGTGGTCAGCGAGGAGCGGGGGACGATCCGGATCGCCGAGCGGGGCGAGCTCTCCCGCAACCTCACGCCCTCCGAGCTGAGGGAGAAACTCCTGGGGGTGTTCGGTGCGCACGCGTAGTTTTTGGGATCGTCTCCGCCATAACTGGCCGGCCAAGCTGCTGTCGTTTTTGGCTGCCTTCCTCCTTTGGTACCAGCTGAGGGGCAGCGGCCCGGTCGTGGAGCGCACCCTTGAGCGGCCCCTCGAGGTCATCGGCATTGGCAAGGATCAGGTTCCGGTGGGCGTACCCCGCATGGTCCTGGTTCAGGTGAAAGGGGCTTCCCGCATCGTCGAGGGCATGAGCCCCGATGCGGTGGTGGCCTACCTCGATCTCTCTGGTGTCGAGGAGGGCGCCTTCGATCGCCCGGTCAGGGTCCAGATCCCGGCCGGCCTCGAGCTGGCCAAGGTGGTTCCGGCCCGGATCCGGGCCCGGGTCGAGCGTGTTGAGCGCGCGGTGGTGGCTCTGGAGGCCTTCGTCCCCGGCGAGGCGGTTTTGGCCAAGGAATCGAGCGTGGCGGTCAAGGGCGCGGCCTCCCGGGTCGCCCGGGCCAGGGTCGCGGTGGCGCTGGGCAGCGGGGGAGACCAGCCACTCGCGGTGGCGGTGCTCGACGAGGCCGGGCGGGTGATCGATGGGCTTGAGATCATGCCAGCCACGGTTCCCCTCCGCTTCGAGGGGCCGCTCTACACCCTGCGCGAGGTGCCTTTAGCACTTCCCGGACCGCCGAAGGGGTTTTCGGTGCAAAAGGCGGCGGTGCCCTCGAGGGTCAAGCTCGTGGGACCTCCGGAAATCCTGGCCTCCTTGAGCTATGTTTCGGGCGAGGTCGAGTGGCGGGAGGGGAGTTATTTGAGCCCCATCCGGCTTCAGTTGCCCGATGGTGTCTACGCCCTGGGGCAGCTCTGGGCGCGTTTGGTGGTGGTCAAGGCGCCGTAACTGGGGCAAATTTTGGTCTGGCTTGCGGCCGGGTTTGGTGCGGCGGCAGCACCGGTGTAAGAATGTGGTCGTGGCCGAGGTGCTCCCGATTCGCCTTTACGGCGACCCCATTTTGCGGAAAAAGGCACGCCCGGTCGAGGATTTCTCCGAAATCCCCGAAATCGCGGCGTCGATGTTCGAGACCATGTTCGAAGCCGGCGGGGTTGGACTCGCCGGACCCCAGGTAGGCTTGCAAAAGCGCATCTTCGTCGCCGCCCTCTATCACGACGAACCGGAGGAGGGTGAAGAAGAGATCCCGCTCAAAGCGCGGGTCAAGGCCCAGTACGTCCTGGTCAACCCCAGGATCACCTTCGCTGAAGGGGAGGCGGTTGGGACCGAGGGCTGCCTTTCGCTTCCCGGGCTCTACTCCGACGAGGTTCCCCGCAACTTCAGGGTGCGGGTCGAGTACCAGGACGAACACGGCGAGCCGAAGGTGCTCGAGGCCGAGGATTACCTGGCGCGTATCATTCAGCACGAGTTCGACCACCTCGAGGGCGTGCTCTTTTTCGACCGGCTCCCGCCCGAACTTCGCCGGCAGTTTCTGGAGGAAAACCGCGCCGAACTGGCCCGCATGCAGCGCGAGGCCAAGGCCTTTTTGAGGGAGCTCGCTGGGAAACGATGAAGAGGCGTCTGCGGCTCGCTTTCTTCGGGAGCCCAAAATGGGCGGTGCCGGTGCTCGAGGCCCTGGCCGATCGCCACGAGGTCGTCCTCGCTGTCACCCAGCCGGACAAACCCGCCGGGCGCGGTCTCAAGCTCACCGAGAGCCCGGTCGCGGCTCGGGCGGGGGCGCTTGGGATTCCGGTGGAAAAGCCGAAGCGGCTCAGGAAAAACCCCGACTTCCTTCAGCGGTTTCGCGCGCTGGCCCCGGACGCGGCGGTGGTGGCGGCTTACGGAAAGATCATTCCCGGGGAGGTCCTCGAGGTCCCGCGTTACGGTTTCCTCAACATTCACCCCAGCCTCCTCCCCAAATACCGCGGCGCGGCGCCGGTCAACTGGGCGCTCATCGAGGGGGAAACCGAAAGCGGGGTTTCGATCATGCGCCTCGATGAGGGGATGGACACCGGGCCGATCTACGTCCAGGAGCGCACGCCCATTGGCCCGGACGAAACCGCCCTCGAGCTCTCCGAGCGGCTCCGCGACCGGGGAATTCAGCTCCTCCTCGACGTACTCGAGCGCCTCGAGGTGCTCGAGCCGAGGCCCCAGGTGGGCGAGCCCTCCTACGCCCCGCTCCTGACCAAGGAGGACGGCCGCATTCGCTTTGAGGATCCCGCGCTGAAGATCTACGACCGTCACCGTGGCGTGCAGCCCTGGCCAGGAAGCTGGTTTTGGCATCGCGGCAAGCGGATTAAGGTCCATGCCCTCCGCCCCGAGGTGGGTGAGGGGAACGCCGGGGAGGTCCTCGCGGTCGATTCCGAGGGGGTACTCGTGGCCGCCGGCAAGGGCGCGGTGCGACTCGTCGAAGTTCAGCCCGAGGGCAAGCGCCGCATGCCCGCCGAGGCTTGGGCCCGGGGGTATGGGGTCAAGGCCGGGGGGCGACTGGGCGATCGGTAGGTATGACTAGGGCTGTCTACCGGTTGAAAGATTGAAGCTCAGGTCAGGCGAGTCCCCTTTCACTGCCTGCAAGTCATCGGCCAGACGAGTTAAGTCAGCGTCCACGAGCTTTTCAACATGCCGCGGGAGCACGGCAGTCGTTCGCAGTGTGGTGCCCCGCCGTGGCAAATGCCACGGCGGGGCACTTGCTCCGCGTTGATCGCGGCTGTGACGGGCAAGTGTCGGGATGTTGAAAACGGTTCTTAGAATCTTGACAGGATGTGTGTGTGTGCTATCTCTGTAGCCGAGGCCCGGGCCTGCAGACTGGACGGAGGTGAGGTGAGTGAGGCGAGCTCTGACGGTTCTTTTGGTCTTCGGGCTCCTGCTCATGGGGGTGACCCCCACCCTGGCCGCGGGGGA
>CAZXOY010000040.1:0-18099 GCA_964642655.1 uncultured bacterium
GTGGTCCCCACATTCTTATCGATTCGGTCTCACATGTGTCTGTCCGGGTTCAGGCGCTCGAAGGGAACATTGACCGCAGGTTGGCGAGACGGACTACCCACGCAGGAGCCCGCGGTTCCTGAGGTGGTGCTCCAGGTCCTGACGGGCACGCGTTGTAGCGTGGATGAAATCGCGCAAGAATCCGTCCAGGTCCTGGAGGATACCGCTGGCGTCGTACTGCGCGGTTGCCACCAGGATGTGTCCCGCGTCCAGCCGGAAGCGAAAGTTTCGATAGCGTTCGCTGAGGGTTTCCAGAATGTAGCGATAAATGCTGGTGGCCGATCGCAAGCGGAAGTATACCGGCACCTCGACCAGGAGTGTCTCCCGCTCGTAGAGTTCGAGCCGAAGCGGGCGGTCGCCAAGATCGAGGAGGAGTCTGATGTACACTTCGCCGTCTTGATTCCTGTAAGCGGCAAACTGCGATTGCAGGAAGAGATCGGCGACTTTCTGTATGCCGAGGCGAATCCGGGAAAGTTCAGGCCAGGAGGGCATGGCCACGGGTTCATCCTCGGGTAAGGCAACCCCGTATGCTTCCCACCACGGCCCGGACACTGTTTCTTTCGGTTTCGCCTTCCTGGATTCATCCTCCCTACGACGTCGCCTTTTAAGGCGCCTGGGCGGGGGATCGAATGCAACGGCGTACCCGTGGAAAATCAGTCCCAACGCGCCCGGCATCCTTAGCGATAGATAACGCTCGTAGTAATCCCGGAACGAAGGGTACTCCCGCGGATTGCCCAGGAAGACGTCGCCATCGATCCCCATCCAGGTCCGGATCTCACTGGGAATCTCCGGGTTGATCCGCCCATCTTTGATCAAAGGCCCTTCAAAGATCAGTACCCGTTCGCCCTGAGTCGAGTAGACACGGATGGTGGGTACGGGTCCCGCATCCTCGGGCCACTCGATGGGCGGGCCGGTAATCCTGTACTCGGCGGCGGTACCCGCCCGGCGAATTGCTTCGTGAAAGGAGAAGATTTGAGATAGCTCGAGCAAAAAATTTACTCGTGTTCTGTGGCTCTGGTGACGATGGCTCGGAGGACCGCTTCTTGTCTGGTAGAGGGATTCAATGGCTCCCCGTAGTGGTTCGGGAATATCGGGATTGATCGTTTCGCCGACGATAACGGGCCCCTCGAACACCGGTTCGTCCCCATCGCCATAGAGCCTCAAAAATCCGTTGATTTCCATGATCACCCCAGCCTAACCTGTGCGCGGTCTACACCCGGGATTGTTGTTTCTCATCCACCGCAACCCATAAAAGCCCCTCGACGGCCCGATTCCCAAGCCCAGACAGTTCGGCCTCCAGTTCTCCCAAGGGTACGCGCTCACTCAACACCTTTGTCGACTCCAGGAGTGCCTTGAGCGCCTTTTCCTGGGCGGTTAACTTGCGCAGCGCTGGGATGACCGTTTCTTCGTCCTGGCTCAGTTGCTTATCCACGGCTTTCTTGATGGCGCCCGGAAGGTGGTCGAGAACACCGGAAGGATTGGGGCGTACGCGCTCGAGCAGTGAGAGCACGTCGGCTTCGTTATCACGATAGGCCAGCCGCAACGCGTCAGCGAAGTCCGCCAGCGACATGAGTGCTTGGTAGCGTTTGAAGAAGAAGCGACCGGGGTTGGCGCCGAGCAGCATGCTGACGAGGCTGGAGGCTGCTTCCTCCCATCTTTCGACGGCATCCTGGAGCTCCTTGATGAAAAGGTCGTGTCGATCCAGTAGCTTGTAGACGTAAGCGTGTCCCAGCGACGCCACCAGGGCGAGATCGAGAACGTGGATGGCCTCATGTGGCTGCTGGCTTTTCTTGAAACGAAGCCAGAATTGGTTTGCCAGCGAAGCCAACTTAAATCTGGCCTGGCCCGCTACCGTGATCCTTTGTTCGGGCGCGAACTCCCTTATCCGGTTCAGGTCTGAAAGCGAGGCCTCGAGCTCGGCCAGCGATCGTTCCTCGAGGAGATTCTTGATTTCCCTGATCCTGCCCTCAAGTTCGACCAACGTACGCTGTATCTGGGCCACTTCAAACACAAGGTTGGCGAAGGTGGCGACTGCACTGAGTTGGGGCAGCAACCTGGTGGCGAGCTGGCCTTTTAAAAGGGGGTTTTTCCTCGCCAGCAACGGGTTGATCACCTCGAGGTGCCCCACGATCCGGCCTCGGTGCGCTCCCCTGGCGAGGCGCACCGTGACGCCCTCGAGCAAGTACTCGCCTTTTCGGAGGCCATTCAAGTACTTCTCTGGAACCTTGGTGTAAATGATAACGTCCTTTCCCAGCCTTACGGCATCGGCCAAATTTCCCATGCCGGCATTGTACCTGGCATTTCCGTCGAGGTTTCCTGTCGATGACCCGCGGTGCCAGATCAAGTGGTCGGTTGGGCAGTTTGTTCTTTTTGGTTTTATGCAGCGCCTCGATAACCCGCTCGACCTCGTAGCCTCCGTCGCACCTTTGCGGACGACCAGGGCTCGAGGGCCGCGGGGTAAGGGCCCCCTTTCTCGGCCGCCAGCCTTTCCGTCGTATCGCCGGTCGGCCCGAGTTCGGCAGGCACTTATGCTTCTGCGCGAAGGATACGGGTGAGTAACGCCCGAATCCGGAAGTCACCGCTCGCCCGGGCCCAAGACCTTCCTCACCCGTTGCGGGCGCCCGAGGGGGAAGAGGTGGACCCCGGCGAGGCCGGCGGCCTGGATTTCGCGGAGTGTTTGGCGAGCCCAGCGGTAGCCAGCTTCCTTGCCCTCGGAGGTGAGGGCCTCGAGGAGCGCCCCCGGCACGTTGGCCCAGGCCGCCACGCGGCGCGCCATCTTGGCGCTCACCAGGGGAAGAATGCCCCAGAGGATAGGAATCGGGCTCTTGCCACCCAGGGCGTTCAGGAATCGCTCGACCTCAGCGAGCGAAAAGACCGGCTGGGTCTGGACGAACTGGGCCCCGGCCTCGACCTTGGCGAAGAACTTTTCCGCCTCCAGTGCCAAGTCCCTGGCCCCGGGGTTCGCGGCCACGCCGAGGAGGAGATCGGTGGATCCCTCGAGGTCACCCCCGGCCCAGTTCTTCCCCCGGTTGAGACCGTGGGCCAACTTCACGAGCTCGACCGCGCCCACCTCGTAGACCGCCTTGGCAAAGGGGTGGTCGCCCCGCTGGGGCGGGTCGCCGCCGAGCAGCAGCACGTTTTTGACCCCGGCGGCATAACCGCCGAGCAGTTCGGACTGAAGCGCCAGGGTGTTGCGGTCGCGGGCGGTGAGGTGGGGGATGGCCTCGACCCCGGTGGCTTTTTCGACCAGAACGGCCACGATGAACGGGTTCATGCGCAAGTTAGCCATGGGGGCGTCGGAGAGGTTCACCGCGTCGACGAATTCGGCGATCTCCCGGACCTCCTGGATCGTCCGGCTGGCGTCGGCGCCCCGCGGTGGGTCAACCTCGGCGGTGATGACGAAGTGGTTCCGATTCAGCTTCTCCCTGATCGTCATCGGGCCTTCCTTCTTGAGCGCTGGCGGTCTTGAGAGTCGATGATGATGGTGACCGGGCCGTCGTTGACGAGGTCGACTTCCATCATGGCCCCAAAAACGCCGGTCTGGACCTCGACGCCTTCGTCGAGGAGCCGCTCGACGTAGTGTTCGTAGAGTCGCTTTCCGAGGTCGGGATCGGCCGCCTCGGTGAAGCTCGGGCGATTCCCCTTTCGGGTTTCGGCATAAAGGGTGAACTGGCTCACGACCAGGGCCTCACCGCCAATGTCTTTGAGCGACCGGTTCATCTTGCCCTGCTCGTCAGGAAAAATACGCAGGTTCACGGTCTTTTTCGCCAGGTAGTCCGCGTCTTCGGGAATGTCGCCGCGGCGCACGCCGACGAGCACCACCAGGCCCTCGTCGATGCGTCCGACCACCTCGCCCTCGACGCGGACTTCGCCCCGCTTGGCGCGCTGGATGACGACACGCATGGCGTCATTGTATAAGCGCCCTGGAAAAAACGCGATGTCCTCGGGCTTCAAGGCTCCGGTCCCGGCCGGATGAAGACGCCGATCGCGCCGGGGCCGGCCTGGGCAGTCACCGCCGCCCCGGCGTCGTGGATCGTGGGATCAACCACGATCCCGAGCGGCCCGAGCATCGCCGCGAGTTCAGCGGTGGCTTCGGGGTTTTCGGCGTGCGCGAGTACCACCGAGGCCGACTTTTGGCGCCGCAGTAGCTCGGCAATCCGCCTCAGGCCTTGCTTGAAGCCCCGGACCCGGTCGATGGGGAAGACCTCGCCTTTCTCGACCGCCAGCACGGGAAGGATCCTGAGCAGCTGGCCCACGAAGCCGGCCAGGCCGGAAATCCGCCCGCTTCGCAACAGCGCTTCCAGGGTCGCCGGAAGCACGAGTCCGCGGATCCGCTTGGCATACGCGCTGAGCGCGGCCTCGAGGTCTTCCCACGCCAGCCCAGCCTCGAGGCGACGCCGGGCCTCCTCGAGCACCAGGCGGAGCCCGGCGTTGAGGCTCAGGGTATCGATCACCTTCACCCGCCCCGAAAAGGCGGCGCTGGCCTGGCGCGCGGAAGCGTAGATGCCCGAGAGCTTCGACGAAGCGTGGGCGGAGACCACCCGGTCGTGCCGGGAAAGGAGGTGCTCGTAAAAGCGGGCGAACTCTTCGGGATTGGGCTGGCTGGTCGAGAGCGACTTTTGCGCCCTGAAGGCAGCGACCACCGCCTGGGGGGTGATGTCCAGGTAATCGCGGTGGACCACCCCATCCACGATCACCTTGGCCGGGATTACCTCGAAGCCAAGCGCCCTGGCGCGCTCGGGGTCCAAACCGATGGTGGAGTCTGCGGCAAACGCGACCTTCACAGTGCGTAAGCGTAAAAACCGTAGGTCCCGGGACCGGCGTGGCTGCTGATGACGGCGCCGAGTTCCCCGGTATAGCCCTCCTCAATCGGGAGCGGGCTCTTTGAAACCGCCATCTTGAGGGGGGCGAGCGCTTCGGAATCGACCGAGTACATGTAGAAGATGCGAACCTGGCGCTTGCCACGGGCCCAGTTTTCGAGCGAGGCCACCATCTCCGCCAGGGCTTTTTTGGCCCCGCGGACCTTGCTGACCGGCTCGACCTGTCCGCCCTCGATGGTGAGGATGGGCTTGATGCGGAGCAGCGTTCCCAAAAAGGCCTGGGCGCCCCCGATACGGCCGTTTTTGTGGAGGAATTCGAGGGTGTCCAGGGTGAAGCGAACAATGTGGTCATCGCGGATCCGCTCCAGCTCCATCTCCACTTCGTGCAGCCTCGCCCCGGCGTCGAGGAGCTCCTTGGCCCGCATCACCATCATCCCCACGCCGGCCGAGGCGGCCGTGGTATCGAAGATCGTGACCCGGCCACCGAACTCGAGTGCCGCCATTTCGGCCGAGCGAACGGTGCCTGAGAGTTTGGACGAGAGGTGGATCGAAAGAACGTGGTCGGCGCGTTGCAAGCACCTTTCGTAGACCTCTTTGAAAGCTTCCGGGGAAGGCTGGCTGGTGGTTGGGGGCTTTGCCCCCTGCTTCATGGCCGCGATGACTTCATTCGGGGTGATGTCCACCCGGTCGCGGTAAGTCTTGCCGGCGAGGTTGACCAATAGAGGGACAACCTCGATGCCTTCAGCCTCGGCCCAGCCCTTGGGGAGGTCCGAGGTGGAGTCGGTGACAATCGCGACGTTCATCCAACTCACACTAAGGGTCGGCGTAGGAGTTTGCAAGCCTAAAGCGGTGGCCAGCGTCAGGGTATTTGCTCCCGGTTGCGCCGGGACCTGACTGTCTTGTTGTTGGGGGTTTCTATTGTTTCCCATTCGGCGTGGTGGTAGGTTTATGCACAATGTGGAAGGTTTTAGTGACCGACGAAATGCGGATCGGCCGGCTCAGCGACCCCCGAGCCGAGGTTGACTACCGGCCCGGAATGCCGAGGGAAGAGATCCTCGAGGCCATCGCCGAATACGACGCCCTGATCACCCGTAGCCGTACCCAGGTCGACGCCGAGCTCTTGGCGCGGGCGACGCGGCTGAAGGTGATCGGGCGCGGAGGGGTGGGAGTGGATAACATTGACCTCGAGGCCGCATCCCGCCGTGGCATCTTGGTGGTCAACGTTCCCGAAGCCAACACCCGCTCCGCCGCCGAGCTGGCCTTCGGCCTGCTCATCGCCGCGGCCAGGGGCCTTGCCCTTTCCGATCGCAAACTGCGTGCGGGCGAGTGGGACCGGAAGTTCCTCGGCCGGGAGCTCATGGACAAGACGCTGGGGATCGTGGGCCTGGGGCGTATCGGCGGGCAGGTGGCGCGGTTTGCCAAGGGCTTCGACATGCGGGTCATCGCCTACGACCCCTATGTCCCCCGCTCCCGCGCCGAGGCCCTCGGGGTCGTGCTCTACGACGAACTCGAGGACATGCTCCACCGGGCCGAGTTCCTCACCGTGCACACCCCCCTCACCGAAGAAACGCGGGGGATGATCGGGCGCAGAGAACTCTACCTGCTACCGAGGGGGGCCGTGGTCGTCAACGCCGCCCGCGGCGGGATCATCGATGAGGCCGCGCTTTTGGAGGTTTTGGAAGAGGGCCACCTCTTTGCCGCCGGAATCGATGTTTTCGCCCAGGAACCCCCGGCCAAGGATCATCCGCTCATTCAACACCCGCGGGTGGTCCACACCGCTCACCTGGGGGCGAACACCCTCGAGGCCCAGCACCGCGTCGGCCAGGCGGTGCTCGAGCGGGTGCTGGCGGCGCTCGAGGGGGAGATCGCTTACGCCATCAATGCCGGCTTCGACCCCGAGGCCTTCCAGGCGCTCAAAGGCTTCGTGCCCCTCGGGGAGGCTCTGGGTCGGTTTTTGGTCCAGGTCACGCGCGGCCGGGTGCAGGCGGTGGAGGTCGGGTTTTACGGCGAGTTCGAGGCCGATCCCGAGCCCATCGCCACCGCCGTGGCCAAGGGGATGCTGGAACGGGTTCTCTCCGAGGGGGTGAACCTGATCGCGGCTCGGCCTTTGCTCAAGGAGCGCGGCATTCGCCTTCGGACCCACCGCGAGGCGGAGAGTCCCGGATATACCCAGCTGGTCGAGGTACGGCTGCATACCGAGACCGAGGCCAGAGTGGCGAAGGGAACGGTCCTGGGCAACACGCTGCGGCTGGTGGAGGTGGATGGCTACCCGTTGGACGCGGTGCTTGAAGGCACGATGGTGGTGTGCCTCAACTACGACCGCCCCGGGGTGGTCGGGCGCGTGGGGACCTTGCTTGGAGAAGCCGGGGTCAACATCGCCGGGATGCAGCTCGGCCGCGACCGCCCGGGTGGAAAGGCGCTTTTCGTGCTGAATGTCGACGAGCGGCCCGGTGGCGAGGTGCTCGAGGCCCTCGAGACGCTGGAGCTGATCGAGCGCGTGGACGTCGCCGAACTGTGAGCGAGCGTCCGCCACCAGGTGGAGGTCGAGGCGTGCGAGTGCGACTCTTGACACCAGGACCGGTCGAGCTTCACCCCAGGGCCAGGCTGGCTCTGACCAGGCCCCAGCTCCACCACCGCACCGAGGAAGCGAAGGGCGTCCTCATGGAGGTCAGGGCGCAGATGCGCTGCGCGTTTGTCACCGAGGGCGAGGTGGTGGCGCTGACAGCGAGCGGCACCGGGGCCATGGAGGCGGCTCTCGCCGGGCTTTTTCGTCCAGGCGAACGGGTCTACGTTCCGGTGGCGGGCAAGTTTTCCGAGCGCTGGGCCGAGATCGCCGAGGCCTGGGGGCTCGAGGTCTACCGCCGCGACTATCCCTGGGGCCATGCCCTCACCGAGGCCGATGTGGCGCGGGACATCGAGGATGAGCCCATCGCCGGCGCCCTACTGACCCATTCCGAGACCTCGACCGGCGTCCTGCACCCCCTGCCCGCGCTCGCCGGGGCCATTCGCTCGTGTTGTCCGGAAGCCCTCGTGGTCGTGGACGCGGTGACGAGCCTCTTCGTTGCCCCCTTCGCCCTTGACCCCTGGGGGGTGGACGCGGCGGTGACCGGAAGCCAGAAAGGGCTGATGCTCCCCCCGGGGCTCTCGTTCGTCGCCCTGGGGCCGCGGGCCCTGTCCCGGCTCGCGCCCCGGGGCTACTACACGAACCTCGCAGCCGAGCTCGCCAAGCAGCGTCAGGGCGAGGCCGCCTTTACCCCCGCCGTTCAGCTCTTGGTCGCGGCGCGCGAGGTGCTCGAGGTGCTGCTCGCTGACCTCGAGGGTCACCTGGAACGCAAGCAAAGGGGCAATGACCGGCTCTATGAGCTCGGACTCGAGGCTGGGCTGAGGCCGGTCCCCGAAGTTCGGAGCCCGGCGACCGCCGCCTTTTACCTTCCGCCTTCCCTCAGTTATGCCGCGCTCAAGGACGCTTTCCTGCGCCGGGGCGCGGTCATCGCCGGCGGCCAGGGCCCGCTCAAGGGCCGGATCTTTCGCGTTTCGCTGATGGGCTACTTCGATGAAGCCGGCGAGGCCTGGGCGTTCGAGACCGTCCGGGCGGTGTTGGCCGAGGTCCTTTGAGCGGCTACTGAGCGCTCTCGAGGTCGGGGCGAAGCCTGGTGGCTTCGCGCAGATAAACGTGCCTCACCTCCTCGGGGCTGCGGGTGGTGTTCCAAAGGGCCAGAACCCGGATGACCCGGGGCAGGCTTCCGGGGACCGGAACCTCGCGCGCGGAAAGGAGCGGCACCCGGTTCATGCCCAGCTGGCGTGCCGCTTCAGCGGGAAAGGCTGAAGAGAGGTCCTCGGTCACGGTGAAGATGATGGCCGCGATTTCGCTGTGATCTTTGATGCCGTTGGCCTGTAGGATCTTGAGCAGAAGCTCGCGCGTGGCTTCGTGGATGGCCTTGGGGGTGTCTTCGTCCACCGTGATCGCGCCGCGGATGCCTCGGACCATGGCGCGATTGTATTACGAAGGCCGTTGCTCGGGGAGCAGCGTGTCCTTGCTCAGGAGGTAGCTGAGCACCACGGCGGGGAGTACAACGGGGAGGACCCGGTAATCGGCGAGCTCGCTCGCCAAAGCCACCGCCGCCAGTGGTGTTCGGACGGCGCTCGCCAGCAGGGCGGCCATCCCGGCGAGCGCCATGGCCTCGGGGTCCACCGGCCAGGGAAGGGCGCGGGCGAAGATCAACCCCAAGAGCCCGCCGAGCACCAGGGTGGGCGTGAGCGGCGCCCCGTAGCCGCCGAGCCCCACGAAGAGCGACTGCAACAAAAAGCGCAGGGCGAGGAGAACCGCCAGCGTTGCCGTGGCGAGAACCGGTGCTGTCGAGACCTCGATCCACCCGAGTCCGTCGCCGAGCACCTCCGGGGCTGCGGTGGCGAGCGCCGAGAGCGCGAGCCCGAGGAGCAGGTGGCGCTGCCAGAAGGTGAGCCTTTGCCCCAGGCCCGAAATGGCGTGGGTGAGGCTGCTGAGCAGGCTGGCCCCGGCGGCCCCGGCGAGGCCGAGCCCCAAAGCCGCGAGGATATCGATCTGACCGATGCTGCCCGGGGCGAGATCGATGAGCGGTCCGTAGCCGAGAAAGGCGCCGGAAACGGCAAACCCGGCGAAGGCCCCAACCAGGGCGGCGGTGAGCCCCTGGGCCTCGAGGCGAAAGCCTTTATAGAAGATTTCGGTCGCGAGCAGCGCCCCCGTCAGGGGGGCGTGGAACGCCGAGGCAAAGCCAGCCGCGAGCCCGGCGAAGATGAGGTTGGCCTCTTCCGCCGGCCCGATCCACTTCGTCGCACGCCGCCCAACCCAGTCGCCGAGCACGGCCATCGGGCCCTCGCGCCCCAGGGGGCTTCCCGCCGTGAGTTCGACCAGGCTGCCGGCGATGTATCGGAGCTGGGTGGTGAGGGGCATGCGCTCATCCGAGTGGAAGGCGAGGATGAGCCGGGAGAGGCCCCGGTTCGAGCCGAGGAAGGAGGCCAGGGCGAAGATCGCCGGGACCAAGAGCAGCCCCACCCACGGGGTCGGGTTGCTGAAGACCTGGCCGAGCCCGCCTTCTCCGGAGGGGCCTGGCGGAAGGTAGCCGATCACGCCCCCCAGCCACCACGCCTGAAGAAAGGCCAGTACCCGGGCGAGCGCCGCGGCCAACATGCCCACCACGGCGCCTGTGGCGGCGTAGAGCAGGAGAAGATGGGCCACGTTAACAGCCTACGATGCTTTCGGATGCCATGCCGGGTCGCAGGACCGGGATTTCAAGCCCCAGCGCTTTCCTCCCGCCAAGCACCGCCCAGCCGATGGCGCCTTCCGGGTCGATGCCCTGGACCCTAAGCGCCCGAACCTCGTCCCAAACATCGAGGCTTTCGGCGCTGCCCAGCGAGTCGGTGCCGAGCGCCAGGGTCACCCCGTGTTTTCGGTAGAGGTCGTAGGGGGGGAGTCCGCTTTGGAGGTTGATGTTCGATCGTGGACAGCTCACCACGGTCGCCCCCGCCTGGGCCAGGGTTTGGACGTCGTCCTCGTCGACCTTCACCCCGTGGACGAGCGTGGGCTGGGCCTTAAGCACCCCGAGCGATGCGAGATAGGCGATCGGGGAGAGCCCGACCGGGTGGAGGTCTGGCGGCGCGCCCCGGGACCGGAGAAACTCGGCCAGCGGCCCCGTTCGGTCGTGGAAGTAGTCGTACTCGGCCTGGCTCTCCGCGGCGTGGATCTGGAGGGGGATCCCCTCTTCCCGGGCCATTTCCGCCAGTGCGCGCATGAGGCTTGGGGTCAGGGTGTATGGCGCGTGGGGCGAGAGGCCCAGGCGAGGTCCTCGAGGACGCTCGAGCGCTTTCCAGCGCCGAATGCGGTCCCGGGTTCGTTCGATCAGCTCCTTCTCGCGGTGTGGGGGGAGAAGCCCGACCACCTCCCAGTAGACCACGCCCCGAAACGGCGATTCGGTGAGCCACCACTCGACGAGGGCCGCATCCTTGGCCACGATGTCCCCGACCAGCGTCTGCCGCAGGTGCGTTGCCGCTTTTCGCGCCGTCCCCAGGGTCCTGGTCGCCCCGATCTGAATCATCCGTTCGATAAAGCCTACGAACGGTCCGCGGTAGGTGGGGATGACGCCGACGTCGAGGTGGGTGTGGGCGTTGACCGGGGGCAGCCCCAGGTAGTTGGGAAAGCGCCGCCGGGGAAGGTCGGGATACCGGGCCTCGAGCGTGGCCAGGTCCCCGAGCTCGCGGATCCGGCCGCGCTCGATAAGGATGGCCACGTCTCGCCTCGGCCCCTCTGGACCCAAAATCCCAATCGGAGCGCTGAGCAGGACGGTTTCTCTACTTTCCGTGGCGACGCGCTCGCACCCTGGCATCACGCGGTTTCGGTGACTTTTTCCCCGACCAGGTTGTAATACACGTCCCGCTCTTTGGGAATGAAGCCGGCCTCACGGATGAGCGATCGGATTTGCTGAACCGTGGCCCGGGTTCGATCGTAGCCACCGGCGGCGCTGACCACGTTCTCCTCGAGCATGGTCGACCCGAAGTCGTTGGCGCCGTAGTGGAGAGCGAGCTGGGCGACGCGGAAACCCATGGTGGGCCAGCTCGCCTGGTGGTTGGGGATGTTGTCGAGCGCGAGCCGGGCGATGGCGAGGTTTTTCAGGTACTCGTGGGCGGTCGCGCCCGGGGCGCGGCCCCGGTAGGCGGTTTCCTCGGTCTGCAGCGTCCACATGGCGAACGCCGCGAACCCTTGGCCGTAGGCGTTTTTCGCTTTGTCCTGCTGCCGGCGAATGATGTCGAGGTGAATCGCCCGTTCGCGGGGGCCTTCGCCGAAGCCGATGACCATGCTGGCCAGGGTGTAAAGGCCGAGGCTCTGGGCCGCGTCGACGATCCGGAGCCAGTCCGCGGTCGGGATCCGGCGCGGGGCGGCGCGGTGCCGCACGGCGTCGACGAGGATCTCGGCCCCGGCCCCGGGCATGCCGTCGAGCCCAGCGTCTTTGAGCCTGGCCAGGATCTCCTTGGCCGGAAGGCCGGTGAGGCGTTCCAGGCCGAGGATCTCCTCGGGGCTGAAAGCGTCGATGCGCACGCTCGGGTGGTGGGTTTTCAGGTAACGGAGCAGGTCCTCGTACCAGGAGAGGGGAAGATCGGGGTGCACCCCGCCCTGCATGAGGATGCGCCGGCCCCCGACGGCCTCGAGCTCGGCGATCTTTTGGCTGATTTCCTCGTATGAGAGGACGTACGCCTCGGGGCTTTTGCGGGCCCGCCAGAAGGCGCAGTAGGGGCAGCCGATGGTGCAAACGTTGGAATAGTTGATGTTGCGGTCGATGAGGTAGGTCACGACCCGGGGGTCGGCCTGGTTGAGCCTGCGCTCATGGGCGGCCGCTGCGAGCTCGGAGAGCGGGAACTGGTCGAGGGCTTCGATCTCCTCGAGGTCAAGACGGTGTCCGGCCACGGCCTTCTCGAGCAGGTCCATGGCCTTATCCTGACATTTCGTTGCCCGGCGCGCCAGGGTAGCGGGGTCGGGGGAGACCCGGGGCCGTGGTAGAATGGCATGAACCAGGGAAGAAGGTGAGCGCGTGGCCCTCAAGGCCCCCGGCGCGGCGTCGTGTACGGTCGAGAAAGCGAAAGGTGACTCTATGATGGAAGTCCACTGCAGGGATTTGGGATTTGATTGCGACGAGGTGGTGCGTGCGGATACGGAGGGTGAGGTCATGGACATGGTCATGGCCCATGCCAGCGCCGACCACGAGATGACCGAGACCGCCGAAGAGATGATGAAAAAAGTGCATATGGCCATGCACGAAGCGCATTAGCGGTCGCGTGCCCTTTGTCCGGCCGGGCCCCCGTGGCCAGGGCCGGATTTTGATGGTAGTTATAGAACATGGAACTCAAGCTGGTGGCCATCGAAAAGCCCGAGGAAGTCAACGTGATCCTGGGCCAGGCGCACTTCATCAAGACGGTGGAGGATATCCACGAGGCCCTGGTGGGGGCGGTGCCCGGCATCCGTTTCGGGCTCGCCTTCAACGAGGCCAGCCAGGCCCGGCTGGTCCGGCATTCGGGAACCGACCCCGAGCTCACCCGTCTGGCGGTGTCCAACGCCTTACGCGTGGGTGCCGGTCACTTTTTCATCGTGGCCCTGGGGGCGGGGGTCTACCCCATTAACGTTCTGCCCCACCTCAGGCGGGTTCCTGAGATCGTACGCTTTTTTGCCGCCACTGCGAATCCGATCCAGGTGGTCGTCGCCGAAGCGGGTGAGCAGCGCGGAGTCCTGGGGGTCCTCGACGGGCTCACGCCGCTTGGAGTCGAGGAAGAAGAGGACGTGCGGGAGCGGATTGGGCTCCTCCGCAAGTTCGGCTACAAGCTGGGCGGGTAAAAACCGCCGTGGCACACGCCACGGCGGGGAAGAACCGCCGGCCCAAAAAGCCTAGTTGCCCCGGCGATCGAGGGCCCGGGCGTGGCCCTCGAGGCCCTCGCTCCGGGCCAGCCGGGCGGCAGGAGTGGCGAGGCGGGCGGCGGTCTCCGGGTTGAGGCTTACGAAGGGGATCACCTTCACGAAGTCGCGGACCGCCAGGGCGGCGGTGAACCTCGCCGTTCCCGAGGTGGGCATGACGTGGCTCGGACCGGCGATGTAGTCGCCGAAGGCTTCCCCCGAGTGCTCCCCGAGAAAGACGCCGCCGGCGTTTTGCACCTGGCCCAGCCAGGCGTAAGGGTCTTCGACCGAGAGGCAGAGGTGTTCGGGGGCGTAGAGGTTGGCGAGGCGCATCGCCGCTTCCAGGCTTTCCGCGATGATGATGCCGCCGTTTTCCAGGGCTTTTTCGGCCACCTCCCGGCGGGGGAGTTCCGCCAGCTGGGACCCGACCTCGCGCTCGACCGCGTCGGCGAAGGCCTCGCTCAGGGTAATGAGCCAGGGCTCGGCCAGGCGATCGTGCTCCGCCTGGGCCAAAAGGTCGGCGGCGACGAGGGCGGGGTTCGCCGTCTGGTCGGCGATGATCAGCGTTTCCGTGGGGCCGGCCAAGCCTTCAATCCCCACGTCGCCGAAGACTTCCTTCTTGGCCAGGGTGACGAACAGGTTCCCCGGGCCGACGATTTTTTCCACCCGGGGCACCCGCGCGGTGCCGTAGGCGAGGGCGGCGATGGCCTGGGCGCCGCCCATGGCAAAAAGCCGGTCGGCGCCGGCGATCCAGGCCGCGGCCAGGATGGCGGGGTGCGGGTCGGGCGGGGTGGCGATGATGATCTCCTTCACCCCGGCCACGCGGGCGGGCACGACGGTCATCAGGACCGTGGAAAGAAGCGGGGCGCCGCCGCCCGGGACGTACACCCCGACCCGCTCCAGGGGACGGACGAGCTGGCCCGTGAGCCCGTCGGGTCCGGCTTTGACGAAGCCCCCCCGGGGTTCCTGGCGATAGAAATCCCGGATGCGGGTTCGGGCGGCCTCGAGGGCCTCCCGCAGCTCGCTCGCCAGGCCATCGTAGGCCTCGCGCCACTGCTTTTTCGGCACCTCGTAGGCGGGCGAACGATCGAGCCGTTGGCTCCAGCGATCGAGCGCCGGGTCGCCTTCCTCCGCCACTTCGCTCACAATGCGTCGGACGGCCTCTTCAGGCGTCAACGGGGTGCCGAAGAGCTCGGCGATGCTCGCGGCAAGCCTTGCGCTTTTGGGGTATTTGAGCCGGCGCGCCCGAAAGCGCGGTTCGACCTCGCTGGCAGTGTATCGTTTCATGAACACGCCTCCGTCTACCGGGAGATGGCTCTCCTTCGCTGGGTAGCTTTTTTGCGCCTTTGTCGCTTTTTCGTGTTGGGGCGCTCCGAAGGTTTGCTCGTGCCCTCGTAGGCCTCGGTGAGGTTGGCTTCGAAGTAGTGCTGGCCCAGCTGCTGCACGAAGCGAACAGGTCTTCCCTCCGAGTCGTAATAGATGAGGCTCAAACCGGGGCGAAGCCGGATTACCCGGGTGTGGATCGGGCCCCAGGGAAAGTTGAGGGTCTCTTCCCCGACTACGGTCGCGTGGACCCGCCCCCCGACCAGGTGGAGGGTGCGCGCCTCGCCCTGGAAGTGCGAAAGGGCCAGGATGAGGGAAAGGGGGTCGTGGTAATCGACGATGTAGGGCAGCACCACGTCCTTGCCCACCACCACGCCTTCGCTGCGGAGAAACTCGAGGTCGAAGACCCGAGTCTCCCGGCCCTCGACCCGTTCGCTGTAGCGCAGTGGCAGGCCGCTCGCGTCCATCTCGCTGATCCACTCCTGCCGGGTTCGCGGCAGGGGGAGCCGCACGTCGGCCAGAAGACGCATGCGCAACCCCCGTCCTTTGCGCTCAAGGGTCAGTGTTTGTTCGCCCGCGGGCATGCCCGCATACGTTAGGGCGTATTTCAGCTCCAAGGGCGCCCTCATTGGCCCCATCCTAACAATTCCATGCCCTGAAAAGGGCGCTGGCGCGTTGCCTTTTGGCTTCGTAGACTAGGGGTTGTGACCGATCCCGAGCGTATCCGCAATTTCTCGATCATCGCCCATGTCGACCACGGCAAATCGACCCTGGCCGACCGCATCCTCGAGGTGACCCGATCGGTCAGCGAACGCGAAATGCGGGCCCAGTTCCTCGACAAGCTCGACCTCGAGCGCGAGCGCGGCATCACCATCAAGGCGGCGGCGGTCCGTCTGAACTACGAAGCCCGGAACGGCCGTACCTACATCTTCAACCTCATCGACACCCCCGGCCACGTTGACTTCCACTACGAGGTCAGCCGGGCGCTGGCCGCGGTCGAGGGCGTCCTCTTGGTGGTCGATGCTTCGCAGGGTGTGGAAGCGCAGACCATCGCCAACTTCTTTTTGGCCCTGGAGCACGACCACACCATCATCCCGGTGATCAACAAGATCGATCTGCCCAATGCCCGCCCCGAGGAGGTGGCCCTGGAGATTGAAGAGACCCTCGGTATCGCCGCCGACGAGGCGATTTTCACTTCGGCCAAGACCGGCGAGGGCGTGGTCGAGGTCCTCGAGGCCATCGTCGAGCGGATTCCCCCGCCCAGGGCCCGCGAAGACGCGCCACTTAAGGCGCTCATCTTCGATTCCGTCTACGACAAATACCAGGGGGTGGTCCCCTACATCCGCGTATTCGAGGGCAGCGTGCGGCCGGGGGATCGGATCCGGGTCTGGTCCACCGGCGAGGCCTACGAGGTGGAGCGGGTTGGGGTTTTCCGAGCGCGCGGCATCGAGGCTACGGAGGCGCTGGGGGTCGGCGAGGTTGGCTGGCTCATGGCCGGGATCCGGGAGATTCAAAGCGCCCAGGTCGGCGACACCATCACCCACGACGAGCGACCCACCGACGCCCCCTACCCCGGGTTTAAGCCCGCAAAGCCCGTGGTGTTCGCCGGGCTCTTCCCGGTTGATTCCCAGGCCTACGGCCGGCTCCGCGACGCGCTGGAAAAGCTTCGCCTGAATGACGCTGCCCTCACCTTCGAGCCCGAGAGCTCCGACGCGCTGGGGTTTGGTTTTCGGGTGGGGTTTTTGGGTCTGCTGCACGCCGAGATCGTCCAGGAGCGTCTGGAGCGGGAGTTCGACCTAGAGCTCATCGCCACCGCCCCCAACGTGGTCTACAAGGTGCAGACCAAGGACGGTCGCGAGATCGAGATCCACAACCCCTCCGATCTTCCCGACCCCACCGAGATCGAGGCCATCCTCGAGCCCTACGTCCGCCTCTCGGTCTACGCCCCGGAAGATTACGTGGGGGCCATCATGCAGCTCTTGCAGGAAAAGCGCGGCCGGATGCAGAACATGCTCTACCACGGCAAGCGGGTCGAGCTCATCTACGAGGTTCCTTTCGGCGAGATCCTCTACGATTTCCATGACCGACTGAAGTCCATCAGCCGAGGCTACGCCAGCATGGACTACGAGCAGATCGGCTACCGGCCCGGCGACCTGGTCAAGGTCGATATCTTGGTGCACGGCGATAAGGTCGATGCCCTCGCCTTCATCGCCCATCGCGAGAAGGCCTACCGCATCGCCCGCCAGGTGGTCGATCGGCTGGCCGAGGTCATTCCACGCCAGCAGTTCGCCGTGGCGGTCCAGGCCGCGATCGGGGGCAAGATCATCGCCCGGGCCACGGTCAAGGCGCTGAGGAAGGACGTGCTCGCTAAGTGCTACGGCGGGGACGTGACCCGGAAGAAAAAGCTCCTGGAACGCCAGAAAGAGGGGAAAAAGCGGCTCAAGGCCATCGGCCAGGTCGACGTTCCACAGGAAGCGTTCCTGGCGGTTCTCAAAGCGGGTCGCGAAGAGTAATCGCTTTCTTCATCCGCGCTCATGGGTACCGCACTACACTCGAAAGTGTAGTGCTTGAAAAAGCGCCCCTGGGGCGCGGAGGAGGTTTTTGTGACAGCCGACAACGTCAGGGATGTGGCGTATCGTTTGATTCAGCGGGTTTTCCCCTCGCCGAGGCCGTTTGGCGTCCGGTTTTGGGACGGGACCTACCTGCCCGCGGAGTCACCGGATGGGGAAGAGGTCGTCCTGGTTCTGAGACGACCGGAGTTTTTGGCCAGGCTCCTCGAGCCACCGCTCGATCTGGCGGTTGGGGAAGCGTACCTCGAGGGCGACTTCGACGTTGAGGGCGACCTGGAGAAGGCCCTCGGCATCGTTGAGTCGCTGGCGCCGCGTCTGAATCCGCTGGAGTGGGCCGTGGTGCTCAAAGACGTCGCGGCGCTCAAAAAAGGCCTGCGCGACCTCGGCGTCGGGGCCCGGTTGAAGGGGCGGGTCCATTCGAAAGAGCGTGATCGCCAGGCCATTCAGTACCACTACGACGTTTCCAACCAGTTCTACCAGCTCTGGCTCGATAAACGCATGGTCTATTCCTGCGCCTATTTCCCCGACGGCAACGAGAGCCTCGACGAGGCGCAGGAGAAAAAGCTCGACCACACTTTGAAAAAACTGAGGCTCCGGCCTGGCGAGCGCTTGCTCGACGTTGGCGCGGGGTGGGGCGGGCTCGTGGTGCATGCCGCTGAGCGCTACGGCGCCGAAGCGCTCGGCGTGACGCTCGCCGAGCGCCAGGTCGAGTATGCCCGGGCGTTGGTGAAGGAGAAGGGCCTCGAGGACCGCGTGCGGATCGAGCTCCTCGACTACCGCGACGTTCGGGGGACCTTCGACAAGGTCGTCAGCGTGGGGATGGCCGAGCACGTGGGGCGTGAAAAGCTCCCCGAGTACTTCCGCGTCACTTACCAGAGCTTGCGGCCCGGCGGGCTCATGCTCCACCACGTCATCACCCGGGGTCCGGTTCCGA
>CAZXOY010000041.1:0-18007 GCA_964642655.1 uncultured bacterium
CTATTCTCTCTGCTTGCAATACCCAGCAGACCGCAGTTTCACCAAGCCCGTCCAAGGGAACGATCCAGGTCGAGCTCGCGTTCCCGACGCAAAAAGTCGGAGGCGTTTCCCCTTCAGGGGTACCTTGGGGGGCGACCGAGGCTCAGGTGACGATCCGCGATCCTTCGGGCAGCCTCATTACCACCCTGCAACTCACGCCGAACAATCCCAGTGCGAGCGCGACGGTGCCGGTGGGGACCACGCTCAGTTTCGAAACCTCGGTCTTCGGTACCGATTTTTCGAACAGTAAAGTCGAGATCGCCTGGGGGCAGCAGTCGGCGACGGTCCAGGATGGTGACACCGTCAACCTGAGCGTGAAGGGCATCATCAGCTCAATTTTCATCACTCCGAGCACAGGGAATATCGTCGCCGGGGGCACGAAAAGCCTTTACGTGTACGCGTATTCCCCAGGCATCGGCGGTAATGTTGGGCCCGGCGACTACACGGTCACCTGTAGTGCGACCGGCGGGACCTGCACCACGAGCGGTGCCGGCGTGAGCGTCACCGCTGATCCTACGGCTACGAGTGTGACCGTGGACGTGACCGTGACCGGTCTCGACGCGAGCCACAACACGGCGCAGTTTACCGACAGCGCGACCTTCACCGTGGTTCAACCCTCGTCGGTGGCCGATATTGGTCTTAGCGCCAGCGTCGATAACCTTGGGCCGAATCCCGGTGACACGGTGACCCTCACCCTGACCGCGACCAACCTTGGTCCGATCGATATGAGTGCGGTATCGGTGAACACGACGCTTCCCACCGGCTTAACTTTGCAAACGGTGACCGCCACCGCGGGGACCTATGACCAAACCACCGGTGTGTGGAGCGTTGGGACGCTCGCGCCTGGAAGCAGCGCGACCCTCACCGTGACCGCCACCGTCGGCGCTAACACTTCCGGTCAGACCCTGACCTTCACCGCGACCCTCGACACCGCCGCGGTCTCGCCCGCCGATACCAATGCGAATAACGACAGCGCCAGCGTGAACCTCTACGTTGGCCAGACGACGGGAACGGTTTCGGTGAGCGGGGATCTTTCACCGCCCTGGTGCTTTTTCCAGGATCCGACGCAAAATTCCACGGTGAATATCGGAACCTCGGTCCCCATCAGAATTAACGCGTATGATATCACGGACGCAGCCAGTGCTTTGACGGTCGACGTGTTCCTCGGGGGTGACCTCATCGGTTCGGCGGTTTACAACGCGAGCCAATACGCCTTCGAGTTGAGCTGGACGCCTACGGTCAGCCAGTGGGGTGATCAGGTCCTGGTGGCCAAGGTGAGTGACCCGGCCGGAAATAGCGATAGCTGTAACTTGTACGTGACCGTCCAGTAAGCCCGAGGTTTTCACGCTTGACCAAGGGCGGCCCGCTCGGTGCCGCCCTTCGGTCTTTTTCAGGTGGCGGTAATTCGGAGTTGAAAGTAAAATACCCCCAAATGCCGAGGCGAGGTGGAAGGCCCCCCAAGTTCAGGCCGGAGCCCTTCGAGGGCTTGCCCTGTACCGCGAAGCTTCTCTGGTACTTTCTCCGCGATCACGCAGGAGAACCCTACTCCATCCGCGCGTTAGCGGAGCGTCTGGGCGTGACCACGGCCAGCGTTCAAAAGGCTTTAAGGGCTTTGCTGGCGCGGGGGTTGGTTGAGGTCCTCGAGGCCCCCTCGGGCTCAAGGCCGGGTCGGTACCGGGCGACCAGCGGTCGTAGACAGACGTGAGCGCCCCGGATTCGCATCCGGGGCGCAGGCGCGAGGGGTGGCTCAGGCCTCCCACTTCCAGTCTTTGAACTGTTCGCGGAGCTTGGCTTTGAGGAACTTCCCCGCCGAGGTTCGGGGGATCGCTTCCACGAAGACGATGGCCTCGGGGATCCACCACTTGGCGAACTTGGGCGCGAGGTATTCTTTGAGCTCTTCCGGGGTCACGCTGGCGCCTTCTCGCAAGACCACGGCCGCGAGCGGCCGCTCACCCCACTTGGGGTGCGGCACGGCGATGACTGCCGCTTCTTTCACCGCCGGGTGGCCCATGAGGGCGTTTTCCAGCTGGACCGAGCTGATCCACTCGCCCCCCGATTTCACCAGGTCCTTGGTGCGGTCGACGATCTCCATGTACCCCTCGGGGTCGATGGTGACCACGTCGCCAGTCTTGAACCAGCCGTCCTCGGTCCACTTGTCCTGGCCCTCGGGGAGGTCGTAGTAGCTGGCCGCCACCCAGGGGCCGCGGACCTGGAGTTCGCCCATCGTCTTGCCGTCCCAGGGGATCTCCCCGGCTTCGTTCCAGCCCCGAATTTCAAAGAGCGGGACCGGCAGGCCCTGTTTCGCCCGGTAGCGGTACTGCTCGTCCTCGGGCCACTCGAGCATGTAGCTCTTGAGGTAGCTGGCGGTGCCGAGGGGGGTGGTCTCGGTCATGCCCCAGGCGTGGAGGATGCGCAGGTTGTGGCGGTCGAAGGCGCGGATCAGCGCTTCCGGTGCGGCGGAGCCGCCGACGACCATGCGCAGGCCGGGGGTGAGTTTCCAGCGGCCGGGGTTTTTTTCCAGGGCCTCGAGGATCCCAAGCCAGATGGTGGGCACCCCGGCGGATACGGTGACCTTTTCCTGCTCGTAGAGGTCGAGGAGGCTTACGGGGTCGAGGTGGGGGCCGGGGAAGACCTGCTTGGTGCCGGTCATGGTGGCGGTGAAGGGCAGGCCCCAGGCGTTGACGTGGAACATGGGGACCACCGGCACCATGATGTCGTTTTGCGAGAGGTTCAGAGCGTCGGGCATGGCCGAGACCAGCGAGTGCAGGATGATGGCGCGGTGGGAGTAGACCACGCCTTTGGGCTTGCCGGTGGTGCCCGAGGTATAGCACATGCCGAGGGCCTGGTTTTCAGCGATCGCCGGCGGGGTAAAATCTTCAGGTTCGGGGGCGATGAGCTGCTCGTAGTCGATGAAGCCGTCGGGCACGGGCTTTCCGGTGAGCGGGACCACGATGACCTTTTCGACCTCGACCTGGGGCGCGACCTTCTCCCAAAGCGGTAGGAGGACGTCGTCGATGATGATGAAGCGATCACCGGCGTGGTTGATGATGTAGGCGAGGTCCGAGGGGTGCAGCCTCAGGTTCAGGGTGTGGAGCACGCCGCCGGTGATGGGGATGCCGAAGTAGGCCTCGAGGTGGGCGTAGTGGTTCCACATCAGCGTGCCCACGCGCTCGCCTTCGCGAAGTCCGAGCCGGACCAGGGCGTTGGCCAGCTTTTTGGCCCGCTTGGCGAAGTCGCCGTAGGTGTAGCGATGCAGCGACTTGTCGGGCATGCGGCTCACCACTTCGACCTTGGAAAAGAGTTTTTCCGATCTTTCGAGGATGTGCGGAAGCGTGAGTGGATAATCCATCATCTGGCCTTGCATAGATCCCTCCTTAAGGGTTGACGCTTTCAGTATAGCCGCGCCTGGCAAGAACCAGGGGCCCGTTTTGCTTTTTCGCTTCAGACGGAGGGCTCAAGGCCCAACGCCTTGGCAATCGCTTTCACCAGCAGCCGGTGTTCGACCGCGTGCACCCGAGCCTCGAAGGCCTCGAGGTCGTCGCCGGCTTCGATGGGGACCGCCTCGCTTATGATCACCGGTCCGGCGTCGAGTTCGGGGGTCACGTAGTGCACCATCACGCCGCCGCTTTCCACCTCGCCGCGGCGAAAGGCTTCGTAACTCCGGGCGATGGCGTTGGTGCCGGGGAACGCCCCGGGCAGGGCCGGGTGGAGGTTGATGACCCGCCCCGGAAAGCGGTCGAGGAAGGCGGGGGTGAGGATGCGCATCCAGCCGGCGAGGACCACGAGGTCGGGCCGGGCCAGGGCCACGTATTCGGCGAGCTCGGCGTCGTAACGTTCCCGCGGCACCCCCTTTGGTTTCGGGAAGTAAAGGGCCGGGACCCTGGCCTTTTGGGCGCGCCCGAGCGCCCCGCTCGCTTTGTCCGAGACCACGAGCACGACCTCGGCCCCGAGCCGCCCCGAGGCGGTGGCGTCGAGGACGGCCTGGAGGTTGGTGCCCTGGCCCGAGGCCATGACCACCAGACGGGGCAAGCCTTGGCGGCTCATGGGGCGTCGTCGACCCCCTCGACGATGACCTCGCCCTCGGCAATCGTGCCCACCGGGCGGGCTTCAGGGAGTTCTGCAAGCGCTTTTGGAGCATCTTCCGGGGCGAAGATGAGGAGCATGCCCAGACCCATGTTGAAAACGCGGAACATCTCCCGGTCGGGGACATCGCCACGTTGCTGGATGAGGGCGAAGATCGCCGGTTCTTCCCAGCGACCCCTTTGGATCCGGGCGCCGAGCCCGGGGGGAAGGGCCCGGGGCAGGTTGCCGTAAACCCCGCCGCCGGTGATGTGGGCGAGGGATTTGGGGCGGAGGCCCGAGCTCTCCAGTCGGTTGATCTCGTCGAGGTAGACGCGGTGCACCGCCAGCAGCGCCTCTCCGATGCTCTGACCTGAGAGATCGTCGCGAGGGGTCTCCCAGTCGAGCCCCTCGAGGGCCTTGCGGGCCAGCGAATAGCCGTTGGTGTGGAGGCCGGAGGCGGGGAGGGCGATCACCACGTCACCCACGCGTACCCGCCCTGGGTCGGGAATGGCCTCGCGCTCGGCGATGCCCACCATCGTCCCCACCAGATCGACCGCCCCTTCACGGTAGACGCCGGGCATCTCGGCGGTCTCGCCCCCGAGCAAAACCGCCCCCACCCGCTTGCAGGCCCGCGCGACCCCGAGCACCGCCTCGGCGTGTCGGTCGGGTTCGAGCCTGGCGGTGGCCAGGTAGTCGAGGAAGAAAAGCGGTTTGGCCCCGACGGAGAGGAGGTCGTTGGTCGCGTGGTGCACCAGGTCCTCGCCCAGGGTGTCGAAGCGGCCGACGCGCTCGGCGACCAGGGTTTTGGTGCCCACGCCGTCGGTGGTGGCGGCCAGGACCGGGTGATGCATGCGGGCGAGGCGTTTGGCGTCGAACAGGCCGCCAAAGGCCCCGACCCCGGCCAGGACTTCTTCGGTATGCGTGGCCAAAACGGCCGCCTTGATGGTCTCAACAAAGGCCTCGCCCGCCTCGAGGCTTACCCCTGCGCGTTCGTAGTCCACGACTTCCCTCCGCCCGTGACGCCGATATCGCGGCGGTAGTGCATGCCTTCAAAATGGATGGCCGAGAGCGCGCTGTAGGCGGCTTCCCTGGCCTCGTTGAGGGTCGCGCCCAGAGCGGTTACGGCCAGAACGCGGCCGCCACTCGTGACCCACCCGTCATTTTGGCGTTCGGTGCCGGCATGGAAGACGAGGGCCCGGCCCTGGGCGGCTCCCAGGCCTTCGATGGGGCGCCCTTTGGGGTAGGGGCCGGGGTAGCCTTCGGAGGCGGCCACCACGCTGAGGGCGTAACCGGGTTTCACCCGAACGGCTTCCGGGTTCAACTGCCCCTCGGCGGCGCTTTCGAAGAGGGCGTAGAGGTCGCCCTCGAGGAGGGGGAGCACGGCCTGGGCTTCGGGGTCGCCCAGGCGGACGTTGAACTCGAGCACCTTCGGCCCTTCGGGGGTGAGTTTGAGTCCGGCGTAGAGGATGCCGGTAAAGGGCGTGCCCCGATCTTCAAGGGCCTTGAAGACGGGGAAGAAGATTTCGTCTTTGACCCGATCGATGAGCCCCGGGTCGATGCCGGGCACCGGGGCGAAGGCCCCCATGCCACCGGTGTTCGGGCCCAGGTCGCCGTCGAAGACGCGCTTGTGATCCCGGGCCGGCGGGAAGAAAAAGGCCCTTTTCCCGTCGGTGAGCGCGAAGACGGAGAGTTCGGGCCCTTCGAGGAATTCCTCGATCACCACCGTTTGCCCCGCGGGGCCGAAGCGTTCCTCGAGCATCAGGGCCTCCAGAAAGCGGAGGGCTTCGTCGCGGTCGTCGGTCACCAGCACCCCTTTGCCGGCGGCGAGACCGCTGGCCTTGACCACCACCGGCAGGGGGTGGGCCTTGAGGTGCTCGCGGGCGGGTTCGAAGGCGTCGAAGGTGGCAAATCCAGCGGTGGGCACCCCGGCCTCGGCCATCAGTGCCTTGGCGAAGGCCTTCGAGGCCTCGAGCGCCGCAGCGTTTTTTGCCGGGCCGAGGATCTTGAGGCCCAGGGCACGGAAACGGTCGACGACGCCGGCGGCGAGCGGGGCCTCCGGTCCCACCACCGTCAGATCGATTCCCGCTTTCAGCGCGTATTCGGCCAGGCGATCGATATCGTCGGCGGCGATCGGTACCCGGCGGGCTTCGGCCCGGCCGGATGCGTTCGGCCAGGCGGTGCCCCCGTTGCCCGGGGCCACGTCGACGCGCTCGACCTGGGGCGAGCGGGCGAGCGCCCAGGCCAGGGCGTGCTCGCGCCCGCCGCTGCCGATGACGAGTACTTTCTTCATCCTTCCCCCCATACGCCTTCAAAGATCCGTTTTTCGCGGTCGACTTCGAAGAGCCAAGGTGGAATGGGCAAGGGGTAGTCACCGGAGAAACAGGCCGTGCAGTGGCCGGATTCGCCGACCGCCCGAAGGAGGCCATCGAGGCTCAAATAGGCCAGCGAGTCGGCCCCGATGCGCGCCCGGATGGCCTCGAGGCTCTGGTTATGGGCGATCAACTCGTCGTAGGTGGCCATGTCGAGCCCCATGAAGCAGGGGTGCCGCACCGGCGGCGAGGCCACCCGCACGTGGACTTCGGCCGCGCCGGCGTCGCGGAGGAGGCGGACCAGGGGTCCGGCGGTGTTGCCGCGAACGATCGAGTCGTCGACCAGCACCACGCGCTTGCCCTCGAGGTTGGCCGCCAGGGGGCTGTACTTGAGGCGCACGGCGTTTTTCCTCAGTGCGTCGTCGGGCTGGATGAAGGTGCGGCCGATGTAACGGTTCTTGATCAGGCCCTCGCTGTAGGGGAGTCCCAGGGCGTGGGCGTAGCCGATGGCTTGGGGGATGGCCGAGTCGGGCACCCCGATCACGATGTCGGCGTCGGCCGGTGCTTCGCGCGCGAGCTCGGCGCCCAGACGCTGGCGGATGAGGTGGACGGTTCGGCCCTCGAGCCGGCTGTCGGGCCGGGCGAAGTAGACGTATTCGAAGATGCAAAGGGCAGGGTTTTTGGGCGGGTGACCGACGAAGCTGGTAGGGCCCTGGGCGTCGATGCGAACGATTTCGCCGGGCTGAACTTCCCTGAGGTAGCGGGCCCCAACGGTGACCAGCGCCGCGGACTCGGAGGCGGCCACGAACCCGCCGTCCTCGAGGGCCCCGAGCACCAGCGGGCGAAAGCCCCTGGGGTCGCGCACGGCGTAGACGGCGCTTCGGGTGAGGAGGACCAGCGAATAGGCCCCTTCCGCCCGCCGCATCAGGGCCCGGATGCGGTCGACCCAGGGATCGCTCCCTTCTTCGGCCTCGCCCCAGCTCTCGGCCGAGGCGGCCAGGAACTGCACGATCACCTCGCTGTCGCTGGTCGAGGAGAGTCCCACCCCCCGGCGCAGGAGCTCGCGCCTGAGTGTGGCGGCGTTGGTGAGGTTGCCGTTGTGGGCCACCGCCAGCGGGCCGTGCAGGGTTTCGATGAGGTAGGGCTGGGCGTTGCGCACGTGGGAGTCGCCGGTGGTGGAGTAGCGGTTGTGGCCGATGGCGATCTCGCCCTTGAGCTGACCCAGGTTTTCCTCGTTGAAGACCTGCGCCACCAGACCCATGTCCTTGACCAAATAGGCGGCCCGGCCGTCGCTGGTGGCGATGCCGGCGCTCTCCTGGCCCCGGTGCTGGAGGGCGTAGAGGCCGAAAAAGGCCAGGCGGGCCGCTTCCCTGCCCGGCGCCACCACGCCGATGACGCCGCAGGCCTCGTGCATCCCGGTGGGCTTCACCTCAGGGCCCCTCCCTCAGGGCGCGGTTGGCCTTCAGGACCTTTTCTCTGGCCTTTTGCTGCTCGGCGCTGACCCGATCGCCGAGGGCGGGGCTCGCGAGCGAGAGCATCTTGGCCGCGAGCAGCGCTGCGGCCTCGGGCTCGAGCACCACGGCGGGCGCGACGCCCGAGGGCATGCGGAGCGAGGAGAAGATGTCGGCGCCCCCGAAGGCCTGGCTGAGCGGGGGCACGGCGATGACCGGAGCCCGGACCTGGGCGTCGACCATGCCGGAGAGGGCGTTCGATCTTCCGGCGATGGTGATGTAGACCTTGGGCGAGGGGTCGGCCTCGAGCTCATCGAGAACCGCCAGCAACTCGCGCGGGGTCTTGTGGGCACTCAAGATGTGCATCTCGGCCTCCAGGCCGAATTCGGTGAGCTTGGCCCGGACCTTTTCGGCGTGGGGCAGGTCGCTCGCCGAGCCCATGAGGATGATGACCCGAGCTTTAGCCACGGCCTTCCTCCTTAAGCCGCTTGACCTCGTTCAGCACCGCCGCCTGGATTCGCTCGTGGGCCGGTTCGGGTGCGGGCGCAAACGTTTTGCCGGTGAGCCGCTCGTAGGTTTCGATGTAGCGCTCGGCGACCTCGGCGGCCAGCGTTTCCGGCAGGGCCGGGGGGTCGCCGTCGCCGCGGTAGCCCCGATCGGCGTACCAGGTGCGCAAAAACTCCTTGTCCATCGGCACCGGCGTTTTGTCGTGCTCGTAGGGTTCGGCGAGCCAAAAGCGGCTGGAGTCGGGGGTGTGGATCTCGTCGATGAGGACCAGCTCGCCGTCGATGAGGCCGAACTCGTATTTGGTGTCAACCAGGATGAGCCCGGCTTCCCGGGCCAGGTGCTGGCCCCGGGAAAAGAGGGCCAGGGCCCGGGTTTCGATTTCTTCCCAAAGGGCTTTGGGGAGGATGCCACGCTCGATGATCTCCTCCCTGGTGAGGCGTTCGTCGTGGCCCCCCGGCCCGCCTTTGGTGGTGGGGGTGATGATGGGGCTCGGCAGGGGGTCGTTCTTTTCCAACCCCTCGGGGAGGGGAATGCCGTAGGGGCGGCGTTCGCCTTGCTGGTAGAGGTACCACAGCGAGGTCTTGGTGCTCCCGGTGATGTAACCGCGGACGATAACCTCCACCGGGAGCGCCTTGGCCTTCTTGACCGTCTGCACGTTGGCGTCGGGAACGCGGACCAGGTGGTTTTGGATGATGTCCCGGGTTTGCTCGAACCACCAGGCCGAGAGCTGGTTCAGGACCTGCCCTTTAAAGGGAATCAGGCCCAGCACCCGGTCGAAGGCCGAGATGCGGTCGGTGGTGATGAGGATCAGGTGATCGCCGACCTCGTAGGCGTCGCGCACCTTGCCTCGCACCGGAGGCCCGAGTTCGGGCACCTCGACGCCCGAAACCGCGTGTGGTATGGCCGATAGAATCGCTTCCCTCGTCATCTTTTCCCCCTTTTATGCCCGCCGCACACCGGCGATGAACAACCAAAGTCCGCTGCCGCCGTGCTCGCCACGGCGGAATCTCGGGTGCTGCCAGGGGAAGACGTGGTTTTCCGGATGGGGCATCAGCCCGAGGACGTTGCCCGCGGGGTTGGTGAGCCCAGCGAGATCGAGCTCGGAACCGTTGGGGTTTTCCGGATACGCCGAGCCGCTATAGCGCAGCGCCACCAGCCCCTCGCGTTCGATGCGTTCGCGAACGTCCCGGGTCTTGGCCATGAAGCGGCCCTCGCCGTGGGCCACCGGCGCCGCGATGGGTCCGGGAAGGCCCTGCACGAAGAGGCTCGGCGAGTTGGAATTGGGCAGGAGGACCGTCCAGCGCGTTTCGAATTTGCCCGAGGCGTTGGCGGTGAGGGTGACCGAGCGTTCGCCCGCAAAACCGGGCAGGATGCCGGCTTTGACCAGGGCCTGGAAGCCGTTGCAGATTCCGAGCACCGGCCGGCCTTCTCGGACGAAGCGGTCGAGGTCTTGGCGCAGCCTGGTGGCAAGATCGAGCGCCCACACCGTCCCCGCCCCCAGGTCGTCGCCGTAGGTAAAGCCCCCGGGCAGGATCAGAAAGTCGTAGGCCAAAAGGCGCTTTTCGCCGCGCTCGAGGTCGCGCACGCTCACGATCTCGGCCTCGGCACCGGCGAGCTCCGCCGCGAGCAGGGCGTCGTGATCGCGGTTGGTGCCCCGGGCGTGGAGGATGAGGGCCCGGGGTTTTCGCGTTTTGACCGGCGGTGCGGGGTAGGTGGTTTTGGTCGCCGGGGGCGTCCGCTTGACCTCGCCCCGCCAGGCGGCCTCGAGGGCCGAGACCGAAAGGCGTACGATCGCGTCGCCGCTTTGCCCCAAAACGGTGAGTAAACCGTCGGCGGTCACCTCACCGATTCGGGCCAGGGGGACACCCTCCATGAGGGTCTGCACGGCGTGCTGGTGCTCCGGCGCGACCTCGAGGAGAAAGCGCGACAGCGACTCGGAAAAGAGCAGTTCGAGGTCGGAAAGGTCGCCTTCTCGCGGCACCTTGGCCAGATCCACGCGGGCCCCGAGGCGGCCGGCGATGGCCATCTCGGCCAGGGCCACCCCGAGCCCCCCTTCCGAGAGGTCGTGCGCCGAGGCGATGAGGCCCTCGCGAATCGCCCGGTAAAGGGCGCGCATCCACCGCGGCCCCTTGGGCTCGGGGGCCGGCGGCTCGCCGGACTCGGGGCCCTCTTGGCCCAGCCACCAGGCCAGGTGGCTCCCCCCGAGCTCGGCCCGGGTGAGGCCCAGGAGGTAAAGCCCGTTGCCCGGAGCCTTGAGGTCGAGGCCCAGGCACTTTTGGGGATCCTCGAGCACCGAGATGGCCGAGATCACCAGCGTTCCCGGGATGGCGTGGCGTTTACCGTCGGCCCCGAGATACTCGTTGTTGAGGCTGTCCTTTCCCGAGATGTAGGGGGCTTCGAAGGCCAGGGCCGCCGCATAGGCGCCTTGGGTGGCGCGGACCAGCGCCCCCAGACGGTCCTCGAGCAGGGGATTGCCCCAGCTGAAGTTGTCGAGCAGGGCCACCCGCTCAGGGTCGGCGCCGACGGCGACCAGGTTGCGCACCGCTTCATCCACCGCGGCCCAGGCCATCCGGTAGGGGTCGAGCTCGCCGTAGGTGGGCGCCAGCCCCACCGCCAAGGCCACGCCAGGCCCGCCTTGGCGCTGGCGCTCCCGGGGAATGATCACCGCGGCGTCGGCGGGGCCGTGATCGGCGGCGCCCACCAGCGGCTTGCCCACCGTACCCCCCTGCACTTCGTGGTCGTAGCGGCGGATGACGTCCTCGCGGCTTTTGATGTTGGGGTGCGCGAGCAGGCCGAGGAGCGCTCGTTCGGGTTCGACCTCGGGGGGCTGGCGGCGACCGCCTTTTGGGGGTGGACGCCAGCGGGCTCGCATGACCTTTCTCGGCATCCCGGAAAAGAGGAAGTCGAGGTCGAGATCGCCGACGATCTGGCCGCGGTGGCGGATGCGGAGCCGGCCCGTGGCCTCGAAGCGGCCGATGGCGCTGGCCTCGACTCCAAAACGCCCGGCCAGGGCCTCGAGCTCAGGCCAAAGTTCGGGGGGGACCGCCAGCACCATCCGCTCCTGGGCCTCGGAGAGCCAGATTTCCCAGGGGGCAAGGCCGGGGTATTTGAGCGGGACCCGCTCGAGTTCGACCGTCGCGCCGATCCCCCGTGCCATCTCGCCCACGGCGCTCGAAAGCCCCCCGGCGCCGCAGTCGGTGATCGCGTGGTAGAGCCGCCGGTCGCGCGCGGCGATGACGAAGTCCATCACCTGCTTTTCTTCGATGGGATGGCCGATCTGCACCGCGCTTCCGGCGACCTCGCCGGTCTCGGCGTCCATCTCCATGCTGGAGAACGTGGCCCCGCCGAGGCCGTCGCGTCCGGTCTTTCCCCCGACGAGGACGATGAGGTCCCCGGGGCTAGGCTGGGTGGGGTGGCTGCCGTGGGGCAGGATGCCCAGGCAGCCCGCGTACACCAGGGGGTTGGCCAGGTAGCCGGGGTGGAAGAAGATTCCCCCGGCCACGGTGGGAATGCCCATCTTGTTGCCGTAGTCTTCGATGCCGTGCACCACCCCCTCGAAGATGCGCCGGGGGTGAAGGCTGCCGGCGGGAACCGCGCTGGGCTCGGTTTCCAGGGGACCGAAAAAGAGGATGTCGGTATTGGCGATCGGCCGGGCGCTCACCCCGAGGACGTCGCGGATCACCCCGCCCACACCGGTGTTCGCCCCGCCGAAGGGTTCGAGGGCCGAGGGGTGATTGTGGGTCTCGACCTTGAACGCCAGGTCGAGCTCGTCGTCGAGGGCAACGATGCCGGCGTTGTCCTCGATGGCCGAACGCACCCAGGGCTTGGCCAGGCGGGCGTTCACCGCCTTGATGTAGGTGCGTAAAAGGCCGTCGATGGTCTGGTGCTGGGGCGGGGCCCAGGGGTTTGGGCCCGGAGGCGGGCCGTCGTAGTCGATGCGGGCGCGAAAGGTTTTGTGGGCGCAGTGCTCGCTCCAGGTCTGGGCGATGGTCTCCAGTTCGAGCTCGCTGGGGTCGCGCCCTTCGCCCTCAAAGTAGGCCTGGATCGCCTTCATCTCGGCGAGGTCGAGGGCCAACCGCCGGTGCTGGCTCAGGGCAAGAAGGGCGTTTTCGTCGAGGCTGCGCAGCGCGACGGTGCGGTTTTCAGCCCCTTGGTTCGCCGCGAGCACGAAGGGGGGTGGCGCGGCCCGGTTGACGTAGGCGTGCTCGATAACCGGGTTGGAAAGGATCTTCGTGGCCAGGGCTTTAAGGCATTCGGGAGAGAGCGTGCCCCAGAGGAGGTAGCGGCGTCCGGTGGCGACCTTGGTGAGGGGCACGCCCACGCGCCCGGCGACCTCGAGGAGGGTGCTGGCCACGGGGTCGAACACCCCGGGGTGCAGCGTGACGTCGACGTAGGCGTCGGCGTCGATGGGCGCTGGCCCTTCAGGCAAGAGGCGGGCCCGCTCCACCACCGGGTCGGCGACCAGTTCGGCGAGCAGCGCCGCTGCCCGCGGTGGATCGAGCGTGGCCTCGAGGAAAAAGAGACGCCGCGCTTCCAGTCTCTCTAGGCCGGTGAGTCCCGAGGTCCGGGCCGCTCGCAGCAGCCGCTCGGCCTCGGGGTCCGCGCCCGCGCTTCGCGTCACCTCGATCACGAAGCGGCGCGGGGGGGATTTTCGCGCTTGCTGCTCTTCCATCGTGTCCCGCCAGCCGTGCCAGCGTTGCCTCCACGCTAACACGAGCCTTGTCCGGGGTTTGTGCTTTGCCTCGCTGGTTTGACGGAGTCCGAGGCTTCGGGGGCGATCCAGTGGTCGAGCGGGGGCGCGCCCTTCCCGACGGGAAGGGCGCGGGCGATGGCCCGGGTAATGAAGGCCTTGGCGCGTCGGATGGCCGCCTCGAGGGGGCGCGCCCGGGCCAGCTCGGCGGTGATGGCGGCCGAGAGGGTGCACCCGGTGCCCCGGGGCTCGGGTCCGGCGACGCGGGGCGCGCTCAGCCTCTGGACCGAGTCCGCCGTGACCAGGTAGTCGGTGGCGCTCGCTCCCGGGAAATGGCCGCCTTTGAGCAGAACCGCCCGGGCTCCGAGCGCCAGGAATGCCCGCGCGGCCTCGAGGGCATCCCGCTCGTTTTCGATCTTGGCCTGAAGGAGCACTTCGGCCTCGAGGCGGTTGGGGGTCACGAGCGTGGCCCTGGGAATGAGCTCGGTCTTGAGCGCCGATGCCAGCTCGCCTGGGGCCCCTGACAGCGCGCCCCCTTGGCTGGCGAAGAGAACGGGGTCGACGACGAGCGGCCAGAGGCGATGGCGCTTGACGGCCGCGGCCACCGCGGCCACGGTTTCTCCCGAGCCCAGGGCGCCGGTTTTGGCGGCCGAGATGCCAAAGGCCGTGGCGACCGCGTCGATCTGTTCGGTGACCAGGTCGGGGTCCAGGAGGTGAACCCGGAGGCGGCCTTGACCGTTTTGCACGGTGACCATGGTGAGCGCGCTCGTGCCATAGACCCCGAAGCGGTGGAACGTTTTGAGGTCGGCCTGGATGCCGGCCCCGCCACTGGGGTCGGAGCCGGCGATGGTCAGGGCCACGGGGAGGGTCATGCCTCTTTGGCCTCAAGCGGGCGCTCCTCCCGGCGGAGCACCGCTTCCACCAGGTTCATGGGGCAAAAGGGGCCGCACATCGAGCAGGCTTTGGTTTGGGTGGCGCGCTCGCGGTAGATCCTTTTCGCGTCGTCGGGAAAAAGGGCCAGGTCGAACTGGGTTCGCCAGTCGAGCCGGTAGCGGGCCTGGCTCATTCGCTGGTCCCGGGCCCAGGCTGCGGCGTTGCCGCGGGCGAGGTCGGCGATGTGGGCGGCGATCTTAAAGGCCACCACCCCCTCTTTGACGTGTTCCGCCGAGGGCAGCCCCAGGTGTTCGGCTGGGGTTACGTAGCAGAGCATGTCGGCGCCGTGCCAGCCGGCCAGCGCGCCGCCGATCGCCCCGGCGATGTGGTCGAAGCCGGCGGCGATGTCGGTGGGCAGCATGCCCAGGATGTAAAAGGGCGCGTGGCCGGTGAGCTTTTTCTGGATCTCGACGTTGGTTTGGATTTCGTTCAAGGGGATGTGCCCCGGGCCCTCGATCATGACCTGCACCCCGGCGGCGCGGGCCCGGTCGGCGAGCTCGCCGAGGGTGAGCAGTTCCTCGATCTGGGGGCGGTCGGTGGCGTCGGCGAGCGAGCCGGGGCGGAGGCCATCGCCGAGGGAGAGGGTCATGTCGTAGGTGCGGGCGATGTCGAGCAGGTCGTCGAAACGGGCATAAAGGGGGTTTTCCTCGCCGCGCTCCAGCATCCAGGCCGCGAGCAGGCCGCCCCCTCGCGAGACGATGCCGGTGGTGCGCGAGGCGTTTCGGTAGCGTTCCAAAGCTTTGAGGGTGACGCCGGCGTGGACGGTGATGTAGTCGACCCCTTGCCGGCCGTGGGCCTCGATCACCTCGAGGAGCTCGTCCGCCGACATGTCGAAGACGCTCTTCCGGGCCGCGGCCCGGAACTCGGCTTCGTAGATGGGCACGGTGCCGAGGGGGACGCTCGCCACCTCGAGGATCCGCTGCCGGATGGCGGTGAGGTCGCCACCGGTGGAGAGATCCATCACCGTGTCGGCGCCGTAGCGGATCGCCACCTTGACCTTCTCGACCTCCTCCTCAGGGTGGACGTAGTCGTAGGACGTGCCGACGTTGGCGTTGACCTTCACCGTGAGCCCTTCGCCGATGGCGGTGAATCGGGTGAGGGTGCGGTGGTTCGGATTGGCCGGGATGACCGCCCTGCCTTCGGCGACGAGGGCGCGAATTTCTTCGGGATGCTTGCCTTCTTTTTCGGCCACGTAGGCCATGGCCTCGGTGATGCGGCCTTTCCTTGCGGCTTCGAGCTGGGTCATCATTTACCTCCTTCGGATACCCCCAGCCACTCGGCGACTTTGCGCGCCGTGGCCGGGGCCAGGAGCACGCCATTGCGGCCGTGTCCGGTTGCAGCAAAAACACGGGTTTCGATCGGGCTGACGATGGGCGCCTCGGCCATGGGGCGGTAGCCCCAAAGCGCCTTGGCAAGCCGCGCGCCTTCCAGGTGGGGAAAGGTTTCGTGGGCAAAATCGGCGAGCCAGCGCAGGCCAAAAAGGTCAACCCCCGGGGTGCGCGGTTCCCGGGTCGTGGCCCCCACGTAAAGGCCCCGTCCCCGGGGCACGGCGTAGCCTTCACCCACGAAGACCGGCGCCGGCGGGGGCGTGGCCAGGAGCAGGAGCGCTTCCCCCTTCACCGGGCGAACGGGAAGTCCGAAGGCGGCGGACCAGGCCCCGGCGGCGACGACCAGCCGGTCGGCCTGCCAGCGCTGCCGCCCGTCGCTGAGCGTGACCGAGGCGGCGCCAGCCTCGTAGCTGCGAATACGGGCCTTGATGCGGGTGCCGCCGAGGGTGAGGAAGGCGCGCTGCAGCGCCTTCCTGAGGCGCTCCGGGTGGACGTATCCCCCGGGGTCCTTTCGCCCGCCCCGGGCGCCCCGGATGCGCTCGAGCCACCCGGGGAGCGGGTCGTGCTTTTCCAGGCGGGCGCGCTCGGCGTCGGAGGTGGCGACCATCCAGGTGCCCTGGAAGGCTGCCGGCACCGCCTCGCCACCGAGGCGCTTGAGATCGGCCAAAAGCGCGGGGTAGCGCTCGAGGCCCTCTTCCCCCCAGCGAAGGGCCTGACCGGAGAGGCCTTCCGGGTAGGGGGCCAGCATTCCCGCGGAGGCGCGACTCGCGCTTCCGCGGAGCGCGGCGTCGAAGAGGACGGTCGCCAGCCCCCGTCTTTGCAGGGTGTAGGCGATCATGCTGCCCACGACCCCGCCGCCGATCACCGCGACGTCGAACCGTTTCATGGCGCGAGCGGGATGCCCTCCCTGGGCGAGGAGGGGCTCGCGGTGGCCCGCCTTGGCATGGGGCCGGCGAGGTGGGCGCTTCGTCCGGCCTCGACCGCGAGCCGGAAAGCCCGGGCCATACCCACCGGGTCTTTGGCCTCGGCGATGGCGGTGTTGACCAGGATGGCGTCGGCGCCGAACTCCATCACCTCGGCCGCGTGGCTCGGCAGGCCGAGCCCGGCGTCGATGACCACCGGGGCCGGGCGGTCGCGCACGATGATTTCGAGCAGCGAGCGTACCTTGACCCCCCAGCCGGAGCCGATGGGGGCGGCGAGCGGCATCACGGTGGCGGTCCCGAGTCTGGCCAGGCGACTCGCCAGCACCGGGTCGGGCCCGATGTAGGGGAGCACGACGAAGTCGCGATCGAGCAGCACCTCCGCCGCTTTCAGGGTTTCGACGGGGTCGGGGAGCAAAAAGGTGGGGTCCGGGATGACCTCGAGCTTGATCCAGTTCTGACCGGTGACGGCCCGGGCCATCTCGGCGATGCGCACCGCTTCCTCGGCGGTCTTGGCCCCGGCGGTGTTCGGGAGCAGCCAGTACCGGCTGGTATCGAGGGCTTCGAGCAGCCCCCGGTGCCCGGGCGCCCCGAGCTCAACCCGGCGAATGGCCACGGTGACGATCTCCGCACCGCTGGCCAGAAGGGCCTCCTTCATGACCTCGAGGTCCTTGAACTTCCCGGTCCCCACCATCAACCGGCTCTGGAAGGTCTTCCCCGCGATCACCAGCGCGTCGCTCGCCGCCTCGCCGCCCTGCACCATGGCCACGATCTCGACCTCGTCGCCGTCCTCAAGTGGCCGATCAAGCGCTTCCTCCTTTGCCAGCTCGCCGTTGACGAAGACCGCGACCTGCCCCGGCTTGAGATCGTGCTCATCGAGGATTTCCCTCGGGGTTTTCCCCGCGAGCTTTACTTCCTTTCCGTTGAGTCGCACCATGCCTGGATCCTTTCCTTAAATGCTTTTGCCGCCGCCTTGGGGTCTTTGGCATCTTGGATGGCCCGCACCACCGCCACCCGCCGGGCCCCGGCCTGAAGGACCTCTTCCAAGCGGGTGAGGTCGATCCCGCCGATGGCATACCAAGGCACCGCGTCCGGAAGCGATGCCGCCGCCCAGCGAACGTATTCGAGGCCGGTGGCTGCCCGACCCGGCTTGGTGGGGGTGGCCCACACCGGGCCGATCGAGAGGTAGCCAGCGCCTTCTTCCAGCGCCCTCTTTGCCTGTTCGGGGCGGTGGGTGCTGCGCCCGACGAGGCCCTGGAAAAAGCGCCTGGCCTGGCCTGGGGTCAGGTCGCCCTGGCCGAGGTGGACCCCGTCGGCTCCGGCGAGCGCCGCGAGGTCGGGCCGGTCGTTGAGCACGAAGGGGACCCCGAATCTGCGGGCCAGGGCCCTCACCTTGGCCGCCAGCGCCAGGTAGGGCTGGGCCTCGAGGGCCTTGGCCCTGAGCTGCAGCATGTCCACGCCGCCCTCGAGCGCGGCTTCGATGCGCTCAAGGAACTCGGCCTCTCCCCAGTGCGGTCTCGGGGTGGCCACCAGATAGAGCCTTCCCAGCAACACTTTTCACCTCCCGCGCCGGCGGAAGGCGGGTATGAATGCGCGTTTTGATGGGGAACGATTGTGGTTTCGCCCAAGGCTTCCCTCCGCCGGTATTACCCGGATCAGGTTCTAAGGGTTCCTGGGACGACCCAGGTCTCAGCCCCTCGATTGGAGCACCCCTAGCCTGCCAGGGTTAGCCTAGCACTGGGCGAAAAGCACGGTCAACCGTTTGTAA
>CAZXOY010000042.1:0-17859 GCA_964642655.1 uncultured bacterium
AGCTGGCCGGCGTTTGAAGCCCTGGTGAAGACCCGGACCAAAGAAGACCCCGCCGCGGTACGCCGGAGCTACCAGCGACGGTTCACCGATCCCCTCGAGGCCTTCTACGCCTTCGAAACCGAGCGGGTCCTGCTCTGCCCCACCTACCGCGCCGCCCGGCTGCACCGGGGCCCGACCTACGCCTACCTCTTCACCTACCGATCGGAAACCCTCGGCTTCGCCGGGGCCTTCCACGGGCTCGAGCTGCCCTTCGTCTTCGGAACCTACCGGGTCTGGCCCTTCACCATCGCCTTCGCCAGCGCCCGCGACCTCGAGCGGGCACAGGCGCTGGGCGAGGTGATGGCCGACCTCTGGACCCGATTCGCCAAGGGCGAGCCGCTGCGGGCCGGCTATGCGCCCTGGCCCCGGTACGAAGCGGGCTGGGTTCTTCGCTTCGGCGACCGGGTGGGCTGGACCGAAGACCCCTACCGCTCACGCTGCGAGCGCTTCCGATAGACTGGAGCCGTGCCGGTATTGGAGCTGGCGAGCGACGACCAGTACCTGGTGGCCACCGGGGACACGCCGCTGCTCGAAATCTGGGACGCCCTGCCCCAGGGGCTCGTGCCCCCCTTTCCCCCGGTCGAGCTGCCGGGCGGTCTCGGCGAACTCGTGGCCCGCGGCGGATTTGGCCAGAATTTCTTCTTCCCCTCCGAGATCCTGGGGCTCACCTACCGCACCCCCCGCGGCCGCCTGATCCGAGCCGGGGGCCGGGTCATCAAGAACGTCCAGGGGTATGACCTGGTGCGGCCCTTCGTAGGCAGTTTCGGTCTCCTCGGGACCGCCCTCGAGGTCACCCTCCGCCTGCGGCCGGCCCGGGCGCAAGGGTTCTTTCAAAAGCGCACGCCGCTCCCCAAAGAACTCCCCGGCGTGGTGCGCTTTGCCTGGCAGGAAAACGACACCACCTACGTCTATCTCGTCGGACATCCCAAAACCTTCGCCGCCTTTGCCGACTGGGCCCCGCTCGAGCCACCCCTCGACTACCGGCCGCTGTTTCCGGATGGCATGGGCGTCGGCGAGGGGCCGCTGCGTGATCTGCGGTTCACCTGGGCCAGCGGCGGAAAGCCGCCACCCCCCCCTGAACCCTTCGTTCGCACCTTCCGCGACTTCTAAGCCAAACGGCGACGGCAAAGCCAGGGCCCTCGAGCTTTTCTGGGCGATTGGCCGCCGCTTTCGTTTTCCCGGCCCACCGTGGCGAACGCCGCGACGGGGCGGTCACACCGCGACCTGAAGCCCACCCGGCAAAAGCCGAACCTCGTAGACCTCGCGGGGGGTGAGCACCTCGCCGTCGGCGTGGGCCGGGGTCGGTCGGTCGAAGCGAACGGTGAAGGCCGGGGCCTGGAAGTGCGTGACCCGGGGGTGGTTGATGTGGGTGCCCCGCATCAGCCTTGGCAAAATCCCCACCACCCCGAGCCGGGAAAAGCGGCCGGCGACGATGGCCTCGAGCTGCCCGTCGGCGGGGTCGGCCATGGGGGCGATGGGAAACCCGCCCCCGTAGGTGGGCCCGTTCATCACCGCGGCGAGCAGCGCGGGCCCCTCGAAGAGAACTTCCCCGCCGGCCTCGAGCCGGAGCACGGGCAGCTCAAGGCCCTGGAGTTCCAAAAAGAGCGCGTAGAGGTAGCGGGGCATGCCGCGCAGGAAACGGGGGGCGGAAAGCGCCCGCCGGGCCACGCCGGCGTCAAAGCCGAGCCCCAGGCTGGCCCCGAAGGGTTCGCCGTTGACCAATCCGAGGTCGACGCGCCTGGGCGGTGCGTTGAGGGCCTGCTCGAGGGCGGCCTCGAGGCCCAGCTTTGGAAGCCCGAGCATGCGGGCGAAATCGTTTCCGCTTCCCACCGGCACCACCCCGAAGATCTGTTTTTGGCGCAGCCCTTTGAGCGCCTCGTGGACGGTGCCGTCGCCCCCGACGGCCACGATCCGTTCTTCGGGCGCTTCCCGAACCAGCGCCTCGGCGTGCCCGGGCTCCCGGGTGAGCACCAGCCTCGCCCCGGGCGCATGCGTCCTGAGCCAGGCTTCGATTCGAGGAAAGAGCCGACCGACGCGCCCCCGACCGGCCGCCGGGTTGACGACAACGAGTGGCATACAGCGGGTATTTTACCGGTATGGGCATGCTGGGGCATTTCCTCAAAGGGCCGAAGGCCAAGACCACCCTGCTCCTTACCCGCGCCGGGCCGGTGGAAAACCCGGCCGGGGTACTCTACAGCCACCCCGGGCTCGACCTCGAAGAGGCAGGCCGAGACGCCATGCGCGCACTGGCGGAAAAGGCCCGCGCCTTCCAGCCGGCGGCCGTCTACGCCGCCGACAGCCGGGCCGAGGCCGAGGCCGCCGGCATCGTCGCCGAAGCGCTCGGCATCCCCCACGCGCTCTACCCCGAGCTCCGCGAGCGCCACTGGGGGGCGTGGGAGGGTCTTCGTTTTGAAGAGGTGCGGGCGCGCTGGCCCGAGGCCATCGATGCGTGGACCGCCTGCGAGGCCGGCTTCGCCCCGCCGGGGGGCGAGAGCGTGGCCCAGGTCTGGCTCCGCAGCCAGCCGCTGCTTCGCCAGTTGCTCGCCCAGCACCGGGGGCAGGCCTTCCTGGTCATCGGCAACTGCACCGTGAACCGCGCCGCCCTCGGCCTCGCCCTCCCCTTTTTGCCCATGGACGAGGGGCTCCGCCTGGAGCAGGACGAGGCGAGGCTCACGGTCCTCGAGTTCTATGATGATGCGGGCCTGATCAAGGCGCTCAATCTGTAACCTTCGCCCCGAATTGTTCATTTTCCAACACCCAGACCCGGGGCCAGTGGGTAGGGTAAGCCCATGAGCACCGAAACCGCTTCGCTCCTCGACGTCCGCAGCGCGGTTTTGACCCGCCGATCGATTCGCAAGTACAAAAAGGACCCGATCCCCGAAGACACGCTCCGCGAGATGCTCTCGCTGGCGCAAAAGGCGCCTTCCGCCTGGAACCTCCAGCCCTGGCGCATCGTCGTCGTTCGCGACCAGGCGACGAAGGAAGCACTCAAGGAGGCCTCGTTCGGCCAGGCCCACGTGGCCGAGGCGCCGGTGGTTCTGGTGATCTACAGCGACATGCAGGACACCCTCGAAAACCTCGATGCGGTAATCCACCCCGGCGTCCAGGGGGAGCGGCGCGAGGCGCAAAAAGCGGGCATCCTCAAGGCCTTCGAGGCAAAGCCCAGCGAGGCTCTCGAGGCCTGGGGCGCGGGGCAGACCTACATCTACCTCGGCTTTTTGATGCTGATCGTACGCGCCTACGGCTACGACAGCGTGCCCATGCTGGGCTTTGACCCCGAACGGGTGAAGGCCATCCTCGACCTACCCCGGCACGTGGCGATTCCCGCCCTGTTGCCCATCGGCCTTCGCGACGAGGAAGGCTTTCCCCACCACCGCCTGCCGATCGAGCACGTGATCCGCTGGCACTAAGAAACGACGGGCGCTCGTTTGCTTTTTTCGGGGCCCCTGCCGTGGCTTTCGCCGCAGCGGGGGCCTTCAAGCCCTGAAAGCGGCCGGAGGAAGCCCGCGGTACAATGCGGGTAATGATCCGGCCGATTTCCCCCACTGACCTGCCGGCGCTGGTCGAGCTCCTCCGCTGGATGGACGCCGACCCGGCCCGGCGCGCCCTGGCGCCGGAGGGCCGGACGATCGAGGATCTGGCCTTCGAGGTCGAGGAGGGCTGGGTCGAATACCAGGGGGACCGGCTTTCGGGGTTTGCCGCCTTGGTGCCGTTCTGGCGGGGCGCGGCGATCGAAGGACCGGTCAGCCGGGGCGATCCCGCCGGCCTGCTCAAGGCCGCCGAGGCGGCGGCAACCGAGCGCGGCGTGCCCACCCTCTATGCCTTCCCCACCGAGGAAAACGCCACCTTGCGCGCGGCCCTCGAGGCCGCGGAGTTCGGCCCGGTTCACACCACCTACTTCTACATCACCGAGCCACGGGAACTCCCCTTCCCCGTACCCGAGGGGGTGACCATCGAGGAGGTCTTCGCCCTGGACCCGGAAGAATACCGCACCGTTTACAAGGAGAGCGACGAGGGCTGGAGCCTGCGCTTGGCCTGGAGCGACCTCGAGCTCCTCGAACACTTCGCCGAGCCGGACTGCCGGCTGTGGTTCGCCTACCAAAACGGCGAACCGGTGGGGATGGTCGAGGTCGAGACCCTCGAGGACGCCGCCGAGGTCGCTTACCTGGGGGTAATCCCCAAGGCCCGGGGCCAGGGGATCGGGCAAGCGCTGCTCGCGGTCGCATCCAAAGCGGCCCTCGAGACCGGAGCGCGCTGGCTCCGGGTCCGGGCCCACGACCACGAAAAGGAAGCCCGCCGGCTCTATGAGCGGCTGGGGTTTAGCCCCCTCGAGGCCGTCGTGACCTACGCCAAAGAAACCCAAGCCCCAAAATGACCAAAACCACCGCCGCCCGTTCCGGGTACCACACCCGGTAGCGGAGCCGCAGGTCGAAACGCTCCCCGAGCGTCCCCTCCCACACCTGGACCCGTCCGAGCCGCTTGGTGGCATTGCTCTCGATGGGCAAAAATGGCGCCTCGACCACGAAGCGAAAGGGAAAACCGGCAAAGACCTGGGGTATGCCCGCCACCCGGGCGGGGATGAGCCGGCCCGTAAGGCCGTAGTCCTCAAAGAACACGTAGCTCACCCGGTAGAAGGTGAGCCCGGAGGCGTCGCGAAAGGCCACCCGGCCCGGGAGCCACCCCGTCCACCGGTCCCACCCGGCGGCCTTATAAATCCTTTGGGCCTCGATCGAAGCCGGACCCAGGTCCACCTTAAATCCGAGCCTGGCCAGCCTCCGGGAAAGCTCGTCCGCGACCCCGGTCACCCCCTGGCCGCTGAGCTTCAGGGTGAGATCGACGCGGCCGTCCTGGTGCCAGACCAACCGGGCCTCACTCTCCAGGCACGAGGCGAGCAAAAAGGGCAAAAGGAGCCACAGCCAGCGCATGCACGCCCAGCTTACCGGGAGAATCCGGGCCTGGCGTAAGATGAAAGGCGATGCCCGACCTTGACCGGCTTGAAACCTACCGCAACGACCCCTCCAAGCTGGGCCAGGCCTTGAGCCAGCTGCCCGCGAGCTTCCCCAGGCCCCAGGAAACCTACGCCGCGCCGTTCGGCGTGGTGGGGTTTGGCGAAGGGTGGTGGCCGGCCGAACTCCTCTCCCAGCGGATCCCGGCCACCCTGGCCCAGGGCACGACCTTCGTCCTGGCCGGGGGGTTCGGACTCGGCCGGCTCCAGGGGCTGATCGCCGCCGCCCGGGAAGCGAGCGGCCGGGTGGTGATCGCGGGGCCGGGAGAGGCGGCCGAGGTCAAGATCGACTTCCACCCCCTCTCGCCGTACCGCTACCTCAGGTTCGTCCTCGAGGCCAGCGGCGAATCCGCGCTCGGAGCGGAGATCGACGCCGCCCTCGAGGCCGAGCGCGAGCGCGCCGAGCCCAACGTCGCCACCACGGAAAACCCGGCCAAGCTCCTGGCCTGGACCCTGCTCGAACGGACGCCGATCTGGGTGGTCTCCGAGCGCTACCCCATGCTGGCCCCGGCGCTGCAGCAGCTCTTTGCCCGGATCGGCAAGAGCCTCTCCATCGCCCCGCCACCGAGCGCGCTGGAGTTTTTCATCAGCGCCCTCGAGGCCCGACACGAACAGGGCGACCCCTTGCTGGCGGTGGTCATCGGCGAGGACGAGGCCACCGATCTGGCGCTTGAGGTGTTGGAGACCCGGGTCGCGGGCATCGAGCGGCTCACCCCGCCAAAGGCCCAGGGCGCGATCCCGGAGGCCGTCGCCTACTGGTACCGGATGGCCTGGGTGAGCTACTACCTGGCGCTCCTCTACGGGACCGACCCCGGCGACCACGAGGTGATGACCCGGCTACGGGAAGCGGCGCAGTGATCCCCAAAGGGGCCCTGGGCAAAAAACTCGCCGATCCGGCCGGCAAAAGCGGCCGGCGAATCTGCGCCGCCGACGCCTGGGGCCCACTCGGCGCCGGGCGCTGAGGCTCGCTTGGGGCCAAGGGCTTAAGGTGGAAGCGTGGTGCCATTTCCCAAGCCCGATTCCCTCGAGGCCGCCCGGCAAATGCAAGAAGCGCTCCGCGAGCGGGTCATCCTGCGGGGCGACGCGACCAAGGTGCGGCGCATCGCCGCCCTGGACGCCTCGGCGAAAAAGGGCGAGGGGCTCTTTGCGGTGGCGGTGCTCTGGGACAGCGACTCGAACCGCGTCCTCGCCGCCGCCAGCGCCCACGTGGCTGAAGAAGACCTCTTCCCCTACGTTCCCGGGTTCCTCTCCTTCCGGGAGGCCGATGCCTACCTCAGGGCGCTCTCGGCCCTGCCCGAAGCCCCCGAGGGCCTCCTGGTCGACGGCCAGGGCATCGCCCACCCCCGGGGCCTCGGCATCGCCGCCCACCTCGGGGTCCACCTCAACCTGCCCGCGGTCGGCGTGGCCAAGCGCCGCCTCTACGGCAGGGAGACGGGGACGCTCGCCGATGAGGCCGGATCGGCGGTGCCGCTCTGCGGTCCCTCGCGTGCCCTGGGCGTCCCCTGCCCGGACTGCCCCGGGGTGCAGATCGGCTGGGTCTACCGCTCGCGGAGCGGGGTCAAGCCGGTCTACGTCTCCCCTGGCCACCGCGTGGGCATGGCGGAAGCGCTCTTTTGGCTCCGGTCGCTGCCCACCAAAACCAAGCTCCCCGAACCCCTGCGCTGGGCCCACCGGCTGGCGGGCCGGGCCCGGAAGGAAAACATCACCGGGCTTCTTCCGCTAGAGTAAAAACGTGACGCCCCGACCCACGCTGACCTACCGCGTCGCCCACGCAATCGTGGGCCTGACCATCAAACCCATCTTTCGACTCCGCGCCGAGGGCCAGCAGCATATCCCCAAGGATGGGCCGGTGCTGATCGCCTCCAACCACCTCTCGGTCCTGGATCCCATCGTGATCGCCTACGGCGTCCCCCGCCCGGTGGCCTACGTGGCCAAAGCCGAACTCTTCCGACTGCCCGTGCTCTCCTTCATCCTGCCCCGGCTGTTTGCCATTCCCCTCGAGCGCGGCGCCGGCGACCTCTCGGCGGTGAAGGCCGCGATCCGTGCCCTGAAGCAGGGGCTGGCCTTTGGCATCTTCCCTGAAGGCACCCGGTCCCGGGATGGCAAGCTGCAGCCGTTTAAAACCGGCGCCGCGGCCATTGCGATCCGCACCGGCGCCAAGGTGGTGCCGGCCGCGGTCATCGGCACCGACAAGGCCTGGCCGGTGGGCAAGGGACCGAAGCCCTTCCGGCCGATCACCGTCCGCTACGGGCCGCCGCTGGATTTCAGCGACCAGAAGCTCGACAAGAAAAGCCTGCAGGCGGCGACCGAGCGCCTGCAGGCGGCGGTGGCCTCGCTTTTACCTGAGGAATACCTTGGATAGGATTTCTATTCCGATCCCCAGAAGGCTACGAAGGGTAAAGAATCCCGTCACAGAGCTTGCGAGAGGGCAAAAGCTGTGCTATAGTCCCATGAGAAGGGCATTTTTAAGGAGGTGATGGAGTTATGGCGAAAAAGACGGTAACCAAAGCCGACCTGGTCAGCCACGTCGCCGACGTCACGGGCCTCAAGAAAAAGGACGTCAAGGCCTGCGTGGACGCCTTCCTCAACGAAATCGCCGAGATGCTGGACCGCGACTACAAGGTGCAGCTCACGGGCTTTGGCACCTTCGAAGTCCGTAAGCGCAAAGCGCGCGTGGGCGTGAAGCCAGGGACCACCGAGAAGATCAAGATCCCCGCCAGCAAGTACCCGGCCTTCAAGCCCGGCAAGGCGCTCAAGGAAAAGGTCAAGCAGTAAGGAACCAAAAAAATCAGCGAACGAGGGGGGAAACCCCCTCGTTCGCTTGCTGAAGCTAAGCCCCGCCTAACGCCCCGCCGGGCTTGATCTTCGGGATCACCCGCCGGCCCTCGAGGGCCGAGCCTTCCCCGCCCGGGGGCTTTTCCTGGCTTTCCGGGGGCAGGCCCTGGACCAGGCGTTCGATCATCTCAGCGGTCAGGGTCTCGCGCTCGAGCAGAGCCTCGGCGACCCGCTCGAGGACGGCCCGACGGTCCTCGAGCAACGCCTTGACCCGGCGGTATTCCCGGGTGATGAGGTCCCGCACCGCCTCGTCGATCCGCCGCGCGGTCTCCTCCGAGTAGCGCCGGGTCTCGTAGCCGCCGAGATAGGTATCCTCGCGCACCGCGTAGGCCACGGTGCCGAACTCGGGGTGCATGCCCCACTCGGTGATCATGCGTCGGGCCAGCTCGGTGGCCTGGCGGAAGTCGTTTTCCGCCCCGGTGGTCACGTCATCGAAGACCAGCTCTTCCGCCGCCCGCCCGGCGAGCGAGACCGCGATCTGGTCGAGCAGGCGCTTTTTGGTCCAGTGCAGCATCTCCTCGCGCTTTGGCATCATGAACCCGAGCGCCCGCCCCCGCGGCACGATGGTGACCTTGTGCACCGGGTCGGCGTGCTCGAGGAAATGCGCGGCCAGCGCGTGTCCGGCCTCGTGGTAGGCGGTGATGCGACGGTCGCGCTCGCTGAAGACCATGCTGCGCTTGGCCGGCCCCATCATCACCCGATCGGCGGCCTCCTCGAGGTCGGCCATGGTGATCCGCTTGCGCCCGTCGCGGGCCGCGAGCAACGCCGCTTCATTGAGGAGGTTTTCCAGATCGGCCCCCACGAAGCCGGGGGTGCGCTTTGCCACCTCGGCCAGGTCCACATCGTCGGCCAGCGGCTTGCCCCGCGCGTGGATGCGCAAAATCGCCTCCCGACCGCGAACGTCCGGCGCCCCGATCTCGATCTGCCGGTCGAAGCGCCCCGGCCGCAAAAGCGCCGGGTCCAGAACGTCCGGGCGGTTGGTCGCCGCCATCACGATGATGTTGGTCTCCTGGTTAAAGCCGTCCATCTCGACCAGGAGCTGGTTGAGGGTTTGCTCGCGCTCGTCGTTGCCGCCCCCCATCGAAACCCCGCGCCGGCGTCCGACGGCGTCGATCTCGTCGATGAAGACGATGCAGGGCGCGTTGCGCCGGGCGGTTTCGAAGAGGTCGCGCACCCGGGCCGCGCCCACGCCCACGAACATCTCAACGAAATCCGAGCCGCTGGCGGTGATGAAGGGTACCCGGGCCTCGCCGGCGACCGCCCGCGCGATGTGAGTCTTCCCCGACCCCGGGGGCCCCACCAGCAAGACGCCTTTCGGCGTGCGCGCCCCCATCTCGCGGAAACGCTGGGGATGCTTGAGATACTCGACGATCTCCTTAAGTTCCTCTTTCGCCTCCTCGGCCCCCGCCACGTCGCCGAAGGTGGTCTTGGGGGCCTCGGTGAGCACCCGGGCCCGGCTCTTGGTAAAGCCGAAGGCACCATCGGTCCCGCCGCCGCCCCGGGCGTTGCGCGAAAAGTACCAGAAACCAAAGACCAAAGCCCCGATCGCCAGCAACGGCACCAGCAGCCCCGGCCAGGCCATCCCCGAACCCGGCGGCTTCACCCGCACCTCGATCCCCTGTTCGGCCCACGAGCGGACGGCCTGGGTCTCGGGAGGCGCCGGGGCATAGGTGACGAAACGCGAGCCGTCGGCGAGCCGGCCGCTCAAGCGATCCCCCTGGATCACGACCTCGCGCACGCGCCCGGCGTCAATTTCGTTGAGAAAGGTCGAGTACGGCAGGGTCCCGGTGACCTCCTGAGGACTGCCGAGGCTCACCGCCCAGGCGATCAATATCGCCACCAACAACAAGAGCCAGAGGTTGAAGGGACGCCCGCGCATGTGTGTCTTCAGTATAGACCAGGGGTCTCGGACGCAGGGTGCCGTAGAACCGATTTGCAATATGACAAGACTAGACTCAGGTCTATTGACATCACGATTGGCTGCAGCTATGCTATGAGCAGAGAGAAGGGGGTTGACGATGAGCAAAGCCGTAGGTATCGATTTGGGAACGACCAACAGTGTGGTCGCCACCGTGGAGGGTGGCAAGCCCGTGGTTTTGGAAAACGCCGAGGGCGAGCGGACCACGCCGTCGGTGGTGGCCTTTAAGGAAGGCGAGGTTTTGGTCGGCCGCATGGCCAAGCGTCAGGCGGTCCTGAACCCGGAAGGGACGATCTTCGAGGTCAAGCGCTTCATCGGGCGGCGCTGGGAAGAGGTTCAGGAAGAGGCGAACCGGGTACCCTACCGGGTGGAAAAGGGCCCCGACGGCGGGGTGCGTATCCGGGTCGGCGACAAACTGTACACCCCCGAGGAGATCAGCGCCTTCGTGCTGCGCAAGCTGGTCAGCGACGCCTCGGCCAAGCTGGGGCAGAAGATCGAGAAAGCGGTGATCACGGTCCCCGCCTACTTCAACAACAGCCAGCGCGAAGCCACCGCCAACGCGGGGCGGATCGCCGGGCTCGAGGTGATGCGCATCATCAACGAGCCCACCGCCGCCGCGCTGGCCTACGGGCTGGATAAGAAGGGCAACGAGACGGTGCTGGTCTTCGACCTGGGCGGGGGAACCTTCGACGTAACCATCCTCGAGATCGGCGACGGCGTGTTCGAGGTGAAGTCGACCGCGGGCGATACTCACCTCGGCGGCTCCGACATGGACCACGCCATCGTCGACTGGCTGGCCGACGAGTTCAAGAAGGAGCACGGGGTCGACCTCAAGGCCGACCGCCAAGCCCTGCAGCGCCTGATCGAGGCGGCCGAGAAAGCCAAGATCGAGCTTTCGTCGACCACCGAGACCACGATCAGCCTGCCCTTCATCGCCCTGGACCCCGCGAGCAAGACGCCGCTGCACCTGGAGAAAAAGCTCACGCGGGCCCAGTTCGAAGGCCTGATCCAGCCCATCCTGGCCCGGGTCCGGGGCCCGGTGGAGCAGGCGCTCAAGGACGCCGGCCTCACCAAAGACCAGATCGACGAGGTGATCCTGGTCGGCGGCGCGACCCGCGTGCCCGCGGTCCAGCAGATCGTCCAGGAAATGCTGGGGAAGACCCCCAACAAGTCGGTCAACCCCGATGAGGCGGTCGCGCTCGGGGCCGCCATCCAGGCCGGCGTCCTCACCGGCGAGGTCGGCGAGGTGGTCCTCCTCGACGTCACCCCGCTCAGCCTGGGTGTCGAGACCAAAGGTGGGGTCATGACGGTGCTGATCCCGCGCAACACCACCATCCCCACCCGCAAGTGCGAGACCTTCACCACCGCCGAACACAACCAGACCGCGGTCGAGGTGCACGTCCTCCAGGGCGAGCGGCCCCTCGCCAAGGACAACAAATCGCTCGGCCACTTCCGCCTCGAGGGCATCCCCCCGATGCCCGCCGGCGTGCCGCAGATCGAGGTCTGCTTCGACATCGACAGTAACGGCATCCTCCACGTAACCGCCAAAGAGCTCTCCACCGGCAAGGAGGCCTCGATCAAGATCGAAAACACCACCACGCTCTCCGAAGAAGAGATCCAGCGGATGATCGAGGAGGCCAAAAAGCACGAGGAAGAGGACAAAAAGCGCAAGGCTCACGTCGAGCTCAAGAACAACCTCGACTCCGCCCGCATCCAGGCCGAACGCCTCCTGAGTGAAAAGGAGGGCGAGGCCAGCGCGAAGGGCCGCCTCGAGGCCGCGATCCAAAACGCCAAGGCGCTGGTGGAAAAGGACGCCGCCGACGAGGAGCTCAAAAAAGCGCTCGACGAGATCCTGGCCGCGATCCAGGCCTACGAGTCGAGCGCTTCGAGCAGCACCACGGCAGGCGGCGACCAGGGCCAGGGTGACGTCGTCGACACCGACTACAAGCCCGCCGAGTAACCCCTCGGCGGGCCCCCTTTGGGGGTGAAACGATGAGTGAGAAAACGTCCAACGACGAAGCCCGGCTTGAGGCGAAGGAAGCCGAGGTGCTCGAGGAGGCGGAGCGGGTCTCCGCCGAGCTGGAAGCCGCCCGGGCCGAGCTCGAATCGCTTAAGGAAAAGTACATCCGGCTCCTCGCCGACTTCGACAATTTCCGCAAGCGTTCGGCCGAAGCCCAGGAGGCGGCCAAGGCCGAGGGCCGCATGGAGGTCTTGCGGGCGGTGCTGCCGATCCTCGACGACCTCGAGCGGGCCCTGGCCCACGCCGAGACCCACCCCGACGCCGTGGTCGAGGGCGTCCGGAAGATCAAGGATGCCTTCCTGCGCACCCTTACCGGCCTCGGCGTCGAGGAGGTGCCGGGCGCGGGCGAGGCCTTCGACCCCCGCTACCACGAGGCCATCGGCGTGGTTGAAGACGAGGAGGAAGGCCGGGTGGCCGAGGTCTACCAAAAGGGCTTCCGCGTCGGGGAAAAGCTCGTGCGCCCGGCGCGGGTGAGCGTGACCAAGAAGAAGGCCTAGATCAAAGCCAGTCCCGATCGGAGAAGCGCCATGGAGTACAAAGACTACTACGCCATCCTCGGTGTGCCAAGGACCGCGTCCCAGGAAGAGATCAAGCGGGCCTACAAGAAACTGGCCCGCAAGTACCACCCGGACATCAACAAGGACCCGGGGGCCGAGGAAAAGTTCAAGGAGATCAACGAAGCCTACACGGTGCTCTCCGATCCACAAAAGCGGAAGATCTACGACCAGTACGGCACGGCCAAGGCCCCGCCCCCGCCGCCCCCCGGCGGCTGGCAGTGGGAGGGCGAGGCCGGCGTGGGGGATTTCTCCGACTTCTTCAAGAGCCTCTTCGGCTTCGGCGGCTTCGAAGATCTCTTCGGCAGCGGCGGCGTCCGCCGGGGGCCCCGCCGGGGCCGCGACTACGAGGTGGAGATCGAGATTCCCCTCGAACTCGCCTACCGGGGCGGGAAGCAGGTGATCGCCCTCGACGGCCGCCGGATCGAGGTCACCATCCCCCCCGGCATTCGCGAGGGGCAGCGGCTTCGCCTGGCGGGCCAGGGCGGCCCGGGCCAACCGCCGGGCGACCTCTACCTCACCGTTCGCCTGACGCCTTCGCAAAGCTTCCGCCTCGAGGGCCACGACGTTCACACCACGGCCAACGTCCCGGCGCCCATCGCCGTGGTGGGCGGCAAGATCCGCGTGCCCACCCTCGACGGAATGGTCGAGGTCACCGTGCCGCCACGCACCCAAAACGGTAAGAAGCTCCGGCTCCGGGGCAAGGGCTGGCCGAAACCGGGGGGTGGCCGTGGTGACCAGTACGTCGAGGTGCGCATCGTCATCCCCGAGCACCCCGACCCCGAGGAAGAGCGGCTCTACCGTGAACTGGCGGCGCTTTTGCGGCGGAAGGGGGTGGTGGCCTGATGCTCGCCCGACCCGAACGCTACCCCATTTCCTACTTCCTCCGGGCCGGACTTTCGTCTTCGGTGGTGCGCGCGTACGTCGCCATCGGCTTCGTGGAGCCCGTCGAGATCGACGGCGAGCTCTTTTTCACCCGCACCGAGGTGGAGCGGGTCTTCCGGGCCGAGCGCATCCGAAAAGAGCTCGGCGCGAACCTCATCGGCGCCGCCCTGGTGGTCGAGGTACTGGAGCGCTTCGAACGTTGAGCGGTTGTTCTCTCAAACGCAGGCCCCGCCCACACCGCGGTTCGCTGTGATAAGCCGAGTGAACGCCCCAAGCCTTTTAGGATATGAAGGAGGGCACTGGGGGGAGGTGTCATGAAGGCGGAAACACAAACGCGTCCACACCCCTTGGGTGATACTCCGCTCTACACCACGGGAGAAGCCGCCCGCTATCTGCGCATTCCGGCGAGCACCGTACGGGCCTGGATCGCCGGGCGCAGCTTTCCCACCACTGAGGGGACCAAACTCTCGCCGCCAGTCATCCGCCTCGCGAACCAGGAGGGGATCTACCGGTTGAGCCTGAACAACCTCGTTGAACTCTATGTGCTCAGAACCCTCCGCACCCAGCACGCGGTGCGCCTTGAGGACATTCGCCGCGCGCTGGACTACGCTGAGCGCGAACTCGGCATTGAGCGTCTCTTAATCCATCCCCAGCTCAAGACCACAGGCGGGGACCTCTTCATCGAACGCTACGGCCAGCTCATCAGCCTCAACCGCTCGGGCCAAGTGGCCCTCAAGGAGGTGCTCAGGAACGCGCTCACGCGGATCGAGTGGGAGGAAAGCCTCCCAGCACGACTTTTCCTTTCCATACCCACGCGCGAGGAGCGCAAGAGCATTTACGTAGACCCCCGCATCCACTTCGGGAGACCCTCGGTAGGTGGGGTGGAAACCCGGGTGATCGCCGCACGCGTCGATGCGGGGGAAGACCCCCGCGAACTGGCGGAAGATTACGGACTATCCCTCGATGAAGTCATGGATGCCCTGGTCTTTGAGAATACCCTGGCGAGGGCGGCTTGAGTGTTTTCTTTACCGACCGCAACCTAGGAAAACGCTTTGGGCGCCGATTGCGCGAGCTCGGACTCAAAGTCGAACTCCACGACAACCATTTTCCGCAGAACGCCACCGACGAGGAAATCCTCGCCTTCGTCGCCCACAGGGAATGGGTCCTGCTCACGCTTGACCTACATCTGCGATACCGACCAGCAGAGAAGGAGGCCATCCGGCGCCATGCCGCCCGGGTCATCCACCTCAAAATCTCCAAGCAGTGGTCGCTCCTCGCGCTGGCCGAGCACTTTGCACGCCACCACCACCGGGTGGAGAAATTCTTACAGAAGACCCAGCCCCCGCTCTTTGCCGTTTACCGCATTGATTCCAAAGGCCGTCCTAACATCGAGCGCAAACGGCTTTAAGAACCCCGAGCCGGAAAAGGCCACGGCAGGACCAAGGGTCATCGTAAGCGGCTGCCAGATTGCCACTCACACACCCAAACGCTCGAGGCCCCTCGTCGAGCTGCCGCGACCCCGCGACCAAAAACGTCCTTTTTGACCCTTATTCGGTGTCCTCGAGGGCCCCATCCTGCTTTTTTCTAAACTTCCTCCAGCGCTCAAAGGCGGCGATGGCCCGGGGAAAACCGAAAAAGAGGGCTGCCTGGAGCAAGGTTTCCTTGATCTCGGCCTCGGTCGCCCCGTTTTTGAGCGCGCCCCTGAAATGGGTCGCGATCTCCGGCGGGCTGCCGAGCGCGACCAGGCTGGTGATCGCGAGCAGTTCGCGGGTCTTGAGGTCGAGTCCGTCGCGGGAGAGGACCTCACGGTAGGCGAATCCTTCGATGTATGCGGCCAGATCGGGATCGAGGCTTTCGAGCCGCTCCCGAATCCGCCCCTCGTCTTCACCCCAGATGCCCTCGAGGGCGTCCATGCCCCCATCCTAACCAAGGTTCAGGGCGCACCCAGCTTGACCATGACCTCTTCCAGGCTCTCCGGACTGCCCATCAGCGTCACCCGATCGCCGAGCCTCAGCTGGGTGTAACCGTGGGTCACGATGGCCTCGTGCCCCCGGTGGATGGCGAGTACCAAAACGTCGGCGGGAAGCCTGAGTTCCCGCAGCGGAACACCGTCGAAAGCGGGATCGCGCATCTCGACGTCCACCACCCGCTGGCCCTCCTCGAGGCCCAAAAAGATCGCCGCACCCCCCGGGCTCTCGACGAACTGGGCCAGGAGGTGCACGGTGGCGGTCGTGGGGTCCACCACCATGCAACCGAGCGCCTGGAAACGCTCGACCGGCACCCGGCCCTGGTAGCGCACCACCAGGTTGCGAAGCCCGTATTCCTCGTAAAAGTGGCGGCAGATCTCGAGGTTCTCCTCATCTGTGAGCATCGCCACCACCGCGTCCGCCCCCTCGGGGTCGAGCGCGGAAAACGCCCCCGGGCGAAAGGCGGTCGCCGTGAGCCCCTGCTCGCGCAACACCTCAACCCGCGCCGGATCCGGGGAAGCCAGCTTCACCGACCACCCCCGGGCGGCAAGCCGCCGCGCCAGGGCCAGCGCCTGGTCATCGTCGCCGAAGACGATCGCGTCGTGGGCATCGTCCAGGGTGCCGCCTGCCCCCCGGGTGTGGGTCTCCCCGGCCAGCCTGAGCGCCTTTTTAAAGAGCGGCGGCCCGACCACCTGGTTGAGGACCACCAGGGCCACCACCACGGTGGCGAAGGCCTCGCCAAAGGCGGGGAAGGCATCGGCCACCTTCTTGGCAAGCCCCAGGGCAACGCCGGCCTGGGTAATAAAGGCCATCCAGGAGATCGCGTTCAGTCGCAGCGGGTCCCCCGCCACCAGCCCGCCGGCGAATGAGCCCAGAAAGACGCCCACCAGCCGAACGGCAAAGAGCGCCAGGGCCACCGGCCAGGCGGCGAGGAGCACGTCCAGCGCAAGCGAGGCGCCGGTAAGGGTGAAAAAGGCGATGTAGACCGCGGGGGAAAGGGCCTCGAGCAGGCGAACGAACTCGTCGCGGAGCGGCGTTTTGTTGACCAAAAGGAAGGCGGCCAGAAGCCCCGCGAGCAGCGGCTCCGGGACCAGCGCCACCCCGAGGTAGGTGCTGCTCGCCCGCTCGATCGCCGAGGCGATCACGAACACCCCGTAGCCGCCAAAGAGCACCGCGCTCCCCTTAAGCCAGGGGGGCCAGTGTTGCGTCAACGCCCGGATGAAAAAGTACAAGAGCCCGTAGCCCAAGGCCGCTGAAAGCGCGAGGTCAACGAGCAAGACCAGCAGAAAGCCGAGCCCCAGGGGCGCGTCCGTGACCCAGGCCCGCGCAAGCTCGAAGACGATGGCAAAGAGCGCGATGACCATGACGTCCTTCACCACCGTCACCCCCAGCGCGAGCTGGGTCAGCGGACCTTTGGCCCTGAGCTCGCTGATCACCGCGATCGTTGACGACGGGGAACGCGCGAGGAGGATCACCCCCATGAGCAAGGCGATGGCCAGCCGCGTGCCCGGACCCAGGCCCTCAAACCCCTGAACCATCCCCGAAAGCCGCCACATGGCCCAGGCGCCGATGGCCAGGGTGATCACGATCTGCCCCAGGGTGACCCACACGATGGCCCCGATCCGCGAGCGCAGCTCGCGCAGGTAGAGTTCAGAGCCCGCGGCCAGGGCGATCACCGCCAGGGCCATCTCGTCAACAAAGCGCAGCTTTTCTAAATCCGATTGTGAGAGCAGGCCGAGGGCGTAGGGCCCGATGAGGATGCCCGCCACCAGGAAGCCGGTGATGAGCGGCAGGTCGTATTTGGCGAAATAATCGCCAATTTGCTTTGATGCCAGGGCCAAAACGGCGAAGCTGGCAAAGATCAGGAGGAGTTCAAGGGCCGCCTCCACCCGTGCCCCTCAAAGGACTTCCAAAACCGGCTCCAGGCCCCGGTAGGGATCGGTCAAGACCGCCTGCATGCCCAGGGCCCGGGGTGCATCGTGATCGTTTTCCTCGTTGTCGCCCACGAAGAGCACCCGCTCGGGCGAAACGCCGACCGACTCCAGCGCGATCCGGTAGATGGCGGGCTCGGGCTTGGCCACCCCCACCGCCGCCGAAGGCACGATGGCGTCGAAGTACTTGGCGAGGTCCATGACCTCGAGGATCTCCGGCAGGAGCACGTCCCAGTTGGAAACCGCGGCCAGCCGCAGCCCCCGGCGCTTCAGGGTCTCGAGCACCTCGGGCGTCCCCGGGGTCTTGGGCCAGAGCGCCTGGCTGTGCCAGTGCGCCACCAGCCAGTCGGCCACCCGATCCGGCTCCCTCACCCCCAAACCGGCCAGGAGCATCCGGTCGAAGTTCCGCCAGAGCGAAATGGCCTCTTCCCGGGTCCTGGCCTGCATGTGGTGGGCGTTGTAGTACTCGTAGGCCGGTACCAGCGCCTCGCGCAGCTTGCTCCAGTCCGCCTTTTCGCCGAGCTCATCCAGCACCGCCGGGAGCCAGGTTCGGGGGTCGGTGTGGATGAGCGTGCCGCCAACGTCGAAGAAAACCGCCTCGATCATTAGAGGTCACTATAAACCGCATGTCCCACGCGCCATGGTGAGCGGCGTACCAGCCGGGTAAGGGGGATCTGGAGCGGAAGGCACACGAACGGCAAAAAT
>CAZXOY010000043.1:0-17636 GCA_964642655.1 uncultured bacterium
CGGCCGACATTTTTATACGATAGGCGTCTAGGTTTGGCCGGGATGAAACGAACTGCAAAGACCACCACCGCAAAACGCTCGCCCTACCTCGAGGCCCTCAAAAAGCGCGTCCTCATCTACGACGGGGCAATGGGCACCGAGCTGCAAAAGGAAACGCTCACCGCCGAAGACTACGGCGGCCCGGCGTTTGAGGGTTGCCCCGAAATCTTAAACGTCACCCGCCCCGACGTCATTCGCCGCATCCACCAACGCTACCTCGAGGCCGGGGCGGACGTCATCGAGACCAACAGCTTCGGGGTGATGCCCCATGTCCTCAAGGAGTACGGCCTTGCGGACCGGGCCGAGGCGCTGGCCGAGGCCGCGGCCCGGCTGGCCCGCGAGGCCGCAGACGCCTTCAGCACCCCCGAACGCCCCCGCTTCGTCGCCGGGTCCCTGGGACCGGGAACCAAGCTCATCAGTCTCGGCCAAATCGACTGGGACACGCTCTTTGAGTCCTACCGAATCGCCGCCCGCGGGCTCATCCGCGGGGGGGTGGACCTGATCTTGATCGAAACCGCCCAGGACGTCTTGCAGATCAAGGCCGCGGTGATGGGGGTCCGCCAGGCCATGCGCGAGCTGGGGCGGGAAGTTCCGATCCAGGCCCAGGTGACCTTCGAGACCACCGGCACCATGCTGGTGGGCACCGACCCCGAAGCCGCGCTGGCCACGCTGGAAGCGCTCGAGGTCGACGTGGTGGGCACCAACTGCGCCACCGGCCCCGACTTGATGGATGCCCACGTACGCACCTTCACCCAAAACGCCTCCCGGCCGGTGAGCGTGCTGCCGAACGCGGGCTTGCCGGAAAACCGCGGCGGCGAGGTCCACTACCCCCTCACGCCCGCGGAACTCGTCCGCTGGCAGAAAAAGTTCGTGCTGGAATACGGCGCCAACATCGTGGGCGGCTGCTGCGGCACCGGCCCCGAACACATCAAGGCGCTGGCCGAGGCCCTGGCCTTTCACCCCCAGCTGCGCCTGCCCGAGCGGCCAACCCGGAAACCCATGGCTGCGGGTCTCTACCAGGCGGTGCCGCTCCGGTTCGACGCCGGGCTCTTCATGGTCGGCGAGCGGATGAACGCCACCGGCTCGAAGAAGTTCCGCGAGCTGCTCTTCAAAGACGACCTCGAGGGCATCGTCGAGCTCGCCCGCGAACAAGTGGCCGAGGGCGCCCACATGCTCGACGTCAGCGTGGCCTGGACCGGCCGCAACGAGATCCACGATATGGTGCGGGTGCTCCAGCGCATCGTGCCCGAGGTGCCGGTGCCGATCATGGTCGACACCACGAGCCCCGAGGTCCTCGAGGCGGCCTTAAAAATCGTCCCCGGGCGCCCGGCGGTGAACTCGGTCAACTTCGAGGACGGCGAGACCCGCTTCGACCGCACCGCAAAAATCGCCCGCGAACACGGGGCCTTGGTCGTGGCGCTCGCGATCGACGAGCGCGGCATGGCCAAAACCGTTGAGGAAAAACTCACGGTGGCTCGGCGAATGTACGACCGCTTGGTCAACCACCACGGCTTCCTGCCCCACGAGATCCTCTTCGACCTCCTCACCTTCCCCATCACCCAGGGCGACGAAGACACCCGCAAGCTCGCCCGCTGGACCATCGAGGCCATCCGCATCCTCAAAGACGAATTCCCAGAAGCCGGGTTCATCCTCGGCGTTTCCAACGTCTCCTTCGGCCTCAAACCCCGGGCGCGGAAGGTGCTGAACTCGGTCTTCCTCCACGAGGCGATGCGCGCCGGCCTCACGGCGGCGATCGTGCACCCGGGGAAGATCCTGCCCACCAACCAGATCCCCGAGGAGGTCTTCGAACTCGCCCAGGACCTCATCTACGACCGGCGCCAGGGCGACTACGACCCGCTCTTTGCCTTCATGGCCTACTTCGAGTCCCACCAGGAGGAGAAAAAGGCAGAGAGCACGGCGACGCTTCCCGTCGAAGAACGGCTCAAATCGCGCATCATCGAGGGAAAGAAAAAGGGCCTGGAAGCCGATATCGAGGAGGCGCTCGGGAAATACAAGGCCGAAGCGATCGTCAACGAGATCCTGCTGCCGGCGATGCAGGTGGTAGGCGATCTTTTCGGCGAAGGCAAGATGCAGCTCCCCTTCGTTTTGAAATCCGCCGAGGTGATGAAGGCGGCGGTGGCCCTCCTCGAGCCCCACATGGAACGCGTCGAAGGGACGAAGAAGGGCAAGATCGTCCTGGCCACGGTCAAGGGCGACGTCCACGACATCGGCAAGAACCTGGTGGACATCATTCTTTCCAACAACGGCTACGAAGTGATCAACCTGGGGATCAAGCAACCGATCGAGGCCATCCTCGAGGCGGTCCGCACGCACAAACCCGACGCGGTGGGCATGAGCGGGCTTTTGGTGAAGAGCACGGTGGTGATGAAGGAAAACCTCGAGACCATGGCCGAGCGGGGCTACACCCTGCCGGTGTTGCTCGGGGGCGCGGCGCTCAACCGCCGCTACGTCGACGAGGACCTCAGGCCCATCTACGCCAACGTCCACTACGCGCAGGACGCCTTTGAGGGCCTGGCGCTGATGGAGCGAATCGTTCGCGGCGAGACGATCGAGACGCCCAAGGCCCTGCGCCGGGTCCAAGTTCGGCAAACCGAGATCGCCAGCGAGGGCCCGCCACCGCCCGCAGAACTCCCCCGCCCTCCCTTCTTCGGCGTTCGCTACCTCAAAGAAGACGCGTTCTCGCTTTCCGAAATCGCTCGCTTTCTCAACAAACGCGCCCTCTTTCGCGGCCAGTGGGGATTCAAGCAGGGAAAGATGTCAAAAAGTGAACACCAAAAGCTCCTCAGCCGTGAGGCCGAGCCGGTCCTCAACGCCCTGCTCGAGCGTGCCCCGGGCCTCCTCACCCCCCGGGTGGCCTACGGCTACTTCCCGGTGGCCCGCGAGGGCGAAGCGCTCCTCGTCTTCGACCCGGAAACCGGGCGGATCCTCCAAACCATCGCCTTTCCCGTCTCCGCAAAAGGGCTCTCCATCGCCCGCTACCACCTGCCCCGCTTTGGTCCCTCGGTCTCGGACGCCGGTGACTGGCTTCCCGAAGCCGCTTTCCGGGCCGGCGCCCGCGACGTGGCGGTGTTCTTCGTGGTGACGATGGGCGACGCGGCCCTGGAAGAAGCCCAGCGTCTCTACCAAGCCGGGCGCTACCAGGACTACCTCTTCCTCCACGGCTTTGTGGTGGAGATGACCGAGGCGCTGGCCGAATACTGGCATAAAACCCTCCGCGCGGAGTGGGGCATCGACCAACTCGACGGCCCCACCCCCGAGGCGCTCTTCCAAAAGCAATACCGCGGAGCCCGCTACGCCCCCGGCTACCCGGCCTGGCCGGCGCTCGAGGCCCAGGGCATCCTGGCCGAACTGCTGGCCTGGGAAAAAATCGGCATTGGCCTCACCGAAGACTTCCAGCTGGTTCCAGAAGCCAGCACCTCGGGAATCGCCATCCACCATCCCGAAGCCAGGTACTTCTCCGTGCAAGCCTCCCCTTAAACTGGGGGAGAATGACCCATTTCTTCCGCCTCTACGCCACCTTCGCCCGGGTCCCAGTCCACCTTTACGCCGCCGCTCTCGCCTACTACGCCCTGCTCGGCCTCTTTCCCCTGATCCTCCTCCTCGCCGGGATCGCCGGTATCCTGCTCGGCCGGAGCCCGGAGCTGGCCCAGGCGTTTAGCGGCGAGCTGCAGGCCTTCGTCACCCGCCTTTTCCCCACCGCCGAAGGCATCGGCCAGCAGGTGGTCGAGGCGCTCCAGGCCGGCGCTCCCTCACTGACCGCGGGCTCGGTGCTGCTGCTCCTTTGGAGCGCCAGTCACTTCTTCACCGCCCTCTCTGCGGTACTCTCGCTGGTCTTTGGGGGAAAGATTCGGGGCCTGCAAAACCGTTTTCTCGGACTCCTGGGGCCGGTGGCGCTGGGGCTGGCGCTGACCCTTGCCAGCCTCGGCGGTCTTGTCCTCGGCCTGGTCTTCCGTTTCCTCCCCGAAGGCCCATGGAGCCCGGCCCGGGGCCTCCTCACCACCTATCTCACCAGCACTCTGGTGCTCTTTGCCATCTACAGCCTCCTGCCAAGCCCCAGGCCACCGACGAAACCCGCGCTTTTGGTCAGCCTCCTGGCCGCGCTGGGGTGGAACCTCGTCGCCTGGGGGCTCCCCCGCTTCCTTCCCCAAAAGCAATACGCCCTGGTCTTTGGCCCCCTGGCCAGCCCCGCCCTGTTGCTGCTCGGCTTTTACCTCTTGATGTGGGTGCTCATCTCCGGCGCGGTCGTCCTCCGCGCGTTCCTCCCTGAAGCAAAGCCCTAAATGGGCTTTCCAAGATCATGGGAGGTAGACTGAGGCGATGCTCAAAGGCAACTGGCTGGCGTTCCCCCTCGGGGTTTTCCTGACCGGTTGCGGACTTTTGTCCGGTAGCGGAGGTGCGACGTCCACCTTGCTCCCGCCCTGCCCGGCTTCCGGCCCCGAGCTCGCGGCGCTGCCGCTCCAGCCCGGTGACTATCGCTATGTGATACCCCTTGGAAACCTCAACCCGACCGGCCATGTGTTCCCGAGCGATCACCACTACTTCTACCTTCCGCTCGATGGGCAGGGCCAAACCGCGGTGGTGCCCGTTTTTTCGATGGCAAAGGGTTGGGTCACCAGGGTCAGCGTGAGTGAGCATCTGGACGAGGGCTTTACCGACTACAGCCTCACCGTCGGCGTGTGCCGGGGCTTCGAATTCTGGTATGGGCATGTGAGCGCTTTGCGCCCGTTTCTCCACGACGCAATCGCAAAGGCGAAGCCCTCGCACACCGAAACGTACACCAGCGGGGGGCATACCTACCGGGTCTCGATTTACGCGATGTTCCTCGCCGTTTCTGCAGGGGAACCGCTTGGCAAAGCCGGCGGCAACCCCGGCCAGTGGGCGCTCGATGTCGGAGCGAGCGATCGCCGGGTCGAGCAAAACCGCTTCGCCAACCAGGATCGCTACCGGAAAGACCTCAAGTGGCTGATCTACGCGGTCAGCCCGCTGGATTTCCTCCGATCCGATCTCAAAGGCCTGGTGGATGCGAAGGTGGGGGGACCCGACACCCGCCGAACCGCCGAGCCGATCCACGGCCAGATCAGCTACGACGTGCCCGGGACCGCCATGGGCAACTGGTTCCTCAAAGGACACCCCTCACTCCCCGAGGATCACAACCTGGCGCTGGTCAAGGATCCCATCGACCCTCAAAAATACGCGATCAGCGTCGGAACCGCGCTTTCGGGCCTGGCGGGACGGGTGATCGTGTTCACGCCGGCCCAGAGCGGCAACGTCGCCCGGGCGTTTGATGAGGTCGTCCCCGGTTCGATCTATTGCTACCCCACCGGCGCGGGCCGGCTTCTCCTCCAACTTCAAAACGAGGAAACCTTGCTCGCTGAGGATCAAGCGGGGCGAGGGTGCCAGGAAGCCATGGCGTTATCCCAGCCGGTGACCTTCGTTCGCTGAAAACAGGGTCCTAGGCGCGGGTCCGGTCCTCCCAAATGAGCCGCAGCCCCTTAAGCGTGAGGTCAGCATCGACCAGGGAGAGCTCGCTGGCGAGGCCCTCGAGGGTCCTGGCAAATCCCCCTGTGCCCACCACCAGCGCCTCCCCCACCTCCTGCTTGATGCGGCGGACCATCCCATCTACAAGCGCGGCATAACCGAGCACCAGACCGGATTGCAGCGCCTCGACGGTGTTCTTCCCGATCACCCCCCGCGGCGGGGGAACCAAATCGAACCGGGGCAGCATCGCCGCCCGCGCCGCCAGGGCCTCGGCCGCGGTCTCGGGCCCCGGGGCGATGGCGCCGCCCAGGTAGCGGTTCGGGCTTTCGACCAGGTCGAAGGTGGTGGCGGTCCCGAAATCGACCACGATGTAGCGCCTGTGGGGGTTCGGGTAGGCCAACACTGCCCGCGCGTTGACCAGGCGGTCCGCCCCCACGCTCTGCGGGTGTTCGATCTCCACCGAAAGCCCGGCCCGCTCCGGGGTCACGATAAGGGCCTCGACGCCCCACAGCTCATCGATCGCCCGCTCCAGTTCGTGCTCGACCGGGGGCACGACGCTGGCAACGACCGCCGCCGAGGGCCGAGGCAAGCCCCGCTGGCGGAAGATCTGCTCCAAAAACACCGCGTACTCGGCATCCATACGCTTTTTGGACGTGCCCACCCGCCAGCGCGCGAGCAAGCGATCCCCCTGCCAAAGCCCCATGGTGGTGCTGGTGTTCCCCACATCGATCGCCAAGAGCACCCTTTTAGTCTACTGGGCAGGGACCGCACTTTATGGTATGTCTAGCATTCGTGTTCGCCTTCACCCGCGTCGCTCAAGCAGGCAAGGCCCGCACCGGCGTCCTTGAAACACCCCACGGCACCGTGAAGACCCCGCTCTTCATGCCGGTGGGCACCAAGGCCACGGTGAAGGGGATCGCGGTTCGCGACCTCAAAGCCGTCGGCAGCCAGATTCTCCTTGCCAACACCTACCACCTCCTGCTCCGTCCGGGCCCCGAATTGGTGGAAAGGCTCGGGGGCTTGCACGGCTTTGCCGCCTGGCACGGCCCTTGGCTCACCGACTCGGGGGGATTTCAGGTGATGAGCCTGGGCCACAGGCGGGAGATCAGCGAATCGGGGGTCACGTTTCGCAACCACCTCGACGGATCCCTGGTCAAACTCACCCCGGAAAAGAGCATCGAGGTGCAGGAGCGCCTCGGCGCCGACATCATCATGGCCTTCGACGAGTGCCCGCCCTACCCCTCAAGCCCCGACTACCTCGAGGCCTCGGCCTTTCGAACCCTACGCTGGCTGGAACGCTCACTGCGGGCAAAAAAACGCAAGGACCAGGCGCTCTTTGGCATCGCGCAGGGCGGAACGGATCTCGAGATCCGGAAAAAGAGCACGCTGGAGACGATCAAGTTCGACCTGCCTGGCTACGCGATCGGCGGGCTCGCGGTGGGTGAACCCAAAAAGGCCATGATCCCGGCCATCCACCTCTCCACCGACCTCCTGCCCGAAGACCGGCCGCGCTACCTGATGGGGGTCGGCCATCCCGAGGACCTGGTGGCCGCGGTCGCACTCGGGGTGGACATGTTCGACTGCGTCTACCCCACCCGGACCGGTCGCTTCGGCTACGCCCTCGTCCCCGAAGGCCGGCTCAACTTCAACGCCTCGCGCCACCTCGAGGACCCGCGCCCCATCGACGAGACCTGCGACTGCTACGCCTGCCAAACCTATTCCCGCGCCTACCTCACCCACCTGGTGCGGTCAGGCGAAATCCTGGGTTTGGTCATGCTCTCGCTCCACAACCTGCGCTACCTCCACCGACTCACCGAAGAGATGCGGCAGGCCATCCAGGAAGGGCGCTTTGCCGACTTTGCCATGACCTTCGCCGAACGCCGCTTCGGAAAGGAAGTTCCCCGTTGGTTCCGTGACGCCCTCGAGTGGGGCGGACATCTCTGACCCCATCACCCGAAGCGCTCACAAGCCCTTGCGCCCCAGGTCCTTTTGGTCCTATTCGTCCTGGGCCTCGGCGTCCAGATCGGCGATCCACACCGCATCCTCGGCATCGAGCCGCGCCGTTTGCAAAAGTTCTGGCCGGCGGGCCAGCGTCTTTTTGAGCGCCTGCCGACGTCGCCACCGCTCGATCTCGCCGTGGTGGCCGGAGCGCAAGATTTCCGGAACCTCCATGCCTCGGTAGACCGGGGGGCGAGTGTACTGAGGATAGTCGAGCAGCCCCCAGGAAAAGGATTCCTCCTTGGTGGATTCGGGCGCGCCCAGCACGCCGGGGACCAGCCGGGCGGCAGCCTCGATGATCGCCAATGCAGCGACCTCACCGCCCATCAACACGTAGTCCCCGATCGAAAGCTCCCGGGTCACGTAGGCTTCAACCCGAGCGTCGATCCCCTCGTACCGTCCGGCGACGAGCACCAGATGCGATTTGGTCGCCAGTTCCTCGACGACCCCCTGGGTCAGGCGGTCACCTGCTGGGGTGAGGAGGATCACCTCATCGGCTGGCAAACAGGCCTCGATCGCCGGGATCACCACGTCGGGCCGGAGCACCATCCCTACCCCGCCGCCGTAAGGGTAGTCGTCGACCTGGCGGTAGCGCCCCTTCGCGAAGTCGCGGAGATCCCGGACCCCAAGCTCGATCAGCCCCTGCTCGATGGCGCGACGAATCAACGCCTCTTCGGCCCAGGGGCGGATGAGCCCCGGGAACAGGGTCAAGACCGTGAAGCGGAGCATCTACTCGAAAAGGCCCGGGGGCGGCTCGACGAAGATGCCCTCCTCCCGAACCGAAACGTAGGGAGCCTGCAGGGGCACGAGGTAGGTGCGTAACCCCCGGGCGACCACCAGCAAATCCTGGGCGCCGGCCTCTCGGACCTCCTTGACCTCGCCGAAGGGCTTTTCGAAAACGTACACCGGCTTCCCCACCAGCTCGAAGTAGTACCATACCCCCGATTCGAGCCTGGGAAGCGCATCGCGATCAACGTACACGGCAAGACCCACCAAATCCTCGGCGGCGCTGCGATCCGAAACGCCGACCAAGACGATCACCCAGTCGGATCCGACCCGGCGCACCTCCTGCACCGCCCGGTAACCCCGGCCCTCGAGGTAAACCTTTTCCAGCCCCATCAGAACGGCGGGGTCGGCTTCGGTCTTGAGCTTGAGCGCGCCCGCAAGGCCGTAGGGGCGTCCGAGCTGACCAAGGCGAACTCGCGTCGTCATCGCACCTCGACGCTCACTCGTCCCCTGGCGTAGGCCCGCACCAGGGTGCGGATTCCCTCGATCACCCGGCCCTGACGCCCGATGATCCGGCCCTTGTCCTCGGGGAGGACCTCGATGAGGTAGATCCGAACCCCGCGTCCGCGGCGTTCGGTCACCCGAACGGCTTCCGGATGGTCTACGACGGCTTTGGCCAGGTATTCGACGACCTCTCTCATCACCAACCCCCTCGCGGCCCGACTCGCTGGATCATAAAACAGCTTACCGCGCCTGTCGGCGCGGCCAAGCCATTTCCCTGCCTCAGGCCTCGCTCTGCGTCGATTCCTCGTAAACGCCGGCCAGCCTGAAAAGCCGCTTGACGGTCTCGGTGGGCTGGGCCCCCACCGAAAGCCAGTAACGGGCCCGCTCGACGTCGACCCGATACCAGTTGGGGGTGGTCTTCCGGGGGTCGTAGTAGCCGATCCGCTCGATGTAGGCACCGTCACGCTTTTTGCGCGAGTCGGTCACAACGATCCGGTAGTGAGGGTTGTGCTTGGCGCCAAAACGGGAGAGTCGAATCTTTACCATGGTCTTCCTCCTAAAAAGCTCCTTCGTCCACCTTTCTTGCCGAGCCGCTTCACCAAAGCCTTGGTCTCCTCAAAGGTCTTGATCAGGCGGTTGATCTCCTGCACCGTGGTCCCGCTGCCCCGGGCGATCCGGCGGCGCCGGGAAGCGTTCAAGATCTTCGGGTTCCGCCGCTCCTCAGGGGTCATGGAAAGGATGATGGCCTCGACGCGCTTGATCGCCTTCTCGTCGACCTGGAGGTTACTGGGCAGAAAGCGCGACGCACCCGGGATCATCTTGATGAGCTCGCCGAGCGAACCCATCTTCTGAATCTGGCGCATCTGCTCCAAAAGATCGGTGAGGTCGAACTTATCCGGCGCCTTGGCCGGGCCCTTGATCTCGGCCTCGCGCACCTTCTCGGCCAGGGTGGCGAGGTCGCCCATGCCGAGGATCCGCCCGGCCAGACGGTCGGGGTAGAAGGGCTCGAGGCCGTCGATCTTCTCGGAGATCCCGGCGAAGTAGATGGGCTTGCCGGTGACGTGCCTCGCCGAGAGCGCCGCGCCACCCCGGGCGTCGCCGTCGAGCTTGGTGAGCAAGAGCCCGGTCACCCCGATCTTCTCGTCGAAGGCCTGGCTTACGGCGAGCGCCTCCTGCCCCATCATGGCGTCGACGACGAGCAGTTTCTCGGTGGGCGAGAGCGCCTCGACCAGGGCCGCGAGCTCCTCCATCAACGCGGCGTCGATCTGCAAACGCCCGGCGGTATCCACGATAACCAGATCGCGGTAGTCGTTTTGCAGCCGGGCATCGAGCCGCTCGCGCACCGACTGCGGGGGCTCACCCTGCTCTACCCTGAGGACGGGGACCCCGACCTGGGTGGCGAGGATCTCGAGCTGATCCTGGGCCGCAGGGCGCTGGGTATCGGCCGCCACCAGCAACGGACGGCGCCCCTTCTTCTTGTAAAAGAGGGCGAGCTTCGCCGCCGCCGTGGTCTTCCCCGTCCCCTGGAGCCCGACCAAAAACCACACGTTGCCCTCGCTCGCAAGGCGCGGCTCAACCAAACGCCCGCCCAGGAGCTCGACCATCTCCTCGTGGACCACGGCGAGGATCTGCTCCGCCGGGGTGAGGCTCTCGAGGATCTGCTTGCCGAGCGCCTTGGCTTCGACCCGCTTGACGAAGTCCTTGGCCACCTGGTAGTTGACGTCGGCTTCCAGGAGCGCCCGGCGAAGGTCGCGGAGCACGTCCTTGAGCTCGGCCTCGGTGATCCGGCCGCGCCCTCGGAGCCGGTCGAGCGTGGTTTGCAGCCTGCGGCTGAGGTTTTCGAACATGCGCGCCTCCGGCCTAACGGCCAGCGACCAGGATAGCCCCCACAGGTTGAGCGTGTCAACCGCAATTTTTCTAATATTTTAAGCGAGGCCGGCGGGGAGGGGTTCCCCCACACGAAAGCCCTCGCACCGAGCCCGCCCAGAAAGCGATGTGGTAAACTCCGGCCTGGGTTTTTCGCCACCACCCCACCGCCAAGGAGGCCGAACATGCGAGCCGCGAAAGAACGCACCAGCCACATGGACCTCATCCGCAAAGCGCTGGACCTCGGCGACCTGGCGCGGCTCGAACGGCTGGCGATCGAGGCTCCGGAGCACGAGATCCTCGAGGGCTTTTCCTCCCTCCCCGGCGAGCACCAGTACGTCTTGCTGACCGTCCTCCCGCCGCAAAAGGCGGCGGCCATCCTGGCGAACCTCGACCCCGAAGATCAGCTCGAGTTCTTGGAAACCCTACCCAGCTTCCAGGTCCGGGGCATCCTCGAGGCCCTCGACCCCGACGACCTCACCGACATCCTGCAACGCGCCCGCGAAGCCGATCCCGAGCGCTTCGAGCACCTCATCCAGCAGCTCGATCCGGAAACGCGAAACCAGGTCAGGCGGCTGCTGGCCTACGAGGAGGACGAAGCCGGGGGGTTGATGACCCCCGAGTACGTGGCGGTCCGGGCCGGGGCCACGGTCGAGGAAGTGCTCGCCTTTTTGCGGAAGGTCGCGCCCGACGCCGAAACCATTTACTACATCTATGTCGTCGATGACTCGGGACGTCTGATCGGGGTCTTGAGCTTGCGCGACCTCATCGTCGCCGACCCCCACACCCGGGTCAAGGAGATCATGAACGAAAACGTCGTCTACGCCACCACCGAGACCGACCAGGAAGAGGTGGCGCGGCTGATGGCCGACTACGACTTCACCGTACTCCCCGTCATCGACGCCCAGGGCAAGCTGGTGGGCATCGTCACCATCGACGACGTGATCGACGTCCTCGAGGAAGAGGCAACCGAAGACATCTACCGGCTGGGTGCGGTGGAAACGCCCGAGCTCGTTTACTCGAAGTCCTCGCCGATCGCGCTCTGGAGCGCCCGGGTCCGCTGGCTGGTGATCCTCATCCTCACCGGGATGATCACCTCTTCCATCCTGGGCGGGTTCGAAAAGGTCTTGCAGGCGGTGACCGCCCTCACCTTCTACATCCCGGTGCTCCTCGGCACCGGCGGCAACTCGGGCAGCCAGGCGGCGACCCTGATCGTCCGCGCCCTGGCCACCAAGGACATCGAAATCCGGGACTGGCCGCGCATCTTATTCAAAGAACTGGGGGTAGGATTCCTCCTCGGTGTCACCCTGGCCGGGCTCATCGCTGCCAAGGTCGTCTTCGATGGCCACCTCGGCATCACCCCGGTGGTGGCGATGGCGCTTTTTCTCCTGGTGATCGTGGCCAACCTCGCGGGATCCCTGCTCCCGCTGTTGCTCGCCCGGCTGGGCGTCGACCCGGCGCTGATCTCGAACCCCCTGATCGCCACCGTCTCCGACGTCTCCGGGCTCGTGATCTACCTCACCGTGGCCAGGCTGTTGCTCGGGGTTTAAACCGCTTCAGCGCCCCGCCGCGGCCTTGAGGCGATCGGGGTAATCGCCCATGACCACATCCACCCCATCGTCGATGACCCGGCGCAGTTCCTCGGGATCGTTGACCGGCCAGGTCCCGACCAAAAACCCCTCGTCGTGCCAGCGCATCACCCGATCGCGGGTGATGAGCAGGTGGTGGGGGTGAACGGCGGCGAGCCCCATCCAGCGGGCGAAATCGCTGGCATCGTGGCCGAAGAACAAAAAGCCGATGGGGATCTGGGGCGCGAGCTCTTTGAAACGATACAGCGCCACCGGGTCGAACGACGACACCCAGACCCGGGCCCGGCCGCGCCAGCGACCGAGCATCTCGGCGAGGGCCTCGACCCGCCCGTCCTCGTAGCCCGGGATGCTCTTGAGCTCGACATTGATCAACGCCCCGGGCCGGTCTTCGAAAAAGCGGAGCACAGCCTCAAAGCGGGGCACGTAGGGCGCGGCAGCGTGGAGCTCCTCATAACTCAGGGCGTGGATATAGCCCCCAGGCACCGCAAAGTCGTGGTGAACCACCAAGACTCCATCCCGCGTGCGCTGGATGTCGAGCTCGACCCCATCGAGGCCGGCCTCGAGGGCCAGGGCATAACTTTCCAGCGTGTTCTCCCGGGCCAGGTGCAGCGCGCCCCGGTGCCCGAGCAGCAAGGGCCGCGCGCGGTCGGCAAAGAGCATACCCGCCACCCCCTATTTCTCCTGGCTCAGGGCGAAACCGCGGCTGAACTGCTCCTGGAGCAGCAGGAACACGAAGAGCGCCGGCAAAAGGGCCACGATCGCCCCGGCCATCACGATGCCCCAGTTGGTCGCGTCCTGGCCGCTGGTGAGCATGCGAAGCCCCACCTGGACCACCTGCTTGCTGCCGTCGCGGATGATGATGAGCGGCCAGAGGTACTGGTTCCACATGTAAACGAACTGGATCACCGCCATGGCCGCGATCACGTTCATGCTCATCGGCAGCAGGATCGACCAGGCAAAGCGAATCGGCCCCGCCCCATCGATCTTGGCCGCTTCAACCAAACTGGTGGGGATTTGCAAGAACTGCTGCCGGAAAAGGAAGGTCCCGGTGGCCGAAGCCAAAAAAGGCACGATGAGGGCGGCGTACGAGTTCGACCACCCGATCTGATTCACCAGCTCGAAGAGCGCCACGATCATGATCTCGGTCGGCATCATCAGGGTGAGCAGGATAAAGGTGAAGATGGCCCCTTTGAGCGGAAAGCGGAAATAGACCAGCGCCAGGGCGGCCATGAACGAGACCAGGGTCTTGCCCACCGTCACCGCGATCGAGATGATCGCCGAGTTTTTCATGAAAAGGCCGAGCTTGTACTGATTCCACACCACCGAGTAGTTCTCGATGAAGGCGCTGCCGATGGTGAATTTCGGGGGGTAACGGAAGATTTCACCGGGGGTCTGCGTCGAGAAGATGAACGCCACCACCACCGGCGCCGCCACCGCGATCACGGAAAATATCAGCAAGAGGTGAACGACGAAGCTCGCGGTCCGTTTCCTCATCATCTTTTACCCCCCATAGTGCACGCGCCGCTCGCCGAAGCGCAGCTGCACGATCGTCAGGACCACCACCGCCACAAAGAGCACCACCGACTGAGCCGCGGCGAGGCCGGTTTTGAAGAACTCAAAGCCATCGCGGTAGATGTTGAAGATCAGGATGTTCGTCGCCCCGTTGGGGCCGCCTTTGGTCAGGAGGTCGACGAAGGGAAAGGCTTCAAAAAAGGCGTAGATGGTGTTGATGACCAGCAAAAAGAGGGTCATCGGTGAGAGCAGGGGAAACGTGACCCGCCAAAAGCGCTGCCAGGGCGTGGCCCCGTCGATGAGCGCGGCCTCGAGGATCTCCCCGGGAAGGTTCTGCAGCGCCGCCAGGTAAAAAACCACGTTATACCCCACGTTCTTCCACACCGCCGCCAGCACCAAAACGCCCATCGCCAGCGCTGGCTCGGTCAGCCAGTCGGGGCGGATGCCGAAGAGCTTGCCGAGGAAAAAATTGACGATGCCGGATTGGGGGTTGAAGAGAAAGAGGAAGATCACGCCGGCCACCGCCGGGCTGAGGGCATAGGGCCAGATCAGCATCAACCGGTAAAACCGCCAGCCGGTGACCTTCTGGTTGGCCAAAACGCTGAGCATGAGCCCGACCGCCATGGAAAAGAAGACGACCAGGACGGCAAAGACGGCGGTTTGGGTAAAGATCCGCACGTACTCGGGGTTGGTGAAGATCTCCCGGTAGTTCTCAAGCCCGACGAAGGTCTTGCGCAGGCCCAAGAACGCCACCCGGAAAAGGGAGAGCCGGAAGGTCTCGATGGTCGGCCAGTAAAGAAAAACGATCAGGATGAAGAGCGTCGGGGCCAGCAACACCCACGGCAACCATCGGCTCTTGTAGGCGGAGTGGGTTTCCATCACACCCCCATTCTTCCAAAAAAAGCGCCCCGCGGTCGCCGGTCGCACCGCGGGGCAAAGGCCTAAAACCTACCGCCCGACCGAGGTGTTGTAGTCGCGAAGCGCCTTGTCGGCCTTGGCGTCGGCCCGGTCGAGGGCCTTATCCACCGGGGTACCCTGGAAGATCGATTGCACCGCGTCCTCGATGATGCTACGGATTTCGGGGAAGGGCCCAATCAGCGCACCCTGGGTGGCCCGGTTCGCCTTGGACTGCAGGAGCTGGTCGAAGGCAGCGCGGTAGGCCGGTTGACGGTCGAACCAGCGCTCCCATTCCAGAACCTTCACCGAGGTGTTGAGCACCGGGAAGTAACCGGTCCCCTTGTGCCAGCGCACCATGTTCTCGGTGTTGGTGAACCACAGGAGGAAGGTCACCGCGGCCTCGAGCTCTTCCCGGGGGTGATCCTTGGTCAGCCACAGCGAGGCGCCGCCGACCACGGTCCCGTTCCGCTCGATGCCGTCGGGAACGGGCAGGAAGCCGGTGCCGAGCTCATAGCCGTTTTCGAAGGCCGCGTTTTGGTGGAAGGTCACGTCTGAGGTCGAGGTGATCTCCATGGCCGCCTGCTGGCTCACGAAGAGCTGGTTGGCGCCGTCCCAGTCCTCGGGCTTGCCCGAGTAGGCGTAGTAACCCTTGTCGTACATCTCTTTCCACCAGGTCATGATCCGCTTCATGGCCTCGGAGTTGATGTAGACGTCGGTGGCCCGGGCGGCACGGCCGTTTTCGTTGTTCGCGAGCAAAGCGCCCTGTTCGGCGACCCACTGCTCGACGAACCACGAGTGGAGGGGCCAGGTGATGCATTTGGGCGCGGCACCGCTGGAGATGATCTTGTCGCAGGCCTTGAGCACCTCGCCAAAGGTCTTGGGCGGGTTGTCCGGATCGAGCCCGGCCTTTTTGAAGATGGTCTTGTTGTAGTAAAGGATCGGGTTCGAGGAGTTCCAGGGGATCGAGTTGAACTTGCCACCGATGCGGTAGTAGTTGGCCACCGGCTTGATGTAGTCGTCGAGCTGGAAGCGCAGGCTCGCCGGCACGTAATCCTCAAAGGGAACGAAGATGCCCGAGTCGAGGGCGAGCTGGCTGCCCACCTCGAAGATCTGAACGATGTGGGGCGCGCTCCCCTGACGCGCCGCCAAAATCGCGGCGTTGAGGGTGTCGCGGTAGGAGCCCTTATACTCGGCCTTCACCTCGATGTTGGGGTGGGTGTAGTTGAAGTCTTCCACCATACGCTGGATGAACGCCGTCCTCCCACCCCCGAACGCGTGCCAGAAGGTAATCTGGACCTTCTTGGCCGCAAAGGCGGACCCGACCAGCAAAAGCGTAGCTACCACCACTGCGATTCGCTTCATAGCCAACCTCCCTTTACCTTTCCGTCTGCCAGTATAGCATTCCCGGCCCTTCCAGCTTAGCGCCCGAGCTTCATGAGCGCGTCAGCCACGAGCAGGAAGACGAGCTCGCTCACCTCGATCGCGGCGCCGTAAACGTCGCCGGTCAGACCGCCAAGACGGCGCCGGGCGTAGCCCGCGAGCAAAAACGCGCTCAGGAGCGAAAAAAGCGCCGCCAGGGGGGCGATCAGCACGATCGGTAGCGCGAAAATGAAGCCGAGGCCGAGCCGACCCCGACCGAGCGCTGCCCCCAGACCGGAGCGCTTTGCCGGGGCGTAGATCCGCGCCAGCAGCAGCACCGCGAACCTGGCCCAGGCCGGGGCGAAGAGGAGCGGCCAGAATGCGGCGAGGGACACCAGGGCCTGCCACTTCAAAACCAGGTAGACCACCCCGATCCCCAAAGCAAAGCTTCCGAGGTGGACATCGCGAAGAATCTCCAGGCGCCGGTCTGGAGAAACCGCCGCCGGGAGGGCATCCGCCAGGTCGAGCAACCCATCCAGGTGGAGCATGCCGCTGACCCAGAGCCAGCCAAAAAGCACCATCGCGGCGGCGATCCCGGGGTCGAAGAGCCAGCTCAAAGCCCAGTGGATTAGGAAAAGGAAGCCCCCGATGACCCAGCCGACCAGGGGAAAAAAGGCGCTGGCGGCCTCGAGGTCCATCGCCGCCTTCGGCCGGGGCGTCGGCAGCCGGGTCAGAAAGGCAAACGCGTGCCAGAGGGGAGCAAGCTGCACCGTTCCATTTTCCCACGGTCAGGACGGGAAGATCCCAAAAAGCGGTGGCCCCGCGCGCGGGGCCACCCTGCGGTCGGCCAGAGACCGGTCAACCCAACCGCGCCGCCACCTGGCGCTTGGTCGCGCTCAAGAGCCAAACGAAGAGCAAGGAGATCACGCCGAGAACGATGTAGACGGTAAAGCCAAGGGGATAACCGCTGAGCTTGCCGTAGGCTTTCACGAAATACCCCATCACCGGGGGCACCACGAACCCGCCAAAGGCGCCGAGCCCGCCGACCCAGCCGGAAGCGCCGCCAACCGCGTCGGGCACGTAGTACGGCACCATCTTGAAGACGGCGGCGTTGCCCACGCCCATCCCAAAGCCCACCAGCGTCTCCCCGATGAACGACAGGGCAAAACCGTGGGACAGCGTCATGACCACGGCCCCGGCGAGCACCGCGCCAAAGGCCAGGAACGCCGTCCGCTCGCCGCCGATCTTATCGGACAGCGACCCGCCCCACACCCTGATGATCGAAGCCAGGATGGAGAAGTAGGCGGTGAGGTAGGCGGCCATCTTCACGTCCTGGCCCAAAAACTCGCGCCAGTAGGTGGGGAGCCAGGCGGTGAGGGCCAGGAAACCACCGAACGAGGTGAAGTAGAGGGCGACGAGCACCCAGTTACGCCAGTTCGACGCCGAGCGGGCAAGGGTCTCCATGATCGAGCCGGCGGGGAAGATCTCCTGGCCCATGTTCCGGGCCAACTTCTTCGCCTCATCCGCCGCCACCCCCTGCTTGATGAGCTGGAAGTAGGGGGCACCGAAACCGATGAAGATGAAGATGAGCGTGCCGACCGCCAGCAATCCGGTCCAGGCGGTGTAGGCGCCGAGGAGCCCCCAGGC
>CAZXOY010000044.1:0-17527 GCA_964642655.1 uncultured bacterium
CGAGCGAGGTGGGGAAGCGGACGTCGAGGACTTCCGATTCGACGATGCGCATGCTTGGCTCCTTGGTGAAAGACCTGGCTGCCGTTTTGCCTCAGTGGCCTAGGGTTTTCCCGCTTCCACCTCCTTTTGCCAGGGCGGGTTGGCACCGGCGCGGGTGCACGAGATCGCCGCCACACGGTTGGCGAATTCGAGCGTGGCCCGAAGCCTCTGGCCCAGGGCCAGAAGGCCGGCCCGGCTGAGGGCGCTGTGGCGCCAGAGCCAGGCCAGAACGCCCGAGGTGAAGGCATCGCCGGCGCCCACGGTGTCGACCACCGAAACCTCGGGCGTGTCGGCGGACCACCGGCCTCGCTCGGTGATCGCGAGCGAACCCCGCTGGCCCAGGGTGACGATCACAGCGGCGGGGCCGAGGCTGAGCCACGACGCGGCGGCCTCGAGCGGGGCGCGGTTCGGGGAGAGCCAGGCGAGGTCCTCGAGGCTCACCTTGACCAGGTCGGCCATGGCCAAAAGGGCGTGCAGCCGTTGGAGGTAGCGATCGCGGTCCGGGATCAGCGCCGGCCGGACGTTGGGGTCGATCGAGATCAGCCGGCGTCCCGCTTCCCGGCGGACGAGGGCCTCGAGGGTCGAGGCCACGGGTTCCACCGCCAGCGCGAACGAGCCGAGGTGCAAAGCCGCGCCCTCTGGCAGGGTGTCCGGGAGATCATCCAGCTCGAGCTGGCGGTCGGCCGCGCCTTCGCCGTAGAAGGCGTAATCGACGCCGTCTTCCCGGATATGGGCGAAAGCCAGCGTCGTCGGCTCGTCGCCTCTCGCGACGTACCCGGCGTCGACGCCGTTTTCCCCGAGGTGTTTTAAGAGGCTTTCCCCGAAGCGGTCTCGGGAGATCCGGCCCAAAAACGCCACCGGCACCCCCAGCCGTCCGAGGCCGATGGCCACGTTGTACGGCGACCCACCGGGGTGGGGCAGGTACCCGGAGCGCCCCTGGCAGTTTGCCGGGGTGAAATCCATCAGCGCCTCGCCGGCGACGACGATCATTTCGACGCCCCCTTGAAGGCCACCCCGGCGTTTCGGCATTGGGCGCGGTCACAAAGGGGCGTGAAAATCCGGGCCGTTTTCCGTACCAAGAGCGCGCTCAAAGTCAAGAGGCGCGGCTTTGTGATCATTTCTTGCCATGATACCACCGGGGCGCCTCGCGAATGAAAGGGCCCGGTGTGCCGCCAGGAAGGCGCTTTGCCCGGAGGGGCCGCAAGCTGCTTCGAATCGGTGCTAGAAAGATAATGCTTGCGAAAATCGTTTTCGCGGGTAACGGAAGTGACCCTTGCCCGCCGCTTTGACTTAGCTAAGAGTTTAGCTATACACTTAGGGCATGAGCAAGAAGGTCAACGTCCACGCCGCCAAAACCCAGCTCTCCCGCCTGCTCCAGGAAGCCCTGCTGGGTGAAGAGGTGATCATCGCCCGAGGCGGCGTGCCCGTGGCCCGCCTGGTGCCGGTGGAACCGGCGCCGGCGAAGCGCCAGCCGGGCAGCGCCAAAGGCGAGGTGTGGGTGGCGGAGGATTTCGATGCGCCTCTGCCTGAAGAATTGGCCCGGGAGTTCGGACTGTGAGCCGGCGGCTCCTCCTCGACACCCACGCCTTCCTGTGGTGGATCAGCGATGATCCCAGGCTTTCCCGACCTGCCCGCGAAGCCATCGCCGACGGCAGGAACGCGGTTTTTCTGAGCGCCGCGAGCGCCTGGGAAATGGCGATCAAATCAGGGTTGGGGCGCCTTCGCCTTCCCGAAGACCTCGAAGCGTTCCTGGCGGAACAACTCCGGGCGAACGGGTTCAAGCCCCTTCCGGTAACGCTGTCCCACGCCCTGGCCGTGCGCCAGCTGCCCGACCACCACAAGGACCCTTTCGATCGAATGCTCGTGGCCCAGGCGATACGGGAAGACCTCACCCTGGTGAGCGGTGACGCCGAAATCGCCCGCTACCCGGTGCCCCGCCTCTGGTGACCTCGGCAGCCACCCCACATGGGCGACCCCAGGCCAGAAAACATCACCCGCCCCTTTGGGGGCGGGTCAAAACTGGCGGGCCCGAGAGGACTCGAACCCCTGACCTGCTGATCCGTAGTCAGCCGCTCTATCCAACTGAGCTACGGGCCCGCGAACGCCGGCCCTGCCGGCACCTCATTAATTTAGCCAAAGCGGGCACTTTTGTAAAGAAGGGCCGCGTGTCAGAATGCAGGGGAGATGGATTCCGACCTCCTGGGTCTTTCGAAGAAAGTGGTCATGGTCACCGGAGCGGGCCGCGGCTACGGGCGGAGCATCGCCCGGGCCTATGGCCAGGCCGGGGCCACGGTGATCGCGGTGGATCCCGACGTCGAGCTGGCCACCGGCGTGGCCAGCGAGGTGGAGGCGCTCGGGGCGAGCGCCATCCCGATTCGGGGCGACCTCTCGGTGTCTCTGGACGCGGTGACGACCTTTGAAAAGGTCGAAGAGCTCTTCGGCATGCTCGATGGAATCGTGCACGTGACCTCGGCTGAGAGCCAGACGCCCTTTACCGAGCTTTTGGAGGCCGAGTGGTACGAGCTGTTGAATGCCGATGTAAAATCGAGCCTTCTCGTGCTCCAGCACGGCCTCAAGTACCTCGCCGGTGGCGGGTTCGTGGTCCTGGTGCTGCCGCCGGGAGGCAGGGTTGAGCCCCATGTCTCGGCGGTCCGCGGCGCGGTGGTGGGGCTGATCCGGGGCGCGAGCGCGGTGTTCCCGGATGAGGTGCGGGTCAACGGTGTGGTCCCCAGCCGCGATCCGGTGGGCGAGGAGTACGACCGCCCCCTGGTGCGGGCGGTGCTGGGGCTCGGCTCGATGGTGTCCGATGGTGTGCACGGGGAGGTCCTCGAGGTCCGCCTCCCCGAACCCCCCACGCCGCCCGAGCTCTACGATCTCCTGGCTGAGTTGCCGTGAAGTGCCCCTACTGCGGCACCACCGACACCCGGGTCGTGGATACGCGGCCGGTCGACGAGGGCCTTGCCATCCGCCGCCGGCGCGAGTGCGCCGCCTGCGGGCGTCGGTTCACAACCTACGAGCGACCGCAACTCGAGCCCCTGATGGTGATCAAGCGTTCCGGCCACCGGGAGGCCTTTAACCCCGACAAACTGTTGCGAGGCCTGCGCCTGGCCTGCGAGAAGCGTCCGGTCGACCCCGCGGTGTTGAAGAAGTTCGCTTACGCCTTTGAGGACCAGGTCGAAGGGCCGGAGATCACCTCGGAGGAGATCGGCCGCCGGGCCATGGCCTTTTTAAAGGCCCTCGACCCGGTGGCCTACATCCGTTTCGCCAGCGTCTACCGGGAGTTCGATTCGGTCGAGCGCTTTATCGAGGAGATCCGTTCCCTGGAAGAAGACGACGAGCGCTTTACTCCTTGAGCGCCCCGGCGAGGCCGGAGACGTAGTATTCGACGAAGAAGAAGTAGATGGCGACCACGGGCAGGGTGCCGAGCAGCGCCCCGGCCATAAGCGGCCCCCACTGGTAGAGGTCGCCGCGGATGAGCTCGGTGGTGAGCCCCACCGGCACGGTTTTGTTCTCGGGGGAGGACATGAACACCAGGGCGTAGAGGTATTCGTTCCAGGAAAGGGTAAAGGCGAAGATGGTGGCCGAGATGATCCCCGGGACGCTGAGGGGCAGGATGATCTGCGTCATGACCTGGAGTCGGCTCGCGCCGTCGATGCGGGCGGCCTCCTCGAGTTCGACCGGGATGTTCTTGAGGTAGCCGATGAGCAACCAGGTGCAAAAGGGGATGAGGAAGGTGGTGTAGACCAGCACCAGCGACCACAGGCGGTCGAACATGCGGAGTTTGAGCAGGATATCGGCCAGGGGAATGAAGAGGATGGCCGGGGGCACCAGGTAGGCGAGGTAGATCCCGAGGCTGAGCCCTTCGGAGCCGCGAAAGCGCAGCCGGGCGATGGCGAAGGCGGCGAGGTAGCTGGCCACCACGCTGACCAGTGTGGCCCCGGCGGCGACCGCCATGGTGTTCCAGAACCAGCGGGGGTATGAGGTCTCGCGCAGCAGGTAGATGATGTGCGAGAACGTCGGGTGGCGGACCCAGAAGGGGTTGGCGGTGGTGCTCACCAGTTCGTTGTTGGGTTTGATCGAGGTGAGCACCATCCAGTAGAAGGGAAAGAGCAGGAAGGCCAGGAAAAGGATCACCGGAATGTAGAGCGTGAACCAGCGCGATCGCCTCATAGCTGTCTCCGCAGGGCCCGCAAGGCGGCCCAGGAAAGAAGCAGCAACAGTGGCAGTGTGAAGGCGGCGATGGCTGCGCCTTCACCAAGGGCGCCTCCGGGAATGGCCCGCTGGTAAGCGAGGGTCACGAAGAGGTGGGTGGCGTTCGCGGGGCCGCCCCGGGTGATCACCCACACCAGCTGGAAGTCGGTAAAGGTCCAGATGGTCGAGAAGGTGGTGAGGATGGTGGTCAACGGCAAAAGGAGCGGCCAGGTCACGTGCCAGAACGTCTGCCAGGGGTTTGCCCCGTCCACCCTTGCCGCCTCCAGGAGTTCCTTGGGAATGGCCTGAAGGCCGGCCAAAAAGCCGATGGCGAAAAAGGGGATGCCCCGCCAGATATTGGCCACGATCAGCGAGGCGCGCGCGAGCCACTCGTCGCCCAGGAAGTTGATGCCCTGATCGATGAGGCCGAGCCGCTCGAGGCTCCAGTTAATGAAGCTGAACTGGGGGTCGAGGATCCACCACCAGGCGATGGCCGAGAGCACGGTGGGAACGATCCAGGGGAGCAGCATGAGCGAACGGGCCAGTCGATAGCCGGGAAAGCGCTGATTGAGCAAAAGCGCGAGCGTAAGCCCGAGCGTGAGTTTGAAAACAACGGTGACGCCGGTGTAGAGCACCGTGTTGAAGGCGGTGATTCGAAACACGGGGTCGGAAAAGAGGAGACGGTAGTTCTCCAGGCCGATCCAGCGGCCTGGCCAGCCGATCTTGGCGTTGGTAAACCCGAGCCACACCCCGAGAAAGAGCGGGTAGGCGAGGAAGATGGCGAGCAGGACGAGCGCCGGGCTGGTGAGAATCGGCCCCAGCCAGCGGCTGCGGTCCAGCCGCTCGGAAAACCCTCGAAAGAGCGACCCGGCCCTCATGATCCCGTTAGCTGTAGATCCGGCGCAGCCGGTCTTCGGCCCGTTTTGCCGCTGCCTTGGGGCTCATGCCCCGGACGCAGGCGTCGGCGAACATGTCGAGGACGACGAACTCCGAAAGTGCCGCCGCGGCCTTGGGGCCCGGAGGGCCGGCGTAGCCGTTGTAGAGCATGCGGGCGATGCCGTCGCGGTAGGGGGTCACCTTGGGGTCCCGTGTCCATACCGGGAGGTCGCGGTAGGCCTTGAGGGCGGGGGTGACGTACCCGTTCATGGCCTCGACCCAGGGCGCGGCCTGGTCCTTTTCCAGCATGAAGCGCAGGTATTCCTTGGCCGCGTTGGGGTAGCGGGTGTACTTGAAGATGAAGGCTTCGGTGAAGAGGTGGAACTCGGTGGGCCGGCCGACCGGGCCGACGGGGAAGTTGGCGTGGTTGAGGTCTTTCGCGATCTCGGGGAAGTCGCGCTTGGCGGCGTAGTAGATGCTGATGCCGTTGCCGGTGAGCGAGATGGCGCCGGAGAGGAAAGCCCGGTTGTTGTTGGAGTCGAGCCAGGAGGCCACGCCCGAGACCATCGTCTGGTAGAGCTCCTTGGCGTACTCAAGCGCGTTCCAGGTTTCTTCCCGGTTGATGGCGATGGTCTTCCCGTCGGCCTCGACCTGCTTGCCACCAAAAGACCAGAGTAGCCAGTGAACCCAAACGTTGCCGTCGCCGACCGCGTGGCCGAGGGCGAACCCCGTAGGATGGCCGTTTTTCTTAAGGGCTTGAGAGAGCTTCAAAAGGCCGTCGAGGTCGGTGGGGAAGGTGTCGAAGCCGGCTTCCTGGGCCCAGCTCTGGCGGTAGACCAGCGCCGCCACCGGCGCACCCACCGGAATGGCGATCCAGTGACCGACCACGTCGCTGTAGCCGTAGATGCGGGCCACGTCGTACCAGCCGCCGTATTTGTTGCCCAGGTATTCGGCCAGGTCGGAGACGTCGAGGAGCCTTTGGGGGTAGAGGTGGGGGTCGTCGTACCACCCCATTACGATGTCGGGGCCGGCGCCCAGGTTCGCGGCCAGCGCCGCTTTGGGGCGCACGTCTTCCCAAGTGATGTACTCGATGTCGACGGGTACGCCGGTGAGTTTGGTGAAGCGCCGGGTGTTTGCGTTCCAGTATTCTTCGTCCGACTTCACGAACCCAGACCAGCGGAGCAGCCTGAGCCTGGCCCCTTTCTCAATGGGAAAGCGCGGCTCGTACTGACCCGAACCGGCTTCTGCCCTGGCGCCGAAGAGGCGGCTCGCCGCCGAGGCGCCGGCCAAGGACGCGCCGAGCTTGATGAACGTCCGCCGATTAACCTTCTTTTTCATGCCCACTCGCCTCCCTTTGGTCCAGACCCATGGTCAGCCGGAGGCCGTACTCGAGGTGCAGACGCACGGCCCTGGCCGCCTCTTTTGGGTCTTGGTCCCGAATCGCGGCGAAGATGGCGCGGTGCTCCTGGCTGGACGAGGCCGGTCTTCCCGGACGGGAAAGCGCGAGGCGCCGGGCCCGCAGGCTGAGCGCGCCGAGCTCTTCCCCGAGCTGGGTGAGCACCGCGTTGTGGGCGGCCCGCAGCAGGTGGAGGTGGAAGAGGGTGTCCTCCTCGACGCCGGGCTCGCCGCGTGCCAGTGCCGCCTCCATCGCCAGCACCGCCTTTTCCATGGCCGCCAGATCCGCCTCGGTGCGGCGGAGCGCCGCGACCTCGGCGGCCATGACTTCAATGGCCATTCGAGCTTCCCAAACGTCGCGGAGGGAGGGGGCGTCGTCCATCCGGCTCAGCCTGCTGGCGATGAGCGCAACCGGGAGGTCCTTGACGAACACGCCCCGGCCCTGCCGGATTTCGAGCACCCCGAGCGCGGCCAGGCTCACCAGGGCTTCGCGCAAGGTCGAGCGGCCAACGCCGAGACGCTCTGAAAGGACGCGCTCGGGGGGAAGGCGGGTGCCGGGGGTGTAGCGGTGGGAGAGGATGAGCTCGCCGATCTTGCGAGCGACCGCTTCATAGAGCTGCTCGCTGACGACAGGGGTTTCGAGTTTGGCCATTGCCTTTGACTCCCTGAGGTGATACCTTAACTTAACAATTGGTCTGATAAGCTGTCAATAGGATCATAGGGGGAATCGGTGCGGATTTCGTTCGAGGGAAGCCTGAACCGGGGCCGGGCGCCGAGGGTCCGGGCGAGCGGGGCGCTATGGTCGTCGTCTTCGCCGATGATCTGACCGGAGCCGCGGCCACCGCGGCGCTCTTTCGCCAGCGTGGGCGCGTGGTTCGCTTGCTCCAGGCGCCGCAGGCCTTCGGTGCCCCCGACGCCCTGGTGATCAACGCCCGCACCCGGGACCTTAAGGCCGCGTTCGCCAAGGCCGAGCTCCGGCGGTGGGCGGAGTGGGCGATGGCGGCGGCGCCGCCCGAGAGCCACTGGTCGAAGCGGGTGGACACCACGCTCGCCGGGCACATCCGGGCCGAGCTCGAGGTCCTGCTCGAGGTCCTCAAGCCCCAGGGCGGGGTGCTGGCCCCCGCCCACCCCGAGGCCGGTCGCACCACGCGCGGGGGAACGCAGGCCATGGACGGCGAGGTGCTGGGCTCGCTTTTTGAGATCCTCGAGGGCCTGCCCGGGGTCGGGTCGGTGCAGGTGGGGGGTGCGTTCGATTTCGAGGCCGGGCGCTGGTGGATTCCCGATGTCGAAACCCCGGGCGACATGGCCCGGGTGGCCGAGGCCGTGCGGCCCTACCGGTCGCGGCTCCTGGTCGTCGATAGCGGCCCGCTCACCGTCGCCCTCGCCAAAGGCGAGGCGGAGCCGGTGCTGGTGGTTCAGGGCAGCAACCAGGCCAGGGTGCGGACCCAGGTGGCCCGATTGCGTTGGGCATACCGGGACGGCGTAGAGGTGCTCTACCGGCCGGTGAACGGGCCGGGGGATCCGGCCCTCGACCAACTGATCGAAGACGCGCTGGCCCGGCTCTCCCAGCGCCGCTACGGCGGGGTGGTCGTGGGTGGGGGCCTGACCGCCGAGGCGCTCTACGAGGCCCTCGAGGCCCGGGCGCTGGAGCCGCTGGGCTCGCCGGCGCCGCTCGCCGCCCTTTCCCGGCTCCGCGGCGGTCGGTGGGACGGGATGCTCTTTGCCACCAAAGGGGGGGCGGTGGGGGAGCCCGACGCCCTGGTGCGGCTGGTCGACCTCATTCGCCTTTTCAGACAGGGAGGAGGGTTGTGAGGAAACCAAGACTCGCGGTCACGCTCGGAGACCCGGCGGGGATCGGGCCGGAGATCGTGCTCAAAGCCTTTTTGACGCCGAAGGTCCATGGCTGGGCGGACCTCTTGGTCGTGGGGAGCCTTAAGGTGCTCAAGGCCCAGGCCGAACACTTTGGCCTTGCGGTGCGATGGGTGGGTCCGGAGGCGTCCTCGGCCCCGGGGGTGGTCCCCGTCCACGACCTCGAGGCCCCCAAAAAGGGGGACTGGGCGTTCGGCGAGGTAAGCGCCGCTTGCGGCAGGGCGAGCCTGCACTACCTGGAAGCGGCGGTGGCGCTCGCCAAAACCGGGGCGGTGCAGGGCATCGTCACCGCGCCCATCCACAAGGAAGCCTGGAAAGCGGCCGGCGTGCCCTACCCTGGCCACACCGAGGCCCTGGCCGCGCTCTTTGAGGCCAGGGTCGAGACCATGTTCGTGGTCGATCGCTTGCGGATCTTCTTCCTTTCGCGCCACGTCTCGCTGCGGCGGGCGATCGAGCTGGTGACCGAAGCGCGGACGCTCGAGCTTTTGCGCCACGCCAAGCGGGCACTCGAGGACTTCGGCGTCGAATCTCCGCGCATCGCCGTGGCCGCCCTCAACCCCCACGGCGGCGAGGGCGGATTGTTCGGCGATGAGGAGATGAGGGCCCTTGTTCCCGCGATCGAGCGGGCGCGGGCCGAGGGGATCGTTGCCCTGGGGCCCGTCCCCGCCGACTCGGTGTTTTACCAGGCGCTCTCGGGGCGCTACGACGCCGTGATCTCGCTCTATCACGACCAGGGACACATCGCGGCCAAGACCTACGACTTTTACCGCACGGTGAGCGTGACCACCGGGTTGCCGGTGGTCCGCACCTCGGTCGATCACGGCACGGCGTTCGACATCGCCGGGCAAGGCATCGCAAACCCCACCAGCCTGATCGAGGCCATCCGGGTGGCAGCGGCCTTTGCCAGGGGGGCTTAGGCGGCGTCGAAGAAGGGCTCTTCGCGTTTCCGGTAGTCGTAGGCCACGGCTTCGTCGAGGCTCACGCCGAGGCCGGGTTTGGGCTCGAGGACCACCTCGCCGTTTTGGATCACCGGGCCATCCCGCCCCGTCACCATGGCCTCGAAGAAGGGGACCTCGAGCCCGTGGTGCTCGAGCACGAGGAAGTTGGGGATGGTCGCGGCCAGGTGCGCCGCGGCCAGCGTGCCCAGGGGGCTTGCGATGTTATGCGGGGCGACGAGGGCCGAGGCGGTCTCGGCGAGCTCGGCGATGGTGCGCCCCCCGAGCAGCCCCACTTTCTGGACGTCGGGGGCGACGATGCCGAGCCCCATCATGAGCAGGCGGGCGAACTGCTGCGGGTGGTAGTGATTTTCGCCGGTGGCGATCGGGACCGGGCTCTTTTGCAAAAGCAGCCCCAGGGCTTCGTCCGCCTGCGGGGGCACGGGGTCCTCGAGCCAGGCCGGGCGGTAGGGGGCCAGGGCCCGCGCCAGCGCCAGGGCGCTTTCGACGGTGTAGTTCCAGTGGCAGTCGAAGGCGAGCATCACCTCGTCCCCCACCGCCTCCCGGACCGAGGCTACGATCGTTGCCAGCCGTTCGATCTCGGCCGGCTCCAGGGTCCCGTTGTAGGGGTCGCTCGGGTAGGGAGTGGGGATGTCGAGGTCGAACTTCAAGGCGGTGTAGCCCTGGGCGATGACCGCCTTGGCCCGCTCGGCGTAGGCTTTGGGGTCGACGCGCTCGGCGTCTTCGGCCAGCCCGCCGTGGTGTTTGGGGTCGACCTCGAGGGAAACCTCGCTCTCCCCGCTTTCGCTCTGCCACCAGGGCACGCGCGGGGTCTGGATGGCGCTCAGCGAGTGCAGCCCGGACTCGCCGTGGCAGTCGGCGTAGAGCCGGATGTTCGTGCGGTAGGCGCCGCCCCAAAGCGCGTAAAGGGGCACCTTGAGGGTCTTGCCAAGGAGGTCCCAAAGCGCGGTTTCGATCCCGGCGAGGGCGTGCCCGAGCGCGCCGCCCTGGGGGCTGGCTTGAAAGCCCGCGGTCTTTAAAATCCGAAGAATTCGGCGAATGTCGAAGGGGTCGTTCCCGATGACCAGGGGCTTGAGCTCGCGGATCAGCGCGGTGAGCCCCGGCGCGAAAAAGCACTCGCCGTAACCGACACCTTCGTCGGCGATGATCTTGATGAAGGTCCAGTCGTAGTTGGCCTCGACCACCGCCGTTTGCAGGTCCTTGATCATGGCCTTCTCCCTCCTGGTGATCACCGCACCCCGGCCAGGGCCAGGATGGGTCCCGGGTCAAAGTCGGCCGGGGCGGGCACCAGCGGCGGGCGCACGGTCCCCAGGGGAACGCCGTGGCGCGCCTGGGCCAGTTTCTTGAGGAGCGCCGGCGCGGCGTAGGCCTTGGTCTGGGCCCGGACCCGCTGGAGCAGTTCCGAGAGGGCGGGGCCGCGGATTTCGTCCCCCAGAGTGGCGAGGCGGTAGATCTCCAGGATCCTTTCGGGGATGAAGTTGGCGAGGGCCGAGATCATCCCCTGGGCCCCGATTCGGAGCCGACGCCATAAATCGTCCTCGGTCCCGACGAGCACCCCCTTGCCCCCGGCGAGGACCGCTTCGGCGTACCCCGGCTCGCCCCCGGAGTCCTTCACCCCCCAAACTTCAAGCTCCAGGACCAGCGCGGCGGGAACGGGAACGGCGTACTTGGGGATGTGGTAGACAATCACCGGGTGGCGGCTGGCCTCGACCACGGGCTCGAAAAAACGACGCAGGCCTTCGGGGTCCGCCGGCTTGAAGTAGTAGGGGGGCAGCACCATCACCGCGGCGGCGGGAAGGTCGTTGGCGAAGCCGATGAGCTCGAGGGTCTCCGGAAGATTTCCCTGGGCCACGGTGGGGATGATCTGGATGGGGAGGCCTTTTTGGAAGAGGGCATCGAGGACCCGGACCTTCTCCCGAAGGGCCACCGAGGGCCCCTCACCGTTGGTCCCGAATGGAACCACCCCCGACACCCCCTGTTCGGCGAGCCAGGCGACGTGATCGAGGTAGGCGGCGGCGTCGATCTTCCCGTCGGCCTGGAACGGGGTCACGTTCGCGACATACACCCCTTGCAACATGCGGCACCTCCTAGTAGATCAGAAATCCGCCGTCGACCACCAGGGCCTGTCCGGTGATGTAGCTGGCTTCCTCGGAGCAGAGCAGGGCCCCTGCCTCGGCCATCTCCTCGGGCTCGGCCCAGCGCCCCACCGGGATCCGGGCGACGATTTCCCGCGAGAGCTCGGGGTCGCTCTGGACCGGAACCGTGAGCTCGGTTTTGGTGAAGCCCGGAGCCAGGGCGTTGACCCGGATGCCGCCGGCGGCCCACTCCTTGGCCAGGCCCCGGACCAGGCCCAAAAGCGCCGCCTTGGCCGCGTTGTAGGCGGTGAGCGGCAGTTTGAAGCCCCCGTGGAACGACTGGATCGAGGCCACGAACAGCATGCGCCCCCAGCCCCGTTCCAGCATCGCCGGGGCCGCCGCCTTGGCCAGCAAGAAGGCGGCTTCGACGTTGACCCGCTGGATCAGGCGCCACTCTTCGAGGCTCATCTCCAGGGCGGGCTTGCGGATGTTGACCCCGGCCGAGTGGACCAGGATGTCGAGCCGCCCGTAGCGTTCGAGGGTTTTTTCCACCGCGGCTTCCGGGGCCTCCCTGGCCAGGTCCAGGGGGATCGCCAGGGCCTCGAGGCCCTCAGAGCGCATCTCCCCGACCGCGACCTCGGGCTTGCGCGAGAGGATGGCGAGCCGAACACCCCGTGCTGCCAGGCGTTCGGCGATCGCCCGTCCGATGCCCCGGCTGCCTCCGGTCACCAGTGCCACCCTGCCTTCCATACCCATACGCTCACCTCCCGAGCGATTGCTTGCCCTCGAGGAAGGCCCACAGCTCTTCCCGAGAGGGCAAACCCTCGTAGTCGCCGAGGCTCATGACGCTGTAGGCGCCGAGGGCGTTGGCCACCTGCAGTTGCTGCCCTGGGGAGAGCCCCCAAAGTGCCCCGGCGAGATACCCGGCGACGAAGGCGTCCCCAGCCCCGATGGGGTCGGCTTCCTCGACCGGAAAGGCCGCGTGCTCGAAGACATCGCCGTTGATCCAGGCCAGCGAACCTTTCGCGCCCCGTTTGAGCAGCACCTCCTTGGGGCCCCTTTCCGCGAGCTGCTCAAGGAGCGCGAGGTCCGAGCGACCCCAAAGGGCCTCGGCCTCCTCGTCGCTCAAAAACAAGAGGTCGATCTTCGGCAAAAGGCCTTCGATGAAGGCCCGCGCCTCGGCGGTGTCCCAGAGCTTTGTCCGGTAGTTGACGTCGAAGCTCACCCGCACGCCCCGGGTGCGCGCCGCCTCCAGGCTCCAGGCCACGAACTCGCGGCAGGACGGCGACAGCGCGGGCGTGACGCCGGAGGTGTGGAAAAAGGCCGCGCCCTCGAGGTAACCGGCGTCGAACGCACCCGGGCCCATCCTCGAGGCGGCCGAGTTTTGCCGGTAGTAGTACACCCGCACCCGCCCCAGCACCCGTTCCCGGAGGTAGAGCCCGGTGGGCGCCCGGATCCGCCGGACCTGGCTGACGTCGACGCCTTCGGCCCGGATTCGCGAGAGCACCACCTCGCCCGGTTCGTCGTCGCCGAGCCAGCTGATCCACCCGGTCTGGATGCCGAGCCGGGCCAGGGCGATGGCCACGTTGGACTCGGCGCCGCCAACTTTCAGCGCGAGCAGCGAGGCGTGCCTCAGCCGACCGGGTTCGGTGGGTACGGCGAGGACCATCGTTTCCCCGGCGGTGACGACTTCAGGCACCTTCCCACCCCAATTCCTCGGAGACGCGGCGGGCGGCTTCCCTGACCAGCGGGATCAGGGCTTCGATCCGGTCTTCGTCCAGGTAGATGGTGGCGCTGGAGATGCTGATGGCGGCCACCCTTTCCCCGCTGGCGTCGTGGACCGGGGCGGCGATGCAGCGGATGCCGGGCTCGTTTTCCTCGAGGTCCAGCGCGTAGCCCTGCCGGGCGACCCGGCGGATCTCCTCGAGGAAGCTCGCGAGGTCGGCGATGGTGTTGGGGGTGCGCTTTAAGCCGGGGACGAAGTGGCGCGCCCACTCGTCCTCGGGGAGCCCGGCCACGAGCACCTTGCCCAGCGCGGTCGATTGCACCGGGAGCCGGGCGCCGATGTAGGAGGCCATCTGGAGTTCCCGGTTCCCCGGCACCTTGTCGATGTAGACCACCTGGGTTCCGTCCAAAACCGCGAGGTGAACGGTCTCGTCGGTCTGCTCGGCCAGCCACTGCAGGTGTTTGCGGGCCAGCGACGGCAGGTGCAGCTGGCCGTGGGCTTTAAAGCCCAGGGCGATGAGCTTGGGGCCCAGGGCATAGCCTTCCCGCGGCGCGTGTCGCAGGTATCCGGTCTGCACCAGGGTCGAGAGCAGGCGGTGGGCGGTGCTGCGGCTGAGCCCGGTTTTTCGGGCCAGGCTTTCCAGGTCGCGGGTGCCCGAGGCCACGGCCTCCAGCAGCGAAAGCCCCCGCAAGAGCGTCTGGGCGCCTCCGGTCGCTTCCTTGGACTTCATCATGCTCAGTGTGCCACCCCTTTCCGCCCTCCGGCGAAGTCGGCCACGACATTGACGAGCCGGAGCGCGCCCACCCGGATCGCCACCCGGTCCCCCGGCAACAGGGTGAACTCGTCCGGGGGAACGATGCCGGTGCCGGTCATGAGGAAGACCCCTTTGGGGAACGCAAGCGAGTGCCCTAAATAGGCGACGAGCTCTTCAAACCTCCGGCGCATGTTCTGGGTGCTGGTGGATCCAGAGAACACCACCTGACCCTGGCGCTCGATGTCGAGCTCGATGGCGAGGTCCCGGAGCCTTTCCGCCTCGACCAGGCGAATGCCCGGCCCCAGGGCGCAGGCGCCGTCGTAAATCTTGGCCTGGGGAAGGTAGAGGGGGTTTTCGCCCTCGATGTCGCGGGAGGAAACGTCGTTCCCCGCGGTGTACCCCACCACTTCCAGCTGCCGGTTGATGACCAGGACCAGCTCAGGCTCGGGGACGTTCCAGCGGCTGTCCTGGCGGATGCGAATGGGCGACGTGTGGCCCACAACGCGCCAGCCGACGGCTTTGAGGAAGAGCTCGGGACGCTCGGCCTCGTAGACGCGCGCGTACACGTCGCCCACCTCGGACTCGGCCCGGCGCGCCTCGCGGCTTTGGACGTAGGTCACCCCGCTGGCCCAGACCTCGTGGCCGGGCTCGAGGGGGGGCAAGAGGTCGCCGCGCGCCGGTTCATCCGTCGCGGCGGACTGGATGGCCTTGAGCATCGAGGCCCGGGGCAGGCTGAGCAGTGCGCCGAGCGTGAGCCCCTCGGGCAGCCACCGCCCGTCGACCGCCCACCGCGGTCCTTCCGGCGTCAGATGTCTCGTGAGTTCCATCGCTCACACCTCCAGCAGGATCTTGAGATGGGTGGCCTGGCCTTCGGCCAGGGCCGCAAACGCCTCGGCCCCGGCGGCGAGGGGCAACCGGGTGAAAAAGCCTTCTGGAATCTCGCCGGCAAGGCTGGTCGCCCGGCGGAAGTCGGCGTCGGTGTAGGTGTAGCTCCCCTGAATTCGCCGTTCTTGCAGGATGAGGGGGTAGAAATTCAGCGCGCTTTCGTCGTCGTGCAGGCCGAGGACGATCGCGGTGCCGCCCGGGGCGGTGTGCATCAGGGCGTCCCGGCGGGTTTTGCTGAGACCCACGGTGTCCACCGTGACCTCGGCCTCGCCCTCGGGGGCCGGGATTCCGGTGAGGCCGAGATCTTCCAGCAGCCGCCGTCGGGCTTCGTTGATCTCGACCACCCGCACCCGGGCCCCGGCCCGGCTCGCGATCCAGGCGGTGAGGTATCCGATGGCACCGCCGCCGAACACCATCACCCGGCGCCCGAAGAGGGGCCCGGCGAGCTCGAGGGCGTGCAGGGCCACGGCCAAAGGTTCCGCCAGCGCGCCGCGCCAGGCCGGGACGCCTGGGGGCAGGGGGTAGAGCTGGGTTGCTGGCACCGCGACCCGTTCGGCCATGGCCCCCGGGCGGTCGAGGCCGATCAGGGTGCGCTCGGGGCAGAGATGCGGCTGGCCTGCCCGGCAACGGGGGCAGGTGTGGCAGGCGATCATGGGATTGACCGCCACCGCCTTTCCGACCCAGGCCCCGGGACCCCTCTCCACGATCCCGCCGAACTCGTGCCCCAGCAGTAAGGGCGGCACCCGCCGGTTGCGCATGCCCGGTGCGCCGACATAGCCCTCGAGGTCCGAGCCGCAGATGCCGCAGGCCGCGACGCGGACGATGACCTCGCCCGGACCCGGCGTCGGCTCGGGGATCTCCTCGAGGCGCATCGTTCGCCGTTCCCTAAACATGAGCGCCCGCACGCCACACCTCCAAGGTCTCCTTAAACCCCGTTTCCAGGTCTTTGTAGGCGAATGGCCCGTAGTCCCGCTGGAAGGCCGCGTCGCTGATGTCGGCGGCGATGGGGAGGGGGCTTTCGCCGTGGGTGATCAGCCCGTGCGTTTCGGTGACGCGTTCGATGAGGGCCACGATTTCCGGCACCGCCACCACGGCGCCCCGAAGGTTGTAGATCCGGGCCCCTTGGGGGGGATTGAGCGCGGCGGCGATGAAGGCCCGGGCCACGTCCGAGGCGTGCTGGAGCGCGACCTTCCCCCCGAAGCGGATGTGGAAGGGCTCGCCCCGGGCCGCGCTCAGAAGGGCCAGGGTGATGTCGGCGGTCATGCCCACGTCGCGCCCGGGGCCGTAGACCACGTAAGGCCGGAACCCCGCGCTCCTCACCCCGTAGTCCTGGGCGTAAATTCGGGCCATCTCCTCGCCTGTGCGCTTGAACACGCCGTAGAGGTTTTGGGGGGTGAGGCCCTCGAGCTCCCCCAGGGTGCGGCCCTGATCGGGCCCAAAGACCGCGGCGCTCGAGGCGTAGACCAGGGGAAAGCCCTCTGAGCGGGCCAGCTCGAGGAAGTTCAGCGTCCCGATCACGTTGACCCGGGCGCAGGCCTGGGGCCTGGCCTTGCACGCGGGCACCTGGAGGGCGGCGAGGTGGATCACGGCGTCCGGCCGCACCCGCCCCACCAGCTCGCCGAGGGTCCCGGCGTCGCTGACGTCGACCCGGTGAACGGGGAATTTGCCGGCGAGGCCCAAGAGCTCGAGGCGGTGGTCGTCCCCTGAGAGGTCGAGGCCGACCACCTGGTGCCCGCCCGAAAGCAGATGCCAGGCCACCCAACTTCCAATACATCCTGCGATTCCGCTGATGAGTACCTTAGCCACGGTTTCCCTCCACAACGACATACCTGGGGCGCCCTTTTTGGGCCCAGGCCACGATGTTCATGGCCGCCTTTCGCCTGAGGTCCGCTTCCGCTTCCTCGGAAAAGAACGCGGCGTGGGGGCTGAGGAGAACCCGGGGGTGGCGGAGGATGGGGTGGCCCTTTGGCGGCGGTTCCTGGGGGAGGACGTCGAGCGCCGCCCCGGCCAGGGGGCCTTCCTCGAGGGCCCAAAGCAGCGCCTCCAGATCCACCAGGGCACCGCGCGCCGTGTTGACGAGATAGCTCCCCGGGGGCATGGCGGCGAGCCGGGTACGGTTCGCGAGGTGGCGGGTTTCCCGCGTGAGCGGCAGGTGCAGCGAGACCACCTGGCTTTTGCGAAAGAGCTCGTCCAGGTCCGCCCGTTCGACGCCCTGGGGCCAAGCGGGTTCGGGAAGGTAGGGGTCGTGCCCGAGGACCCGGCCAAACCAGGCCCGGGCCCGCCCGGCCACCGTGCGTCCGATGCGCCCCAGGCCCACCACGCCGAAGGTCATCGTGCTCGGGCGCTTTAAGGGACCGCTGGCGAGGTAGTGCCAGCGCCCTTCCCGAACCGCGCGGTCGTAAAAGGGCAGATGGCGCACTAGGGCGAGCGCCATGGCGAAGGCGTGCGCCGCCACCTCCTCGCTGCCGTAATCCGGCACGTTCGCCACCCAGACCCCGAACGCGCGGGCGGCCTCGAGGTCCACGGTGTCCACGCCGACGCCATAGCGGCTCACGATTTTGAGCTCCGGGAGCGCCGCGAAGACCTCGCGCGTGATCGGAGCGTACTGGACGAGCAGGGCGGCGGCGCCCTGGCCCTTGGCGATGACTTCCCCCGGCGTCCGGCACTGGGCGGAGGTCACCTCGAAGCCGGCGGCCTCGAGGAGCTGGCGTTCGATCGCCAGGTCGGGATACTCGGCGTCGGTGATCAAGACCTTCACGTC
>CAZXOY010000045.1:0-15795 GCA_964642655.1 uncultured bacterium
AATGCGCCTGTTTAGGATCGGCCTCTTCACCGACGTCTACTTCCCGAGCAAGAACGGCGTCTCTACCAGCGTATACCTCCTTTGGCGGGAACTGAGGCGGATGGGACACGACGCCTGGGTCATCGCCCCGGCCTGGCCCGAAGCCAGCGGTTCGGAGGAGGGGATCGTGCGGGTCAAGAGCGTCCCCTACCCTTTCTTCGAGGACTACCGCCTGGGCCTGCCCAGCACCAAAGCGCTGCCCAAGACCTTCGAAATCATCCACTCCCATGCTCCGCTCACCATGGGGTTTTGGGCGCTCCAGCTGGCCCAAAAATGGCACGTGCCCCACGTCTCCACCTTTCACACCCACTACGAGAAATATGCCCACTACGTCCCGGGCCTCGCCTTTCTCGACCGTTATACCCACCTGATCCCGCGCCTGGTGCGCGCCTACTACAACCGGGTCGAACTGGTGGTGACCCCGACCCACCCCGTGAAGGCCTTGGTGGAATCGTACGCCATCGAGCGACCTATACGGGTTATCCCCACCGGCATCGACACCGAGCTGTTGCAAAGCGCTCCTCGCCCGGACCCATCCCCCTGGCCCCCGGGCCGCCGCCGGTTGCTCACGGTGAGCCGGCTGGGAAAGGAAAAAAACCTCGACGTCGCGGTCAGGGCCTTCGCCGAAGTTGCCAAGCGCTTCGACGTCCACTGGGTGATCGTCGGGGAAGGCCCCGAGGAGGAATCCCTCAGGTCGCTGATCGCCCAGCTCGATCTTTCCGATCGGGTCACCTTCGTGGGTGCCGTCCCCTACGATCACATCGGCGGTTATTACCGCCAGGCGGAGCTCTTTTTGTTCGCCAGCGAAACCGAAACCCAGGGGCTCGTCCTTTGGGAAGCCCAGGCCATGGGGGTTCCGGTCGTGGCCGTTGGCGCTGAGGGAACGCTTGAAAGCGTCAGCCACGGTCGTAGCGGCTATCTCGCCCCTCCGGGCGACGCCAAGAATCTCGCCGACAAAGCGGCCCTGCTTTTAAGCGACGAATCCCGGCGCCGGCGCATGGCCGAGGCCGCCCGTCGGTTCGCCCTGCAAAGAAGCGCCACCCGCATCGCAGAGGATATGGTCGCGGCCTACGAGGAGGCTGAAGAAATTCTCAGAGCCGAGCCGCAAAAGCTCCTGCTCAGTTTCCCCTCGCTCCCAAGGGAAAATTAAGTGACCTTACGCGAGCATCCCGGCATGCCAGGGGGAAATCGGCCGCCGTTCACGTTTTCTCGGGTCGCCGCCGTGGCATGGCCGCGTCAGAGTCGTTCGAAGCGCGGTTATAATCGGCCGCGTGGTCGGAGTCTCCGTCGTGGTTCCCGCCCGCAACGAAGAAGCCTACATCGGGGCCTGCCTGGCCGCGATCTTCTCACAATCTCCCCCGCCCGATGAGGTAATCGTCGTCGACAACGCCTCTTCCGACCAAACCGCAGAGCTGGCGCGTCGCATGGGGGCCCGGGTGATCCAGGTCGAAACCCCTGGCGTCCATCTGGCTCGCCAAGCCGGCCTCAACGCCGCCAAAAGCCCGGTCGTTGCCTTTACCGACGCCGATAGCCAACCGCTTTCGGGATGGATCAAAGCCATACAGGAGGCCTTTCAGGACCCGTCGGTGGTCATCAGCTACGGCCCGGTTGAGTTTTACGAGGCGCCGCTTTTGGACACTCTGCTGGCCCGCTACGGGTTTCCTCTCTTCTTGAGTTTGCTCGCGAAGTTCGGGCACCCCAACCCCGCCGGCGCCAACATGGCCGTGGTTCGGTCTAAGGCCCTCGAGGTCGGCGGCTTCGACCGCCCCTTTGCCGAGGATATCCACCTCGCGCTCAAACTGAAGGGCAGAGGGAGACTCGTCTACCGCCCCGACCAGCGGGTACGCACCTCGGGTCGGAGGCTCAAAAAGGGCCGCTGGCGAATGTACGCCCTTCACGCCAAAAACGTTTACCGCCGGTTGCGCGGACTGCCCGAAGACTACGGGAGCGATTACTTCGCCGACCGCGAGAAAGGATCCTCGAGGTGATACCCTGGCACCGACCCTGGACGGTCTTGCGCCTTGCCACCGCGCTAATGCTCACCGAGATCGTGCGAAGCGGCTTTTTCGTCGGCTTTTTCCCCTTGTTCGCGTCCGAACAGCTCTCCTTGAGCGTTTCGGTCATCGGTCTCATCGCCTCGGCACACTACCTCTCCGACGCCATCGCCAAAAGCGCCGGTGGCTGGCTCTCGGAGCGCGTGCGGCTCGGGTGGGTCATGCTGGCGGCGGGGCTGATGACCGCCCTCGCCGTGGTCACCCTTCCCCGGGGTGGCGTCGCTTGGATGATCATCCTCTCCGCGCTCTGGGGCATCACCGTCAGCCCGCTCTGGCCCTCGATCCTCACCTACGTCAGCCGCGACAGCAGGCCCGGTTGGGAGGCCCGGGGGGTGACGCTGGCCACCGCCGGGATCGGCCCCGCTTTCGGCGGCGCCATGCTCCTCACCGGCTATATCGCCCGTCAGAACCTCAACCTGGCTTACTGGCTCTTGCTCGCGGTCGCCGCACTCCTCCTCCTGGTGAGCGCGAGCCTCGCCCCACTCAAAGCGCACCCCGCCCGGCTTACGAGGTCGCGCTACGACTGGCGGCAGTTCTTTCTCCTGGTTCCGGCCGCGTTCGTTCAGACCATGGCCACCGGGCTGCTCTCGCCCATCCTCTTCCTTTTCATCAAGAAGATCGACCTTGGCATTCCAGTTCTGATCCTCATCGTTTTGGTCGGCGGTCTCGTGGCCCTTTCCGTCCTGCCGGGCGCCGCCCGCTGGACCGACCACAAAAACCCGCGCTATGTCCTGATCCCGGGGCTTTTGATCGCCGCCACCGGATTCGCTGCGATCGGGATCATCCCCATGACGCTGGGGGTTCGGCCCATCCCGCTGGCCCTCGCCGGCGCCTTACTCGGCCTCGGTTTTGGCCTCTTTTTCCCGGGGTGGAACGGGCTCGTGGTCAAAACCCTACCCCAGGCTGACCGTGCCGCCGCCTGGGGAGCGCTGATGAGCGTGGAAGCCCTCGGTTTCGCCGTGGGGCCCACCATCGGCGGCCTCACCTGGGACCTCGGGGGGCCCGCTGGCCCCTTCGTCGCCGGCGGTTTGCTCATGGCCATCACCGGAGGGTATTACCTGTGGCAGCTCTGGCGATACTCGCGATCCTAGGCCTCACCCTCTACCTCCTCAGCGACCTCCTGTTTCGCTGGATGGGCTGGGGCGCCCTGGCCCACGGCCCCCGGGACCGGCCCCGGGTGGCCCTGACCTTCGACGACGGACCCGATCCCATCACCACCCCCGCGTTGCTTGAGATTTTGAGTCGCCACGGGGTTCGGGCCACCTTCTTCCTCACCGGGAAACAGGCGATCGCGAATCCGGAACTGGTCGAGAAGATCCATGCCTCGGGGCACGAGATCGCATCCCACGGCCGCATCCACCGGCCGCCGATTCTCATGGCCCCCTGGACGGAATGGAGCCATACCGCCTACACTCCGCCCCACGACACCGGCCTCTACCGACCCCCCCACGGCGCCCATAGCCCCCTCACCCGCCTCATCGCGCGCCGACTCAACAGACGCATCGCACTTTGGGACGTGGAGTCGAAAGACTGGGGGCCGGAACCGGTGGAAAAACTCCTCGAGCGATTGCTGGAATACATTCACCCAGGGTCGGTCATCCTTCTCCATGACGGCGTCCCCAAAACGCCTGAGCTCGTCGATGCCCTGATCCCCAAACTCAAAGCCATGGGCTTTTCCCTCCACCCCTTCGGTGAGCTGGGAGCGCGCCCCCTCGGCTTCCGCCAGGCGCTGGCCCGGGCGCTGCAAGGCTTTGATGAACGCTACGACCAAAGCCGCGGCGTACGCAGGTGCAGGCCAAGCCACGACGGCCTCTTCCGAGCGGCCAAGGTCCGCTACTGGGGGCCGAAGATCGAGGGTGTGGCCGAGGGCGCCTGGGCCCTCGAGATTCACCTCGACAGCCGGCGGGCTTCCGCGCTCACGCCGTTCCAGGTTCTGAAGGCCTTGAGGCGGGACCTCGAGGCCATCGCCGAAATCGTGCGAGCAGACCCCGAGATCGCCCTGGTCTTCGGCCCCACGCCGCTCGAAGCCGGGGCCAGGCGGCTCGGATTTCGCACCGTCGAGCTCCGGGGGCTCCCCGGCATCATGGCCACCCTGGCGGGGCACTGGTTTGAATGGCTCTACCAGGCCGATTTCAAGGCCACCCGCCTACGGCGAAAGGCCAAGCTCATCTATATGAAGCGGGAAGAGATCATTCAGAAATATTCCAGGCCCTGAGCCACTCCCGCTTTCCCAGGCCCCCGGGGACCTTCTCCACCGAAAACCCCACCTCGGCGAGGGCCCGCCGAACCCAACCGGCCACCGCGTAGCTCACGAGCACACCCCCATGACGAAGCCCCCGGCGCGCTTCGGCCAGGAGATCCTTCTGCCAGGCGTCAGGGTTGGCGCTGGGGCTAAAAGGGTCGTAGTAGACCGCATCGGCCCACGAAGCAGGCAGCGTCCCGGGCTGAAAAGGTACAAAGCGCACCTCGAGGCTCCAGCCCGGGCCAGCGATCGCAAAGCCCTCGGGGGCTTCCCAGGCCGCGCGTATGGCGTCTTGAACCTGGGGAAGGGTTGGGACGAGGCCGTAGTAGCGGTCGAGAATTTCCGGATGCACCGGATCGGGTTCGAACGCCAGGTACCTGAGGTTCGCCCCCCGGAGGAGGAAGCGCTCGAGCGTGACCAAAAAGTTGAGGCCGAGGCCAAAGCCGACCTCGACCACCTGGGCCTCAGGCAGGGCCGCGAGCCCGGACAGGCCGAGATACACGCGCTCGGCTTGGGAACGGGCCCCGTAATGCGAGTGGAAGGTTTGCCGGTAGCGGGGGTGGAAAAGCGAAGGGCTCCCGTCGCCGGTCCACACCAGCTTCACGACCAGAAGTCTACCCCACCCCGCGGCGTATAAAATACCGGTATGCGCCGCTGGATCACGGTCAACCTCGAGGGTCAATCGACCCAGGAAGAACCCTGGCCTAAGGACGAGATCTGGAAAGCCGGTCGTTACCGGACCGTCGAACGGCTGCTCGCGCTCAAGGCGGCGACCACCGCCCCCCTCGCACCCGAAAACCCCTTCGTCCTCGTCGCCGGCCCCCTGGCGGGCACCAGCTTTTCCAACGCCAACCGGCTCTCGATCGGTGCCCGGAGCCCGCTCACGGGCGGGGTCAAGGAATCGAACTCCGGGGGCACGGTGGCCTTTGCCATGGGCCAGCTGGATATCGCCGGGATTACGCTTTTAGGTCAGAGCCCTGACTGGACCGTTCTCGTCTTCTCGCCCGACGGCGTGCGCTTCGAAGACGGCCGGGAGTTCCTCGGCCAGGGCAACTACGCGGTGGTGGCCGAACTCCGGCGCCGCTACCCGAAAGCCGCGGTGGCGATCGTGGGGCCGGTGGGAGAGTATCAGGGTCTCCTGGCCGGGGTCAGCGTCACCGACACCGAAGGCCTCCCGGGACGGATCGCCGGACGCGGCGGGCTGGGGGCGGTACTGGGCGCCAAAAAGGTCAAAGCCCTGGTCTTTTATGGTGCAGGCAAAGCGCCCCGGGAAAAGAAGAAGTTCTACGAGGATCTTCGGAGCTACGCCAAGATCCTGCGGCAAAGTCCCGTCACCGGCAAGTATTACCCCGAAATCGGCACCGCGGGCATGGCCGACTACCAAAACGTCGCCGGCGGCCTGCCAGTTCGGAACTTTCGCCTCGGGCGTCTGGTGGAAGGGGAAAACCCCATCGGTGGCGAGGCGCTCCGCGCCCTCTTGCTGGCCAGAGATGGCGAGGGCAACCCCACCCACGCCTGCATGCCGGGGTGCATCATCCGCTGCTCGAACCAGTTCGCCGACCGGGATGGCCGGCTGGTGGTCAGCCCCCTCGAGTACGAGACCATCGGACTCGTCGGCTCGAACTGCGGCCTGGCTGACCTCGACGCCATCGCCCAGGTGAACGCGGCGGCCAATGACCTCGGTGTCGACACCATCGAGCTCGGGGCCACGCTGGCCGTGGCCATGGATGCGGGTCTGGCCGAGTGGGGCGATCTGAGTTGGATGCTCGAGGTCACCGAGGAATTGCGTCACGGCACGCCCGAGGGCAAAAAGTTCGCCCAGGGCACCTACCGCTTCGGCAAGGCAATCGGCCACGATCGGATTCCCACGGTGCGCAAGCAGGCCATCAGCGCCTACGACCCGAGGGTCGTCGAAGGCACGGGCGTCACCTACATGACCAGCGCCCAGGGCGCCGACCACACAGCGGGCAACCCCGCCCGGGCCGAGACCTTCGATATGGACCTCGAGGCCGTGATGAAGCTCTCCTTTGACCACCAGGTGAAGAGCGCGGCGCTCGACGCCCTGGGTCTTTGCTACATGTCGGCGGCGATCTCGGGGGAGGCCAAGGCGACGGTGGCCGACGCTATCGAGCAGCTCCACGGCGTCCGCCCGCCCGAGGGCTACATGGAATCCCTGGGACGCGAGGTCTTGCGCCTCGAGCGGGCCTTCAACCACGAGGCCGGTCTCCCCGAGATCGAGGCCCTCCCCGACTTCTTCTACCGGGAGGCGCTGCCGCCCACCAACCGGAAAGCCCGCCTCGAGCCGGGGGTCATCGCCGCCTTCTGGTCCAAGTTCCTCGGACCCAGCCAAGGATGACCAGCACCAGTGCCCCACCGAGCGCCGGGGCGTCGCCGAAGCGGACATAGGGCGTAACCGTCTGGCGAAGCGCGTACGGGGCCACCAGCACCGCCGGTCCGCCCACGGGGGCCCGGGCGACGACCCGGCCGTAGGGGTCGATGCTGGCGGTGATGCCGTCGTTGGCCGCCCTGAGGAGCCAGCGCCCGGTTTCGAGCGCCCGCATTCGGGCCATGGCCAGGTGCTGGGCCCGCCCGATCCCCACCGAAAACCAGGCATCGTTGGAAACATTCACCAGGAGCTGTCCCCCCTGGGCGATGAGGGTCCGGGCCACCGAAGGAAAATCGGACTCGTAGCATACGTAGGCGGCGTAGACCTCGAGCGGCCGGAGGCGCATTCCGGGGCGCACCTCGCCGAGCGAGGGCAAGCCCAGCTGCGCGAAAACGAACTCATAGAGCCAGGAAAGCTCGCGTCGCCACGGGAAAAACTCGCCAAAAGGCACCAGACGCGTCTTCTCGTGAATCGCCAGGTCCCTCCCTCCCCGCCTGAGCCGGACTTGGTTTGCGGCATCGGAGCCCCAGGTGCCATAGAGGGCCGTACGCGCCAGCAGCACCTCGTCTGCCCCATCGGGCCATCGGGCCACCGCCGTTTCCGGCCACACCACGAGATCGACCCCGGGATTTTGGGCAAGACCTTGCCGGGTGAGTTCAAGGTAACGCGCCCCCACCTGCCGGCCGGAGAGCTTTTCCAGCGGGCTAAGCCCGCCCTGGACCAAGAGCGCCTGCTGGTCGGCCTGAACCGGCGGCAGCGGCCAGAGCCATACCAGGCCCCAGGGGATGAGCACCCACCACCGACGATGCCAAAGGGCGTAGGCGATGAGCAGCACGAGGAGTGAAAGCCCATAAACCCCGATCCAGGAAGCGATCACCCCTCCGGGCGCGTTCACCAACGAATAGCCGAGGTAGCCCCAGGGAAAGGCCAGCGTCCCCTGAGCCCAGAGGTACTCGCCGAGCACCCAAACCCCGATGGCCGCAAGAGGGGCCCGCTTTGCGAGCGCGAAAAGAGCCCCCCAGTACATGGCGAGCAGCAGCAGGAGAGGGATAAAGAGCGCGCCGCCCCAAAGCCCGAATAACCGGGAAAAGCTCGCCGGCAGCCAGGAGAGGTGCACCGCCCAAAAGCCAAGCCCCAGGAGGATGCCATAGCCAAAGCCGCGGTTTCGGGCCAGCGCCAAGGCCAGCACCACCGGCGTTAGAAAGCCGAGGGGGAAGGGCACCAGGGTAAGGGCCAGAAGAATCCCGAGCCCAAGGGCAAGGCCGCTTCGCACGCCTTCGAGCATAAAAGGGGTGCCGATGAGAACGCCGAGGGCAGGGCGACGGACTGGGGCGTCGCGGCCGCGGCAGGATCGTCAAAGCCGGTCGTACAGACGACGGGCCAGCGTTGCCACCTCGAGGTCGGAATCTCGAGCCAGCCTTAAGAGCTCGCGTCGCTCGCCGAAGGCATAGAGCGCGCGAGCGGCCGCCCGGCGGACCACCGGGCTTGGATCTTCCATTCCCATCCGGACAATGGGCATGGCGGCCGGATCTCGCAGGTTGCCGCTCACGATCAGGGCATTTCTCGCCATGGCCACGCGCCCGGTTCGGGCAAACGGCGTGCCCTCGAACCGCCGCCGGAAGGCCCGCTGAGAAAGGCCGAAAAAGGATCGCAGGTCGGGGTGGGCGAGTTCCGGATCCGGCCGCAACCGTGGCCAGGCCCCCTTCTTCGCAGCGAAGCGGTTCCAGGGGCAGGCCGATTGACAGTCGTCGCAGCCAAAGAGCCAGCCACCAATCTTCGACCAGAGCGCTTCGGGAACGTCGTGGCGGTGCTCGATGGTCCAGTAGCTGATGCAAAGCCGGGCATCGAGATAGGCGCTTCCGGATTGATCCAAGGCCAAAGCCCCGGTGGGGCAAACCTCATGACAGGCCACGCAACGCCCGCAGCGCGGCGGGGCCGGGGCCCGGGGCTCGATCTCGAGGCCGGTCAGGAGCACCGCCAAAAAAGCATAGCTCCCCTCCCCTTCCCGCAGGATGAGGGTGTTCTTGCCCTGCCAGCCGATCCCGGCACGCCTGGCGAGCGTTCGCTCCAAAAGTGGACCGTGATCGACGTAGCCTTTGGCCAAAAGCCCAAGCCGGCGGGCCTCGGATTCAAGGTCCGAAAGCGCCGCCTCAAGCGCCAGGTGATAGTCGGGGCACCAGGCGTAGCGGGCCACGCGGCCGATCCGGATCCCACCTTCCGGGACTCCAGGATCCTCGTAGGCATACGGGGCCCAAAGCAAAAGCGCGCTCCTCGCCCAGGGAAAGCGAGTGGCCCGCGGGTCCATCCGCACCGACCGGGTGCGATGGAGGTAGTCCATGCCGGCATGCATGCCATTTTGCAGCCACCAGGCCAGACGCTGCCGGTCGCGCCGGGGAATCTCAAGCGGCGTCCAGGAAAAATCCAGTCCCAACCGACGCGCCGTCGCCTCGAGCCGCTCCCGGACGGCCTCACGCCGCACCCACGTCCTCCAGCACCCCGTCGAAAACCCGGGCCACGAGCCGACCGCCTTCCCAAAGGCCGAGATCGGCCAGGGCGCCGGGCGCGATCAGACCGTACTTTCGCCAGCCCGCAGCCAGGGCAGGGCCCCGGGTCATGGCGAAAAGTGCGTCCTCGAAGGTCAGCGACTCAGCGGGGCTCAGCCGGTGGTGGGTGGCCTCGGCGAGCGTTTGTCCCCAATCGGGCGGGGCAACCGGAGCGTCCGAGCCGAAAGCGAGCGGGGCGACGCGGGAAAGGCTTTTGAAGCGGTAGGCTTCATGGCGACGGTCCGGGAAAAAGCTGGCGATGAGATCGGCATCGCCAGCCAGGTGAACCGGCTGCATGGAGACGGCGAGCGGCAAGCCCCGCATCCCGGCCAGGGTTTCGTCGTCGAGATGCTGCGCGTGCTCCAGGCGAAGCGGCCTCCGGGCATGGGACCGGAGGGCCCTGAACGCCCGGACCACCCCGGCCACGGCCCGACTTCCAATGGCGTGCACGGCGAGGGTGTAACCGGCCTGGAGCGCCGAGCGCCCTTCCTCCAGGATCTCCTCCACGCTGTCCACCGCCATACCGTAGGAACCGTCCGGGTAAGCCGCCGTCATCCAGGCGGTCCGGGAGCCCAGAGCCCCGTCGGCGAAGAACTTGACGCCCCCCAAAAAGAGCCTCGAGTTCTTCCACCCCGGCTCGACTTCGCGCCACGCGCCCCGGGGAACCGCCCACCAAACCCGCACCGGAAGCTCTAGGCCAAGGGCCCAGGAAAGCGTCTCGAACGGTTCGGCGGCCATGGTGTGAACCGCGGTGTAACCACGCCGGGCAAACTCCAAAAACCCGACGTGAAGATCTTCCTTCGAAGGCTTGGGCATGACCTTGCGTAACGCCTCCAGCCCTCGCTCGACCACCCAGCCGGCTTCCCAATCGACCCAGGGCGAGCTTGGTGAGAAACCGGCCGCCCGCAAGGCGTTTTCGTTGACCCAGGCGGCGTGGAGATCGCGGGAGCGGAGCACGATGAACCGGTCGCCCCCAAGGTCATCCAGCCAGCGCCGCACCGGTTTTTCCCGGAAAAGAAAGCCGCCCCCCACCACCCAGCGCGCCCCCGGCCGGTCGGTCAGAAATGCCCGAACGCACTCCAGCACCGGGCTCGGCGCCTGCAAACCGGAGAGGTCGAGCTCCCGCATGCGAGCCCCGAACTGCAGCGGGTGGACGTGGGCGTCGGCGAGCCCCGGCGTGATCCATTCAACGCGATGGACGCGGGCGGCTGGAAATCTGGCCCGGAGCTCGGTGAGCGGCGCCACTTCACGAATCCGCCCGCCATCGATCAAGAGACCGAGCCGCTCGGTAAAGCCACGAACACCGAGGAGCTTTCCCTCAACAATCACGTCAACACCCTATACTAAGAAAGCTTTGGGACGGCGGGATTACCTCTATCGGGGAAAAATTTTGAACCTTGCCCTCGAGGACGGGCACTGGGAAGTGGTCGAGCACCGTGACGCGGTCGCGGTGCTCGCGCTCCGCGAAGGCAAGGTCCTGGCGGTGAAGCAGTACCGGGTGGCGATCGGGCGGGAAACGATCGAGCTGCCGGCCGGCCTCATCGAGCCGGGCGAGACCCCAGAAGACGCCGCGCGCCGGGAGCTGATGGAAGAAGCCGGATTCGATGCGAAACTCGAGCCCTTGCTCGGCTTTTACACCAGCCCCGGGTTTTGCGACGAGTACATCCACCTCTTCAAAGCCACCCACCTCACGCCCCAAAAACGCCCCCCGGATCCCGGTGAGGCGATCGAGGTGCTCTGGCTTGACGCCAGGGCCTTTCTCGACGGGATCCGCCGCGGCGAGATCATCACCAGCGGCCCCACGGTCGCCGGGCTTTTGACTCTGGGGATAACATGATCCTGATCAACGACATCTCGGACGCACCCAAAGGTAAGAAGATCGTGGCGATCGGCAGCTTTGACGGCGTTCACCTTGGCCACCGCGCCCTTTTGAGCCAGGCGAAACGCCTTTCCAAAGCCTCGGGCATCCCCCTTTTGGTCTACACCTTCGACCCGCCGACCAAAGTCTTCACCAAGGGCGTTCCCGTCCTCTCCACCTTGAGCGAAAAAGCTGAGCTCCTGGCCCAGGCCGGGGCCGACCTGGTCCTCGCCGTCCCCTTTAACGCCGAGTTCGCCGCCCGATCAAAAACGGGCTTCCTCGAGGACCTCAAGCGCCTTGAGCCGGAGCGAATCGTGGTGGGAGAGGATTTTCGCTTTGGCCGGGGACGCCAAGGAAGCCCCGACGACCTCCGCCAGGTCGCCCCCACCGAAACCGTCCCCCTTCTTTGCCTCCAAGGGGCCCCGGTCAAGTCGACGCGGATTCGAAAGCTCCTCGAGGCCGGCGAGGTCGAGCTGGCAAGGCACCTCCTCGGCCGGCCTTATGAGATCCGGGGCATCGTGGTCCGGGGCGAGGGGCTTGGCAAAACCCTGGGCTACCCGACCGCGAACCTGGAAACGCCACCGCAAAAGGTCCTGCCACCCGGGGTGTTCGCCGTTCGTGTCAGGCGCGGCGATGACCTTTTTGGCGGCGTGGCCAACGTCGGCACCCGCCCGACGCTACAGGGCAAGGAAAAACGTCTCGAGGTGCACATCTTCGCCCCCGTCGGTGACATCTACGGCCAGGAGCTGAGCGTCACCTTCCTCAAGCGCCTCCGCCCGGAGCAGCGCTTTGAAGGCCTAAAGGCCCTCAAAGCCCAGATCCAACGCGACATCGAGGCGGCGCACCGCCACCTCTACGGCCGAAGCACCCACTCGAATTGAGCAAGAACTACCCGCGCCGAGAACCCCGGCTCGGCGCGACCCATTCCACCATCTCGCGCTGCCCGTCGAAGCGAACGATGGCCGCCAACCGGGCCCGGGAATACACCTGGTGCGGATGCCGGGGAATGAACGCGGTCACGACGTCGACGAAGCGGGGTTTGGCGTACTCGAGCACCACGTGCAACGGGAGCTTCAGCCGGGGGCTCACGACGATGTAGCCGAGCACCAGCATGCGGGCGTCCTCTGGATACACGGCCAGTTCGCGCCCGTACTCGATGGCCCGGACCACATCGAGCTCGGTAAAACCCTCGTGGCGCATGTGGTGCGCCACGTGAGGCCCGAGGCGGTAGCGCCCTTCCCGGATGTAGGGGATGAGATCGGAAAGGCGGCGAAAACGCTTCATTGGCCCTCCCTCGAATGCCGGTCCCGCCGGTATGGGAGCGGATCGAGGCGCGCGGGATCGGCCACGGCGATGAACAAACCATACACCTCTTTGGCCCCGGCGTCCAAAAGGGCCTGGGCCGCACGGCGAAAGGTCGTCCCCGAGGTGTAGACGTCGTCGACCAAAAGCCAGGCCTCTGGACCAGACGGCCTAGCGAGGAAGACCTGCGGCAGCTCTTTGCGAAGGGTGCGACGGGTCTGGCTCGGAGTGTAACGAACCCGCCGCAGGGCCCGCCGCACCGGCAGTCCGAGGGCATCGCCGACGGCGCTCGCCAAGAGGCCCGGCGTGTATCCGCCACGCCTCCAGGCCCGCCAGAAAAAGGTGGGCACGAAGGTCACAGCCGAAAGCGGCCAGTCGGTGGCCCGCACCCTGGCGCCGAGCCGCTCGGCCACCACCTCGAGCGCCGCCCAGTGCTGGCGGTATTTCACCGCTTTCACGAGGCGTTCGAGACGGGCGTAACGTCCAAGATACACCGCGCCGCCGCGCCGCTCGGGAAAAAGCGACGCCAAGCAGGCGCTGCAAAGCCCGGGACGGTCGAGCCGAGCGCCGCAACTCGGGCAATTCAAGGCAAAGAACGCCTCGAGGTCCAACTTCATCACCGCCTATAATGATCCCGTATGGCAGGCCACAGCAAATGGGCCCAGATCAAACGGAAGAAAGCAGCCAACGACGCGAAGCGTGGCAAGTTGATCACCAAACACTTGCGTGCCATCCAAGCGGCAGCCAGGAGTGGAGGTGGCCCAGATCCCCAAGCCAACGTGGCGCTGCGAAACGCGATCGAGGCCGCGCGCCGGGACGATGTGCCCCTCGAGAACATCGAGCGCCTTCTGGCCAAGCTGCGCGGGGAAGGCGAGGGGGCAACCCAGTTTGAGGAGATCAGCTACGAAGGCTACGCCCCGGGTGGGGTGGCGGTGCTGGTGCTGGCACTGACCGATAACAGAAACCGCACCGCGGGTGAAGTCCGGCACGTCTTTGGCAAACACGGGGGTTCCCTGGGAAGCTCGGGGTCGGTCGCCTGGCAGTTCGAACGGCGCGGTCTCGTTGTGATCAAGGACACCAGCGAAGCCGCCCAGGAACTGGCGATTGAACTAGGCGCCGAGGACATCGACATCTCCGGCGACGTCCTCGAAATCTACGTGGCGCCAAGTGAGGTCTACCGGGTCGCGCAGGCGCTGGAAGAGGCCGGGAAAAAACCCGAGAGCGCCGAGATTACGATGATCCCCCAGAACACGGTGAGCCTTTCCCCCGAAGACGCGGGCAAGGTGCTCCGCCTGGTCGAGGCCCTGGAGGAACTCGACGACGTACAGAACGTCTACACCAACCTCGACCCGGAGTCGGTTCCGGTCAGCGGATGATCGTCCTCGGGGTTGACCCGGGCATTACGAACTTGGGTCTCGGGGTGGTCGGGGGTGACGCCAAAGACCCTCGGCTCCTCGAGGCCACGGTGGTGACCACCACCCCCAAGATGCCCGCCCCCCAGCGCGTGGGCAAGCTCTTCCGGGCGGTGTCGGAGGTCATCCAAACCCACCGCCCGGAGGTGGTGGCCCTCGAGGCCCAGTACTTCTACCGCCAAAACGAACGCGCGTTCCAGGTGGGCTGGGCGGTCGGCGCCGTTCTGGCAGCAGCCGATCTCGCCGGACTCCCGGTTTATGCTTACGGGCCGATGCAGATCAAAAAGGCCCTCGTTGGCGCCGGGCGGGCAAGCAAGGACCAGGTGGCCTACATGGTGCGCGTGCTCCTGAAGATGAAGCGCCCTCCTTCCCCGAGCCACGCCGCCGACGCTCTGGCGGTTGCCCTCACCCACCTCTTCCAAAACCAGATCCCACCCGAGCCCATGTAAACCCCGGTATGTGACAGTTGCCCCATCATTATCGGGAAAGTATGCTTAGCATAAAGAAACAGGAGGTGACCATGGCTCGAAAACCCGCACTGGTGGTGAGGCTCCTTGCGCTGCTTTTCCTCTTTTCGTTCCCGTTCTCATTCGCAAATTCGGTCCGGAACGCCGGTCTTGGCGGCACGATCCTACCCGGCCCTTCGGCGGCAATCTATAACCCGGCCTACGCGGCGATGCCGGACCCCTTCCCCCGGGAAGCCTGGAGCGTGCCGGTCGGCCTTTTGGGCTTCCTCATGCCCGACCGCAGCCCGCTCTACTACTTCATCGACCCCAACACCTTCATCTCCAGCTTTGACCTGCTCAGCGCCTTCGACCAGCTGACCCACCTCGACAGCTTCCTGATCAACCCGGCGAAAAGCCCCGACGAGGTTCGAATCAGCATCGACGCTGGCGGCATCACGCTCACCGACGGCCAGGGCAACCCGATCAACCTTAACTTCTTCGGCACCCAAAGCACCTCGACCCGCGAAAGCCGCTCGATCCTGACCCCTTCGCCCCTGCTTCAGTTTCCCCTGAGCACTGACCCCAACTTCTCGATCGATCTGGGCATCTTCGTGGGGCTCAATGACTTTGGCCTCGACCCCAACTCCGACCTCATCAACGCGATCCTGAACCAATCGTTGCAGCCGAACACGACCTACACCCTAAAGGCCAGCGCCACCGCGAGCGCCGGCGTCAACCTCGACTTCACCTACGCTGGCGCCCTGCCCGTGCCCCTGCCGCTCGGCGGAGAGGTCTACCTCGGCGCCCGGGGGAGGACCTTCCTCGGCCTGGCCTACGCCGACGCCAAGACCACGGTTGAGGTCACGACCGATAACAACAGCCTGCCAAATGGCAGCACCCAAACCACCGATGCCTTCTACGTGATCCCCGGGCAGGGGTACGGCTACGGGGGCCAGGTGGACGCCGGTGTGGCGGTCCAGCTCGCCGGGGCCGTTGTTGGCTTTGGCGTCACCAATCTCATGAACATGGCCACCTGGCAGGGCCAGCAACAAACCTTTGACGGCACCACCCCGACCAGCGCACCGGTGGCAAAAACCATCACCTTTACCGGTAGCGCGCCCCGGTACTTCGTCAACGGAGCCATGCCCCTACCCCTCGGGCCGATGGGCACCCTCCTCGTTGCCGCCGACGCGAGCCTTGATGCGAGCGGCACCACAAGCGCCCACGCCGGCATCGAATATGACCTCGGCCCGATCGTGCTCCGGGGTGGGGTGGGACTTGAAAACGGAACCCGCTTCGGTCTCGGCGCCGGTTTCGACCTCGGCGGAAGCACCATCGACCTGGCGCTCACCACCCACAGCGCTCCCATCAGCGGGGAAACGGTCTACGGTATCGCGATGAGCGTGGGCTTTTAGAAAGCGGGGTGAATTGCAATGAAAAAGCTCTCGATCCTGGCCCTCTTCCTGGCTCTGCTCCTCAGCGCCTGCAGCGGGCGCACGGCGTACGTGGTGAA
>CAZXOY010000046.1:0-15218 GCA_964642655.1 uncultured bacterium
GCTTGGGGGTTAGTGTGAACAACGTAGTGAGACTGCACAGCTAGGGGTGGGGCCCGAGGCGATGGAATTGGGCTTGGAATATGCATGAGGTGGAAAGGTGCAAGATCTCAGTTAAGATAGGTAGGGTCGTGTCTGAGCAAAAGTGGTTACGACTGGAACCGGACTCCGCCGCAGCACAGGTACTCACCGACGCCCGCGCCCTGCGCTACTTCGCCCCCTTTATGCGCGGCCCCGTCACGCTCACGGAAGCTGCCCGCGTCGCCGGGACCAGCCCCCAGGCCATGAAGTACTGGCTCAAGAAGTTCCTCGACGCCGGTCTGGTAAAGACCGTACCCTCTGAGCGACCCCGGGGGACGACGCGGTACGCTGCTACCGCACCCGCTTACCTGGTACCCTTCGACGCCACCCGGTTCGCCCTCATGCGCGAGTGGGTGGAAAACCGGCTCAAACCCTACCACGAGCGGCTTGTCGACCTGCTCGCCACCAGCTTTGAAAGTCAGGGTCTGAACCACGTGCTCATTCACCTCGACCCCGTCAGCGGTGAAATCCTCCAGACCTCGGCGGACGAGAACGGTCCCGTGGAACGCGATCGTCTGTTCCAGGACCTTTTGCTCACCCATGGCTTCGCCGGCGAGGTGGTGATCTGCCGGGAGGAAGTCGACAACCTCGTGCGCGATCTAACCCAACTCTGGAAAAAGTACGCCAGCAGGGCCGACGGGTGCCGGCGCAAGCAGCGCGTCTTCGTCTACGCCTTTCTGGTGCGAAGCGGGCCCTGAGGGGCGCTACCCGAGAGGGAAGGCAGGCTCCACAGCCCGGGAAGCGAGCATGTGGCTTTCGAAGAACGCCCACGAAAGCCAGGTGTGGGGTTCCTCCAGGACGCGTTGCTCGAGCCAGCGGTAGAAGGCCGCCTTCGCACTGAAAATATCTTCCTTGCCGGCAAGCCGGATTGGGGGATAAAAACGCAACACGTAACGCCCGTCCCCGCGCGACTGGAAAATAAGGGGAAGCATATCCCGTTTGTTCAGCCAGGCCATGCGGGCAACGCCGTCCACCGCCCGCACCTCCGCCCCGAGGAAGCGGACGGTGCGCTTTGGAAGCTCACCCATCGTGAACTCCGGGAAGGTAAGGCCAGAGAGGCCCTCCCGGTTTAACCGGATGGCGTTCCTCGGCGCCCGCGGGGAAGGTAGCGGGACAGGAACGATCCTGGCGTAAAGACCGTGGTTCGCCGCATCCATCAGCGCGAAGCCGATTTCACGCCAGAGCGAAACGGATTCGACCTCCATGAAGGTGGCCACGGGGTAGCCCATCCGGGCGAGCACGAAGGGAATCAGCTGGAAGGGCCCGGCATGGATTGGCGTCAGGAAGGGCGCTCCCCGGTCGAGGGCAGCCTTCAAATGCTCGGTCCCTTCGACGACGATGAGCTCCTCAGGTTCCACCCGAGGAAGGAGGAGTGCAAGATGCAAAAGCTCCGCCTGGCGGTCGAACTTAAACTCCCCCCACCTCCAGGCAAGGTCGTCAAGGTCAAAGCTTTCCTTTAAGGCGGGGGCGAGATCGAGGATTGGCCGGACGAACCGCGCGGCCTGGTGAATGCGTTCCGCCACCGTGGTCCTGGCCTCCGCTTGCGCTAAAGTTCCGAGCGTGCGGTACAGGTCCTCCGATCCAAGCTGCCCGAGCAGTCTGTAGGGCTCGGGGTTGCGGGCGATCACGTCCAGATCCAGGAAGGCATCCGTACCCATGCCCGTCACCTCCGATCACGCGTCTGCCGGCGCCGGGACCGGTTCCCACCGCACCTCCCCGGTCGCAAAGTCCACCTCACCCAGCCGTCCGGCCAGCAAAGGATCGCCCAGCCGGGTGAGCACGCGGATCGCGTCCCAGACCTGAAGGGCCGACACCAGAGCCGAAAGCGGGGCGAAGGCAGCCTTATGGTTCTTCCTGCCGACGGCAAAACGCACGTCGGGGTTCTCCCGCCTGCGCTCGGCGTAATACTGCTGAAACGCGTTCCAGTCCGGTGTCTTGCCAGGCAGGACGGTGGGGCCGATCCGGCCGATGTGCCCGGAGTAACCGCCGGCCAGGAGATAGGGAATCCCTTCCCCCTCGGCGACCTCCGCGACCCAGGAAGAGGTGGTGTTAATGTCGGGATCGTCCATCGCGTTGATGACCAGGTCGTGACCCGGGACGATTTCGCGCAGATCCTCCGGACCCGAAACTAGAGTGTGATACGCGGAAGCCCTCATCCCCGAATTGAGGGCGAGAAGCGACGCGCGCGCCGCCTCCACCTTACGCAAGCCGAGCTGGCCTTCCCGGTAAAGCAGCTGGCGGGAAAGGTTGCTCTCCTTAACGGTGCCGCCATCCACGAGGGTCAGGGCGCCAACGCCCGCCATGGCCAGGAGCAGGGCCATCCAGGACCCGATTCCGCCGAGTCCCAAGAGTACCACCGAGGAAGCAGCCAGCCGGTCCTGGAAGGCAAAGGGCGCGCGATCGCCCGCGAACTCGTAGAAGCACTCGATCTGCCGCCCGTAACGGCCTAGGTTGATCCGGGCCACCTCCTCCAGCGTCAGGCGGAGAACGATGCCCTCGTGAAGGAGGTAGTCGAGGATCCCCTCAAGCTCCTCGGGGGACACTTCCGCGTCCTCCCCCAGAAACTCAAGCGCTTTCTCCTCCGGGATCCCCCGGGTGCTGGCAGCCAGCAAGTGCTCCACCCACGCGGGGCCCTCGTACACGCGGGTTTTGCCCGTGACGAAGTGGGTTGCGTACAGCAGCCCCCGTCTGTCGCGGCCTATCCCGAGGCCCGGTTTCAACCGCAAATAGCCTTCTCTTTTTCTACCGCTCATACTCTCCCCCTTTTCCCAAAGAGGATTTGCTCCAAAAGGGGAATCCGGGGGTCCCGGGAACTCCCGGGCCCCCCGATTCCGGTTAGCAGGAGCCGTTCTTGTCGCCGAGGTAGATCTGGGTGTCGCGAACCTTCCGCACGGCACTCACCTCCTTTCTTTTGCTCTCCAAAGCCAGAGCCGGAGCTTCAAACAACGCGGGACCGCATGCGGGGCCTTCTCCTGCCCGAATCTCCAGAAGAGCAGGTCGGCTGCCGTCAGCAAAACTGCCACTCCGATCGCAAACAGGACGTGCGCCTCCAGCAACAGCCCCGCAAGGTACGCGCCAAGCATCGAGGCCGCGGACGTGGCCGAGCTCATCCAGGTCAATACGCGGGCCAGCGACGCCTGGGGGATGACTTCCTGCAGGTAGGTCGCGCCCGCGGTTTGAACCGCCCCCAGCCCGAGCCCGAACACCCCGCCCGCCGCAAGGAGCCACCCGGTGCCGGGGACGGCGTACATGAGCACCGCCGCGGGAAGCAACAACCCCGCAAAGCCCAGCGCCCGCGCCGGTTCCAGCCGGTTCCCGGCTGCAAAAAGGGCCCCGGCGCCACCGGCCATGCCAAGGGAGAAGAGGCCCCCATACCACCCATAGACGGTTTCGGCGCCGGGGAACCGGTTGACCATGGACGGCACCGCGACCTGCAGGTACCCGAGCCAGCCTAGGGCGACCACAACGATGAGAAGCAGCGGGGCGTAGCTCAAAACGCGGGGCCAGCCGCCGGCGTCCTCCTCTCCTTCTTTGGACAGAACCGCCCCCGCCGGGATCGCGACGAAAGCCAGAAGGCCCTTGGAAAGAAAACCCAGCGCCGCAATCCCCAAAACCACATTGGAGCCAAGGGGGCCGGAGATGAGACCGGCCAGGGGCCAGGCCACGACGGGAACCCCCAGCGTAACGACTCCCACGATGGCGTTCGCGCGCATCCGCACCATCTGGGGAAACCAGGCCTTTACAAGAAGCGAGGGGGATGTGCTGTCAAGAACCACGTTGACTCCGAGCAGGACATAGGCAAGCTGGATCAACGCGGGTTCCGCGTGACGGGCAGCCTGGAAGAGAACCAGCGCCGTAGCTGCCGCCCCGGCGGCATTGATGCCCCGAAGGCTGTGTTTCAGCCAGGGCGTGAGGAGCGGGGCCAGCAGTCGCGGAACCAGACCGAGGAGCACGGCCCGGGCCAGCAACGCCCGGCCGTGGGGATGATCCAGCGCCTGAAACGGCAGCGCCACCAGCGCAAACGACCAGGCCAGGGTCGAAACGCCCAGCAGCAAACCGTAGGCGGGAAAACGTTGATCCCCAGTCGTCCGGTTCCGCATCGGTAGTGATCTTGACCGCTTCCCAGGTAAAACCCCTAGTCCTGGAAACGAATAAAATTTTGCCCCCGGGTTTTAAAGCCAGGCAGTCAAGTCGCGATTTGTGTGGGTTCGCTTTCCGCGGCCCAGAGCGGGCCCATGTCCATGTAGTGCTTGAACGCCCAGTCCGAAAGCTATCCGCTTCGCGGATGAGCACTCGCTCTGAGCATCACCACCGTGGCCAGGTTGGCCATGAAAATCCCCTGGGCGTTCACTCAGAAGTTCAAAGCGCCCGCATGGGGATGCGGGCGCTTGCCAGCTCAAGGCTTCGCAGGGTGGACGGAACAGCGGCCTTTATTCCTTTTGAATGTCCTTCCACAGGAACTGCCCCGAGCGCATGGGGTTGTAGTAGACGCCCTTGAGGTTCGAGCGGGTGACGATGAAGGGCGATTGCGAGGGCAGGGGGACGTTGACGACCAGGTCATGGGCGAGGCGACCAATCTTGCGGTAGATCTCGGCCCGGGCCTTGGCGTCGACGGTCTGGCGGGCCTCTTCGACCAGCTGGTCGAGCTCGGGAATGTGGAGGTTTTGCCGTTTGGCGAGGGCGCCCTTGGAGTGGTAGAAGGGGTGAATGAAGTTATCGGGGTCGGCGTAGTCGGCGACCCAGCCGAGCGGCCAGATGGGGAGCTTCTTGGCCCGGGCGCTGCGCAGGTAGTCGGGCCATTGCAGACCCTGGACGTTGACCCTGAATTTGGGGTTGAGGGCCTCGACGTTGGCCTTGATCATCTCGGCGATGGTCTGGCGGAGCGTGTTGCCCTCGTTGTAGGTGATGGTGACCTCAAAGCCCTTCTGCCACAGTTCGCCACCAAATGCTTTCTTGAAGTGGGCCTCGGCCTTGTCCGGGTCGTAGTCGTAAGTGGGAATCGTGGGGTCATACCCGAGGAAGGCGGGTGGCAGGGCCATGGTCAGCTTCACCCCGTGGCCGAGGAAGATCTCGTCGATGATGGCCTGCTGGTCGATCGAGTAGGCGAAGGCCTTGCGCACGTGGATGTTGGCAAAGAGGTCCCTCGGGGTGTCTTTCCCGATATACGGATTGTTGTCGCCCTGAACCGAGAAGTTAAAGAAGACGACACCGGCGGCGGCGGGTGCCCAGTTGGGATCGGTCCAGACCTTCACTCCGGGCAGGCCCCGGATCTGCGACTCGACGGTGGCCCAGTCGTTGACCGTGATTCGGTCGGCGTCGCCGCGCTTTAAGGCCTCGATCCGGGTCGACTGCTCATCGACGATCTGGATCAGGACCTTCTTGATGGCCGGTTTTTTGCCCCAGTAGCCGTCGAAAGCCTCGGCGACCAGGGTTTTCCCGTCCCACTTCACGAGTTTATAAGGCCCGGTCCCGGAGACGTGCTTGTGCAGGTAGCCCTGGCGCAGGTCGCGGCCGGCCCATTCGAGCCAGTCGGCCTCGGTGCCGCTCCACTCACCGTTCTCGATGGCCCACTTGGAGTCGACGATTGCGGCCCCGGCGTAGAGAAGCTTGGCGAAGAACGAGGGGTCGGGCTTGACCAGGTTGAACCGGAGGGTGTAGAGACCGTCGCATTCCACCGCCTTGTCGATTCGCTGCCAGTATTCTTTGTAGGCTTCCGGGCTCGCGTTTTCGCCCAGGGCGCTCTTGGCGTTGGCGTCGTAGCCGATCAGGCTTTCGGCGAAGAACCAGCCCGGTCCATCACCGGGGTTCGTAACCAGAATCCGCTCGAAGGAGTATTCGGCGTCTTTGCAGGTCATGGGGTTGCCGGTATGGAACTTCACCCCTTTTCTGAGTTCGAAGATGTAGGTCTTGCCCCCGTTGGTGATGCGGTAGCTGGTGGCCAGGAGCGGTTCGTACTCGGTGAGCGAGTCTTTCTTGTAGGTGTAGAGCGTTTCGTAGACGTTCTCGATGATGTTGATCGAGGCGGTGTCGTAGGCCTGGGCCGGGTCGAGGGTGTCGATATCCCCGAAGGTCATGTAGACGTAGGTGTCCTTGGGCACGGCTGCCAAGGCCAGGCTGGCAAAGATGCTTAAAAAGAGAGCGATTCCGATTCGTCTCATGCTTTTTCTCCCTCCTGTTTTCCCCAAGCTGGGTCAGGAAAAATATACCACGGCCCCTTTGGGGCCGTGGTCAAAAGCGGTATCAGGAAGGGTTCTTAACTGCGTGGGTCGAGGGCGTCGCGCACCGCGTCGCCCAGCAGGTTCCAGCCCAGGACGAAAAGGGCGATGGCGAGTCCCGGCCAGACCCAGGTGTACCAGTATTTGAGCGGGTCGCCGGGAGGGCCGATAATCCAGCCGCGGGCGAAGTTGATCATCTGCCCCCAGTCGGCAAAGCCCACCTCCGGTCCGAGGCCGAGGAAGGAAAGGGCTGCGACCGAGAGCACCACCGAGCCGATGTCGAGGCTGGCCAGGATGATCAGGGGGCCGATGGAGTTGGGGAGGACGTGCTTGAGGAAGATGCGAAGCGACCCCGCGCCGAGCGCCCGGGCCGCGTCGACGAAGTCCTGGGCTTTGGTCTGCAGGATGTTGCCCCGGATCATCCGGGCGTAAGTCGGCCAGCTCACCACCGCGAACGAGAGCATGATCGTGGTCAGCGTTCGCGTGAAGATGGTGACCACCACCATCACCAGCACCAGCCCCGGGAAGGCGTAGACGACATCGGTGATGCGCATCAGGAAGTTATCGATCCGGCCGCCCAGATACCCCGCGGCGCCGCCGATGATGATCCCGATGAAGAGCGCGATGCCCACCACCAGGATGCCTACGTAAAACGCGGTTCGGGTTCCCCAGACCAGCCCGTAGAGGATGTCGTAGCCACCGCCGGCCAGGCCCAGCGGGTAGCGCTTCGAGGGGGCTTTCGGGACCGGGGAATACCCCTTACGCGGGATTTTGTAGCAGGATTCCGGCGGGGCGAGCGTGGCCTGCCAGAATTTCAGCTGGAGCGGATCCCGGAGTACCCGACGCGCCTCCGAACGACCGAGTTCGAGGTCCCGGAGGCAGTTCCTTCCCATTCGATCGGCGGTGATCGCCGGGGCAAAAATGGCAATGAGGACGTAGAAAATCACGATGATGGCTCCGGCGATCGCCAGGGGGTTGCGGCGAAAGCGGCGGAAGGCACGGGAGCGCCACCAGGGTTCGCGTCTGGGTTTCTCTAGCGTCGTCAGCTCGGCCATGGTCAATCCTCGTCAGTCGTAGCGAATCCTCGGGTCGATGAGGGCGTAGAGCAGGTCCACCGCGATGTTGGCGGTGGTGACGATGAAGGCGGTGAGAAGGGCAAAGCCTAGAATCGCCGGCTGGTCCAGCTGGACGGCGGCGGCCGCCGCCCACTGACCGAGGCCGGGGATGTTGAAGATCGTTTCCGTGATCACCACCCCGTTGAGGAGAAAGGCGAACATCAGCCCCGCGAGGGTGATCACAGGAATCAGCGCGTTGCGTCGGGCGTGTTTGTAATAGACCACCTTGTCGGGGAGCCCTTTCGCGCGGGCGGTGCGCACATAATCCTTCCCCAGCTCGTCGAGCATGGAAGAACGCATCACCCGCACCAGCTGGGCGCCCTGAACCAGCACCAGGGTGGCCACCGGCAGCACCAGGTGCTTGAGCGCGGCGAAGGCGACGTCGAACCGGCCGTTGAGGATGCCGTCGATGGTGAGAAGGCCGGTATAGGTCTTAAAGTCGCCGCTCGCCAGGTCGATGATCAGGTTGGCTGGCAATCGCCCGATGCCGAAGAGCTTGAAGTAGCCGTAGACCACCGCGAGCAGCGCGATCCCGAGGACGAAGGTTGGGATGGACCAGAAGATAACGGCGAGGACGCGGACCAGCTGGTCGAGAAAGCGATCTCGATAGATCGCGGCCAGCGTTCCGAGCCAGATGCTGAGAAGCAGGGTGGGGAAAAAGGCATAGAGCGCCAGCTCGGCGGACACCGGGAGCTTCTTTTTGAAGGTTTCCCAGACCGGCTCCTTGGAGACCCGGGAAAACCCGAGGTTGCCCTTCAGGGCGTTGGTGAGCCAGTTTTTGTACTGGATGTAAAAGGGTGCGTCGAGCTGGTACTGCTTGATGATCTGGTCGATGTTTTTGAGCTGCTGCTCGGAGCGTACGAAGGCCGCGGCCCGCGCGGTGGGTGGGAGAAACTGCATCAAGCCTACGATGACCAGTGAAACCACGAACAGCACGACCGGGAGTTGCAAGAGCCTGCGGACAGTGAAATTGAACACGCTCTCCTCCTCCCCCCGAGGTGGGGGCCGCTAACGAGTCTACCGCAAAAAGAGGGGCCCGGAGGCCCCCCTCGGTGATCAAGCCGCCCTTATTCCTTGACGATGTCCTTCCAGAGGAAGGCGCCCGAGCGCATGGGGTTGTAGTAGACGCCCTTGATGTTCGAGCGGGTCACGATGAAGGGCGAGGGCAGCGGGTAGGGGACGAAGGGCACGAGCTCGTAGCCGCGCTTGCCGATCTTGGCGTAGAGCTCGGCACGCTTCTTGCTGTCGGTGATGCTGCGGGCTTCCTCGATCCACTTGTTGATCTGCTCGTCGTTGAAGCTGATCTTGTTCCCGTAGTAGCCGCGCGAGTGGTAGAAGGTGTAGATGAAGTTATCCGGGTCGGCGTAGTCGGCACCCCAGCCGAGCACGAAGATGGGCAGCTGGCGCTTAGAGACGGCGCGGATGAAGTCGGGCCACTGCACGCCCTTGACGTTGACCTTGAATTTGGGGTTCAGCTCTTCGATGTTGGCCTTGAGCATCTCGGCGATGGTCTGGCGGACGGTGTTGCCTTCGTTGTAGAGGATGGTGATCTCAAAGCCGGTCTTCCAGAGCTTGCCGCCGAAGGCTTTCTTGAAGTGGGCCTCCGCCTTGTCGGGGTCGTAGTTGTAGATGGGGAGGTTCGGGTCGTAACCGAGGAAGGATGGCGGCAGGGCCATGGTCAGCTTGACGCCCTTGCCCAGGTAGAGATCCTCGATGATCGCATCCTGGTCAATGGAGTAGGCGAAGGCCTTGCGCACGTGAATGTCGTCGAAGAAGTTCGGCGGCACGCCCTTGCCGTCGAGCTTGCCCGAGCCGAGGTAGGGGTTGTCCTTAGCCGATGGGTCGAAATTGAAGAAGATCGCACCGGCGACGGCCGGGGCCCACTTGGGATCTTCCCAGACCTTCACCCCCGGCAGGCCGCGCACCTGAGATTCCAGCGTCGCCCGGTCATTGATCGTGATCCGGTCGGCGTCACCGCGCTTTAGGGCCTCGATCCGGGTCGACTGCTCGTTGACCACCTGCACGAGCACTTTCTTAATGGCCGGCTTCTTGCCCCAGTAGCCGTCGAAAGCCTCGGCCACCACGTTCTTGCCGTCCCACTTCACGAGCTTGTAGGGGCCGGTGCCCGAGGCGTGGTTGTGGAGGTAGCCCTGGCGCAGGTCCTTCCCGATCCATTCTTCCCAGTCGGCCTTGGTTCCGCTCCACTCGCCGTTCTCGATGGCCCACTTGGAGTCGATGACCGAGGCGGCGGTGTACATGAGCTTCACGAAGAACGAGGGGTCGGGCTTGACCAGGTTGAACTTCACGGTGTAGAGCCCATCGCACTGCACGCTGTTGTCGATCTTCTGCCAGTATTCGTCGAGGAAGGCCTGGAGCTTATCCTGGGGCGGGTTTTTCCCGAGGACCTCTTCGGCAGCGGCCTTGGCGTTGACGTCATAGCCGACCAGGCTCTCGGCGAAGAACCAGCCGGCGGAGTCGCCGGGGTTCGTGACCAAAAGGCGCTGGATCGAATACTCGACGTCTTTACAGGTCATGGTGTTGCCGGAGTGGAACTGGACGCCTTTACGGAGATAGAAGGTGTAGGTCTTGCCGTCGTTCGAGACCTCGTAGCCGGTGGCGAGGAGAGGTTCGAACTGGGTGAGGGAGTCCCCTTTGTAGGTGTAGAGCGTTTCGTAAATGTTCTCCAGGATGTAGCCCGACGCGGTGTCGTAGGCCTGCGCCGGATCGAGGGTGTCGACCTCGCCGAAGGTCATGTGGACGAAGGTGTCCTTGGGCGTGGCGGCGAAGCCGAGCCCAAGGGCGAGTGCACCCGCAGCCAACCATTTGAAGTATTCCTTCATATCTTCCTCCCTTCCAAAAACAAGCCTTTCATGCGGCCGTTATCCAGTATAGCAAAACGCGCGGTCAGTTTTGCACTCGGTTTAAGGGAAATATGCACCGGCCGGGACGCTGACCCGGCCGGCGGCGAGGCCGTCTGGTAGGGGTTGGGGTTTACGATCCGGCACGCCAGCGGTCGATTCGCGCTCGCTCGATCCGTTCCCGGTTCAGGGTGACGCCGATCCCCGGCCCCTCGGGAAGCGGCATCATGCCGTCTTTGGCCTCGAGGGCCTCGTTGACGATGTCTTCATCCCAGTACCGGCTTGCGGAGGAGGTGTCGCCGGGGAGGGTGTAGTTGGGGAGGGTGGCGGCGTGGATGGCGTGGGCGCGGCCCACGCCGGTCTCCAGCATCCCGCCCATCCAGACCGGAACGCCAAAGGCCTCGGCCAGGTCGTGGATCTTTTTTGCCTCGGCGTGCCCGCCGACCCGGGCCACCTTGACGTTGATGACCCGGCCGGCGTCCATGCTGAGCGCGACACGGGCGCCTTCTTTAGAGAGGATGGACTCGTCGAGGCAGATGGGGGTTTGAATGCGGGCCTGGAGCCGGGCGTGATCGGCCAGGTCGTCGTAGGCCAGGGGCTGTTCGATGTAGTCGAGGTTGAAGGCGTCGAGTGCCCGGAAAACCCGGTCGTCGTAGATGCGGTAGGCGGAGTTGGCGTCGACGGTGAGCTTGGCTTCGGGAAACGCCTCGCGGACTCTGGCGACTACCTCGACGTCCCAGCCGGGTTTGATCTTGAGCTTGATGCGCTTATACCCTTCGGCGAGGTGTTGCTCTACCAGCTCGAGGGTTCGCTCGATCGAGGGCTGGATACCGAGCGAGACCCCCACCGCGACCTCACGCTTCACGCCGCCGAGGAGGTCGGCCAGCGGCACGCCGAGCGACTTGGCCCAGAGGTCCCAAAAGGCCATCTCGACCATGGCTTTCGTCTGATGGTTCCCCCGGAAGGGCGCCAGGGTCTGGCGCAAGGCCTCTGGGTTTGGGAAGTCCTTACCCAGGATGCTGGGCAGGAGGGTTTCGGTGAGGAGCGACCTGGCCCCGGCCACGGTCTCTTCGCGGTAGAGGGGGAGTTCGGTCATGACCCCTTCGGCGTAACCTTCCAGACCTTCGCCCTGCAGGATGAGGAGCAGCACGCGCCGGGACTTTTGGGTTCCGAAAGAGGTCTCAAAACGAAACTTGAGTGGCAGCTCGAGGGTCAGCAGTTCAGCCGATTCGATTCGCATGGCCCCATGCTAAGGCCACTGTGCCGGGCCATGCCAGCCACGTGCGCCGCTCGTGGCTTCGCGAATGGTCTATGATGAGCCCAGTATGGCCGAAAAGAAGATGCCACGACGGGCGTTTTTGAAGAAGGCCGCCGCGGGGGTCGCGGCTTCCAGCGTGTTTGGCCCCGTCTACGCCCAGACGAGAAAGCGGGTTCGCTGGCGGATGGCGACCAGCTGGCCCCAGAGCCTCGACACCATCTTCGGGACGGCAAAGGCCATCGCCGACCGGGTGAAGACATTGACCGACGGGCGTTTCGAGATCGAGGTGTTTCCCGGCGGCGAGGTGGTGCCGGCGCTCGAGGTCTTCCAGGCGGTGCAAAAGGGTCGGGTCGAGATCGGCCACACCGCGAGCTACTACTACCTGAACCTTCACCCGGCCTTCGCCTTTGGCTCGGCGCTCCCCTTCGGGCTGACGGCGCGGCAGCAAAACGCCTGGTTCTACGACGGTGGCGGGCAGGATCTCCTGAACACCGAGCTCTACGCCGCCTACAACGTTATCGCCTTCCCGGCGGGCAATACCGCCGCCCAGATGGGAGGGTGGTTCCGGCGCCCGGTGGACTCCCTGGCCGACATGCGCGGCCTTCGCATGCGCATTCCCGGCCTTGGCGGGGAGGTGATGGGCCGGCTTGGGGTGAAGACCGTGGTCATAAGCGGTGGCGAGGTGTTCTCGGCCCTGCAAAGGGGCCAGATCGACGCCACCGAGTTCGTCGGCCCCTACGACGACGAAAAGCTCGGCTTTTACAAGGTCGCCCCCTACTACTACTACCCCGGCTGGTGGGAGCCCGGCACCACCACCCACGCCTTCGTCAACCTCGCGGCCTGGCGCCGCCTGCCCAAGGACTTCCAGGTGGCCCTCGAGGCCGCCGCCCATGAGGCCAACGAGCGCATGCTCGCGGCTTACGACGCCAAGAACCCGGCCGCCCTGGAGCGGCTTTTGAGCTACGGGGTGAGGCTCAGGCCCTTCCCCAAGGAGGCCATGCGGGTGGCCTACCGCGAGGCCTTCAGCCTCTACGAGGAGCTGGCGGCCAAAGACGCCACCTACCGCAAGATCTACGAGCACTGGATCCACGCCCGGACCCAGCTCTTCCGCTGGTTCGGAACCAACGAGCTCGCCTACGCTGACTTCACCTTCCCGGCCGTCTGACCCGGGATCGCCGAACCCTCCCGCGGCATTCGCCGGGGGGGGTTAAAACTCATCGTCCCACTCGATCTCGGCTTCCGATGTGGCTTCGGGCGAGAGGGTTTCCTGGGGCGCGCTTGTGTGCTGGCGGTCGCTGATGAGACCGAATTGCAGCGCGATGCCCCGAAGGCCCCAGCTGGCGAGCACCACCACCAGGAGGACCGAAAGCCCCCAGCCCACCTGCGCCGGAAGGCTTTGGAGCACCGAGAGGTTGATGAGCACCGCGAGCGAAGGCAGGCCCCCGTAGTTGGCCAGGATGTCGCTGAAGTAGGTCAGGCCCTCGAGCATCGCCGGCCAGAGCAGGAAGAAAAAGGCCAGGCCCAAAAGCCGCCAGTAGACGTTCCGGCCACCGAAGGTGATCCGGATGAGCTGGAGCGGGAAAAGGGCCAGCGCCCCGGCCAGGATGAACATGACCGCCCGCGGCAGTCCGGTGAAACCGAGGAGGATGGCCTGGAGGTTGAGCCAGAACCGCCTCCCGCTCGAGGGCGGACCGTTCAGGAAGTGCTCGGTCTGGGCGCCGAGCAGGGTGTAGAGGGCGGTGAGGTCAGAGCTCCGAATCCCCGGGGCGCGTCGGATCCGCTCCATGGCCACCGAGATGCGGCGGTCCATGCCCGCATCGAGGAGCTCGAAGATCGGCGAGAGCTGGGTTTCATAGCGCCACCAGGCCCGGTCGAGCCGCTCCCGGACCTCCTCGAACTTGACCGAGCTCAAAAGCGCCGAGGCCGCGCCCACGTCGCTTTGGACCGTGCTCACGGTGTTCAAAAAGTCCGAGACGTAAGAATAGCCCAGCGCCTCGGCCCTCGAGGTCACCCTGGCCCGGAGCGCGCCCGGCATCCAGGCCGGGGCGCGGAAGGTCTTGACGGCCTCGGGGAGCTGAGGCCGCGGGAGGGGCTTTGGCTCCGGCTTGGGTGGCGGGGCTGCGGCCGGGCCTTTGGCGGGTGCGGATGGGGCGACGGGCTCGGCCTTGGGTTTTGGCTCGCCGGCGCGTTCGCCCGCCACCGGCGCCGGTGGGAGGGTGGCCACCACCGGCACCAGGGCCTGGCGGATTTGCTCGATCTGCTGTTTGAAGCCTTCCTGGTCGCCCTGGGCCAGGCGACGGAGCGCTTCGATGAAGTCGGCGGGGCGGATGGCCCGCATCCGGGGGGCGTCCTGAACGATCAGGAAAAGGCCGTAGGCTTTCGACACCAAGGCGTAGGCCCGCACCCGGTCGGTGGCGTCCTGGGCGAGCCCCAGGGTCTTGCCGATCGCCTCGGCGTAGGCCTGCTCGAAAAGCGCCCGGAGCCCGGCGATGTCCCTGGCGGCGGCGCGGGTCTTGGCTTGCTCGACGAGCGAGGCCGGGCGGGCGCTGGCTTTGGCCAGGCGATCGAGGAGGGTGGCCGCCGCCGCTTGATCGCCCCGGGCCACGGCTTCGAAAAAGGCGTCGTAGAGGGCTTTGGCGAAGGCGCCGCGCACCACCCAGAGGCGGCCCTCGAGGTCGGCCTTGCTCTTTCGCACCACGGCGAGCCGGGCGTCCTGGATGGCGCGTTCGATGCCCTGGGCGATAACCGCCGGCAATTCGCCCCTGCCTTTCTCGAAGGCGCGCTGGGCTTCCTCAACCAAAAGGAGCGCCTGGGCCGGGTCTTCGGCCAGGACCGATTTGGCCGTTTGCAATTTGGGGAAGACCTGGTCATAAAGCCCAGCCGCCGGCGGCGTCGCTGCCAGGGCAAAGAATGCCAGGACCACCCACGTCCACCACCACTTCTTCATCGGGGACCTCCTTTGAGCGAGAGCTCGGTCAGGCGCTTACGGATCTTGCCCAGGTTGACTTCGGGCCGGGTGATGACCGCCACCAGAAAGGCCTCGAGGGGCCGCAAGAAAATCTGCGCCTCGCGCGTAACCAAATAGGCGAACCGGTAGCCCCGGCGAGAAAGCGCGAGGCGGTGGGCGGCGAAGAGCAGCCTGGGCAGGTTCGCAGGCCCCCCGGGAAAGCGGGCCTCGCTGACCGTGGGCCCGAGGAGCATCACCCCGACCACCCCCTCTTCCCGTGCCAGGTTCATGAGGAGGGCCTGGCGCGAGCGCGGGTCGTTGGGGTCGAGCTGGGGGTTTTCGCGCCCGCCGGCGGGCGGCGTCTTCGGGCGCCGGGCCCGGGCCAGCTGCTCGATCTTGGCCACCGCCTCGGCGTAGGGACCGTTCACCTGAAAAACCGGGATCACCTGACGGATCTCCTCGACCAGCGGGCCGCGGGCGAGCTGCAACCAGCGTTCGGCCGCCTCACCGGGCGCCACGCGGGCCATGGCCCGACGGATCAGGTTCTTCGCCGCTGCGGGGGGAATACCGTAGGTGCTCAGCGCTTCGATGATCAGCTGCTCGGCTTCCTGCATCGCTCCCTTATGACCGGATTATAGAGCCATTACCGGGTGGTGCCGGGCCACTTGCCGAGCCGCAGCTCTGGATCGGCCCCGCCCTCGACCCAGTGGCTGCCATCGGTGAGGACTTCCTTTTTCCAGACCGGGA
>CAZXOY010000047.1:0-15108 GCA_964642655.1 uncultured bacterium
AAAGTGGCCATGACCACCGGCACCTCCAGCATCTCCTGCCAAAGGAGGGCTGCCGCAAGGTGGGTGGCGTCGTATCCCCTGAGGCCTTCTTTCCACGCCAGGTCCGAAGCTCGCTCTAAAAGGGGGTCCGTGACCTTCAGACGGTAAAGTCGCGGCCAGTCCGTGAGGAAGGTTTCCAGAGCCGTTCCCGCTTCTTCCCGGGTAAGTGCCCCCACCCGCACCGCCTTAGCAAGGGCCGCGGCCATTTCCACCCGGGCCAGGGCTGAAGTGCCGAGCACGTCCGCCGCCTGAATGAGCGTTTGGACCTCGGGGGTGCCGGTTTCTTCCACGTACCGCTTGACCAGAGCACTGGTGTCAAGGTAGACCACCGGGGACATTACCGGTCCTCAACCAGGAGTTCGGCCACGCTCGTTCGGGCCCGGGCCACGGGGGCTCGAGGCGGGAGCTGTCCCTCCCCTGCCTCGAGCAGGCCCAGAGCGGCCATGGCCAGGAGCCGTTCTTCCAACCCGGTTTCCCGGGGGACCAGCCGGGCCACGGGCCGGCCCCGGTCCGTGATCTCCAGGCTCTTGCCCTGCCGCACCAGTTTAAGGTAGCGGCCTAGGCGGTTCTTGAGCTCCCTCGCGCTCACGCGCTCCATGTGGCTATTATACCCCGAGAGTAGCCACCTGTCTGGCGTCGGAGTTTTTTCGCTGGCCCGAGATCGAAGTTGGGCTCGGCCGGACGGACAACCGAAAGGAGAGGGCGAGGCGACCGTTTTCGATTTAAAAGGGCATGGAACGGGCCGCCGTGTTTCGCCGCGCTCAGACCGGGGCAAGGTGAGCGCGGCCTCGATGATCCGGGCGGCCCCTTCCACCCCGTGCGCGCACCGGGCGACCTCGGTCACGGGTTCGAAGGCCGGCCCGTCCCCCGGGGTGGGTTTCCACCCGCTCAGGCACAGGAACACGTCCATGGCCGCGAGGGCGGTGCGTTGATTGCCGTCGACGAAGGGGTGCCCCTTGGCGATCCCATCTGGTACGCCGCGGCTTTCGCGGCCAGGGTGGGATACGGCTCGGCGCCCCTGAAGGTGGCCTGCGGGGCGGCCAGCGTAGCCTCTAACCTTGCCTCATCACGCAGGTCGAGCCTGCCCCCGAACGCTTCGATGAGGCCCCGGAGGACGGCCAGCAGGAAGCGCTTGGTCAGGAACTCAGGCATCGGAGAGCTTCTTGTAGAGCCGGGTGCGTTCCCGCTTTGAAGCGAAATAGGTTGGGGCGGCCCGCAGTTCGACTTCGTCGGCTCCCGCAGGCGTCGCCACCAGCGTGTTCCCGATCACCTGGACCTCGGCCTCGCCGCCCGGCTCGAGACCCAGCAGCTCAAGCATCTCCTTTGGGAGTACGAGGCCCCGCGAGTTTCCGATCCGGACCAGCTTGCGCCTCATCCCCGTGCGTCGGTTCAACAGCCGGAGCTTCTGACCTGCGCCGGTCACCGGCACCGGGCAGGGTCCCGCCCCGAACCGGTGAGGAACGCCGGACGCCGGGCGGGAAGCCCGGGTACCCACCGGGGGAAGGCTACAACCGGTGCACGATCGCCGCGGTCTTTTCGTAGAGGTCGAGATAGAGCGCGTAAAGGTGATCGTAGGTCGCCCGGTTCTCTGCTGACGGACGTACGGTCCGGCTCGGGCCCAGCCAGCGCTCGAGGGAAGCCCGCTGAACGCTACCGGAGGCCAGGCCGGCGAGGAAGGCGTCGCCGTAGCTGGCCCCGATCGTGATGCGGGGCAGCTCCTGGGAGATGCCCGCGATGTCGGATACGATCTGTACCCAGGTCGGCGACTTCGTGCCGCCCCCGACGGCGACGACGCGCTTTATTTCAGCCCCTAAGCTGCGGAAGGTCTCCAGGTTGTGGCGGATGCCGTAGCCCACGCCCTCCAGCACCGCGCGGTAGAGATGCTGGCGTTCGTGGGCCAGGGTGAGTCCGGCGATCACGCCTTTGGCATTGGGATCGTTGATCGGCGTCCGTTCTCCGCTGAAGTAGGGGAGAACCAGCAGACCCCCGGATCCTGGCGGGACCTTCGCGGCCTGGGCGAAAAGCGTGTCGTAGGCCGCTTCCTCCGGCAGGTCGCGGGCGAGCTGGTCCCGGAACCAGCGGGTCAGGCTGCCGGTGGTGGCCATGCCTGCGGCCAGGTTGCGCTGGCCCTCGAAGGCCCCGGCGACGGTCCATACCCTCGGGTCGGGCGTCGGTTTTGACTGGACCAGGATGAAGAAGGTGGTGCTCCCGTACATGATCATCAGGTCGCCGGGTTCGAGCACGCCGACGCTGATGGCTTCGCTTAAAGCATCTACGGCGCCGACGGCCACGGGCGTCCCTGCCCGGAGTCCGGTGAGCCGGGCCGCATCTTCGGTGACGCTGCCCGCCAGATCGTCGCTCCACCCCAGGTCGGGGAGCATGCCGGCGACCCCGAGATCGCGCGCGAACGCGTCGCTCCACCCGTCCGTCTGCGGGTCGTAGAGGGGCATGTAGTGGCTGGCCGTGTGCCGGTCCATCACGTGGCGCCCGGTGAGGCGGTAGACGATGTAGCTGCTGGCGGTGGTCAGGGTCCGGGTCCGGGACCAGACCTCCGGTTCGTGGCGCTGGATCCAGAGAATCTTGGGGCCGACCGCCTGGCTCGTCAGGCTCATCAGCGAGTGGGCGAAGATCCGTTCGGCTCCGTAGCGGGCTTCCAGCGCTTCGATCTCGGCCTGGGCGCGGGTGTCGACGCCGTAGAGGATGCCGGGGCGGAGCGGGCGGCCGTCTTCATCCAGCGGCAGGAGACAGGGGCCGATCGCGCTCACCGCCAGGGCCAGAACGTCGCTCCCGGTATAGGGACGGCCGTCGAGGAGGTTCCGGGTGATCTCGACGAAATCGTGCCACCAGACGGCGTCGGCGTCGTGTTCGACGTGGCCGGGCTGGGGTATATCCACCGTGTGGGGGACGACGTGGGATTTGACGATCTGGCCGTCGGGCGTGACCAGGACGCCCTTGCTGCTGTAGGTGCCGATATCGACGCCCAGCAGGAGCTCGCTCATGCCCGTTCCTCCGTGCCGCAGAGGTTGACCTTGATACCCAGCGTTGCCAGCATCGCTGCCTTCACGCGGAGCGCCTGGCGGGCCCGGCGTTCGTCCGGCGCGTAGGCGACGTTGACGTGATTGGCCTTGTGCTTGGCCATCATCTGGTCGCGCGTCACGCCGTGGAAAACGGCATTGACGATGGGCCACTGCGGCGTGGTGAGCTGCCAGCGCCGCTGGACCTCCTCTTCGGGAAGGTCGACCACGGTGCCGGTGCCGAGGTCGCAGTGAAGGGCACCGTCCTCGATGTAGAGCCGCGACCAGACGATGGTTCCTGGCTTGCCGACCCCTTTGAGGGTGCCGCCACCGGCGGGAAAGTACATGGGGGGCTGCCGTTCGCTCACCGCCCCCGCGTACCCGCCCTTGAAATGGGAGGCGGGCGCGGCGCCGGAGATCATGAGCACCCATACGAACTGCCCGTCGTAGGTGTCCCCCCAGCGCAGGTCGTGCAGGGTGGTGGAAGGGTCGAGGCCCAGGGCCTTCCAGACCCGGTGGGTGACCAGGGCGTCGATGCCGGCGCCCTCATCGGCCTCGTTGAAGTGCGGCAGCGCCTCGCCGGCGTAGAGCTCTTGGCCGGTTTGCGGATCGTAGACCGGGGGTCGGTCGGGGTTGTTGAGGAGCCCTTCGGCGAGGTCGCTCGCCGGAGCCATGTCCATGAGGCCGAGCTGATACTGGATGCCGATGGCGTCACAGCCAAACCGGTGGGCCATGCGTACGGCGGCCACGTACATCCTGAGCTGCTCCAGGGTCTGGCCCCGCGTCAGCTCGCTGGCGCCGTCGGAGCCCCACTGGAAGCGGACCCCGCGGTCGAGGAGCCACTCGAGGCAGGCCTCGGCTTCGGAATCGGCAACGCGCCGCATTTCGGCCAGCAGGGCGGACTGGCTGAGTCGCTCCTTGTAGATGCCGCAGGCATTCATCAGCTCGTCCTCGACGATGGCGTTGTACATCCCCATGCAGCCCTCGTCGAAAACACCGAGGATGGCTTTGCGTTGCAGCAGTTCCCGGGCCAGGTTTTCACCGAGCTCGCGATCCGATTTCGGGAGGAGCGCCGGGTCGAGGGGGTGGACGTGGCTCAAATTATGGTGAATCCGGCCGGTGAGCAGCCATTCGCGGAGGCCGTTCATGAAGAAGTCGTCGCTGAAGTCCTCGCTCCACAGGCTGCTGTAGGTGACGCCCATTTTGGTCAGGGATCCGTTGAGGTTTAAAAGGCCGACCAGCCCCGGCCACTGGCCGCTCCAGTTGGCGACGGTCAGGATCGGCCCCCTGTGGTCACGCAGACCGGCCAGGATATGGTGGCTGAACTGCCAGACGGAGAGGGCGACCACCACCGGCGCGTCGCGGGGGATGCGCTCGAAGACGCGCATCCCCATCCGCTGGCTGTCGATAAAGCCGTGCTGCTTGTGGGGGTCGTAGGGGTGAGCGCGAACCACCTGGAGACCGAGCTTCTCGAACGCCGCGGTCAGCTGCGATTCCATCGCCTCTTGCGCCGGCCAGCACACCTGGTTGGCTGAAAGCCGCTGATCTCCGTTGGCAACGAGATAGACCTTGCCCTGATCGCTTGCTATCGCTTTGGGATCGATCATCTGACACCTCCTCGGGGCAGACTGTCGCCTCTATCAACCAAGATAGTCCCGCACCAGCGCTTAAAGGGGCAGAAGGCGGACGCCCGCGCTTTCAATGCTCGGCAGCAGGACCTCGAGGCGTTCCGCAATTTGCCGCTCCTCGGTTGTGCTCAGGCGCGGCAGCGGGCTGCGCGAGTTGCCGGGCGGCAGACCCCGCCAGGCCATCCCGGCCCGCATCCAGTGGATGCGGGCGCCGCCGCCGAGGACGTCGCTCACAGCCCAGGCCAGGCGGTGGAGCGCCTCGGCCCTTTCGCGGTCGCCCGCGGCCTCGGCGTCCAGCATGGCCCGGAAGAGCTCCGGTATCACCATCCCCGGTCCGGTGACGATGCCGCTGACCCCGGACCTGGCCACCGCCAGGGCCAGCGAGTCCGCGCCCACGAAGATTTCGAGGGCCGGCGCGGCACGGAGGTAGTTCACGATCTTGTTCATGTCGGCGCTCGAATCCTTGATGCCGGCAAGCCCCTTTCCCGCCAGGGTCGCGAGGCTGGTGGGGTCGAGGTCGTTGCCCGCGCGTTGCGGGATCGTGTAGGCGTAGAGAGGGAGGCCCTCGAGGACCTCGAGCAGGGCAGCGTAGTGCTGGATCAGGTGGGGCTGCTGGTAGCCGAAGTAGTAGGGGGTTACCGCGGCCACGGCGTGCACGCCCATCCACTTGGCCTCGAGTGCCAGGCGTCGGGTTGCCACGGTGGAAGCGGCCCCGACATGGGCGATGATCCGCGTTCTCGACCCCGCGGCTTCAAGCGCGGCCCGGAAGAGCTCGATGCGCTCCTTTTCGCGGAGCAGCGGAAACTCGCCGGTGGTGCCGGTGACAAAGAGGGCGTCGACCCCCCTCCGGGCCAGAAAGTCGCAGTGCTTCTGGAAGGCGTCCAGATCGAGCGTTTCATCGGGGCGGAAAAGGGTCAGGGGAGGGATGATCAATTGCATGGGCGCTCCTTTCCACGGGCTCATCGCCCGAGTACTTCACGGGGAAGCCAGAGAACCAGACCCGGGAAGAAAATGATCAGCAAGAGGCAGGCGAGAAGCACGACCAGAAAAGGCAGGCTTTCCCGGATGATTTCAGTCATGGGGGCCGTAACCAGCCCCTTGACGATGAAGAGCAGAACCCCGAACGGCGGGGTGACCAGCCCGATCATGATGTTCAGCACGATCACGACCCCGAAGTACACGAGATCGATGCCCATCGACTTGATCAGGGGTAGAACCAGGGGAATCGCAACCAGCAACAGCACCGACGCGTCGAGGAACATGCCCAGGAGCAGGAACACCGCGTTGATCAGCAGCAGGAGGGCCAGCGGGGAGAGCTGGAGGTTGGTGAGGAATGCCAGGAGGAGCTGGGGGATCCTCTCGATGGTGATGATGTAATTGAGCAGGAAGCTCCCGACCACGATGATCAGGACCGCGGTCGAGTCCCGGAGCGAATCGAGGAAGATGGTGTAAACCTCTTTCAGGCTCAGCTCGCGATAGAGGAGCCCGGTCAGCGCGAGGGCGTAGGCGGAGGCCACGCCGGCGGCCTCGGTGGGGGTAAAGGCCCCCGAGTAAATTCCCCCCAGCAGGATGACCGGGGTTAAGAGGGGCAGGAACGCCCTGGCGAAGGAAGTTATAAAACCCCGGAACGTGAGGCGCTGATCAACGGGGAAGCCCTTTCGCGTCGCCGTGTACCACACCGCCACCATCAGCGCGCTGGCCATCAGGAGCCCGGGGAAGACCCCCCCGAGAAAGAGGGCGCCGAGCGAGGCCTCGGAAACGAGAGCGTAGAGCACCATTGGAATCGAGGGAGGAATGATGGGCCCGATAACCGCCGAGGTAGCGGTGATGGCGGCCGAGTAGGCCTCGGTGTAGTGGCGTCTCCGGGTCATCATCTCGATCTGCAGCCGGCCGATTCCGGCGGCGTCCGCTACCGCGCTACCGCTCATGCCGGAGAGAATGAGACTGGCCAGGACGTTAACGTGGGCGAGCCCGCCGCGCCACCAGCCCACGACGCTGGCGGCGAAGTCCACGAGCCGGTCCATCAGGCTCCCGGCGCTGGCCACGCGCGAGGCGAAGATGAACATGGGAACGGCCAGGATCACGAAGTTGGTGTAGAGGCCGTTCGAGATTTGCTCGGCGGCAAGACCCAGATCACTGCCGGTGAAGATGAGGTACCAGATACTCCCGGCGATGAGGCTGATGCCAATAGGCAGCCCGGCCAGAAAGAAGAAGACGATGAGGGCCAGCATGATCAGGAAGGCAAGGCTCATATGGCTCACTCCGCTTTCGAGGGGTGCCTTGATTCCAGCCAGCCGAGGATGAGCTGGACGGGGACCCCCAGGTTAAAAACGATGAAACCCATGAAGATATATCCGATGGGAATGTCGAGCGCGCCGGTGGTCTGGCCAAACATGAAGCGAACGTAGTCGATGGTTCCCGGCAGGATCCACAGGAAGGCCAGGACGGAGAGAACGACGGCGATACCGGTGATCGCCGGGCCGAACCTTCCTCTGAAGACATTCTCAAAGGCGATGTGTTCCCTTTTTCGAACCACAAAGGCCGAGGCCCAGGTAAACCACCAGATGTAGGAGATCAGGATGACGTCGGTGGACCAGATGACGGGACGGTTGAAAACGTAGCGCGAGATTACCTGGGCGGCGAAGCCCATGAACATGACCACAAACAGAAAAATGCCAACACCTTCGGCGATTCGTCGCAACGCTGCAGCCATCGCCTCGCTCCCTAAAGATGGCGATGCGGGCGGGGCGCGCGCCCCGCCCGCCAACGCTCGCTACTGAAAGTAGGCCCTGCACTCGTCGGGAATCTGCTTGGCGTAGCTCTGGATTTTCTCCAGGATGCCCGGAGGCCAGTTTTTGGAGAACTCCGAGCTCTCGTAGGCCGCCAGGACGCGCTTCCTGAAGGCCTCGCGATCGGGAACGGTGACCTTGAGGCCCTTGGACTTGAAGAACTCGATCAGCTGCTGTTCCTCGGAGATCCGGTTCCGGTTGTTGAAGAACGAGGCCGCCCTGGCCGCTTCGCGCAGTATCTCGCGCTGCCTGGGAGAAAGCTTTTTGAGCGTGCGGTTCGAAACGGCGAGAAGAAGGCCGTCAACGAGGTGATCGGTGAGCACGATCTGCTTCGTGACCTCGTAGAACTTCGCCCGGTAGTCGGTGGGCAGGGGGTTGTCCTGGCCGTCGACGGTGCCGGTCTGGAGCGCGAGATAGAGTTCGCTGAAGGCCAGCGGTACCGGGTTGGCCCCCAGCGCCTTGCCCAGGAATAACCACGCCTTGCTGTTCGGCATCCGCAGCTTGATGCCTGCGAGGTCGTCCGGGGTCCGGATGGGTTTGTCGGTGCGCAGGTTGAGCTCGCGGGTGCCGAGGTAGAGCGCGTCGAGGACGGTGATGCCGACTTTTTGCGAGATCTTTTGCTTGAGCTCGTCGCCGAAGGGACCGTTCCACACGCTACAGAGGTGAAGCGGGCTCTGGATGACGTAGCCGGCGGTGAGGGGCGTTACGTCGGGGAGCACGGTGGAGAGTTGCTGCGCCGAGACGTAGGCGAGATCGAGCGTTCCCCGCTGCATGGCGGGGAGCTGCGCGTCCTGCTTGAAGAGCTGGCTCGCGGGGTAGACCTCGACCTTGATGTTCGGATCGGCATTCTCGACGTAGCTCTTGAAAACCTGAAGCGCCCGGGCGTGCCAGTCGTCCGGGACCGCTGCGGTGGACACCCTGAGGGTGATCTTTCCCTGCGCGAAAGCCAGGGTGCCGGTGACGAGGAGCAAGGCCAGCGCTATGATTCGCCCTAATTTCTGACCCATGGAAGTCCTCCTTCGTTTGCTTCTTTTCAGGTGGGCGCCGTCCGGGAGCCGGGGCGCCTCAACCGTGCCGCAAGAAAGGCCTGGACCGAATCCACACAGGCCGTCGGCCGCTGCCGCGCCTGTCCGTACGCCGATGGACCTGTCTCCGGGTTCTCACCCCCCGTCTGCGCCAACTCGTATGATGACTTAGTCTCCCACACCGCCATTTCGGTGTCAAGGTGGAACGGGTATATGGGCTCCAGGACGCGATAGAGGGCGGTTGGCGCCGCGGTTTGTGCCCTGGGATCTTGTCTGCTCTTCATATGAGTTTAAAATTCTGTTATGCGCCGCGTACAAACTGCGACGAGGGTGCCCCTGCACCGACGCGTCGTTTTCGAGCTGACCAGGAAGATCGTTCAGGGGGAGATTCCCCCCGGCCGCGTTCTGCCTTCCGAAACGCAGCTGGCCCAGACCTTCGGGGTAAGCCGCATCGTTATTCGGGAGGCGATCCGGGTGCTCAGCGAAAAGGGTTTGGTGGAAGTGCAGCAGGGCAGGGGCACGTTCGTGACGTCGCCGAAACGCTGGAACCCGCTCGATCCGCTGGTCCTGGCCCTGCAGGAGGGGAGCGACGGGTTTTACCTGGCCCAGGCGGAATTGCTCGAGGCACGAAAGGTTTTTGAGGTCGAGATTGCCGGGCTGGCGGCCAGCCGGATTACCCCCCAGACGCTGGGTGCGATGAGCACGCTGCTTCGCAAGATGGATTCGCTGGTCGACGACCCCGAAGCCTTCCACAAGGCGGATGTCGAGTTCCACTTCCTGATCATCCGGTCGGCGAACAATCGTGTGCTGGCCAAGTTGATCGAGCCCATCCACAGCATCCTCGCCAGCGGGTTTCGCCTCACGGCCAGCCTGCCGGGCGTGCCGCAAAAAGCCCAGACCACGCACTGGGCGGTCTTCCGGGCGCTCGAAGCCCACGACCCCGAGGCCGCGAGGCGCGCCATGCGCCTGCACCTCGACGAAGCCGCCAAGGATCTGGAAGCGGTAGGGTCGTGGGAAATCGATCCCGCCGAACATCTGCTCGACTAGCCCCCTGTCCGTTGCCCCGCTACTTCGTCGCCCCGGCGGTCAGCCCGGAGATATAGAGCCTTGAAAGCAGCGCGTAGACGAAAGCGACGGGGACGGCGGCGAGAAGGCCTCCGGCCATGAGCGACCCCCAGAAGAAGACATCGCCCCGGACCAGGGCGGTCACGGTCCCCAGGCTGAGCGTGATCCGGGAGGGGTCGGAGATAAAGGTCAGTGCGTAGAGGAGCTCGCCCCAGGCGAGGGTGAAGGAGAAGATAACCACGGAGATGATGCCGGGAAGGGCGGTGGGGACGATGATCCTGACCAGGGCTCCGAGCCGGGTGGCCCCGTCCACGAAGGCCGCCTCTTCGATTTCCAGCGGGATGGCTTTGAAGTAGCCCATGAGCAGCCAGGTGGAAAAGGGAACCTGGAAGGTGGGGTAGGTGATGACCAGGGACCACAGCGAGTTGGTGAGCCCGAGGGCGTTGACCAGCTTGGTGAGGGGCAGGAAGAGCAGGGAGGTGGGGATCAGGTAGGCGGCGAAGACCGCCATTCCGGTGGCCTCCGATCCGGGGAACCTGACGCGCACCAGGCCGTAGGCCGCCAGGATGCTCACCGCGGTGGAGATCGCGGTGCTGGTGAGGCTGACGAAGAGGCTGTTGCCGTACCACCGCAGATACTGCGTCTCGGTGAAGAGATAGCGAAAGTGCTCGAAGGTCGGTTTGAACGCCCAGAACGGCGAAAGCCTGGCGTTGTAGAGCTCGGGCAGGGATTTGAGGGACGTCACGAGCATGACGTAAAAGGGCGAGAGGGCGAACACCAGGAAAGCCAGGATCAGGAGAAGGCTCAGCAGCCCTGCGATTCGAAGACCGCGCCGTCTCCGCGCCCGTGTGGCTGCCCGCTCTCTCATGCAACCTCCCTCCTTTGCACCAGGCGGAGCAGGAAGAACATGCTGAGCAGAAGGACGGGAAAGACGAAAAGCGAGATCGCGGCGCCGACCCCGAGTTCTCCGTTGGCGAACGCGCTCTGGTACGCCAGGGTGGCGAATACGTGGGTGGCGTTCTGGGGGCCACCCTTGGTGAGGACGTAGACGACGTTGAAGTCCGAGATCGTCATCACCACGGAAAAGAGAATGACGATGTAGAGCGTGGGCGCGATGAGCGGCAGCGTGATCCAGCGAAACTTCGCGTAGCCGCTGGCCCCGTCGATTTCGGCCGCGTCATGGAGGTCCTTGGGGATGGAAACCAGCGCGGCGAGGATGGAGATGGCGAAGAAGGGGAGCCCGCGCCACACGTTGACCAGGATCACGGAGATTCTGGCGTAAAGGGGATCGGAAAGCCATGGAAGGGGAGAGTGAGCCAGGCCCAGCTGCTGGAGAACCCAGTTCAGCGCGCCCAGACGGTAGTCGAACAGCCACAGCCAGGCGAGCACGCTGAAGGTGGATGGAATGACCCAGGGCAGCAGCAGGGCGCCGCGGATCCAGGTCATGCCCCGCATGCTCCGGTTCAGCTGCAGCGCGGCAAGAAGCCCCAGCACGGTTTTGAGGAAGACCGCGGTCACGGTGAAGAGCACCGAGTTGAAGAGCGCGGTAAGGAAGAGGCTGTTCCGGAGCAGCGAGCGGTAATTGGCCAGGCCGGTAAAGCTGCCCGCGGTGCCGACGCGGGCGTCCGTGAGGCTCAGGCGTATCGCTTCCAGGATCGGCCAGGCGATAAGACCCAGCAGAATCACCAGGGCCGGGAGAACGAACACCAACCCACCCCAATGCTTCAGGCGCACCTGGTCAACCCCCCCCAACCGAATCGGGGATGCGCAGGAACCGTGAGGGTTACCGTGGCTCAACCTGCGCACCCCCGAAAGGACAGTCGATCACTTAGCCAACCAGGCCTTTTGCAGCTGCTCCTTGGCCCAGGCGATGACGCGGTCGTTCGACTCGCCGCGGGCGGCGCGGGCGAACATGTCGGGGATGATGTAGAGGTCATAGATCTTCTGGGCCCCTGCTGCCGGTGGCGCGGGCCACAGAGGGAGGCGCAGGTACGACGCAACTTCGGCCGCCGCCTTCATGTTTGGATCGTCGCGCCAGACCCCCAGGTCGGGCAGCTTCTGGAAGAGGGGCACGTTGTAACCGCCGCTGGCCTCGATCCAGCCGTTGAGGTTTTCGGGCTCGAAGAGGAACTCCAGGAAGGCCTTGGCTAGGTCGGGGCACTTGGACCAGCTGGTCACGCCCAGGGTGTACGTCGTGGTGGTCGTGTACCGGCCGCGCGGGCCCGCGGGGGGAGGAACGTGGACCAGGTTCTTGGCGATGTCCGGGAAACTCTTCTTGGCCTGGATATAGATGCTGGCGGGGTTAATCGTGTAGGCGCCGGTGCCGGACAGGATGAACCGGTTGTTCCCGCCACCGTCCCAGCCAAAGACATCCGGGGGCATCTGTTTGGCCAGCTGCCGGATGTAGTCGAGGGCTTTGCGGGTCTCGGGGGAGTCGATGGCGACGTTGCCGCTGGCGTCGATGACCTGCGCCCCGAAGGAGTTGAGGAGTGCGAGGAGCCAGTCGTTGGCGTCGCCGGCATGGCTGATGGGCAGGCCGACCGGGTGGCCCGCGGCCTTCAGCTTGGTTGCCGCGGCGAGCAGTTTGCTCCACGTATCCGTATCGGCTACCGGATCCAGCCCCGCCTGGGCGAAGTAGTCCTTGCGGACGTTGCCGGGGGCGGGGGTGACGAACCAGGGCACGGAGCGCCATACTCCGTCGATCCGCGAGGCCTCGCGCCCAACCTCGACGAAGAGCCCGTGCTGCTTCTGGATGTCGAGCACGACGTCGTCCAGGGGGAGCAGGACGTCCTTGTAGAGCGCGGTGCTGTAGTTCATGAGGAGCACGATGTCCGGACCCGACTTCGAATACGCGGCGGCCGCCAGCTTGGTGGGCACGTCGTTGAGCGCGACGAAACTGATCTGCACCTTGATGCCGTGCTGCTTGCCAAACTCGCTGGCAAGCCGCGACAGGTACTGGTCAGAAGGGCGAATGAAATGCGCCCACGTGAGCATGTTGAGCGAGGTACAAGCGGATTGCGCCGAGGCCGGCTGTCCGGTGAGGAGCACGAGTCCGCCCAGCAAGAGGGCGGCTGCCTGCACCTTCCAAAACCTTCGTACTGCCTGGAACATCCTCATCACCTACCTCCTCTCACCTGCTTCCTGTCGATTCCTGCGGTTGGTTCCCGGAGCGGTGTGCTGGGGAGGGGCATTCACCCGGCGACCCATTCCGAGAGGTCCTGGAGCACGCGACGGACTGCCTCCCGCTCTTCCTCCGTGGCCGGTTTCAAGGGCAGTCGCGGGGGACCGATTGTGATCCCCGAACTCATTTCGATGGCCGCCCGCAAAATCGGGAACGGGCTGACCCTGCCGTTTTGGACCAGAGCCTTGAAGAAGGGGAACATCTTGAGGTACAGGCGTTCGGCATGGGCGTTGTCCCCGCCGTAATAGAGCTCGATCAGGCGCTTCATCATCCTCCCGACCACCTGGCTCCCGCCGCTCACGACGCCCACGCCGCCCTGGCTGAGCACCTGGAGCACCATGGTGTCGTCTCCGCAATAAACGGTGAAGTCGTTTCTGCCCGCAGCCCGGGCCGCCAGGACGAAGTCCGTTGATTGCGTGGGGTTGATGCCCGCTTCTTCCTTGATGGCGACGATGTTGCTGAATTCGAGAAGGCGCTCGAGCGTCGGGGCTTCCAGGTTGACACCTGTGAAGAGGGGAATGTTGTACAGCATGATCGGGAGCCCGGTGTTTTCGGCGATGGTCTTGTAGTGCAGGTAGATCTCCTCTTGGGTGGGCCTCGAGTAGTAGGGAGTCACGACCATCGCCAGTTCGAAGCCGCGTCGTTCGGCCTCCTGCGTCAAACGAACAGCCTGCCGCGTGTACGCCGCCCCCGTCCCCACGATGAGCGGCATCCGTCCGCCGCTGGCTTCCTTGACCGCTTCCCAGACCTGAAGTCGCTCCTGGTCGGTCATGGTGTAGAACTCACCGGTCGATCCGGTCACGATTAGCGAATCCGCGTAGCCCCGCCGGATGATGTAATCGACCAGAGCCTGGAGCTCGTCGTACAGAATGTTTCCCTCGTCATCGAAGGGTGTCACGAGTGGAACGAGTACCCGGCCATACCTTTGAATGAGCGCCGCCGATGCCATTTGCACCTCCTTCACAAACCCCGTTGCGGGGATACCGCCGATACCGGAAATCGACCGCGAAAGCCCAGCACCTGGGAGATTTCGGTCGCGGTTTTGGCAAGCTGGGCCAGGTGTTCGTCGTCCTTTTCCGGACGGACGCGCACCGCAGGCCCGGAAATGCTCAGCGAGGCCACGACCTTGCCGCTGTGGTCAAAAACGGGGACGGCGATGCAGCGGATGCCGACGTTGTGCTCTTCGTTATCGATGGCATAGCCGTTCTCCCGTACCTCGCGCAGTTCACGCTCGAGCGCAGCGCGCTCGGTAATGGTGTTGGGGGTGTGCTTCTCGAAAGGCCTGTCAAGGTACCCGGCGATCCAGGTATCGTCCTGGTACGCGGCGAGAATCTTCCCAACAGCGGTGCAGTAGAGGGGGGCGCGTTTGCCGATATAGATCTCGGCCCTCAGGGTGTGGGGGCTCAGCGCCTGCTCGATGGACACCACCTCGTACTCGTCGAGAATGCCGAGGTGGACGGTTTCACCCGTACTTTCGGTGAGGGCCCGGATGTATGGCTGGGCCACCGAGCGGACGCCCAGGTTGGCGTAGGCCAGGCTTCCGAGCTCGAAGAGGCGGATGCCGATAGCGTAGCGACCGTCCTCGAGCCGGACGATGAGGCGGTTTCGTTTCAAGGTATTGAGGGTCCGGTGGACGGTGCTCTTGGGTAGCGAGGTCCTTCTTGCCAGCTCCGACAGACCCAGCGCCGGCTCCTCGTAGCTGAATGCCTGGAGGATCTGGATTGCCCGCTCGATGCTGTTGACCTTGGTGCCGGACGTAGAATGTTCCGCTATACGGACCGCCGGTCCATTTTTGCTCATACCCTGGATACTAACCCCTGTCAGAGCCGGTGTCAAACCGGAGCTCGAATCGTGAGTCAGCGCCTTTATCAAGCGATGTTCGGCCGGTACCGGGCCTGGCGCTGGCCAGCCCCAGGTGCGGGACAAGAAGTTTAGAGGTGCTTCGGGCGCTTCGGATCGGCTGTCGTGCCGGTGACGCGTTGAACAGGGCGCCAGCGTCCCCAGCGGGTGGTGTCTCCTGTCGAGGATGATCGGCACGAGAACGCCAGCCGGGATTTTCACTGTGTGCGATTTCCGAAGCGGCCCCGCCGCCGAAAGCCGCGGGCTGACCCCGGCAGTGAGGTAAACGTGTTCGCCCACAACGGGGAGGTCATCGTGTCCGAATATCCCCTCACTCTCGCCTGGGCCCTCGAGGCAACCCTGAGCCGTCGCTTCGAGGCGCTGGCGATGCAGTCCGCGCGGTAGGGGAGACGTGGGTAGTTGAAAGAAAGAGAGCCCAGGGCCCCTTAAGAACCTGGTGAGACTGCGGAGCCAGGTCGCGGTGGGGGTCCTTCCCGTCCTTTACCAAGGGGCTTCAGCGACCGGGAG
>CAZXOY010000048.1:0-14820 GCA_964642655.1 uncultured bacterium
CAATCGTCCCTACGTTCACGTGCGGCTTCGTGCGCTGAAATTCCTCCTTGGCCATCTCTTTCCTCCTTGCAGGGTAAGCCCGCCCGCGCGCTGCGGGCGTGGCCTTCCCGAAGTCACTTTGGAGCTCGCGGCCGGACTTGAACCGGCGACCTCTCCCTTACCAAGGGAGTGCTCTACCTGCTGAGCTACGCGAGCCCGTGGAGCGGGAGACGGGACTCGAACCCGCGACCCTCGGCTTGGGAAGCCGATGCTCTACCAACTGAGCTACTCCCGCACGTGGTGGGCAGGGTGGGACTCGAACCCACGAAGGCATCGCCAACGGTTTTACAGACCGCCCCCTTTGCCGCTCGGGACACCTGCCCACGTTCTCTGGAGCCACCCAGGGGAATCGAACCCCCAACCGCCCGATTACAAGTCGGGTGCTCTTCCTGTTGAGCTAGGGTGGCACCCTGCGCGCTGGCGGGGGAGTTGGACCCCCGTCCGGCTTCCAAGCCTAGCACACAAAAAAAATGAATGTCAAGCGAGGTTGAGCCCTTCTTTATCGAACTTTTTCCCGCTCGCTCCCCCGGCGCCCCCAGGCATCGAGCCGCTCCTTCCGGAACCTCAGCGCCCGGGGGGTGACTTCCAAAAGCTCATCAGAGGCCAGGTAGGCGAGGGCCTCTTCAAGGGCAAATCGCCTGGGGGGAACGAGGTGGACGTTCTCGTCGGACCCCGCCGCCCGCATGTTGGTCAGTTTCTTGTTCTTGCATACGTTGATCCCGAGATCGCCCGGCCGCACGTGCTCGCCCACCACCATGCCCGGATAGACCTCGTCCCCAGGCGCGATAAAAAAGCGAACCCGTTCCTGAAGCTTACCGATGGCGTAGGCAAAAGCGCGCCCGCCCTCAACGGCGACGGCGCTGCCGCTGCGGCGGCGCTGGGCAGGGCCCAGGTAGGGGCCGTACTCGAGGAAACTCTGGTGCATCACGCCCTCCCCACCGGTCAGGGTCAGGAACTCACCGCGGAAACCAAAGAGGCGCCGGGCCGGGACCGAGTATTCGATCCGAACCCACTCGCCCTCGGGGCGCAGGTCCAAAAGCGTCCCTTTTCGCGTGCCCAGGGCCTCGACCACCGCGCCCACCCTGTCCTTCGGCACCTGGAGGATGAGCTGTTCGTAGGGCTCAAGCCGCACCCCGTCCACCGTTTTATCCAGGATCTGCGGTGGCCCCACCACGAATTCGTAACCGTCGCGGCGCATGTTCTCAAGCAGCACCGCCAGGTGCATCTCGCCCCGCCCCAAAAGCTCGAAAGCATCGGCGGCCAGCGGCCGAACCTGCAGGGCCACGTTGGTCTCGAGCTCCCGCTCCAGCCGGGCCCAAAGCTGCCGCGAGGTTACGTAGCGCCCTTCGCGGCCGGCGAAAGGGCCGGTGTTGGGGAAGAGAGTCACGGCCACGGTCGGCGCGTCGACCTCGAGGCGGGGGAGCGCTTCCGGCGCATCGCGGTCGGCGATCGTATCCCCGATGGCCACCTCTTCCATGCCCGCCAGGGCCACGATGTCGCCCGGCACCACCGCCTCGGTCTCGATCCGGCCCAGGCCGTGGTGGGTGTAAAGGGCGAGGATTTTCTGCTCGCGGACGCCGTCGCCGCCCACGATGGCAACGGTTTGTCCTTTTTGGGCCCGTCCCCGCACCACCTTGCCGATGGCGATCCGGCCCAGGTAGTCGGAGCGATCGAGGTTGGCCACGCGCAGCAGGAAGGGCCCCTCGCTGGCCTTTGGGGGCGGGATGTGCTCGACCAGGGCTTCAAAAAGCGGTGCCATGTCGCGCGGCGTTTCGCCCTCGCGCCAGACCTTGCCCTCGCGGCCAATGGCGTAGAGGTAAGGGAAGTCGAGCTGCGCCTCGCTGGCCCCGAGCTCGACCATCAGATCGAAGGTCTCGCTGAGCACCTCGTCGGGCCTCGCCCCCTCGCGATCGACCTTATTCAAGACCACCACGGGACGGAGATCGGCCTCGAGCGCCTTCCTCAAGACGAATCGGGTCTGCGGCATCGGACCCTCCACGGCGTCGACGAGCAGGAGCACACCGTCCACCATCGAGAGCGCCCGCTCGACCTCGCCGCCGAAATCGGCGTGGCCGGGGGTGTCCACGATGTTGATCTTGACCCCCTGCCAGATGACCGCCGTGTTCTTGGCCAAGATGGTGATGCCCCGTTCGCGTTCGAGATCCTCGGTGTCGAGCATGCGCTCGGCTTCCTGCCCCCGCGAAAGCGCGTGGGCGGCTTTCAACATGGCATCGACCAGCGTGGTCTTGCCGTGATCCACGTGGGCGATGATGGCAACGTTTCGCAAGTCCATAAACGCTCCACTCTACCCCATCCCCGGGACAAAAGCCAGCGTGCCGCCGGCGCTTGTGCGATTTGACCCAAACCCGACCCGTCTTCAGGAATAAATTCCATTTTTGGAAGGAGGGACCGATGAAGCGAACGTGGAAACGAGCCATCCTGCTCCTTTTGCTCCTCGGCACGTTGGCGATGGCGCAAACGCCCTCGGTGGATTACGAGACCGAGCGCTACCGAGCGGAATACGTGGTGAACGCCGACGGCACCTACACCGCGATCATCGAAGAGGAAGACCGCCCCCTCACCCGGGCCGGAATCGACGCCGTGGGCCAGGCGTCGATGTCGTATTCCGAGTCGCTGCAATCGCTCGAGGTCCTCGAGGCCTACACCCTCAAAAAGGACGGCACCAAGGTGCCGGTGCCCAAAGACAAGATCTTCGTCCAGTCGCCGCCCGAGACCCAGGACGCCCCCACCTTCTCCGACGATAAGGTGGTGAAGGTGGTCTTCCCCCAGCTGGAGGTCGGCGACCTGGTCCACGTGAAATGGAAACTGGTTCAGAAAAAGCCCTACTTCCCCGGCGAGTTCTACACCACCGACATCGAGCCGGTGGACGCGGTGGTCAAACGCGCCGAGATCGTGGTGGACTACCCGAGCTCGATGCGCCTTAACTGGAAGGCCCGCGGCGACTACCAGGTGCGCGAGTCCACCCAGGGCGACCGCAAGCGCATCGTGGCCACCTTCTCGCGGGAAACCCCGGAGGCCCTCGAGCCCGGCATGGTCGACCCCGCAGAGGTGAGCCCCGCCCTCACCGTGACCAGCTTCGAGCGCTGGGAAGCGATCGGCGCCGCCTACTGGGCGCGGGCCAAGGATAAGGCCCGGGTCACCGATGAAATCAAGAAGCTCGCCGACGAGATCGCCGGCCAGAGCCAGGGCCTCGAGGCGGCGAAAAAGCTTTACGACTGGGAGGTCAAGAACATCCGCTACGTGGCCCTCGAGCTCGGCATCGGCGGCTACGTGCCCCAATCCGCCGCCCAGGTGCTTTCCCAGCGCTACGCCGACTGCAAGGGCTACGTGACCCTGCTCGAGGCCCTGCTCAAGGCCAAGGGGATCCGCTCCGAACCCGTGCTCATCAATTTCAGCGAGAACTTCGGCCGACTCCCGGCCCCGACCCCCGAGCAGTTCAACCACCTCATCCTCTACCTCCCGGACTACGGGGTCTACCTCGACCCCACCACCCAGTACGCCCCCTTCGGCGTCCTGCCCCTCGGCGACCTCTCCAAGCCGGTGGTCATCGCCGGCGAAAACCCCCGCTTCACCCAAACCCCAAGCGGTGACCCCAAACGCGATCGCTACACCGAAGCCCAGACCCTCACCCTCACCGCCGACGGTACCTTGAAGGGCAGCGCCGACATCGAAACCCACGGCTATGCCGACGCCCAGTGGCGGATCATCTTCTCAAGCGTCCCCAAGGTCGCCTACCCGCAGGTGGTCCAGTCGCTCCTGAGCCGCTTTGGCGAAGGCGGCAGCGGTGACCTCTCCACCACGCCGCTCCACGACCTCGACACCCCCTTCAAGGTCCACGCCGAGTGGCAAAGCCCGGGGGCAACCTCACCCGGCGACACCCTGACCCTCAGCCGCTTCCCGGTGGGCCTTTCCCTTTTGCCCCTCGACCAGCTGCGAACCTACGCGGCGCCGGAGCGCCGGCGCTTCCCGGTCTCGGTCGGGGCCTTCAGCGCCGAATACCAAAAGCGCCTCGCCTACCCCGAAGGCTACAAACCCACCCTCCTGCCCAAAGACCTTACCTTCAAAAACCAAGCCGGCAGCTTCAGCGCCAGCTACCGCGACGAGGGCAACGTCCTGGTCGCCACCATCCGGATCGTCTTCGATCGGGATGTTTACGCGCCCGAGGACTACCCGGCGCTCAAAGCGCTCATCCAGACCGCAGTCGGAAACGTCTCGCAACCGATTGTCTTCGAAAAGACCCGGTAAAAAGCTCCGGCCAACTTTGTAACCGCGGCGGCAGGGGCGTCTTCCCCTGCCGCCTACAATGAAGACGATGTTCCGCTATCGGGGGCCCGAACCCAGAGGCGACCAGCCCAAAGCCATCGACGAGCTCCTTGCCGGGCTTTCCGACGGCGAGCGCTTCCTGACCCTGCTCGGCGCCACCGGCACCGGCAAGACCGTCACCATGGCCAAGGTCATCGAGGGCGCGGGCCGCCCGGCGCTGGTGCTGGCGCCCAACAAAGTGCTCGCGGCGCAGCTCGCGGCCGAGTTCCGGGAACTCTTCCCGGACAACGCGGTCGAATACTTCATCAGCTACTACGACTACTACCAGCCCGAAGCCTATGTCCCCGGCCGCGACCTCTACATCGAAAAGGACGCTTCGATCAACCCGGAAATCGAGCGGCTCCGCCACTCGACCACCCGCAGCCTCCTCACCCGTCGCGACGTCATCGTGGTGGCCTCGGTGAGTGCGATCTACGGACTCGGCAACCCGGAGGATTACCGCCGTTTGAACCTCATCGTCAACGTGGGCGACCGGTGGCCGCGGGAAGCTCTGATCTCGCGCATGATCGAGCTTTTTTACGAGCGCAACGACGTGGCCCTGGAACCGGGCCGCTTCCGGGTCAAAGGTGAGGTCATCGAGGTCTGGCCCGCCTACGACACCGAGCCGGTTCGGGTCGAGCTGTGGGGCGACGAGGTGGACCGCATCAGCGTCGTCCACCCCGTGAGCGGTGAAACCCAAAAAACCCTGCCCGGGTTCGTGCTCTACCCCGCGAGCCACTACGCCACGCCCGAGGAACGGCTCGCGCCGGCGATCGCCGCCATAGAAGCCGAGCTCAAAGAACGGCTCGCCGAACTCGAGGCCGAGGGCAAGCATCTCGAGGCCCAGCGTCTCAAGGAGCGGACCCTTTATGACCTCGAGATGCTACGGCTCACCGGGACCTGCAAGGGCATCGAGAACTACGCCCGTCACCTTTCGGGAAGGGCCCCCGGCGAGCCCCCTTACACCTTGCTCGACTACTTCCCCGACGACTTCATCACCTTCATCGACGAATCCCACGTGGCCGTGCCCCAAATCCAGGGGATGTTCGCCGGCGATCGCTCGCGTAAAGAGACCCTGGTGGCCTATGGCTTTCGGCTCCCGAGCGCGCTCGACAACCGACCGCTCACCTTCGAGGAGTTCCTGGAAAAAACCGGGCAGATGATCTTCGTCTCGGCCACCCCCGGCCCCTTCGAACTTTCGGTCAGCGGGCGCGTGGTCGAGCAGATCATTCGCCCGACCGGCCTGCTCGATCCCAAGGTCACGATCAAGCCCAGCAAGGGCCAGATCGAAGACCTCATGGCCGCGGTCAAAGAGCGGGCAAAGCGAGGCGAGCGGGTCCTGGTCACCGTGCTGACCAAGAAGATGGCCGAAGACCTCACCGACTTCCTGATCGAACACGGTCTGCGGGCCCGTTACCTGCACCACGAGCTCGACGCCTTTGAACGCCAGGCCATCCTCCGGGACCTCCGGCTTGGCCACTTCGACGTGCTGGTGGGGATCAATTTGCTCCGGGAAGGGCTCGACCTGCCCGAAGTCAGTCTGGTGGCCATCCTCGAGGCCGACAAGACCGGGTTCCTCCGTAGCGAGCGTTCCCTGATCCAGACCATCGGCCGCGCGGCCCGGAACGTGCGGGGCGAGGTTTTCCTCTACGCCGACACCGTGAGCGAAGCGATGCGCAAGGCAGTCGATGAGACCAACCGCCGCCGGGCCATTCAGGAAGCCTACAACCGAAAGCACGGCATCACGCCGAAGACGGTGGAGAAATCGGTCCGTCCCCTGGTCAAACCGGAGGATTACGCCGAAGCGGAGATCGAGATCCCGAGCGCCGACCCGGAAGCGCTCAAGGCCGAGATCGCCGAGCTCGAGCTCGCGATGTGGGAGGCGAGCGAGGCCCTCGACTTCGAACGCGCGGCCGAGATCCGGGACCAGATCCGAGCCATCGAGGCCAGGCTCAAGGGCATCCACCTGCCCCAGGCCACTGGCCCCCGGGCCAAACGCGGCCCGAAGCATTCCCGCCGCTAGAGCACGAGCAGGACGGGGTGCTCGAGGCGGTGGGCGACCCGGGCCAGAAAACGCCCCGGGTCTTCCGAAACCTCACCGGTCAGGAGCAAAAGCCCCTGCTGCTCAGAGGTTTCGGGCAGGGCGAGGGCCAAAGCCGGCGCGGCGGGAAGGGGCAGGGGGGAATCGGCCTGGTACACCAAAAGCCCTTCGGCCTCGCTCTCCGCACCCTCCCAGGCCTCGAGGAAATCGACGAGCCCCGGTGCGGGCAGCACCGAAAGCCCACGAAAGCCCGTCCCGTCGAAGACGCCTTTCACCGCATCCAGCGGCAACGCGAGCTCTTCCAGGGCCGCGGTCGCCGCCCGGAAGAGCAACGCCCCCAGGGGCACCGGTCGACCGAGCTCCGCCTGGAGGACTTCCCGGGCTTCGATCAGCCGCGAAAGGGGAACCGACTGGGCCCAAAACCGAAGCGGCACCGGCGAGGGCGCCCCCGCGCCGGCCACCCCAAGCGGCGCCGCTTCGGGCTCGGGCGTGCCGGGAACGGCGCCGGCTTCCGCAGGAACCGACTCGCCGCCTTCTTCACCCAGGACCAGAGGCGCGGTCTCATCCTCGGGCGGCGGCAACGAGTCCATGACCGGCGGCGCTTCTTCGTCCGGCTCGCCGGTCTTGAGGGCCTCGCCCGCCTCGAGCTCAAGCGCATCGGCGACGGACTCGGCCGGCGCTTCCTCCGCCGTCGCCGCCTCGCGAGGCTCGCTTTCGGTCTCCAGATCCCACTCGTCGATCGCCAGATCGAGCTCAAAGGCCTCGCCGGGATCCTTCTCCGCGAGATCCCCGGGGATGAGGTCGTCGAGGACGACGCCCTCGCGCTCAAGGGCCGAGCGGGCGGCCTCGAGGTCAGCTTCGCCCTCCGGCGGCGGCGGCTCGCCGGGCGGCGGGCCCTCGAGGGTCACCTCCCCGGACATGACCTTGGCCAGGTAGTTGAGGATGTCCCGCTCGGTCACCATTCCATCGGGCCCACTGCCCACGATCTGGCGCCAATCGATCCCGTTCTCCTCAGCCAGGCGCCGGGCCAGCGGTGTAATTTTCGGCTCGCTCATTGGATCCATCATAGCCTAAGACCGCCCGCCACGAGCGGAAAAAGCCGCCGGTGACGGACGGTAAGGCGCGGGTATGCTACTGGCCTTCCTGCGAAGGCAGACGGCCACCCTCCGCCCAAACGATGAGCGGCCTGAGCAAGAGCGGCGAGAGCAGCGTGGTCACCACAACCATGAAGATCACCACCGCGAACTGGTCCTCGCCGATCGCCCCGGCGGAAAGGCCGATGGCGGCGACGATCAAGCCCACCTCGCCCCGGGGAATCATACCCACCCCAACCACCGCGGCGCTCCTCAGCCCCTGGGTGAGGGCCGGAATCATGGTGACCAGCTTCCCGAGAATGGCGATCACACTCACAATTGCCCCCGCCACCAACACGTCCCCGCCACCGAGCGCCTTGAGGTCGAGCATGATCCCCATGAAGGCGAAGAAGATCGGGGCCAAAAAGCCCTCGAGGGCGTGGATCGGCGCCTCGATCCCGAGATCCTCGGCCACCTCGGCCAGGACCATCCCGCCCAGGAAAGCCCCGACGATGGGGGCCAGGCCGATGGCTCCCGCCAGGGCGGCCATGCCCAAGGCGAAGATCACCGCCGTCCCGTAGGCCGACTGGAAGGGCAGCCGATCGAGCGGCAACCGACGCACGAGCGGCACCGCGGCCATGGCCGCGCCCACAAAGATCACCGAGATCACCACCAGGCGGATCGTCGGCCCCGCCTCCACCGCCCCGGTCTGGGCAATGCCGGAGACGATGGCCAGGATGATGAGGCCGAGCACGTCGTCAATCACCGCCGCCCCGAGAATGATCCGGCTATAAGGCCGCGAGAGTACGCCGAGCTCCTGGAGCACTCTGGCGGTGATCCCCACGCTGGTGGCGACCAGGGCGGCCCCGAAAAAGAGCGAGGCCACCTGCTCGTGGCCGGAAAGAACGCTGAAATAGTAGCCGCCGATAAAAGGAAGGATCACCCCGGCCACCGCGACCAAAAAAGCTTCCTTCCCCACGGCCAAAACGTCTTTGAGCCGTGTTTCGAGGCCGACCATGAACAAGAGGAAGATCGCACCCAGTTCGGCGATGAACTCAAACGTCGGCCCTTCGTGCACCAGACCCAGCACCGAGGGGCCGATGATCACCCCCGCCACCAGCTCTCCGATCACCGCCGGCTGGCCGAAGCGCCGGAAGAGCCATCCCACGAACTGGACCGCGACGACCAGGACGAAGATCTGAAAAAGAAGCTCGGCCACGCTCGGTCCCGCTTGCTCCATCAGCGACCCTCCAGGAACAGACGCATGAAATCGCTCCGGGTCAGGATACCGACCACCCGGCGGTTCTCATCGACCACAGGGAGCCGCCGGAAGTCGTTTTCCACCAAGGCCTTGAGCGCCTTCCAAAGGCCGTCCTCAGGGCTCAGGACCAGCGCCGGCTCGCGCATGACCGCCGAGACCGGCGTCTCGGTGTAGCGGCGGAAGATCTCGGCGTAGTCCCCGGCGTCGATCCAGTCATCGAAGAGTTTCAGGGCCTCGACGTCGGAATGGGGCACCATCGCCGGGTGAGGCAGGAGGTCGTCGACCTCGATCACCCCGGCGATCATCCCCTGGCCGTCGACCACGGGCAGCCCTCCGAATCGGTTTTTGAGCATCACTTCGGCGGCCTTAGCTATGGATTCATCTTTATTCACCGCCAAAGGATCTTTCGTCATCAATTCGGAAACGCGCATGCCAATATGCTGACACTTCCCGCAGGCAATTACCACCCGCCTCCAGGGCAAAAGATCTTCCGGCGGCGGAAGGCCGCCGGAAGCGAACGGACCCTTCGCTACTCGCCTTCGTAGGTGATGCGGTAGATAACCCCGGCGAAATCATCCGAAACCAGCAGCGAGCCGTCCGGGAGCTCCTTGATGTCCACCGGGCGCCCCCAGGCGCTGCCGCGCACCAGCCAGCCCGAAGCGAAGACTTCCTGGGAAACGGGGTCGCCCGCCTCGTCGAAGCGTACGAAGACGATGTCGTAGCCAACCGGCACCGTTCGGTTCCAGGAGCCGTGGCGCGCGACGAAGGCCCCGTTCCGGTAGGGCTCGGGGAACATCTCGCCGCGGTAAAAATGGATCCCCAAAGGCGCACTGTGGGCCTGGAAGTCCATCACCGCGGGGGTGATCGGCCGGGGGGGCTTTTTCCCTTCGAAACCGGGCGTCGGCGTCGAACCCCCCGCCGTGGGAACATAGGGGAAGCCAAAATAAAGCCCGGGCCGGTCGGCGCGGATCAGCGTATCGGGGGGCACATCGTCCCCAAGGCCGTCGGCGCCGTTGTTGGTCGCGTAGAAGACGCCCGTCTTGGGGTGCCAGTCCATCCCCACGATGTTGCGCTGGCCACTCAGGAACACCTCCATGTTGTTGCCGTCGGGATCCATCCGGATCACGGTGCCCTCGAGGCCCTCGGGCACGCAGATGTTACAGGGCGCGCCCACGGCCACGTACACCTTGCCATCGGGACCCACGGCGATGTAACGCCATCCGTGGGGGTATTTATTGGGCAGCCGGTCGAAGATGACTTCCGGGGGGAACTGGCGCACGATGTCGAATTCGGGGGCGAAGAAGCGGATCACCCGGTGCTGTTCGGCCACGTACAGAACGCCGTCCTTAAACGCCACGCCGTTGGGAACGTTGAGCCCCTCGGCAATGGCATAGACCTCGTCGGCCACCCCGTCCTTGTTGCGATCGACGGCGGCGTAGACCTTGTCGTAGCGCGTGCCCACGAACACCACGCCCATCGGCCTGCCCACGGCCAGCGACCTGGCATTCGGCACCTGAGCAAAGAGCGTGATCTTAAAACCGGGCGGCAGCTTGATCTTGGCCAGGTTCGCGTGGTTAAACGGAACCGGAGGTGGAGCTTTTCGCGGCGAGGGCGCCTGCCCCAAAACCGGGAGAGCGGCCAAGGCGAAAGCCGCCCCCACCCGCAGTAGAGTTCTCAATCCCTGCCTGCGCCACATGCGTATCCCTCCCTCTCCTTCTGTATTTTTTCTTTTAGGGTTGAAATTATACGCGCATCCAGAAGCGTCCTGTGTGCCGCGCGCCACCATCGCCCCCGGCCTCAGGCACCCCGATCCCATAAACTGGGGGCAGCTGGAGGCAGGGTCCATGCCGGAGGTCAATGAATCCATCCTGGTGGTTAAAGTCGGGGGCTCGCTGGGAAGCCAGGAAGCCATCATCCCCGAGCTCGCGGCCTGGGAAGGGCATCTGGTCGTCGTCCACGGTGGGGGGCCGCAGATCGGCGCCTTTCTTCGCGAACTGGGGAAAGAAACGGTGTTCGTCGACGGCCAGCGGCTCACTCCACCGGACCAGATCGACGCGGTCGAGATGGTGCTGACCCGAATTGGCAAAATCCTGGCCCACGCCCTCAGCGAAAAAGGCCGGCCCAGCCTCGGCCTTTCGGGGCGGGACGCCGGGTTGCTCCTCGCCGAGCCCCAGCAAGGGCTGGGGCGCGTCGGGCGGGTGCGGGCGGTGAACACGCGCCTCCTTCGCTCGCTCCTCGAGGCCGGCCACACGCCAGTGATCAGCCCCTTGGGCATTGACCGCGACGGCGTGCTCAACATCAACGCCGATCTGGCGGCGGCGGCAGTCGCCGGCGCGTTGGGGTCCCCCATCGTCTTCCTGACCGACGTCCCGGGCGTACTGGCGAGACCTGGCGACCCGGAAAGCCACCTTCGCCACCTGGACAAAGCCGAAGCCCTCGCCCTGATCGAAAAGGGTGTGATCGCCGGCGGCATGATCCCCAAGGTTCAAGCCGCGATCGCGGCCCTGGATGCGGGAACCCCCTGGGCGACGATCACCAAGGGCGAGGCGGGAGCGATTCGCGGGGCCTGGCATGGCCATGCGGGAACCCGATTCGAGGCCACCCCTTCGCCACGGGTATAATGCCCCATGGCGCCTCTGGCGCAGGAGGTCGGTATGAACTTCCGCACGATAACCGTGCTCACCGTCTTAACGCTGCTTGCGCTTTTTGCCGGCATCAACTGGCCGGCGTTCACCCAGCCCACAAAGCTCAATTTGCTCTTTACCCAAACCGAGACCCCGCTGGGCACGGTCATGCTCGGGGTGGTCGCGGTGCTCACCGTGCTCTATGTCCTCTTCACCCTCGGCATCGAGGCCGCCGCGCTCACCGAAGTTCGTCGCTACGCCCGGGATCTCCACCAGGCCCGCAAGCTGCTCGAAAAGGAAGAGGAATCCCGCTTCGTCAACCTCAAGGCCTACCTCGAGGCCGAACTCGCCGAACTCCGCGAAGAGCTCCAGGCGATTCAGGACCAGCTCCAAAAGCGGACCCAAGAGCTCAAGGCCGCCCTCCAGGACGAAAGCGGAAGTCTTTCGACCCAGATCGACTCCCTCAAGGTGCAGCACAAGGAAATTTTGCAGCGCATCGATCGCCTCTCAGCCCTGGCCAAAGAGACCCCGGCCGAGGATAGAGGCGAGGGTTTTCCCCCCGTTGACCAAGGCTAACCCACGCGCTTAAGAAGTGGATCCCGGAATCGATGAACGAAGAGAGCCTCGCGTTTTTTACCGTTTTATGGGCCGTCGGGCTCGGGGTTTTCGCCCAGCTGGTGGCCCACCGTTTCCGGCTGCCGTCGCTCGTCCTGCTCCTCGGTTTCGGCGTGATCTTCGGCCCCGACATCCTCGGGCTCATGCATCCCGACGCCCTGCGCTACGGGCTGCCCCTTTTGGTCAAGCTCGCGGTGGCCATCGTCCTCTTTGAGGGCGCCTTGAGCCTCAGGCTCGCCGAACTCAAAAACTCGCTCTACGAAGTACGACGCCTCATCACCGTAGGCGCTGGCCTCACCTGGATCGGAGCCAGCGCCGCGGGCGTGCTGGTCGGGGGGCTCGAACTGCCGGTCGCCCTGCTCTTCGGGGCCCTGGTCACGGTCACCGGCCCCACCGTGGTCCAGCCCCTCCTCAAACGACTGCCGATCGGTCGGCCGCTCAAGACCATCCTCGAGGGCGAGGCCATCCTCATCGACCCCATCGGGGCGATTTTGGCGGTGGCCATCTTCGAAGCCATCGCCGGCCTCTCGGGCCACGGGGGGATCGAGGTCCTCGAGGCCCCGCTGGCCTACGCCGGCCGGCTCCTCGCCGGCATCGCGGTCGGGGGCGTCGGCGGCATCGGGCTCTCCTGGCTGCTCAAGCAGCCGCGCTGGGTCCCGCTCGAACTCAAAAACCTGGTCGCCCTGGCGGGGGTGCTGGTCGTCTACGGCGTCGCCGACGGACTGTTTAGCGAGGCCGGGATCATGGCGGCAGTGGTGATGGGGCTCGTGGTCCAGCGCGAAGCCATCCCCGAGGAACACCGGTTGCGCCGGTTCAAAGAACAGCTCACCCTGCTCGCCATCAGCGTGCTCTTCGTCCTCCTCGCCGCCGACCTGCCTCTCAGCACTGTCCTCGAGGCCGGTCCCCGCGGCATCCTGGTGACGGCACTCCTCATCCTCCTCGTCCGCCCGATCGCGGTCTTCGCCTCGCTCCGGGCCTCTGAGCACTCAACGCGGGAAAAGGTCTTCATCGCCGCCATGGGACCCCGGGGCATCGTCTCTGCATCCGTGGCCTCGCTTTTCGCCCTGGCGCTCGGCGACGTCGGAGAAACGCTGTTGGCCATGGTCTTCATCACCATCTTCATCACCGTCACCCTCACCAGCCTGCTCGCGCCCGCGCTGGTGCGCTGGCTCGGTTTGCACCGGGGCGAGGCCAAACACACCGTCATCGTCGGCGCGGGCGGGCTCGGGCGAACCGTGGCCCGAATCCTCGTCGCCCACGAACAATCGGTGACTCTGGTCGACCACAACCCCCACCGCATCCGCGAGGCCCACCGGGAAAAGCTCGCGGCCCTCGAGGGCAACGCACTTGAAGAGGATGTGCTCGAAGCCGCCGGGGCCGATGAGGCCCGGACCATCCTGGCGATCACCACCAACCCCGAGGTCAACCTACTCGTCACCCACATCGGAAGGGAAGTCTTCGGCATCGGCCGCGCACTCACCGTGCTCGACGAGGGGACCGTCGGGCCGGAACTGGTGTACCGCGCGGGCGGGCAACCCGCGTTTTTGGGTCCGCTCGACGTTGAAACCTGGGACCACACCCTGTCTCACCACAAAGCCGTTGTCCTCACCTGGCACGTCCCCAAGGGCTTTCCCGCCAAACCCGTGGCCTCCCTTGGCTTTCCCGAGGAAGTTCTCCCCCTGGTACGGGTTCGCGATGGTGAAGCCTCGATCGTCCATGCATCGCAAAGCTGGAACCCAGGCGAAACCGTCTACTTCGCCAGCGTTCTATCCGAAGAAGAGGCACTTGAAATCCTCAACGACGTGGCCGAGTCTTAGCCGGCTCTACGCGATCTCGGCTTTGTTGTAGATTGGATCGGGGCGTGGGCCCTTAGCTCAATGGTGAGAGCAGCCGGCTCATAACCGGTTGGTTGCAGGTTCGAGTCCTGCAGGGCCCACCAGCGGACCCCGCCAGCAGGCGGGGATTTTTGTGGACAGTCAAAGCCGGGCTCTCTATACTTAGTAAGGCCCTGGCGGGCCGGTGTAGCTCAGCGGTAGAGCAACCGCCTCGTAAGCGGTAGGTCGTCGGTTCAAATCCGACCGCCGGCTCCAGGCGAAAACCCCTACTGCCCCTCTTCGCGGGGGCGGTAGGGGTTTTCAAAGCACACCCGGGGCCAGCCCCAAGAGCGAGGTGAAGACTGCAGGATCCACATACAATCGCGAGCGCGGACGCCACTTATTCAGCCAGCAAACCTCGCTTTCCAACAAAAGCGATAACGAAGGGCCATCCCAAATGCATACCGCAGCAACACCAGCAAAGCGCGTGCGCAGCGCATGCACACGGCAAAAACCCGGCTTCGCCCTCCCCCGATCACCCTCCATCTTGTGCATAAAGTCCCCGCGTGCGAAAATGGCCCTGTAAACGCCCAGGGCAAGGGCGCGCCTGCCCGGGTGAGTCGCAAAGCCCGTTTGCCTCGTAGAGGATTGAAACCACGCGGTGCAGCAGGTGCGCCGGGCCTCCGAGATCCGGTCGCAAAGCCCGTTTGCCTCGTAGAGGATTGAAACACGACCGTTGTACTTGGATTCCCCGGCCAGCGACAGCGTCGCAAAGCCCGTTTGCCTCGTAGAGGATTGAAACGGTTTGGTGACCTGATTGAGCCAAAAATTTGACCTCGTCGCAAAGCCCGTTTGCCTCGTAGAGGATTGAAACGTGCTCGTGGCGATTACGGTCGCGTCCCCGTGGGTGAGCTCAGCCCGTTTGCCGCGTGGACGCCTGACACCAGCTCTTCGAGGGTTCGCCGGTGTCTTCTTCAATGAGATCGGAAGAGCACACGTCTGAACTCCAGTCACCTGAAGCTAACTCGTA
>CAZXOY010000049.1:0-13935 GCA_964642655.1 uncultured bacterium
CGTTCCCTTCATAGCGACGTCATCTTCCCCGGGGAAGGTAAAGGGGAGGTTAACGTCGGGCGTAGGATGGAGCCATGCGCCGCCGCGCCCGGTTCGCCGAGGCCTTCGACCCCAGGATGCTGGCCCTGCTCTCGGGCGTGTTCCTGACCACCGTGACCCAAAGCGCCCTGGTGCCCGCGCTGCCCCCGTTGGGCGCGCTTTTTTCCGCCGGCCCCGGGGCGGTGCAGGCGGTGCTCTCGGTGGGGCTTTTTTCCGCCGCCCTCGCCTTCATCCCCCTGGCCCTGCTGGCGGGGCGCTGGGGGGCGTCGCGGGTGTTCCGCTTTTCGCTCGCCCTTCACGCCCTGGTGTCGGTGCTCCTCTTCCTGGCCCCGAGCCTTTGGGCCATCGTGGCGTTGCGCGGGGTGCAGGGCGTGGCGATCGCCGGCATCGTGGGGCTGGTGCCGGGGCTCGCGGTGGCCACCTGGCCGAGGCGCCCGGGATACGCGCTGGGGCTGATCGCGAGCACCGTGGCCCTGGGGCAGCTTTTGGGGCCGGCGGCGGGGGGGCTTTTGAGCGAGGCCTTCGGACCCCAAAGCGTCTTTTTGCTCTCGCCCCCGCTGGCCATGGTCGGGCTTTGGCAGAGCCCGCACCTGCCCGACTTCCCGCCCCGGGCGCTGCCGCTGGCCGGACTTTTCCAGCGGCGGTTCCTCCTCGGGCTTTTGCGGACCGTCTTCTACTTCGCCTATATCTTCGGGGCGGTGCTGGCCAGCGCCTTTTTCCTCTCAAGCCTCGGCCTCGGCGCGGCCCGGGTGGGGCTTTGGCTTCTCATTCCACCCGGGATGCTGATGATCTTCGGTGCCCGGGCCGGCCGCTATGCCGACCGGGTGGGGTTTTCCCGGGCCATGGCCCTCGGGGCCTCGGTGCTGGTCTTCGGGGTGGCGCTCGCCTGGGTGAGCCTCGGTGTTTCGCCCCTGGCTTCGGCGGCGCTGGTGCTCGCTTCCCTGGGCCTGGGGCGGGCGCTTTTCCAGTCGGCGAACAACGCCGATGTGCTCGCCCGCGCCCCTGCTGGCGCCGAGGCGCTGGCCTCGGCGCTGCTCTCGGTGGCGCGGGTGAGCGGACAGAGCCTCGGTACCGCCGAGGTGGGGGCGCTGCTCGAGGCCGGCGCACGCCTGGGCGAGTTCGGCGCCTATGCCCTCACCGTCACCGTCCTGGTGCTGCCGGTCCTCGCGCTCGTCGTGTGGTGGGGCCTTGGCCGGCGCCGGGCGCGACGATGAAGCGTGCGGGGGCGGGTTACTCGCCGGTTTCCAAAAGCCAGCGCACGAACCCCTCCACCGCGTTGGGTTCGGCGAGCTCGGGGGTCTTGAGCACCGCCTCGAGGTAGGCGCGGACGGTCTTTGGATCCGGATTTTGCAAGAACGCCGGCAGGGCCTCGCCCCGGTGGGCGCCCCGGGCGATCGGTCGCCGGTAGGCTTCGATGCCGGCCACGATGGGGGCCGCTTCCTTGCTCAGGGTGATGAGACGTTCTATGAGGCGGTTTTCGGCCTTCGGCGCGAGCAGGGCGCTTTCTTCCAGGAGCGGCCGGCCGCCGAGGTCGGTGAGGACGATGCCGCGGGCGTAGAGCTTTCGCGCCAGGTTGCTTTCGCCGACGGTGAGGGTCTGGATGGCCCGAGCCCCGCCCAGCTCGAGCACGATCTCGGCTTTCCCCGCCGACTCGGCTTCAAGCGGGCCCACGCGACCGCGCCAGGCGGCGGTGTTCGGGGGGTAGGGCGGGGTGGTTTCGGCCCGGCTTACGACGGCGCCGTTTTGCCGGAGGATGGCCACCAGCTGCCGGTGGGGGAGCGCCGGGTCGCCCTCGAGGACCACCTCGAGGTAGAAGGGCTCGCCGGCGCCGATCCTTTGCACCTCGCCGCCTTCGGGCCGCAGCGCGAGCCCGACCGGCGTCACCTTGAGCGAGGCGCCGGCGAGCCTTTGGCGGGCGCGGCGGGCCATGGGCACCAGGACGTGGTCGGGGCGGGCTTCGATGAAGGCCTCGTAGGCCTTCCGGGCCGCGTCCGCCTCGCCGGCCCGGGTGAGGAGGAAGCCCTGCCAGAAGGCGAGTTCGGGCTTGCCGGCGTCTTTGAGATCCTTGAGCGCGCTCTCGATCTCCCAGGTCTGATCGAGGCTGACCGCCTTTTGGTAGTGGCGCTGGGCGGTGAGGTGGCGGCCCTGGATGGCGGCGATCAGGCCGAGGTTATAGTGCGCGGTCGGGTTGGGCTCAAGTTGCAGCGCCCGCACCGAGGCCAGCTCGGCCCCGGCCAGGTCGCCGAGGAGATAATTGGCCCAGCCGAGGTTGGTCCAATAGAGGCTCTCGTCGGGCTCGAGGCGGATGGCCTGGAGCAGAGCCCGCCGGGCCTTTTGCGGCTCGTTCCTTTCAAAGGCGGCGAAACTCTGCATCTCAAAGGCCCAGGTAAAGCGCGGCGCCTTTTTTGGCAGGGCGTCGGCCAGATCGAGCCAGCGGGGGTCGTCCTTGGCGTGCAAGAGGAGCAGGGCGGCGCTTTGGTGGAGGAGCAGGGGGCTTTTGAGGAGCGCCTCGAGGGCGGGGTTTTGGCCGCTGGGGTTTTTCCTGAGGCCGAAGAAGGCCTTCCACACCAGGCCCATTCGCGTATCGGGCATGGCCTTGGGATCGGCGAGCCCCTGCCAAAAGCGCGCCACCGCCGGGGGCAGGTCGGGGAGGTCGGCGGGGCCGCGCCCGGCGCTGGCGTAGCGCCGCAGCCGGCTCGCCAGGCGGGATTCCCCCTTCGCCTCGGCCATTTGGGCGGCGGCTTCGAGATTGCCCTCGAGGGCGGCGCGCAGAATCGGCTCGAGCTCGGGCTTTTCGCGGAGCCTCTTCGGGCGCTTTTTGAGGCGGTCTGCGGCCCAGCGGGCGACGAGATCCAGGGAAGCGAGCCTTACCGTCTCGACCCGGCCGTCGTGGGCGAGCGAGGCCCGGATAAAGCCGTCGGGGAGGACCTCACCGGTGAGCACCCAGGAAAGCCCCGTGGCCTCGGCGACCATCCGCGCCCCGGCGGGGCGTGCCAGCGAGGGCATGAGGAGCCGCCAGCCGTCGGTCCAGGGGGGTTCGGGGAGGGCCAGGCCAGCCAGGATGGGGTCCGGCGCGTCCAGGCTTTCGGCCAGGGCGTAGGCGCTGGCTGCGCCCCCCCGACCGTCGAAGGGGAGGACCCATCCCGCGGCAAAGGCCAGGTTCAACACCATCAAGATCGCGATCACAGCGCGCATGACCCCACTATAGGGGCGCGCGGTGAGGAGGGGGTAAGGAGGCCGCGCTTGCAGGTGTCAACCGCGGCGTGTCAGATTGGTTGACGTGGATCTCCTCCCGGCGCTCACCGAAACCTGGCAGAGCGGGGAAGCGCTCGCCCGGCGGCTGGGGAAGACCCGGCAGGCGGTGGCCAAGGCCGCGTCCCGGCTCGCCGCCGAGGGATTCCCGATCGAGCGTGGCAAGCAGGGTTACCGCCTGGCGCCCGGCACCCCCGCGCCGCAAAACCTGGGGCCGCGGCTCAAGGGCCGCTTCGGCCGCCCCTACCGCTACCTGGGGACGGTGACCAGCACCCAAGACGAGCTGCGGAATCTGGCCGAGGCCGGGGCCCCCGAGGGGGCGGTGGTGCTGGCCGAGGTTCAGACCGCCGGCCGCGGACGGCGGGGGCGGCGCTGGGAGAGCCCGGGGTCGGGGCTTTACTTCTCGCTCTTGCTCCGGCCCAGATCGCCGCTTTCGGCGCTGGCCCTTTTGCCCCTCGCCGCCGGGGTGGCGCTGGCGCGGGCCGCCGGCGTGGGCGGGCTCAAGTGGCCCAACGATCTGGTGGTGCCGCTTTCGGGCGAGGAGGAGAGCGCCTGGGCCAAGCTCGGGGGCATACTGCTCGAGGCCGATATCCTCGGTGAGGAGATCCGCTACGCCCTGCTCGGCGTGGGGCTCAATGTCGCCGAGGCGGGGCTCCCCCAGGGCGCGGCCGGGCTGGCCCGCTTTTTTCCCGGTCTGCGTCGCGACGTGCTGCTCGCCCGGCTGCTCTTCGAGCTCGAGCGCGCCTATGCCCTGCTCGACGATCCCGAGGCCTTGCTCTCGGCCTACGAGGTCCACAGCCTCACCCTCTCGCGCCGGGTCGAGGTGCGCTGGGTGGGCGGCGTGGTCGAGGGGGTGGCCGAGGCCGTCCTCCCCGACGGCGCGCTCAAGGTGCGCTCGGGGCGGCGGGGACGGGTGGTGACCGCCGGAGACGTTTCGCTCGTGGGTGGTTTGCCCCGGGTCTGAGGGGGCTTTGAAGGAGGGATGGTGGAGATGCGAACACAAACGGTTCCCATCGTATTGCGCTGGGTTTCGGCGGAAGGCATTGGCAAAAAGCTCTGGCTCGCCTTCTTGGGCAGCCTGCTGGTGGCGCTGCTGGCCCGGGTGAGCGTGCCGCTGCCATTTACGCCGGTGCCGGTGACCGGCCAGACCTTCGGGGTGCTCTTTTTGGGGGCGCTTTTGGGGTCGCGCCTTGGGGCCCTGGCGCTCGTCGCCTATCTGCTCGAGGGGGCGCTGGGTCTTCCGGTCTTCGCCAAGGGCGCGGGGCTCGGCTACCTCTTCGGCCCCACCGGCGGTTACCTGCTCGCCTTCCCGCTCGCGGCCTACCTGGTGGGCTGGGCGCTGGAGGCGGGCCTGGGGCGGGGCTTTTTCCGGGCGCTTTTCGCCTTTTTGGCCGGCAGCCTTTTGATCTACGCCCTGGGCGTGCCCTGGCTCTCGGTCTATTTGGGCATGGATCTGGCCCGGGCGCTGGCCCTCGGGGCCCTGCCCTTTTTGGCCGGTGACCTGGTGAAGGCGGTTTTGGCGGCGCTCGCCTGGCGGGCCCTCGACGGTGGGGGGAGGTGAGGCATGGGCGTTGAAGTCCCCGAGATCCCGCGCGAAGAGGTGGTGGCCCTCGAGGCCAAAAAGACCGCGGTGATCGTGGTGGACATGCAGAACGACTTCGCCCACCCCGAGGGGGCGCTTTTTGTGCCCGACGCGCCGAAGACGATTCCCGCCATCGCCCGGTTGCTGGACAAGGCGCGCTCGGCCGGGGCCCGCGTCGCCTACACCCAGGACTGGCACGCCGAGGATGACCCCGAGTTTTCCATCTGGCCGAGGCACGCGGTGGCCGGGAGCTGGGGGGCGGAGATCGTTTCGGAACTCGCGCCCAGGCCGGGCGAACTGGTGGTGAAAAAGCTCCGCTACGACGGTTTTTACGGCACCCCGCTCGACCACCAGCTCCGGCTTTGGGGAATCCAGAACGTGGTGGTGGTGGGCACCGTGGCCAACATCTGCGTCCTGCACACCGCGGGCTCGGCGGCGCTGCGCTGGTACAAGGTGGTGCTCCCGGAAGACGGCACCAGCGCCCTGACGCCCTTTGACCTTAAGGCCGCGCTGCGCCAGGTCAGCTTCCTCTATCAGGGCCGGGTGACCACCGTCGACGGCGTCGTCTTCCGGTGAAGGCCGACCACCTGGCCGAGGTGCGCGCGCGGCCCGAGGTGCTCGCCCGGCTCGGTCAGGACCCCATCATGGCCCGCCTCATCGAGCGCCATGGCCCCTACCGCTGGGGCGTGCACGGCGTTTTTCCGGCGCTTTTGCGCGCGGTGGTGGGGCAGCAGGTGTCGAACGCCGCCGCCCGGGCCATCTTCGGTCGCCTCGTGGACGCGGTCGGCCTTGCCCCCGAGCGGCTCCTGGCCGCGGGCGAGGCCGGCCTGCGGGCCCTCGGCGTTTCACGGGCGAAAGCGCGAACCATCTTGGATCTGGCCCGCCTTGCGGCCCGGGGCGCCTTCGCCGATTTCGCGACGCTTTCCGACGCCGAGGTCCGCCGCCGGTTGCTGGGGCAAAAGGGCGTCGGGCCCTGGACGGTGGACATGGTCTTGATCTTCGGGCTGGGGCGGCTCGACGTGTGGCCGGTGCGCGACCTCGGCCTTCGGCAAAAGGCCACGGTCCTTTACGGCCTGAAGGATGAAGCCGAACTCCAGGCCCTGGGGGCCCGCTTTGCCCCCTATCGCTCGGTGGCGGCCCATTACCTCTGGGCGGAGAACGACCTGGGCCAGGGCGGGTAAGCTTATGGCGTGGTTCGGATCAAGGTCTGCGGCATCACCCGGCTCGCGGACGCGCGCTTTGCCGAATCGGTGGGGGTGCACGCGCTGGGGTTCGTCTTCGCCCCCTCCAAACGCCGCGTTACCCCCGAGCAGGCGGCCGCGATCGCCCGGGCGCTGGGGCCGCTGGTGCTGCGGGTGGGGGTGTTCGTGGACGCGCCGGCGGAGGAGGTCCTCGAGGTCGCCGAGTTTGTGGGCCTCACGGCAGTGCAGCTCCACGGGGACGAGCCCCCCGAGGTGGCGCGCGAGATCGGACGCCGTCTGCCGGTGGTGAAGGCCTTCCGCTTGAGCGGCCCGCCCGATCCCGCCCTCTTTGACTACCCCGCCGACGCCTGGCTGCTCGATGGCCCCCGGCCGGGCTCGGGCCAGCGCTTTGCCTGGGACTGGCTGGCGAGCGTTCCCTCGGAAAAGCGGGTGATCGTCGCCGGGGGGCTGGATCCGGAGAACGTATGCGAGCTCCTGAGAAAGTACACGCCCTACGCCCTCGACGTTTCGAGCGGGGTCGAGGCCGCCCCGGGCGTGAAGGATCACCGCCGTATAGCGGCTTTTGTTCGGGCGGTCCAGGCCTGTGGATAACCTGTGGATAACTCTGTGGAAAAGTGGGGTATGTACGATGAGCACGCAAATCTTCGCCTATTCACCCCTGTGGATAAATGTGGGGAAATCACCGAAACCATACCCCCGCCGCCCCGCCCCGGTCGGGTCCGTAGGGACCGGCTGCCGGCTCCCATACCCTGAAGCAGGGGGTGGCCGTGATCGAGTTCTTTGACCACACCGCGGACCTCGGGTTTCGCATCCGGGCCCGTTCCCTGCCCGGGCTCTTCTACCTCGCGGCTCGCGGGCTTTCTCAGGCCCTCTTGGCCGAGCCCCCGCGTAAAGGGGCGCGCTGGCTGGAGGTTCGCCTTCCGGCCCCCGACCTCGAGACCCTGCTCGTGCGCTGGCTCGGAGAGCTGCTCTACCTCATCCAGACCAGGGGCCAGGTCCCGGCCGGCATCAGGCTCAGGCTCTGCCGGGTGGAAGAGGGCTGGGTCGTTTCGGCGCGGCTCGCGGTGGCGCCGCTCGACCTTGAGCGGATGGGATTTTTGGGCGAGGTCAAGGGGGTGACCTTCCACGGGTTGGCCATCGAGCGGCGCGGGGCGGGGTACGAGGCGGCGGTGATCCTCGACGTGTAGACTTGAGGGCACGATGGGGCTCACTTTTGAGAAGGTTGCGCCCTTCACCTATCGCATCCCCCGTCAGGGGAAGATGCGGGTCGAGGCGGTGTTTTTCGCCTCGGAATCGATTCTGCACCAGCTCGAGGCCGAGGATTACGCCTCCCTCAAACAGCTCCAAAACGTCGCCACCCTGCCCGGGATCGTCGCGCCGGCGCTGGCCATGCCCGACATCCACTGGGGCTACGGGTTTCCCATCGGCGGGGTGGCCGCCATGGACGCCGAGGCGGGGGTGGTGAGCCCGGGCGGCGTGGGCTTCGATATCAACTGTGGAGTAAGATTATTGAGCTCATCCTTATCAAGGTCCGAGCTCGAACCCGTCAAGGAAAAGCTCGCCGATATCCTCTACGCCCGCATTCCCGCCGGGGTGGGATCGGAACGACGGGACGTGCGCCTTGGGCGCAAGGACCTGAAGCGGGTGCTGCTCGAGGGCGCGCCCTACGTCATCGGCCTGGGGTTCGGCGAGGCCGATGAGGCGCGCTTCATCGAGTCGGGGGGTCGGCTGCCCGGCGCCGACCCCGAGCGGGTCTCGCCACGGGCCCTCGAACGCGGCGCGCCGCAGCTCGGGACCCTGGGTTCGGGCAATCATTTCCTCGAGGTCCAGTACGTCGATCGGATCTACGATCGGGCGGCGGCCGAGGCGTTCGGCCTCTTTCCCGGCCAGGTGACGGTGCTCATCCACAGCGGCTCGCGCGGGCTCGGCCACCAGGTCTGCCAGGACTACGTCGAGCGCTTCCTCGCCCGCCTCCCGGCCTACGGCATCGAGCTCCCCGACCGCCAGCTGGCGGCGGCGCCGATCCAGAGCCCCGAGGGCCAGGCTTACCTCCGGGCCATGGCCGCGGCGGCCAACTTCGCCTTCGCCAACCGGCAGCTCATCGCCCACTTCGTCCGCGAGGCCTTCGAGGCGGCGGGGTTTGCCCCGCGCGACCACGGGTTGCGCCTGGTCTACGACCTGGCCCACAACAACGCCAAGTTCGAGACCTACGGGGATCGCCGGGTGCTGGTGCACCGCAAGGGGGCGACGCGGGCCTTTGGCCCGGGGCATCCCGAGGTGCCCCGCGAGTACCGCGCCGTCGGCCAGCCGGTCTTCGTCCCCGGCGACATGGGGCGCTATTCCTACGTGCTCGCGGGGACGGCGGGGGCGATGGAGATGAGTTTCGGCTCCAGCTGCCACGGCGCCGGCCGCCAGCTCTCACGGGCCAGGGCCAAAAAGTTCGCCCGGGGCCAGGATGTCGTCGGCGACCTCGCTTCCCGGGGGGTGCTGGTCCGGGCCAGGACCCGGGCGACGGTCCTCGAGGAGATCCCCGAGGCCTACAAGGACGTGGCCGAGGTGGTGCGCGTGGTGGAGGGCGCGGGGCTGGGCCGGATCGTGGCCCGGTTGCGTCCCCTCATCGTGGTCAAGGGTTAGGCAGCACGATCGGGGGCAGCCGGGTGGTCGTTCCGGTGATGGTGACCTGCGAGCGGAGCGGGTTTTCCTGGGGGTCGCAAAGGCGGTTTTGGTTGGCGTCCCGGCAAGCCTCGACCGTATAGCGACCCGCGGCCAGGTGGGTGCCAAAGGGTTCGCCCGGCCGCACCGCGAGGGCGCGCGGGGTCGGCCCCAAAAGGACCACCCGCAGCGACTTGCCGGGCGGAGCGAGGCCGAGCGCCCCCACCAGGTTGAGGAAGCCTTCGCCATAGGCGGGGTCGCGCCCTTTTGGGCCGAGGTCGGTGAGGCTCGCTTTGAGCACCTGCCAGGCCTCGTCGGGGGTCGCGGCCTTGCCGCTCGCCAACAGCAGCGAAAGCGCCGCCGTGACCTGGGGCGCGGCCTGCGAGGTCCCCATGTACCAGCCGTAGGCCGGGCGGCCACTCCGGTAGTCCCAGGTGCTGGAGAGGATGCCGTCGGGGTGGCCGTCGAGGTCGCTGTCCTGGGCGATGTCGCCCCCGGGGGCCGAAACGTCGACCTCGGCGTTTTGCTCGCTGTACCAGGTGGGCAGCGGCGGCCGGGCAAAGCCCTGGTCGGTGGCCCCCACCGAGATCGCGCCCGGGCAGCTCGCCGGGTAAAAGGCCCGGTTCGGCTGGCCCGGCGCGCCTTTGTTGCCGGCGGCGGCCACCACCAGCGCCCCCTGGGCCCGGGCGTCCTTGACCGCGTCGCAGAGCGTTTGCGCGTAGGTGTCGGTGCCCAGCGAGAGGTTGATGATCTGGGCCGGGTTCGGGTTTTTCAGCGTTTTTCCGTTACGCACCACGAAAAGACCGGCGGCATAGCGGATGGCGTCGGCGACGTCGGCGATGCTCCCGTAGCCGTTTGTGTCGATGACCCTTAAGGGGAGCACCCGCAGCGGCGCCGGCCAGGCCGCGCCGACCACCCCCTGGCCGTCGGCGCGGGCGGCGATGATGCCGGTGACGTGGGTGCCGTGGCTGCCGTTCGTGGGGTTATACGGGTCGGCGGGGTCGGTGGGGTCGGGGTCATCGTCGACGAAGTCGTAGGCGCCGTCGGCCCCGCCGAGGAGCACGCCGGCGAGGTCGGGGTGGTCGTAGCGGACCCCGGTGTCGATCACGGCCACGGTGACGGGGTTCGGGTAGCTGGCCAGATCCGCCCAGCGGGTGCCGGTGGCCCTGAGGTGCCACTCGAGGGCGAAGAGCGCGTCGCTCGGGGCGGCATCCCCCGCCCAGCCGAGCGGCCAGACGTAGCCGTTAGCCTCTTCCCAGGCCACCCGGTCGGGGCTCGGTCCGGGGGCGCCGGCGGGCAGCCGGAGCAGGGTGCCGTCTTTGAGCTTCACCAGCCGTTCCCGGATGGGCGGCGGGCTTTTGGGCGCGGGGAGGGGCACGGCTTCGAAGCGCTGGGCCGGGGGCGGCTGGGTGAGGACCTCCCCCACCACCCGCGCCAGCGGCCAGCGGACGCGGATGGGGTAGAGGGCGCCGTCGGCGAGGAGCGTGAGCGTTCCGTCGATTCGTGCCAGGTCCGGCACCGCGCCCCCGCCCTGGAGGGTCACCAGCGCCGGTCCGCTGCCGCTTTCCTGGTCGGGCCGGAGCCAGCTGGGGCCGGAAAGATACCAGCTGCCCCTGGCGCGGATCTCAAGGGCGGCAAACCCCTCGCCGTTCAGCTCGAGGTCGACCGGAACCGGTCGCCAGGCGCACCCGCCGGCGAGGAGGGCGAGCAGCAAAAGGGCCAGGCCCCTGGCTTTGGTGAAGGCGCGTGAGGCGCGCATCGGGCGGGCCCATCCTACTCCCTGGCTTTTGGGCTTCGATGAGCGCCGGCTGAGGCCGGCCGCCGGTGGCCGGCCCGCCAGATGAGAAAGCGTTCAAGAAGGAGCGTTAGGATCGCGAGCCCGGCGAGGATGGGCGAGAGGTCGAACGGTCGTTTCGGCGGCGGTCCGAGGCGGGGGGCCTCGAGCAGCCGGCCGCCGCTCGCCTTGGCCAGGGCCGCGAGGTTCGCCCGGCCGTCGGTGGCCGGCCACTCGGGGTCGCGGGCCAGGGGCACGCGGAAGCGAACCCGGGCGCCCTCGAGGACCACCGCGTCGCCGCCGGTGTTTTCCGGGAGGCGGAGTTCGTAGCGAAACGGGGCCACCGGGGCCAGGGGGTAGGTCTTGCCCGCGATCCGTGCCCGGGGCGGGGCGTCGAAGCGGCCCTCGACCACCAGGGTCTCCCCCACCAGCCGGTAGCGGGGCCGGGCTGGGGTATCGGCGAGCCAGCGCACCAGGTTGGCCAGCAGCCGGGGGGTGTCGGGCCAGTCCTGGAGGCTCTGGCCGAGATCGGTGGTGAGCGCCGCCACCCGCCCGTAGCTTCGCTCGCCGAGGGCCAAAACCGCCAGGTCCCCGCTTTGGATCACGGTCTTGGCCCAGGGCTTTCGGGTGGCGGGGAGGAGCACCCGCGCCGGCGGGGGCGGCGTCAGGGCCCGGGTGACGGGGTGGGGGAGGAGGGTGAGCGGGTAGCGGCCGAAGAGGCTCTCGGTGGCGAACGCCTTTTTCGCCTCGGCCTCGATGAGGCCGGCGAGGACGCTCGGGTCCTTGGCCTCGAGGTAGCGACCCCCACCCCGACCGGCCAGCCTTTTCAAGAAGGCGCGGTCGGCGTCGGCACCGAGGGCCAGGGTGTGGACCACGATGCCTTCGCCGCTCGCCTGTCGGGCCAGCGTTAGCGCCTGGGCCTGGCCTTCGGTGGCGCCGTCGCTGATCACCAGCACCCACTTCTTGGTGGCCTTCACCGGTTTGAGCGACTCGATGGCCGTGGCCAGGGCCGGGGGCAGATTGGTGCCGCCGCCGGCGGCCAGGGCTTTGAGGCGGACCTCGGCTTCGCGCTTGGCGCGGTAGGTCATGGGGCGGGGGGTGAGAAGCCAGCGGGGGCTCGATGCGAAGGCGATGACCCCAAGCCGGTCGGCCTCGCGGGCGGCGTTCACCGCGCGCAGGGCGCCCTCCACCGCGCGGTCGAGCTTGTTGCCCTGCATCGAGCCCGAGGTGTCGATCACCAGCACGAAGGCCGCGCCTTCCCCGGGCTTCGGTTCCACCGGCAGATCTTCAAAGACGCGGTGCCAGTCGCCGAAGAAAAGCCCCTTGGGGGTGGCGGTGAAGAGGAGACCGCCGCCGTCTTCCAAAAAGCGCTTCAGCCGTTCGGGCGCCCTGGCGCCGAGCCCTTCACTGCTGGCCCCGATGACCACCACCCGCGGGAGCTTTTCCGGAAGGGCGGCCTCGGTCAGGACCGAAAACCCCTGGGCCTGGAGGTATTTGGCGGCGGCGGGGTCGCCGATGACCAGGACCTCGGCTTTGCCGACCGGGGTGATGGTGGTGCTCTTTTGGTCGCTGCCCAGCGGCGTTTTGAGGCGCGCCGTGATCCGGGTGGGGCCCTCGAGGACGAAGCGGTGCCCGAAGCCGGTGCGTCCTTTGGGCACGCTTCGGCGGTCGGTGGTGGTCTGGCCGTTGACCGTGAACGTCAGTTCGGCCTCGGTGGGCTGGCTGACCTCGACCAGGGCCCGCACCTCGATCAACTCGCCTTCGGTGGGGAACGGGGGTGTGATCAGGCCCGTGATCGCGACCCGGGGGGCGGGTTCGACGGGATAAGCGTCGATCGGCACCGGGCTCGGGGCGGTCGGGAAAAGGCCGTCGGAGATGAGCAGGATGCGATCGGGGTTGGCCTCGAGGGCGGCTTGGAGGGCCCGGGGGAAGTTGGTGGTCTCGCCGAGCGGCGCCCTGGAAAAGGGGTTTTGCACCCAGCTCGCCTGTTCGGCGAAGGCCAGGTAACGCACCGGTCCCTGAATATCGAGCTCGCTGAGGGCGGCCCGGGTCCCTTCCGCTGCCGATGGGCTTTGGTCCAGCATCACCACCGTGAGCCCTGGCGCCAGGGGCAGCCGGACGCCGGCCGCGGCCAGGATCAAAAGCGCCACCGTCAGCCGGCGGAGGTTCCCCCGGATGAGGGGCACCGGGGCGAGCAGAACGAGCACCCAGGGGTGGAGCACGCCCTCAGTCTACGCAGCCGCCGGCGATTTCTTCGCGCCTCCAGAGTTCGGGCGCCTCTTCGGCGCGTAAAAGCGGGCGAAAGCACCGGCCGTCGAAGAGGTAGGCGGCGGGCCTTGGGGTGTCGAGATAGTTGCTGCTCATGGCGCTTCCGTAGGCGCCGGCCTCGCCGATGGCGATCAGGTCCCCCTCGCTGGGGATGGCAAGGCGAACGTCGCGCGCGATCACATCCCCCGACTCGCAAGCCGGGCCGGCGAGGTCGAAGGTGGCTTTTTCCCGGCCCTCATAGAGCGGCACGATGGGCGGAGTGGCCCCGTAGAGCGCCGGTCGCAAAAACTGCGCCATCCCGGCGTCGAGGAGCAGGTAGCGCCGGCGGGTTCGCTTTTCGCCCCAGACCCGGGCCACGAGCACCCCGGCCCGGGCCACCAAAAAACGCCCCGGTTCGAGCCAGACCTCGGACGCGACCTGGAAGAACGGTTCGACGAGGGGGGCGAGCCGTTCCACCTCGAGGTCCAGCCCGAACCCCCCGCCGAGGTCGACGACGGCAAAGGGGCCGAGCTCGCTGGCGAGGGCGTAGAGCCGCCGGTACCCCTCGGCGAAATCGCGGGGGTCGTTGAGGGACGAGCCGAGGTGCAGGTGGAGTCCGAGCACCCGAAGCCCGGCCGCTTTCGCCTCGGCCAGGGCCCGGGGGAGGTCCCCGGGCAAAAATCCGAACTGGCTGTCTCCCCGGCCGGTGGCCAGGCTGGGGTGGGTACGGACGGGGAGGTCGGGGTTGACGCGGATGAGGACCTCGGCCCCGGGGAGGTGCCGGGCCACCCGAAGAAGGTCGGCGAAGCTGTCGATGCCGAGCCGCGGCGCACCGAGCGGGGCCAAGGTTTCGAGCGCCCTGTCGGTCTTCACCGGCCCGTTCAAGAGGACTTCCTCGCGAGAAAAGCCGGCCCGCCAGGCGCGGAGCACCTCCCCCACCGACACCGCCTCGGCGCCGAAGCCGTGCCCCTTGAGAAGGCGCAGAATGCCGAGGCTGGGGTTGGCCTTTATGGCGTAGAGGAAGCGAACCCGACCAAAGGCGCGCAGAAGGCGCTTCGCCGCCTCGGCGATGGCTCCGGCGTCGTAGGCGTAAAAGGGCGTTTCCCGGGTGGGGGCAAAGCGTTTGAGGGCCTCGAGGAAGGCGGGCCTGAGCACGGGTTCACCATACCCCAGGTCGCTTTGGGACT
>CAZXOY010000050.1:0-13628 GCA_964642655.1 uncultured bacterium
CCCTGTAGAATGCGGCTGGTGGTCGAGGCCCTTCGCGCCTACTTGCTCGGGTGTTTGCCGGACCCAGCCGCGACGGTCCGCGATGAGGAAGCCCTCTATGCCCGCATGCTCCGCGAGTACCCCGAGCGGGGGGGCAAGCTGCTCAGGGGGCAGCTCTTGCTTACCACGGCCGGTTTTTTCGGGGCGACGCTTGAGCAAGCGCTTCCGGCGGCCGCGGCCCTGGAGCTCTTCCAAAACTGGGTGCTCATCCACGACGACATCGAGGATGCCTCCGAAGACCGTCGGGGCAAACCGACGCTCCACCGCATTTACGGGATGCCGCTGGCGCTCAACGCCGGGGATGCCCTGCACGCCTTGATGTGGCGCGTGCTCGTCGAGGCCGGGTATGGCCGGGCGGTGCTCGAGGAGTTCGCCACCCTGGTCGAGCGCACCGCGTATGGCCAGCACCTCGACCTGCTCTGGATTCAGGACGGGCGCTTCGACCTCTCGCCCGAGGACTACTTGACAATGGTTCGTTCCAAGACCGCTTATTACACGGCGGTGGCGCCGCTCAGGCTCGGGGCGCTGGTGGCGGGAAAGTCGCCGCATCCGGCCTTCGCCAGCGCCGGGGAGAAGCTCGGCGTGGCCTTCCAGATCATCGACGACGTGCTGAACCTCGAGGGCGACCCCGCCCGCTACGGCAAGGAGATCGCCGGCGACCTCTGGGAAGGCAAACGCACGCTGATCGTCCTCGATTTTCTGGAAAAAGCCCCGGAAGTGGACCGGGAGCGGGCCGAGCGGCTCCTGCTCGCCCCGAGGACGCAAAAAGACCCCGGGGAGGTGGCCTGGCTCCACCGCCAGCTGATCGAGTTCGGCTCGGTGGCCCGGGCCCGTGAGCTGGCCGAACGGATGGCCAAAGAGGCGCTTATGGAGCTGGCCTCGGTGTTTGGCCGAGAAAGCCCCGTGCTCGAGCTTCTTGCCCGGCTGGTCAAGCGTGCGTCGTAAAATGGGCCCCATGGCGAAGATGCATGACCTGCCCATCGGCGACAAGGCCCCTGAGGTCGTAAACATGATCATCGAGGTGCCGGCCCGGAGCGCGAACAAGTACGAGTTCGACGAAGAGACCGGCATGATCAAGCTCGACCGCGTCCTGCCCACCGCCCAGGCCTACCCCGGCGACTACGGGTTCATTCCCCAGACCCTGGCCGAGGACGGCGACCCCCTCGACGGGGTGATTCTCTCCACCTACCCCCTCTTCCCCGGGGTGCTGGTTGAGGTGCGGGTGGTGGCGCTCATCGAGATGGAAGACGAGAAAGGCCCCGATTCCAAGATCATCGGCGTGGTGGCCGAAGACCCTCGCTGGGACGGGGTGAAGGACCTCGAGGACGTCCCCCAAGGCATCCTGGACGAGATCAAGAACTTCTTCGAGACCTATAAGGCCTTGGAAGCGAAAAAGGGCAAGTGGGTCAAGGTGACCGGGCTCAAGGACCGGGCCGCGGCCCTGGCCGAGCTCAAGGCCTGCATGGACCGCTACCAGCAAAAGTAAGCTCTGTGGCTTGGGTCCGCAGGCCCCCGGGATACGATGGGGGCATGCGGACCCACCTGGTTTGGGCGGCCAGGCTGGCCTGGCGAAAGCGCCTTTGGCTCGGCGCCGGTCTTGGGCTTTTGGCCCTGGTGGGGGTGGTCCTGGGCCTGCCCAGGTGGGTCGTGCTGGTGGGGTTTTTGGCCTGGCTTTACCCAACCCGCCGCGAACTTCCCCGCGCGCTTTCGGAGATCGACCGCTACGGCCTTGCCTACCGCGCGGCCCTCGAGGCCGACCCCGACGACCCCAAACGACCGCGCCTCCTCGAGGCGGCCCGGGCCCAGCTGGCGAAGATGCGCCCGCCTTCCCGGCCCTGGCCGGCGCTTTTGGCCTACCTGCTGGTGTTGGCCTTGGCCCTCGTGGTGCCGAGCCGCCCCTGGACGGAGCCGGCGCCGGTGGAGGCCAGCCAGCAGGCGCCCCGGGTTGAGGAAGCGAGCGCTCCGAAACCCCAAACCGAGACCGGGGCCCCGGTCGAGCCGGCCTCGAGTCCGCCGCCAGAAAAGGAAACGGCGCCCGCCCCGTCCGGCGAAACCCCGGCCGAGACCGCGGCTTCTCCGGAGGGCCAGGACGCGACGCCAACCCCTTCCCAGCCCCAGGTGCCACCGCAAACGGGTGAGGGTGAGCCCAAGGGCCAGCCGAGCGCCGCCCCCAGCGCGGAGCCGGCGGCAGGGGAGGTCGAGGCGGGCTCGCCGGGTGAGAACGCGAGCCCCGGGTCGCCGGCCGAGCCGGGCGCGCCGTCGGAGGCGACGGCTCCGGCCCCGGGCGAGGCCCGGGGCCAGGCCGGCGAGGGGATGGCTCCGGGGGAGGTCACCGGCCGCCCGGAAGCGGGAACGCCCTCGCCCGAGACGCCCGGCCCCGAGGCGCTGCCCGGCGCTCTGGACGCTCCGGACGGGGAGCGATTGACCGCGACCCCCCCCTCCGCCGAGTCCGAAACCCCGACCGGAGCCCTCGAGGCCGGTGACTTGCCCGCGCCGTGGCCGGAAGGACGGCCGCCGGAAGTGGTCCGGGCCCGGGTCGAGACCTACCTCTCCGAGGAGCCGCTGGCCCCGGAAGTTCGGGAACTGGTCCTGCGCTACTTCGAGCTCGAGGGCCCCTGAAGCCCCGGCCAGCGACGCGCCCACTCCAGGGAAATCCCCAGCCGGTCCAGGATGCGCTGGGTGATGAAGCGGATCAGGTCGCCGATCTCCTGCGGTCGGTGGTAAAACCCGGGGCTCGCCGGGAGGATGGTGGCCCCGGCTTCGGCGGCGAGCGTCATTGCCCGCAAGGCCGGCAGGGGCAGGGGGGTTTCGCGCGGCACCAGGATCAGGGGCCTTTGCTCCTTGAGGTGGACGAAGGCGGCCCGGGTGAGGAGGTTGTCGGTGAGGCCGTGGGCGATCTTAGCGAGCGTGCCCTGGCTCGCCGGCACCACCACCATGCCGTGGGTCACGAACGAGCCCGAGGCGATGGCCGCCCCCAGGTCGCGGGGGTCGTAGACCACCTGGGCTTTGTCGTAGAGAGCCTCGGGGGTCAGGCCGGTTTCGGCGCGGAGGACCTCGAGGCCCCCCGCCGTCGCCACCAGGTGGATCTCGGCGCCGGCGGCGTTCAGGGCCTCGAGCAGATCAAGGGTGTAGGGGATACCCGAGGCCCCCGAGACCCCGACGACGACCCTCAAGCGCCCCTCCCCGAGCCTTGCGATTCCGGCGGCACCCAGGGCTCGCCCGAGAAAAAGCCCCGCGTGAGCCGGGCCACAACGCCGCCGAGCACGATGAGCCCGATGAGGTTGGGGATCGCCATCAGGCCGTTTAAGGTGTCGGAGATCTGGGTAAAGGCCTCAAAGCCCCCCAGCCCGCCCACGAAGGCCAGGACCACGTAGGTGATGCGGTAGGGCCAGCGAATCCCCTCGCCCAGGAGGAAGCTCGCCGCCTCTTCGCCGTAAAAACCCCAGGAGACGATGGTGGTGAAGACGAAGAGGGAGAGGATGGTGCTGGCGATGGCGGTATCGCCGGGAACCTCGTCCCAGGCCACCACGAAGACTTGCGAGGCGCTGGCGGCCTCCATCCAGGCGCCGGTGGAGAGGATGATGAGCGCCATCAAGGTGTTGATCACCATGGTGTCGAGGAAGACCTCGACCACGCCCCAAAACCCCTGCCGGACCGGGTGGTCGACCTGGGCCTGGGCGTGGGCGATCGCCGCCGAGCCCAGACCAGCCTCGTTGGAAAAGATTCCTCGGCCGACGCCGGCTTTGAGCGCCTGGCTGAGGGCGTATCCGCCGGCGCCGCCGGCCGCGGCCTGGAGGTTGAAGGCGCTGGTAAAGATCGAGGCGAACGCCTGGCCGATGTTCCCCAGGTGGAAAAAGAGTTCGGTCGCCGAGGCGACGAGGAAGGCGATCACCATAAACGGCACCCAGACCTGGGCAAAGCGCGCGATCCTGGCCACGCCCCCGGCCAGGATGAAGGCCACCACCACGGCGACGAAGAGCCCGGTGAGCGCGGGCGGCACCCCGAAGCCGTCCTGGAAGCTCGCGGCCATGGCCGAGCTCTGGGTGAGGTTGCCGATGCCGAAAGCGGCGATGGCGGCGAAGAGGGCGAAGAGGCCGCCGAGCCAGGGCAGGCCCAGCCCCTTGGCCAGGTAGAACATCGGTCCGCCCGAGACCGAGCCGTCGGCGTAGCGCTGGCGGAAGTGGACCGCCAGCGTGGCTTCGGCGAATTTGGTGGCCATGCCCACCAGACCGGCGATCCACATCCAGAAGATGGCGCCCGGGCCCCCGGCCATGATGGCCGCGGTGACCCCGATCAGGTTGCCCTGGCCCATGGTGGCGCCGAGCGCGATCATGGTGGCCTGGAAGGGCGTGATCTCGCCGCCAAAGCCGAGCGCGCGTTCGCGAATGGCGCCGACGGTTTCCCGGAGGATGATGCCGAACTTCCTGAACTGAATCAATCCGCTGCGGAAGGTGAGGTAGAGGCCCACGGCGAGGAAGACGATCATCATCTCCGGGCCCCACACGTAACGATTGATGAGCTGATTGAGTTCGAGTACGTTCATGCTGGTGATCAAACCTCCCTAGAACTCGGGTTCGACCTTGAGCTTCGTTCCCCGGCCCACCCGGAGGCGCCGGAGCGCCTGATCGTGGAGCATGATGCGCTCGGGGATGTTGGGGCGGGGCTCGGCCTTGAAGCTCGCCGTCTGCCCCTTCGGCGAGCGCACCTTTACCTTAAAACCACCACCCAGGGCCTTGGCCCAGCGCTCATAGAGGGCGGTATCGAGATAGGCGATGTCCCGGTTCGGTCCGTAGTAGGGGAGAACGAGCAACACGGTCTCGCTGGCCCCGCCGGCGGGAAGCGCTCGCAAGAGCCCCCGCTGGAGGAGCGTGTTCAGGGTGCGGGCCTGTTCCAGGACCGGCTCCCGGGCCAGCACGTCGACGATGCGGCGGCCGTCGGCCTCGGTGTAGATGCCGAGTTCGTCGAGTGAGAGCTCGACCTCGCTCGCCGGGTTGCCAAGGCGAAGTTCGAGCCCCCAGTCTTCGGGGATGGCCTTGAGGTCCTTCCACACTGCCTGCGCCTCCATGAGCCGGGCCAAAACGCGGGTCATCGGCATGGGGGTCGCTGCTTCGGGCGGCGAAACCCCGGATTCGAAGGCGAACTGGCCGTCCCTCAGGCCCGCCAGCAGATCGAAGGCCGACGTTCCCGAAAGTTCCAAAACCTCGGCCTGGGTGACCCGTCCGGGCGCGATGCCGAGGGTGGCGGTGAGGAAGGGGGCCTCGAGGTGCAGCACGCCGCCCCCGGGCGAGGCCGAAAGCGTCTGCAACAGGTTGGGCAGAGCGAAATCTGCGAGCGTTCCCTTGAGCATCTTCGATCAGTATGCCACGTTCCAGGCCTTTGCTGGCGGGAAAGCGCACCAGGTCTAGATAAATATGCATGTTTATTGACGCACATACGGTGACGTGGGTAGGATTTGGGGCGGGAAGCAACGCCGGGAGGAGATATGCAATTTCTGCTGCGCATCTCGAAAGGTATCGATGCCTTCAACGAGTGGTTCGGCAAGGTGGTCTCGTGGCTCACGCTCTTCATGGTTCTCATTGGGGTTTATAACGCGATCACGCGAAAACTTTCTCAGACCATCGGCGTGGACCTCTCTTCAAACGCGTACATCGAGTTGCAGTGGTACATGTTCAGCCTGGTGTTTCTCTGGGGCGGGGCTTATACCTTGCTCCACGACGAGCACGTGCGCGTCGACGTGCTGTATGCCCGGCTTTCCGAGCGGGGCAAGGCCTGGCTCGACTTTTTCGGCCTTTTGCTCTTTTTGCTGCCTTTCTCGGCCATCGTGATCTACGTGGCCTGGCCTATTGTCGTCGACTCGTGGAAGATCCACGAGATGTCGCCCGACCCGGGCGGGCTCCCGAGATACCCGATTAAGGCCTCGCTGATCGTGGGGTTCGTGCTCGTTTTGCTCCAGGGCGTGAGCGAGCTGATCAAGAAGGCGGCCTTCCTCAAAGGCCTCATCGAACCCGAATCGAAAGCTGACGAAGGAGAGGCGGCGCTATGAACCTTGAAGACCTCCTCGGCCCCTTGATGTTCCTCGGTGCGTTGATCTTTATTTTTACCGGCTTTCCCGTCGCCTTCTCACTGGGCGGCACCGCCCTGGTTTTCGGCGCCCTGGGCATCCACTACGGTTTTTTCGACCTCAAGCTCATGCAGGCCATGCCCGAACGCATCTTCGGGATCATGGAGAACTACACTCTGCTCGCGGTGCCCTTTTTTATTTTCATGGGCACCATGCTCGAGCGAACCGGGCTGGCCGAGAACCTTTTGAGGACCATGGGCATGCTCTTCGGCCCCTTGCGGGGCGGTCTTGCCATCAGCGTGGTGGTGGTGGGGACCTTGCTGGCCGCTGCGACCGGCGTGGTCGGAGCCACGGTGGTCGCTATGGGGCTGATCAGCCTGCCCATCATGCTCCGCTACCGCTATTCAAAGGAGCTCGCCACCGGTGTCATCGCCGCCTCGGGAACGCTGGGCCAGGTCATTCCGCCCTCGATCGTGCTCATCGTGCTCGCGGACCAGCTGGGCGTCTCGGTAGGCGACCTCTTCATTGGCTCCTTGATCCCGGGCCTCACCCTCTCGGCGATGTACGTGCTCTACGTCGTCCTCATGGCGATCTTCAAACCCGAATCGGCGCCAGCGCTGCCGCCTGAAGAACGAACGCTCCACGGCTGGGCGCTCTTTAAAGAAGTGATGCTGGTCATGGTGCCGCCGCTGGTTTTGATCCTGGTGGTGTTGGGCAGCATCTTCGCTGGCTGGGCCACCCCCACCGAGGCCGGGGCGTTCGGCGGCGTGGGTGCCATGATCCTGGCCATGTTCTACCGAAAATTCACCTATACCGCCCTGGTCGAGAGTATGAAGGTGACCGCCCGGCTCACCGCCATGGTGCTCTGGATCCTGATCGGCTCCCGGGCGTTCAGCCTGGTCTTCCGCGGGCTCTACGGCGATATCTGGGTCGAGGATCTGCTCACCAACCTCCCCGGCGGCGAGATCGGTTTCCTGATCGTTGTGAACCTCGTGATCTTCATCCTCGGTTTCTTCATCGACTTCTTCGAGATCGCTTTCATCATCATTCCTCTGGTGGCACCGGTGGCGGCGCGGGTGCTTCCGGCGATGTTCCCGGACGCGGTAGAGCCGGTGCGCATGGCGCTGGTTTGGTTCGGGGTCATGATCGGCATGAACCTGCAGACCTCCTTCCTCACGCCACCCTTTGGCTTTTCCCTCTTCTACTTGCGGGGCGTGGCGCCACCGGAAGTGACCACCGGTCACATCTACCGGGGAGCCATTCCCTTCATCGTGATTCAGCTGATCGGTTTGACTTTGCTCGTTGTCTTCCCCGAGATCGTCACCTGGCTCTTGAACGTGACCGGGGGCGTGTGAGCCAAGCCGGGACAGGGGAAGAAAAAGGGGGCCGGGCAGGTGCCCGGCCCTTCGCGTTGCCAATCCCTCAGAGGCCGGAGAACAGGTACTGGCTCAGGGCCAGCTCGGTGGTCGCGAACCAGCGGTTGATGTCGCCGCGGAAGGCCTTCCAGTCGTCGTAGACCTTCTTGTAGAACTTGTCCTGAGCGGCGAGCTCGTCGTAGAGGGTGAAGGCTTCCTTCTCGGCGGCCTTCATGATGTCGAGTGAGAACTTGCGCAGCTTGACCCCGCGTTTCAAGAGCCGCTTGAGCGCCGCCGGGTTTTTGAAGTCGTAGTCGGCCTGCATCTTCTGGTTGGCCTCGGCCGCGGCGGAGATCAGGACCTCCTGGTACACCTTGGGGAGCTTTTTCCAGGCGTCGAGGTTGACCATGAAATACAAGGTAGGGGCAGGCTCCCACCAGCCGGGGTAGTAGTAGTACTTGGCGACCTTGTAGAAGCCGAGCTTTTCGTCGTCGTAGGGGCCGACCCACTCGGTGGCGTCGATGGCGCCGCGCTCGAGCGCCGGGAAGATGTCGCCGCCGGCGAGCACCTGGACGGTGACCCCGAGGCGGGCCATCACCTTGCCGCCAAGGCCGGGGATGCGCATCTTGAGCCCTTTGAGATCGGAGACCGAGTCCACGGGCTTGCGGAACCAGCCGCCCATCTGGGCCCCGGTGTTCCCGGCCGGGAAGCCGATGGTGTTGAAATCCGCCAGGAGTTCATTCATGAGTTTGATGCCGTTACCGTCGTAAAACCAGGCATTTTGTTCGCGGAAGGTCAGGCCAAAGGGGAGTGCGGCGCCGAAAGCGAGCGCCTGGTTTTTGCCAATGTAGTAATAGGTGGCGGTGTGCCCGGCTTCGACCGTGCCCTGCTGCACCGCGTCAAGCACCTTGAGGCCGGGAACGATCTCGCCCGCGGCGTAAACGCGGATGTCGAATTTTCCGTCGGTCATGGCCTTGACCCGCTCGGCCACGGTGATCGCCCCACCGAAGATGGTGTCGAGCGAAGTGGGCCAACTGGTGGCCATGCGCCAGCGGATGCGCTTGGTGGTCTGGGCATAAACGGGGCCGAACACGCTCGAGGCCGCCACACCTGCGGCAGCTTTCTTAATAAACTCGCGTCTCTTCACGCTTGAAACCCTCCTCTCTTGCCTTGCATCATGAGTATAGACACTCGCCATTGGGAATTGCAAGAGGATTCATGTGAAAAATCGCATAAAATTACCCCCGGCGCCGAGTCGCCGGGGGGTGCAGGTATCCCGTCTATTTTCGGATGATCTCGGCATCCGGTGGAAACTCGACCAGGTCGTTTTCCTTGAAAAGCGCCCGCTTCCACTCGCTGAAGGTGATGTCGGCCAGGAGTTCGCCGTTTTGGTCGAGAAAGCGCATGCGGTAGGGGCGGGGCGGGTCTTTGAGGATCCAAAGCTCGGCGCTGGCAAAGCCGAGCGCGTCTTCGTCCTGGGGTTTGGCCGTGAGGTGCCAGGCAGGGCCCTTTGGCGTTTGGACCTCGCCAGCGAGCGTCCAGGTCAGGTCCTTGGCTTCGGCCAGGGCCTTCGGATTGCCCCCTTTGGCGAAATCGAAGCCGAGCCCCTCGACCTTCGCCCGCTCGAGGGGATAGACCACCACCTGGTTGGTGACGAAGAGGTAGTTGTAGACCTCGTTTTTGGTGCGAACCACGTAGTTGTCGGCCAGGGCATCGGGTTTGATGAAATCGGCCCGGACCACCTCTGCCTTGGGGATGGCCTTGAGGACAATCTCGATGGCCTCGAGGTCCCCGCTCGGCACCCGAACCTTGCCCACGAGCCGCGCCTGCCAGGGGGCGGCGTCGAGGGTTTCGATCATACTTTGCAGCACGTCCCTGGCGTTTTGGGCCAGGGCGAGGCTGAACGCCGCGGCAATCACCAGAATTCCAACCCTTTTCACCATCACCAAAGACCTCCTTGAGCGTCGAGCTGCCAGCGGTAGCCTCCCCAGAAGGTGTAGCCCCCGGCGTCCCCCCTCATGCTAGCCCAGGCGTTCCCCCAGGCGACCTCGCCGCGTACGTACCAGGGGGTGCCGGCCTCGAGGGTGGCCCGGAGGTTGCGGGTGAAATAGCTGAGCGTGATCTGGTTGAGACCCCCGATGCGCAGCGCGGCCTCGGCGACGCCGGCACCGAGCCGTTCTTTGAGCCCCCCGAGGAGGAAGAGGTGGGGTTGTTCGGTGCTCAGGCCGAGGCCGAGGGTGCGCTGGGACCGCCGGTCGCGCATGGTGAGGCTCGCTTCCCCAAAAGCGGGGCCACGTTCGGCGTAGGCGAGCTGGAGGGAAGCGATCTCCCGCCGGCTGAGGCGGCGCTTGAACTCGGCCTTGGCCATGAGGCCCTGATCGGGCTCGCTTTGGGGCCAAAACAGTGTCCGGGGGGCAGTGCTGTAGCCAAGCGTGGCGTTCACCGCGGCTTGTCCTAGGGTGCCCTCGAGGCCTGCCCGTCCCCAGAAATCCAGCGATGGCCAGCGGACGAAGGCCTGGCCGGCAAGACTCGCCCGCCCGGCCGGACCGAGCTCGAGGGCGTAACCGGCTCCGAAACCGAGGCTTGCGGATGGGGAGGGCCAGAGCCCGACCTGGCTCCACCCTTCGAGCGTCCAGGCACCGAGGGTGAGGTGGCCTTCGAGGGTCCCCGCCACCCCGGGACCGGGACCCTGGGCCACGAGGCCGACGCCGAGGGTTTGGGCCAGCCCCAGGCCGAGGCTGACGACGAGGGTTGCGAGAAGCTTTTTCATCCTGCCTCCTCCTAGACCAGACGCTTGGACATGCGGTTGGCCGCGAGCGTGAGCGTGCCGAGCCCGAAGATCACCAGGATCAACAGCGACGGCCAGAGGTCCAAAAGCCCGGCCCCTTTGAGCATGATGCCCCGGGCGGCCTCGAGGAAGTAGCGGAGCGGGACCAGGTAGGTGAGGGCTTGCAGGATCTTCGGCATTCCTTCGATGGGGAAAAAGAGGCCGGAGAAGAAGATGGCGGGGAGGTAGTAGACCATGGCACCGAAGACCGCCTGGATCTGGGTGCGGGTGGTGGTGGAGACCACGATCCCCACCCCGAGTGAGCCCAGCACGAAGAAGAAGACGAAGGCCGAGAGCAGCCACCAGCTCCCCTGCATGGGCACGCCGAAGACCACCCGGCCCAGCCAGAGCACCAGGGCGGCGTCAATCGAGCCCAGGATTAGGTAGGGCAGCGTCTTCCCCGCCACCACTTCGATCGGGCGCACCGGGGTGGCGATCAAGGCCTCGAGCATCCCCGACTCCTTTTCGCGAACGATGGCGATCGCGGTCAGCAGCACCGCGATCTGGGTCAGGATCAGGCCCACGATGCCCGGAACCATGAAGATCGCGGTGTCGAGGTCCGGGTTGTAGAGGACCTCGACCTTGGGTACGACCGGCGGTTTTTGGATTTCGCCGGTCAGCGCGCGAGCGGCGAGGATGCGGGCGTTGAAGCCTTCGATGGCGCGCTGGAGCCTGGTCTGGACCTGGAAGGCGGTGACCGGGCTCGAACCGTCGACGTAGACCTCGAGGCTCAGGGTTTCGCCTTTTCGCAGGGCGGTGAGGGCCCCCTCGGGAATCACGACACCCACCCGGGCCCGGTCCTGGTCCAGGGCCGCCCGCAGCGCTTTTCGGCTTTCGACGGGAAGGATGTCGAAGGCGTCGTCGCTGGTGAAGGCCTTTGTGAGCTCGCGCGAGATGCGATCGTGCGACAGATCGAGCAAGGCCATGGGGATGTGGCTCAGGGTGAAGTTCACCGCATAGCCGAAGATGATCAGCATGGCCAGCGGCAGCAAGATCACGATTCTGAGCAGTAGGGGGTCCCGGCGCAATTCGATCAGCTCTTTTCGGGCCAGGGCCAGGGTGCGGTCAAGACGCATGGGCAACCTCCTTCGTCAGCGAGATGAAGGCGTCCTCGAGGGTGGGCTCGATTTCGCTGAGCCCGGCCGGCACCGGCGCTTCGCGCCGCAGGATGATCTTTTTCCGGTCACCGGCCTGCCAGACATCCACCAACCCCTCAAGGTCCGAAAATCCGTCGAAATCGGGGGGTCCGGCGAGGAAACGGTGACGGGCCTTGGCCTTGGCCTTGATCTCGGCCGGGGTGCCGACCTCGACCAGCCTGCCCGAATACAAAAGTCCAACCCGGTGGCAGCGCTCGGCCTCGTCCATGTAGTGGGTGGTGACGAGCGCGGTCACCCCCTCGCCGGCCCCGGCGTAGATCTGATCCCAGATCGCTCGCCGGGCGAGGGGGTCGAGCCCCGTGGTTGGCTCATCGAGAAAGACCACTTGCGGCCGGTGCACCATGGCCTGGGCCAGCGAAAGCCGCTGGCGCCAGCCTCCTGAGAGGGTGCGGGCCAGGCGGTCCTGGATCGGCTCGAGGCCGAAGCGCTTCAGGCTCGATTCCACCGCTGCCGGCACCTCTGATTTGGGCAGATAAAGGGCGGCGCGGAAGGCGAGGTTCTCCCGTACCGTCAGGTAGGGGTAGACGCTCGCGTCCTGCGTTGCGTAGCCGATTCGCCCCTTGACCTTCTCGCTTTCCCGGGCCACGCTCAGACCCGCCACCCGGGCATCCCCCTGACTTGGGGCCAGGACGCCGGTGAGCATACGGATCAGTGTGGTTTTGCCGGCGCCGTTCGGGCCCAAAAGGCCAAAGACCTCGCCGGCGTGGACTTCGAAGGTCACGCCATTGACCGCGACCAGTTTGCCGAAAGTTCGGGAGAGCCCCACGACCTCAATCATCGAGTTTCCTCCCCTCGAGGTAGTGCAAAACGTAAGTCTCCGCGTCGAAGGGCGTTTCGATGCGGACGAGCTCAGAAAGCAGGCTGCCGGCGAAAAGGGGGCCCAAAAAAGCGAGGGCTGCGCTGGCGGGGGGCTCTCGTTTGAGCCTGCCGGCCTGCTGGTGGTAGGCGAAAAGGGCAAAGACCCCCCGCATACGCTCCCCCATGACCTCGCGGAAGCGACGCCCGAGTTCGGGGTGGCGCCCGAGTTCTGGAAAGAGCTTCAAGACCACCCCCCGACGCGATTGGATGAGCCGGTGGTAGGTGCGGGCGAGGGTGACCAGGTCGTGCTCGAGGTCGTCGCTCGGTGCTTGGCTCAGGTCACCCAGGGCCTCGGTGGCCCAGCGCACCGCCTCGGCCACCAGGTCGGCTTTGGTCCTGAAGTGGCGGAAGAGCGTAATCTCGGCCACGCCGGCGCGCTCGGCGATGGCGCGGGTGGTTGCGCCGCGATAGCCCTGCTCGGCTACGAGCTCGAGGGCCGCCTGCAATAACCGCGTTCGCGCGTCTGTATGTAAGTGCTTACCCACAGCAATACCATCATACGCTCTCCCGGGCGCCTGGCAAGGCCTTTCGACGGCCCCCCTCACGGCACAGAACACCCGAGCCGGGGGTTCCAATCCTCTACGAGGCAAACGGGCTTTGCGACCGCCCCCCAAGCGTCACAATCTCCAGCATCGCCCCCGTTTCAATCCTCTACGAGGCAAACGGGCTTTGCGACGGGATGCTTAGGCCCCCTGTCTCAGCGGAGGCCAACCTCGTTTCAATCCTCTACGAGGCAAACGGGCTTTGCGACTGTAACAGAGCCTATCCCAGCGGAGCGGTTAGGTAGGTTTCAATCCTCTACGAGGCAAACGGGCTTTGCGACCGCCTATTAGCCTAGCATGGCGTGATCCATATGTCTGTGTTTCAATCCTCTACGAGGCAAACGGGCTTTGCGACAAGACTTGCGTATTCATCGCAAGGGGAGTGTAAGACAGTTTCAATCCTCTACGAGGCAAACGGGCTTTGCGACAAATTCAGCGGGGAGGCGATAGCGATCGCCCCAGGAGGTTTCAATCCTCTACGAGGCAAACGGGCTTTGCGACGATGATCGCGAATGTAGTCGGGCAGAGGCGGCTTAGCGTTTCAATCCTCTACGAGGCAAACGGGCTTTGCGACCTTATCTTCGCGCTTGAGCTGGAGGTAGGGGCTCAGGTTCCAATCCTCTACGAGGCAAACGGGCTTTGCGACTTGTGACAATCGCAACGTATGAGGGATAGGAAAACGTGTTCCAATCCTCTACGAGGCAAACGGGCTTTGCGACTCACCCGGGCAGGCACGCCCTTGCCCTGGGCGTTTACAGGGCCATTTTCGCACGCGGGGACTTTATGCAC
>CAZXOY010000051.1:0-13269 GCA_964642655.1 uncultured bacterium
CGCGAGGGAGGTGGATGGATATGCGAAGGGCGCTCATCTTCATGGTTGCCCTAGGCGCGGTGGCTTTTGCCACGAGCGGCCAGCAAGTCTACCAGCAGTACTGCGCAGCCTGCCACCAGGCAAACGGAAAGGGGCTCCCCGGCGCCTTTCCTCCCCTAGTGGAGGAGGCTCCGGAATATGCTGCCAAAGGTGAAAAGGGAATTGATTTCTTGATCCACGTGGTCCTGTTTGGCCTGCAGGGTCAGATCACCGCCGGCGGCGCTACATATAACGGGATCATGCCCCCGTTTGGCCCCCGCCTTTCTGATGAACAAATCGCTGCCGTGCTCGACTACATCGCCAAGGCCTGGGGCAACGACAAGCTTCTTCCGAAGGACTTCCAGGGCTTTAAGGCAGAAGACGTGGCCCGGGAACGTAAGAAGTCGCTCACGCCACAACAGGTCTACGCCGAGTGGAAAGCGTTGAGCGGCGAGTAGGCCCCGATGGTGAGGACGTGCGGCCCCTGCGGGGGCCGCACGTCCTCTTTTTTTTGGAGGGAGGAGAAGAGATGTGCTTACTGATTGATCTTTTTCCAAGCGTCTGGATTGCCTGCGCTAAACCCCCTCAGCACCTCGTGACAGTTGTAACAGGGGATCAAGTCTGCATCGACGGGCCAAGTGAGTTGATAGGTCTGCGGCGTGGGGTGCGGTCCGTGACACATGAAACAGTCGAGGTTCGCCGCCGCAGCCTGAAAGAGACCGAAGTGAGATGCGAGGGTGGTGACATCGTAGCCGCCGGCCTGCTCCCCGGCCGCCGCTGGCCGCAACCCGTAGCCGAAGACCGCGAACACGGTGAGCACGACCGCCAGGCCGAAGAGCTTTTTAACGCCATCCATTCGTACAGTCACCTTCATCCGACGTATCGCCCTCACCTCACTTCAGCGGGTTCACCGGATAGACCTTGATCGTCACCTGCCCGTCGTCCTTGAACACGTGGCAATCCGTACACCCCGTCTGGAAATGCAACGGGAAGAGCTTGGAGAGCTTGAGATGGCGCTTATGGATCCGCGGGGCGAGGCTGAGTGGACCCTGATGACACGACTTACAATCCGCGGGCACGGATTTGACCATACCGAGCTGGATGACCGGCGGATGCCCCACCTCCTTGGTGAGGGCCTCGATGGCCTTCTCGATGGGGAAACCGCCGCGGAGGTGACATCCAACGCAACTGTTGGCATCGACCGCCGCTTCGACCGCCTTGGGGTAGTTGTGACAGTCGCTACAGGTCAGCTGAGGTCCGGCCGCGTGCGATTTGGTGCTGAAGTTTTCAGGGTTGATCTTGGAAGCGTCGGTTGGGGGGTGCTGGCCATGGCAGTCAAAGCACTGCAACGTTGGTGCCTTCACGTGAGCTTCCTTCACCGCCACCCGGCTCATCGGCACCGGAATCGACCTCGACTTCGAAGACGTCTCCGAGGCCTGCGCCAGCACGATGAAGACCAGCACCCCGAGCAATCCGACCGCTAGCCAAAGGATACCTTTCCGTTTCACCCAGCCCGCCCCCTTCGCTCACTCACGATCGTCAGATCACTACTGCTGCTTCCACACGTCCGGATTGTTCGGCCATCCCACCGTCACCTCGTGGCAGTAGAAGCAGGGCAAGGTGTCGGCATCCGGAGGCGCGACGCTGGTCGTACCTGGCTCAGGGTGATTGCCGTGGCAGTCACCGCACGTAAGCGACCCGGCCACGCCGGGAGGCGGGTGATCCACCGTCGTGGTGGCCGTCTGCAAAGGCACCGAATTCAACGGCGCGCCTTGCGCGATCGCGGTGCCTCCCGTCACCCCACCGCCAGAGAACACGCCCAACAGCGCCGAGAGGCCAAACCCAACCCCGACGCCTAGGGCAATCACCATGAGCAACTTAAGCAATCCTCGAATCATCAAAACCCCCTTTCTGCCGCTTCCCGTTCCATGACTCCTCCCTCGCCCCGCTTGCGAACCGCTTATCTACTTTCTTTTCACCCCCTTCCTATACACAGCTCCATACCATTTATAGAACTTTTGCTAACTATAGGATAGCACCGGATTGGGAGTACGAATGACCTCAGGACGAAACTCATTTCTTTCCTCCCTGAGTGGGTTCACCGGTCGTTGCGGCCAGAGGCTGCCAGGCCTGATCGACGTAGTCGAGGTAAACGTAGAGCCGCCGGACGTAGTTCATCCAGGCATCCACCAGGCGGTCCATTTGAACGTCGAGTTTGTGCCTTGCCGCGGTCATCAGGGCAGCGTTCCCGCCCGCCTCGGCGTTCTCGAGGGCCTGCTTCGCTTCATCGACAAAATTGGCGATGGTATCCAAACGTTGTTCGGCAAAACGCACGGCATCCAGGTAAGCGTCAAGCGTCAACGCGATGCGTGCTTTGGCCTCGTCAAAGCGGGCCCGTCGCTGCTCGAGCTCGAGTTCGGCCCGTCGGATATCGACGTAGTTCGAAACATCAAGTGGAACCGACACCCGCACGTCAAAGCCGTAGTCCCAGTTTCCACTACCGGAGCCCGGCCGGGATGCCCGCAGACCCAGCGAAGGGCCGTCGGTGCTCGCGTTCAGCAAAAGCCGCCCCTCCGGGCCACCCACGCCGGCCCAGAAAGAGACGTTCGGCATATATACGCTCCAGGCTTTCTTGAGACCCTGCTCAGCGCGCTGAAGGGCATAGAGTTCGCGCTGGTAAGCAGGAAGCGCCTCTAAATCTACCTCAGGTACCACGAAGCGCAAGGCCACAGGCTCCGCTTCGCCCTCGAGGCCATAGAGCTTCGCCGTCTCGAGGGCACGCTTGAGGTTAGCCTTTGCCTCCTCGAGGCCGAGCTCCTCCATCCGGGTGTCGCCACCCTTCGCTTTGGCTTCTTGCAATCGGATCTCAGCAAGGTCAAGGGCGATCTGGGCTTTCCACAAAGCGCCGTAAGCGAGCAATGCGTCGCGAACCCCCCGGCGACGGGCGCTTCGCACCTGCCGCCAGGCGTTTTCGGCCTGTTGCGCCTCTGAGAGCAACCGGTCCGGGGCGTATCGCCACCAGAGACTCAGCGTCGCGGAAGGCCCCAACGAATCCCTAAGCTGCAGGCCAACCCGGCCGGTGAGCCCCACCTGCTGGGCACGGTACTCGAGGTCGGTCAGGCTCGCCTGCTCTATGAGGGCATCAAGCCCTGGAGGCTCGAAGCTGAGCGCATCTTCAGGCTTGGCCGCCAAAGCCGGGACCATGGCCATCGACCCCAAAACTCCCGCTATCACCGCCAGGCATTTGACCCATCTCGTCAACATTCCAAAACTCCTCCGCGCCGTCGCCCTATGGCCTCTTCCTCAAAAGCCCCAATCCGCTGTCTCGAATACCCTTGAGCAATACCGAGGTTAGCGTACTGTGAGAAATCGAGTACAAATGCCCCCGCCGGGGAGGCCGATACATGACATCTCGGCCTTTGCCCCGCAGGGGGCAGGACATTCCTACTCTTTGCTAAGCTCTATAGTGACCGAGGAAGATGATAGGGGGGTGAAAAGGATGTTCAAGAAACTTTTCGTTACGGCACTCTTCATCGGTACGCTCGCGTTCGCGGCCAACGGTCAGCAGGTCTACCAGCAATTCTGCGCTTCCTGCCACATGGCAAACGGCGAGGGCGTTGCGGGCGCGTTCCCGCCGCTTGTTCAGGAAGTGCCGGAATACATCGAGGCAGGCACCGACGGCATCAACTACCTGATCCACGTGATCCTGTTTGGCTTGCAAGGGCAGATCACCGCGAAGGGCGTCACCTATAACAGCATGATGCCTCCGTACGCGGCCCAGCTCTCGGACGAGCAGATCGCGGCGCTCCTCGACTACATCGCCAAGGCCTGGGGCAACGACAAGCTTCTTCCGAAGGACTTCCAGGGCTTCAAGGCAGAGGACGTGGCCCGGGAACGCGCGAAGTCACTCACGCCCCAGCAGGTGTACGAAGAGTGGAAAAAGCTCGAAGGTAAGTAGACGGCCCTACCTCCTCGCTTGCACCCCCTCTGGGGGTGCATTATGCTTTTTGCGTGCGAATTTTCCTGAGCATCGCGATCGCGATGGGGCTCTTCGCCGGTGCATCCGCGGAGAGCCTGGTGGTCGGGGCCGCATCCTCACTCGGTCCGCCCCTCAAACAGCTCATCGCCGCCTTCAAACGGGAGCAAGGCACCGAGGTCAAACTGGTCCTGGCCTCATCCGGAAAATTGTTTGCGCAGATCCAAAACGGCGCACCGTTTGACATCTACATCCCCGCCGACGTTCGATATCTCCAGTCGCTCCCGCCGGGCCGGCTCAAGGCCCCGGCGCGGGTCTTTGCCAAGGGTCAGCTCGCCCTTTTTTTACCCCAAAGACTCAATCTGGCGGTCCAGGATCTCACCATCCTGCGCCGCCCCGAAATTCGCAGGATCGCCGTAGCCAATCCCAAGCACGCGCCTTACGGCCGGGCAGCGATCGAAGCCCTGAAGCGCTCCCGCCTCTTCGCCGCCCTTCAAACCAAACTCGTCTACGGGCAAAACGTTGCCCAGGCGGCTCAAATGGCGGTGTTCGCCGCCGATGCCGGGCTGATCGATCTGGGATCGGCGATGAGACTCCAAGGGCAGGTTTGGGTCGTCCCTGCTTCGCTCTATGAACCGCTCGAGTATGGCGTCGGTCTCCTGAGCGAAAAACCAGCTGCCCACCGCTTCTTCGATTTCATCACCGGTCCCAAGGCCGGGCCCATCTTTCGCGCTCACGGTTTGGTCGAACCATGAGGGAAGCCCTCACGCTCAGTTTCCTGCTCGCCCTTTCGAGCACCGCCGTGCTCTTGGTGATTGGAGGCGGGCTGGCGTACGGCCTGCGCAAGTCCTTCCCCGGGAAGCGGGTGGTCGAAAGCATTTTGCTGCTGCCGATTGCCTTGCCGCCAACCGTCATCGGCTTTTACCTGCTCATTCTCCTCGGCCCCGCGGGACCGATTCAAAAGGTGATCGGGGTCCCGCTGGCCTTTACCTTCCCCGGAATGCTTCTCGGGGCCACCCTCTTTAGCTTTCCTTTCGCTTTTACCGCCTTCCGCGAGGCTTTCCTGGCCCTCGACGACGACCTGCTGGAAACCGCCCGAACCCTGGGCGCCGGCCGCTTGCGGATCTGGCGCGAGATCATCCTGCCGCTCGTCTGGCCCGGCCTGCTCTCCGGGGCCCTGCTGGCTTTCGCCCACACCCTGGGGGAGTTCGGGGTGGTGCTGATGGTCGGCGGCAACATCCCCGGGAAAACGCAAGTCGCCTCGACATACATCTACGATCTGGTAGAAAATCTCGACTTCAAAGAGGCCAACAAAGCCTCGGCGCTCATGCTGGTGCTCGCGTTCTCGCTCATTTTCCTGACCCGGACGTTGGAGGAACGGTGGAGGTCCGTTACCGCATCACGAAACCCATCCGCCTCGAGGTAAACTTCCGCATCTCGGGGTTGACCGCCCTCCTTGGGCGCTCGGGGGAAGGCAAGACCACCACCCTGAAGGCCCTGGCGGGGTTGATTCCGGCGAGCGGCGCCCCGTATGGGGGACTCCCCCCGGAAGCCCGCCCCATCGGCTACCTTCCTCAACACCACGCGCTCTTTCCCCACATGACGGCTCTGGCCAACGTTGCCTTCCCCTTACAACACCTTCCGCCCAAGGCCCGCAAGGCCCGCGCGCTCGCCCTTTTGGAGCGCTTCGGGCTCGGGGCGCTGGCTGATGCCCGCCCCGCCGAGCTCTCCGGCGGTCAGCGGCAGCGTGTCGCCCTGGCCCGCGCCCTGGCCAGGAATCCAGAGCTCTTGCTCCTCGACGAGCCCACCGCGAGCCTCGATCGCGAAGCCCGGGAGGATGTCGGCGATTTCCTGGCCTCGCTCGCCGAGGAGGAAAAAACCCGAATCCTCGTAGCCACCCACGACCCGGAGCTCGCCCAGAGTGCCCACTGGGTGGTGGTGCTCGAGAAGAATCGGGTGGTGCAGGAGGGCCCGCCCTCCGAGGTCTTTACCCACCCCGCGAACCTGGACGTGGCCCGACTGGTCGGATTCTCAAACCTTTTCCCCGGCCAAGTCTCGGGCTTTCAGGATGGATTCCTCCTGGTCGAGACCGTCGCGGGAACGCTCTGGGTTAAGGGCGAACCCTTGGCCCCGGGAACGCCGGTGACCCTCGGGGTCAGGCCCGAAGAGGTCCTCATCGTCCGCAAGGACCGTCCGCTCCGGGTCGCGCTCCGGCACAACGTGATCGCCGGGACGATCCGCCGGCTCCGACTTCAAGGTCCGTATGTCAAAGCCGAGTTCTCCGGTCCCCTAGAGCTCAAGATCCTCCTTCCCCGGCACGTTCAGGACCGACTCAAACTCAGCCCCGGTCAGGCGGTCGAGGTCACCCTCAAGCCCGCATACCTTCAGCTCTTCTCTTCGGAGTCCTTCTCTTCGCTCTCCTGAAGCCCCTTTTTAAATTCTCGGGCCGACTGACCGATGCCGCGAGCGAGCTCAGGCAGCTTTTTGGCGCCGAAGAGCAAGAGGATCAAAAGCAAAATGATCAGAATCTCCCAGATGCCAAGGTTCATTCGCCACCTCCTCCCCACGCCGGGGGGAACCTTCTCTCTCCCAGCATACCTTTACGCCAAGAACTCCCTTAGCCGATCGCGGTAGACGAGCTGGACCAGGGCGATGGCCAGAAAGACGGTGAGCAAGCTCGTCCCCCCGTAACTCACGAACGGCAACGTGATCCCAGTCGCCGGAGCAAGGCCCAAAGTCACGCCGATATTCACCAGGACCTGAAACGCGATCATGGAAAAGACGCCAACGACGACCAGCCGATCACCAAGGTGAGGCAGATCCAAAGCCAAGGAGACCAGCCGCCAGAAAAACAGGGCGTAAAGGAGCAAAAGTCCCGTCGCCCCCACGAACCCCATCTCCTCACCCAGGACGGAGAAGATAAAGTCGGTGTGCCGAAAAGGAATGAAGCCGAGCTGAGACTGCGTTCCCTGGTGATACCCCTTGCCGGAAAATCCTCCCGAGCCTATCGCGATCATCGACTGGAGGACCTGAAACCCGCTCCCCAGGGGATCGCGGGTGGGATCGAAGGCGCTCAGGATGCGTTCTTTCTGGTATGGCCGGAGCTGGGGCCAGATCACCGTGGGAAAGAGTGCCAGTGCGGCCACGAAGGCAGAGATCAAATGTTTGAGCGGGAGCCCGCGGGCGAAAAACATGCCGGCCACGATCGCGGTCATCACCATGGCGCCACCCAGGTCAGGCTCGAGGACCGTCAACCCAATCGGGGGAAGGGCGATGAGCAATGGGACGACGTAATCGCCCAGCCGGCGTAGCGGTCGGTTCACAAGCCCCCTGGCCAGGGCCAGGATGAGGGCGAGCTTTGCAAACTCCGAGGGCTGAAAACGAAGGGGCCCCACGATGAACCAAGCCCTCGCCCCGTTAATCTCGCGGCCAAAAATGAGCACCAGCAAGAGCAGGGCAACACTGAGGCCGTAGAGGACCCAGACCAAACGGTAAATGGTCTGCTTTTCCAGAAGCTGCAGCGCAGCCGCTGCCACGAGCGCAATGCCCAGCCAAAGCCCCTGACGGGCGAGAAAGGATGGCGCGGGCGCAGCGCTTGAGAGCACGAAAAGACCAAAAAAGACCAGGCCGAGGGCCAGCGCCCAAAGCCCCCAGTCATAATCGAGGCGCAGCCTGCCCACGCTCATGGATGGACGGGGATTTCGGCAACCAAAACCGTGTTCTCGCCCCGCTCTTCGACGCGAACCTCGACCGCGCCGTCATCGGTGGGGAAATACCGTCGCAAGACCTCGAGCAGGTCAGCCTTCAAGTTCTCGATTTTTCCCGGTGAAAGCCGGGCTCGGTCGTAGGCCAAGACGAGTTTCAGCCGCTCCCGGGCCTTCTCCTTACTTCGCTTCCTGCGCCACCACATCAGCTACCCCCTCCGAGAAGCCGCCGGAGGGCGGAAAAGAAACCACGACGATCCTCAAGCGGCGGGAACGGGATTTCCTCACCGTGAATCCGGCGCGCCGTGTCCATCAGGGCTCGGGCGGAGAGGCTGTCCTGCTTGAGTACCACCGGTTCCCCCATGTTGGTCGAAACCAGGATCTGCTCGTCCTCGGGGATAATGCCGATCGGTTTCAGACCAAGGATCTCGACCACATCGTCAACGGCCAGCATGTCGCCCCGCCGAACCATGTCCGGGCGCAGTCGGTTGATCACCAGAAAGTTCTCGTTCACGTCACCGGCCTCGAGCATGCCGATGATCCGGTCAGCATCCCGGACGCTGGAAACCTCGGGGTTCACCACGACGAGGGCACCCTCTGCTGGGGCAGAGGCGGTGCGAAACCCCCGCTCGATGCCGGCGGGAGAATCGATCAGTATCCGGTCGAACCCGCCTTCCTCCAGGAGCTGGCGGATGATATCCCTGAAGACCTCGGGATCGAGCGATTCCTTGTCCTTGGTCTGGGACGCGGGCAAAAGGTAGAGGCCATCGACCCGTTTGTCGCGTACCAGTGCTTTGCGGAGCTCGACGCGACCCTCGAGGACATCGACCAGGTCAAAAACAACCCGCGACTCAAGCCCCATCACCACGTCCAGGTTGCGCAAGCCCACATCCACATCGACCACCGCCACTTTCTCACCCAATTTGGCCAGGGCCGCGCCCACATTGGCGGTGGTCGTGGTCTTGCCAACCCCACCCTTTCCCGAAGTCACCACGATGGCACGCGCCTCCACGTGTACCCCCTTTGTGGCTCTAGGATACACAGAAACGGCCGCCTGTGTCCCCAGGCTTAGACTGAGGTGATGGAACCCAAAATGACGACCCACACCAGCGTCGGACCCAAGGCCAAGGCGATTTTGGAACGTGATCGCAAGGTGGTCTCAAGCAGCTACGCGAGGCCCTACCCCTTCGTCCCCCACCGCGGTGAAGGCGTGTGGCTTTATGACGTCGACGGGAGGAAATACCTCGACTTCATGGGAGGCATCGCGGTCAACACCACCGGATATGCCCACCCCAAAGTGGTCGAGGCGGTGACCGAGCAGGCCAGGCGGTTCGCCCACATTTGCTTTTCCGACTTTGCCCACGAACCCGTGGTGAGCCTGGCGGAACGCCTGGTCGAGAAGCTCGGTGGGGGCTATCGCGTGTATTTCGGAAATTCTGGAACCGAGGCCATCGAGGCGGCGATCAAGCTCGCCCGTTACCACACGCGCCGTCCCTACCTCCTCGCCTTCACCGGGGCCTTCCACGGCCGTACCATGGGCAGCCTCGCCCTCACCAGCTCAAACAGCAAGTACCGCGAAGGATTTGCCCCGCTTTTGCCTTACGTCATCCACGTGCCCTTCCCGGATCCGTTCCGACCGCCCTTCAACGCGACCGAAGACACTGTCTCCGAAGTTGTTCTCGGCTACCTCGAGCACCTCTTCGCCACCAAGCTCCCCCCTTCCGAGGTCGCGGCCTTCTTCGTCGAACCCATCCAGGGCGAAGGCGGCTACGTACTCCCACCCCCGGGGTTTTTCAAGCGGCTCAAAACTCTCCTCGACCGTTACGGCATCCTTCTGGTCGCCGACGAGATTCAAACCGGCGCCGGGCGCACGGGGACGTTCCTGGCCATGGCCCAAGAGGGCGTCGTCCCCGACATGGTGACCCTGGCCAAGGGTTTGGCCTCGGGCTATCCCTTGAGCGCGCTCCTTTTTAGGGAAGAGCTCTCAAGTTGGCCCTCGGGCGCCCACGGCACCACGTTCGGCGGCAACCCGGTGGCGGCGGCGGCGGCCATGGCGACGCTCGACCTCCTCGAGGACGGCCTGATCGAAAACGCGCGCCGGGTAGGCGATACGCTCATGCGCGAACTCAAAACGCGGTTGACGGGACGGCCCGGCGTGGGCGACGTACGCGGCCGGGGACTCATGATCGCGATCGACTTCGTCAAAGAAGGTCGGGGCCATAACCCCGAGCTCCGAGACCGTGTCGTCAACGAAGCCTTCGCTCTCGGGCTGCTTACCCTCCCCGCCGGACCCAGCGCCCTACGGGTATCCCCGCCTTTGATCCTCTCCGAATCGGAAGCCCTGCTCGGCGCCGAACTGATCGAGCGTGCCTACGAACAGGCTCTTGAGCTGGGGTAGATCAGAAAATTTTTCTATTCTGGATAACGCCATGATACGGGTGCTGGGCATCAACGGTTCAACGCGAACGCACGGCCGAACCGCCACCTTGCTGGAAGTTGTCCTCGAGGCCGCCCGCGAAACCGGGGCCCAAACCGAGCGGATCGACCTGGCAAAAACCCCGATCCCCTATTGCGCCGCCAGTTACTCCGAGGACCGTGAAAGCTGCGGCCCCGAACACTGCGTGCGCGGCGAGTGGGATGCGTGGGGGTGGGTCGCGCAAAAAATGCTCGAGGCCGACGCGCTGGTCTTCGCCACCCCCACCTACTGGTTCGCACCCTCGGCCAGGATGAAAACCCTCCTTGAGCGCATGACCTCGCTGGAAAACCAGGGTCTATTGCTGGCGGGCAAGCCCATGGCCCTGGTCGCGGTCGCGGAAGAGGACGGGGCCGCGCAGGCCATGGCCCAGCTGGCGATCCCCCTCAACTTCATGGGGCTGGCCCTGGTCCCCCTGGGCCTCGTCTACCACCACGCCCAGGCCCACCCCGAGCTGGAAAAGGACGAGGAAGCCATAACCGATGCCCGGCGGGCCGGACGGAACCTGGTCGAGATGGCCCGCCGGCTCCGGGGCGTTGACTGGGCGGCGAACTAAACGCCCCGCGAGCTTTACGACATACCGATGCGGGAGCGACACTCGATTGTGTCCCCGCCGTGGCTTTCGCCGCAGCGGGGGACTCAGTCCCGGGGCGCAGGAACCTTCTTAAAGCCCTCCGGAATCGGGAGCACCCGCAGGTTCAGCCGGTAGCCCTGCTCGGTCTTCCGGACCAGCGGCCACCAAACGAACGTCGCCGGCCCGGCGATCTGCGTACCCTTGAGCGGGCCAAAGATCCGTGAATCCTCCGACCCTCCAAGCGTTCGGTTATCACCCATGACGAAGTAGTAACCCTCCGGGAGGTGGATGTTGCTCACGAAGCGCACCGGTCGGTCGAAGCTGGCGCGGATGATGCTCTCCGGCAAGGGGTCGAGCATCTTCACCATCGGTTTGAGGTAGTCGGGGATGTCGTCGAGGGGCAAAAAGCGCCCCGCGACCTCGAGGGCGACGATCTGCCCCCGGTACACCTGGACCACGGGGAACGAGTCGGGATAGGGCGTGAGGTAACGGGTGATATGGTCCTCGGGAACGGGATAGTCGTTCACGTAGAGCAGGCCCCGGACCACCCGCACGCGGTCGCCGGGAAGAGCGACGATGCGCTTGATAAAAAAGGGACGGAACTTAAACCCCAAAACGGGGAATGTGGCCACGGAATACGGAGCGCCGGGAGGCGGCTTGATAATCGCGATCTCTCCGCGCTTCCACTCGTCGAGCCCCAACCGGACAGCCCAGGTTCGAAACTTCGGCACCACCACCCGCTCGCCATTTTCCAGGGTCGGGTTCATACTGCTCCCCATGACGACCACGGTGGTGAAAAGGTAGGTGGTGACGATCAGGGCGACAAGGAGCGCCTCGCCAACTTGACGAAACCAATCGTTCCATAGATAATCCCAAAACGCGCGCATCACGAACTGAGTCTAACCCTTCGGACTGAGGCTGGCGTTAGGAACGCTTATAGTATGAAGGTGTCGCTCACAGGCGCCACCTTTCTCGGCGGTTACCGGGTCCTCTACCCGATCGCAAAAGGCGCGGTCGCCACGGTCTACCTGGTCTTCGACCACCGGGGCCACCCCTACGCGCTTAAAGTGTTCCCCCGCCAGCACAAAGGCCGTGCCCAGCGGGAGTGGGAGGTCGGCCGGCGCCTCAGCCATCCCAGGATCAACGCCGTCCTCGCCCGACTCGAGGTCGAAGGCTACCCCTCGGTGCTCATGGCCCTTGCCCCGGGACTGCGGCTTTCCCAGTGGCGCGAAGCGCACCCGGACGAAGACTTTCTTCCCCTCTTCGGCCAGCTCCTGGAAGCCCTCGCCCACCTCCACGAGCGCGGCCTCGTGCACCGGGACGTGAAGCCGGAAAACTTCATCGTTGCATCCCCGACCCAGGCCAAACTCATCGATTTTGACCTCGCCGGACCGGTCGGCGAACCCCTCGGCCGCCTGCGCGTGGGGACGCCGGCGTTTCTCTCCCCGGAAGAGCTCGACGGCCATCCCCCCACGCCGGCCTCGGACATCTACGCCGCCGGAATGATCCTCTACTGGGGGATCTCGGGGGAGCTCCCGCTCCACGGCCAGACCATTTCTCCCGGTCACTTCCCCGATGGCCGGTCCGACCTCGCCTCGTTCCTCGAGCGCATGCTGTCCCCAACCATCAAGACCCGTTTTCAGGACGCCCTCGAGGCCCTCGAGGTCTTCAGCGCGCTCGCCAATCAAGACCGGGGCTTGCCCCCGTTCCCCGAGCGTAAATAACGAACGCCGGTCGCGATCAACACCACGGCGAAGATCGCCCGCAGCTCGGCATCCGGGAAAAGGTGGGCGAGACTGCCCCCGGAGTAACTCCCGATGAAAACCCCTACGATGAGGCCGGGCAGGATCGAGCGTTCAACATTCCCCAGCCGGTAGTGGGTGTAGGCCCCGACAAAGCTCGCCGGCACCATGGCGAGCAGGGCACTGCCCTGGGCCAGGTGCTGGGTCATGCCCAGCAGCAGCACCATCGAAGGCACCATCACCGTGCCCCCACCCACCCCCATCATGGCCGAGAGGAAACCGGTGACCCCGCCGGTGAGGAGCAGCACCGCGACCCGACCCCAAAGCTCCTGGGCAAGGCCCAGGGGTGGCACGTAGGGCTTGAGCAAGAGCAGGAAGGAAATCACAATGATAAAAGCGCCAAAAGCTCGCTTGAGCTTCCACTCGGGAAGACCGTTGGCATAGATGGCGCCGAACCGGGCGGTGACGATCGCGGAAAGCGCGAGCAGCACACCGGCCCACACGTCGATCGAACCCTGCATGGCGTAGGCGATAGCCCCGGCCAGGCCGGTAAACACCACCGCCACCAGACTGGTGCCGTGGGCACGATGCTGCGCCAACCCCAGCGCCCCGACCATCAGGGGGACCATGATGACCCCACCGCCAAGTCCCACCAAACCGCCAAAAAGCCCCGCCGCCAGTCCGATGGCCAGGGCGCCGATGAACATCGGTATTTTCATCATCGAACCTCAAAGGATATCGTCACGAATGCAGGCCTTGTAGTGCCCAGGAGATACCTCCCG
>CAZXOY010000052.1:0-12985 GCA_964642655.1 uncultured bacterium
CAACTTGCCGCCGCCTCGGGGTAAGGGTAAACTCTAGAGCAAGATGTTTATTCACGGCCTCGCCCGCTGGTGGCCCGGATAGCCCCGGGGCACACGGGCGCGTGCCCTCGGGGTTTTGCCACCGAGGGACTTTTTGTTTTTGGGAGGAGCCATGGAAACCGTCGTGGTGCAAAAGATCATCTTCGCCGACCTGGAAACACCGGTCACCGCCTATTTGAAGCTCTCGGAAAAGCAGCCCACGAGCTTCCTTTTGGAATCGGTCGAAGGCGGCAAACAGTGGAGCCGATACTCGATCATCGGCATCGGGGCCCGGCGAACTTTCCGGCTCAAAAACGGCGTCTTTACCGTGAACGATGAACCGATCGAAACCCAAGACCCGCTCAAAACCCTCTACCACGCCGTGCACCGTCAGGTCGAAAGCAAGAGCGATCTTCCACCATTTTTTGGCGGCGCGGTGGGGTATGTCGCCTATGACCTGATTCGCCTCTACGAACGCCTGCCGGCGACGAACCCCGACGATCTGGAGGCCCCCGATCTTCTCTTCGTCGAGCCCGAACTCTCGGTGGTCTTCGACCATTTTCGGCAGCGCATCCACCTCATGGCCCCGGCCGTCGGCGGTGGCCCCAGCGCCGTTAAAGATGCGCTGGAAAAACTCGACTGGGCCGAGCGCAAGATCCGCGGCCCGCTCCCCGGTATCCCCGGGGAACGCGGCGGGTGGAGGCATGAGTTTCAAGCGACCTTTGACCGCAAAAGCTTCATCGAGGCGGTCGAGCGGGCCAAGGAATACATCTACGCCGGCGACATCTTCCAGGTGGTGCCCTCGATTCGTTTCTCGGCCAAGCTCGGGGTCCACCCCTTCGCCATCTACCGGGCGCTGAGAACCGTAAATCCCAGCCCCTACATGGGCTACTTGGACCTTGGAGAAGTGACGCTGGTCTCGGCCAGCCCCGAATCCCTCCTTCGCTCCGATGGCAAGAAGATCACCACCCGACCCATCGCCGGCACCAGGCCCCGGGGCAAGACCCCGGAAGAGGACGCGAAGCTCGCCCAGGAACTCCTCTCCGACGAGAAGGAGCGGGCGGAGCACGTGATGCTGGTGGATCTCTCGCGCAACGACATCGGCCGCGTCGCCCGCGCCGGCTCGGTGAAGGTCCCCGAACTCATGGTGGTCGAGCACTACTCCCACGTGATGCACATCGTGAGTACCGTCGAGGGCGAGCTCGCCGATGGCAACACGCCGCTCGACGCCCTGGCGAGCGTCATCCCCATGGGCACCATCTCCGGCGCGCCCAAGATCCGCGCCATGGAGATCATCGAAGAACTCGAGCCGCTCAGGCGAGGCCCCTACGGAGGTTCATTCGGCTACTTCGCCTACGACGGCCACATGGACATGGCGCTCACCCTTCGCACGCTGGTGATGAAAGACGGCTGGGTCCACGTTCAGGCCGGAGCGGGAATCGTGGCCGATTCCTCCCCGGAGCGCGAATACGAGGAGATCCTGAGCAAAGCCAAGGCCATGCGAAAAGCGCTCGAACTCGCCGAGGCAGGCCTTTTGGCCCGGGAGGTATGGGGATGAAACGATCGATCCTCGTCATCGACAACTACGATTCGTTCACCTATAACCTCGTGGATTACCTCAAGCAGCTGGGCGCCGAGACGGTGGTTTGGCGTAACGACCGCTTCGAGCTCGACGACGTCGCCGATCTCAACCCCAAGGGCATCGTCATCAGCCCCGGCCCCGCGACCCCCTACGACGCCGGCCACTCGATCGCCGTGGTCCGGCGGTTTTCCGGCCGGGTGCCCATCCTCGGCGTCTGCCTGGGGCACCAGGCCATCGGCGCCGCGTTCGGAGCCCAGATCGTACGGGCCAAGCGGCCCTACCACGGCAAGACGAGCCCCATCGAGCACGACGGCACCGGACTCTTCTCCGGCCTGCCCAGCCCCTTCACCGCCACCCGCTACCACTCGCTGGTGGTGACCGACCCGCCGCCCGAGCTCCGGGTCAATGCCTGGAGCTTTGACGACGGGGACAAAACCATCCAGGGCCTGATCCACACCAGCCACCCCACATTCGGCGTCCAGTTCCACCCGGAGAGCATCCTGACCGGGCTGGGCATGGAAATCATCAGGCGCTTTCTGGAAAGAACCAGGGAAAGCCTGGCAAACGACTGAGGACGGAGGTTTGGTCATGGAGCTTTTGCAAAAGGTCTATCGCGGCGAAACTTTGGACCACGAGGAAGCCTACCGCCTCATGCAAGCGGTGATGGCCGGGGCGCTGAGCCCGGCGGAGACGGCGGGGCTTTTGATCGGTCTCAAGGTCCGGGGAGAGCAGGAGGAGGAAATCGCCGGATTCGCCCGCGCCATGCGGGAAGCGGCCCTCGAGGTCCAGGTCTCCCACAAAACCGTGGACATCGTGGGCACGGGGGGCGACGGCAAGGGCACGTTCAACATCTCCACCGCCAGCGCGTTCGTGGCCGCGGCAGCCGGGGCCAAGGTGGCCAAGCACGGCAACCGGGCCGCCTCCAGCCGATCGGGTTCGGCGGACGTCCTCGAGGCCCTCGGGGCCAAGATCGACCTCGCCCCCCAGCAGGTTGCTCGGCTCATCGACCAGGTAGGAATCGGCTTTATCTTTGCCCGAACCCACCACCCGGCGATGAAACACGTCGCCCCGGTCCGAGCCGAGCTCAAGACCCGAACCGTGTTCAACCTCCTCGGCCCCCTCACCAACCCAGCAAGGCCCAGTTACTTCGTGCTGGGCGTGTTTTCACCCCAGCGCCTCGTGGCCATGGCCCAGGCGCTCAAAAGCCTCGGCGTCGAACGGGCGCTGGTGGTCCACGGCGAGGGCACCGACGAACTCGTGCTGGGCGAGAACCAGGTGGTGGAACTCAGCGACGGCGAAATCCGGCGCTACACGCTGCGGGCCGAGGAAGTGGGGCTTTCTCCGGCGCCCCTCGACGCTCTCGCCGGCGGCAGTCCGGAGGAGAACGCGGCGCTGATCCGGAGGATCCTGGCTGGAGAGGAATCCGGCCCGGCACGCGACGTCGTCGCCCTCAACGCCGGCGCCGCCATCTACGCCGCCGGACTCGCCGAGAGCCTCGCGGCCGGTGTAGCCCGGGCCCGGGAACTCCTGACCCGCGGCGAGGCAAAAACGGTGCTTGAGCGCTTCGTCGCGGCCTCCAATCACGCGCCCTGAGCGCGCCAACACCACCGTGGGGGCCCTAGCAGTACTCGGCGGCGAGGGCCGCCCCGATTACGCCCACGCTCCGGCCCAGACGGGCGGTGCGAATGGGCGCTGCCTTCCAGCCCCGGAGGTGTTCCTCGTAGGCGCGGCGGATCGCGGCCACGAAGTCCTCCCCGCCGCCCAGCACCACCCCGCCCCCGAGCACGACCACTTCGGGATCGAGGACCTTCTGCAGGCTGGCGAGGGCAACCCCAAGGTGCCTTGCCGCGCCCTCGACCAGGCTCACCGCCTTGGCCTCGCCGTCGTGGAAGCGGGCGAAGAGCGCCTCGGCGCTTAAAGGCTCGCCGTAGGCGTAACTGGCGTCGCGTTCGAGCGCCCTGCCCGAGGCCACGGCCTCGAGGCACCCCTGGCGCCCGCATCCGCACAGCGGCCCCCCGGGGACCACGGTGAGGTGACCCACCTCGCCTCCCTGTCCGTAGGCCCCGCGGTGAACGCGGCCGTTGATGATCACCCCGCCCCCGATCCCGGTCGAAACCGTGACGTAGAGCGAGTGCTTGGCGCCCTGGGCGGCGCCGAAATGGTGCTCGGCCAAAGCGGCGGCGTTGGCGTCGTTTTCCAAGACCACCCGCATCCCGAGCCAGTCCTCGAGGCGTTCCCGGAGCGGATAGTCCACCAAACCGGGGATGTTGGGGGCGAAGCGAACCACACCCTCGGCGAAGTCGAGCGGGCCGGGGGTCCCCACCCCCGCCACCGCCACCGCCAGACCGCTTTGGCGGACCGCCTCACGACCCGCCTCGGCGATGGCGCGCGCCACCGCATCGCCGTCGCCGGTTTGCGGCGTCGGTCGTTCGAAATACCCCTTGAGGCCATCATCGGTGAGCACACCGGCGGCGATCTTGGTGCCGCCGAGATCAAGCCCCAGCGTCGCCCGCATCGTTACCGATCAGCTCGCTGGCCCGAGCGAACATGGTCTCGGGCACCCAGACGTAAACCTCGGGACCCATGGGTTGCGACCCGGTATACGGACGTGTTTCCTCCGCCGCGTCGGCCACGTAGGCGGGAATCCCGTTTTCCCTGAGCATCGCCTCGAAACTTCCGGCCACCGGCGCGGGGAAAACCCCCAGCAAACGGTAGGGGTGGCCACCGATCATTCTTCGCCCTTCAGTCATCGAAATGCCCCCTCAATGGGGCACTATACCCCAGCCCGATCCCGGGAAAGCGCCGCCTGGTAAAGGGCGATACCCAGGGCCACGGCCACGTTGAGCGAAGGGGTTTTTCCAAAGAGGGGGATGGAAAAAAGCGCGTCGCAGCGTTCACGCACCAGCCTCCGAAGCCCCTTGCCTTCCGAGCCGACGACCAGGGCGCTGGGGCCTCGGAATTCGGCCTCGGCGATGGGCGTTTTTGCCTCACCGGCAAGCCCGTAGACCCATACGCCCCGCGACTTTAAAGCCTCGATCTCGCGGGGCAGGTTCGTCACCCGGATGATGGGCAGGCGCAGCGCCGCCCCGGCGCTCGCCTTTACCACCACGGGAGAGATCGGGGCGCTGCGACGGGACTCAGCCATCACCCCGTGCGCGCCGAGCGCCTCGGCGCTCCGGATGATGGCGCCAAAGTTCCTGGGGTCGGTGACGCCGTCGACCAGCACCAGCAAGAGCGGCGCCCGACGCGACTCGGCGAGGGCGAAGGCGGCCTCGAGGTCCGCGGCCTCGAAGCGGTCCACCTCGGCCACGATGCCCTGGTGCCGGGTGGTGCCCACCATCTGGGCCAGCTCGATACGGCTGGTCCAGACGATGGGCACGCCCAGGCGCTCGACCTGCCGCACCAGCTTGGGCTCGACCCCCCGCGCCAGGTAGACCTTGCGAACCCGCCCTTCCCGGGCGGCCTCGAGCACCGGGTTGCGTCCGTAGATCCGCACGCCCTCAACCCGAAAGGCCCTGGCGGGTCATCTCGGCGAGCTCATCCTCGTAGAAGAACTTCTCCGACCCATAGGGCCTCAGATCATCGAGCCAGGTGGCCTTTTCGTCGAACTTGGCGAAGAAGGGCCGCCCCACCCAGTCGGGGTTTCGCCCTTGGAGGAACTCGAGCACGAAGACCGGCTCGCCGCCCAGCCTCGTCACCCCCACCACACGGACTTTCCCCGGAAACGCCGACATGCTCGGCCCGCGCACGGTACGGGCCAGACCCGGTACCTGCTTGTAAGCGTCGCGGAAGATCGACCAGGCCCGGGCCAGAGGCACTTCGAAAAAACGCTTGGGGCCGGTGTCTCGCTCGACGAACATGTAGTAGGGGATGAGGCCGAGCTTCACCTCTTCCTTCCATTTCCGGGCCCAGGCCTCGGCGTCATCGTTGATGTGGGCCACGACCGGCGATTGGGTACGGATCTCGGCTCCGGTGGCGCGGATCAGGCGGATCGCTTCCCGCACCTCGTCGGTCTCCAGCTCGCGGGGGTGGGTGAAGTGCGCCATCACCGCCAGGTGCCGCCCCGCAGCCACCACCGCTTCGAAGAGCTTCAGCAACCCATCATCGAAGAAACGTGACGGCCAGTACGCCAGCGCCTTGGTGCCGATGCGAATGTCCTGAACGTGGGCAAAGGCCTCGTCGAGCAAGGGGCGGATGAAGCGCTCGAGGACGCTGGTCTTCATCACCATCGGGTCACCGCCGGTAAAGAGCACGTCGGTGACCTCGGGGTGGGCGCGCAGGTAGTCGGTGAGATCCTGACTCTCGTTGGTGGCCATGCGCAAATCCGGCTCGCCCACGAACTGGGCCCAGCGGAAACAGTAGGTGCAATAGGCGTGGCAAACCTGGCCGGGACTCGGAAACACCAGGACCGTCTCGCGGTATTTGTGCTGCAAGCCCTCGAGGCGACGCCCCTCGAAGACCGGGACGTTGTGGGTCAGCTGCCCGGCCGGGTGGGGGTTCAGGCGCAGGCGTATCTCGTGAACCACCTCATGGATGGCGGCCTTGGGCGCCCCCGCCCTGAGCATGTCCCGGATGCGGATGAAGTCTTCCTCGTCCAGCATATCCTTTTGGGGAAAGGTCAGCACGAACATCGGGTCCTCGGGGACCCGCGACCAGTCGATGAGCTGCTGGACGACGTAGGTGTTGGTTCGAAACGGCAGCACCTGCGCGACCACCCGAACCGCCTCCTGAATCTCGGGGTCCAACCGGCGCCACTCGGGCAGGTCTTCGAGATTCGCCAGGGTTACGGGCCGGTATTTTTCTGCACGCACACTCAGCATTCCATCCTCCTTTTTTCAAAACACATCGCAGCGTCCGCACACCAGGTGCGACGCCCGGGGCCCGCCGCGGCTTTCACCCACCTTACCACGCCCCCGAAGGCGCTCTGTGGGTCACGCTGCAAAGCGGGTGGGCTTATGGCAAACGCCGCCTGGCCTCGTGGTAGCCCTGGGCAATTCGGTGCACCAAACGCCCGGCCGGCTCGACCTCGCGAACGAAGGCCACGCCGTGTCCGGCCGAAAAGACCTCCTTCCAGGGCTTGCCACCGGCGCGAAAACGCTCAAGCGACGCCTTTAGGAAATTGGCCGGGACACCGGTCACCTCGGGCGTGTAGACGACGTCTTCGGGGCCGGCCTCGAGCAACATGCGCTTGTACGCTTCCGAAGCGCCCGACTCGTGGGTGGCGATAAAACGCGTGCCGAAGTAGCCCGCATCCCCCAGGGCCAGCGCCGCCAGCAGGTGGCGACCGTCGGCAAGACCGCCGGCCACCAGCACCGGCAAGCCGGTTTCCTCGCGAATCCAGGGCGCGAGCACGAAGGGGCTCACCGTGCCCGCGTGCCCCCCGGCCCCCGCGGCGACCGCCACCAGGGCGTCGGCGCCCGCTCGGGCCGCCTTTTGGGCGTGGCGAAGGTTCACCACGTCCGAAAACACCCGGCCACCGTAGGCGTGGACCTGCTCGATCACCTCCGTGGGGTCCCCGAGCGAGGTCACGATGAGGGGAACGCGACGCTCTCGAATGGCCTTGAGGTCATCTGCGAGCCTGGGATTGTCCTTCAAGATCAGGTTGACCCCAAAGGGCAGGTCGGGAAAATCCCGCAAGAAGGCCTCGAACGCTTCGTGGGTGCGGAAATTCAGGCTCGGGATCACCGCGATGCCCCCGGCCTCGGCCACCGCCTGGAGCAGGGCCGGCGTGCTCACCAGGAACATCGGCGCCACCACGATGGGGTAGCGGATCCCGAGCATCTCGGTGATGGGCGTGGGAATCGGTTCGGGCTCGATCATGACGCCACCTTTCGCAGGTAACGCTCGCGGGTGATGACTCCGTGGACCTCGTCGCCGTCGGCCACCATCACCGCCTCGTTTTGCCAAAACAAGGGGGCGAGCTCGGTGAGCGCCACCGCCCCCGCGACCACCGGGGCGTCGTCCCAGGGCACGATCTGCTCGGCGAGTCCCAAGACGCCGACCGGGCGCCCCTCCTCGACGATGACCGCCCAGCGCCCCTCAAACCCGGCCGGGGAATCGAGCCGGGGCACCGCTTCCGCCAGCGCCCTGGCGGTTGGAGGCGCGAAGAGACCGGCGGAGAGCAGCGTGCCGCAGGGCACGCGGATCGAACGCTTGGCGACGACCAGGCCGCCGGAAAAAGCAACCAAAAAGACCAACCCCTCGACGAGACCGGGGAGATCGAAGTCTTCCCAGCCCATTCGCCCGCCGAGGAGAAGGTGGACCACGAGGCTGAGCAAGAGCCCCACGGCCAAGGCAGCGATGTAGGCGATCAACCCGGCAATTCTCAATTCTTTAGCGGTTCGCATCACGGCCCTCCAAAGCTCGCTGCATCCATACCAGGTCTTCCGGCTCGTCGGCGTCGACCCCGATCTCGGGATAGGGGACCACCAGAGCCCGCATGGGGACGCCAAAGATCCGACCGACCCGGGCTTCCAAGTCAGCGACCGAAAGCCGGCCCAAAAGGAGCTTCACGAGCACGCCGAAGCCGATCAGGCGGGCGATCGCGAGCGGATTCTTGCGCATCGCGATCACACGCCTGGCCATCGGCAGCGCCTGAGCGAAAAGCGCCTTGTCGAGGAGGATCAGGTTGCCACCGGTGAAGGTGCCATCCAAAAGCCGGGCGTACGTCCGCCGCATCCCCGGCCAGCGGGCCTCGATCGCCTCCTTGGGCACCACCGGGTAAACGAGGGCGGCATCCGGGGCCTTTTCCACCACGTAGCGAACGGCTTCAGCGCTGATGAGCGGCGCGTCGGCGGTGGCCACCAAAACCCGCTCGCCCCGAGCCTGGCCGAGCGCGGCCTCGAGGTTTTCCAGGATCTGCCCCCGGGGAGGGAGCACCAGATCCGGCGGCGGATCGAGCTCGGCCGACGGCCCCACGTAGATCACCCGCTCCACCACGCCGGAGCCCAAAAGCGCTTCAATGACCCAGGCCACCATGGGCCGCCCCGAAAGCGGGGCCAGGGCCTTGGTTGGCACCCCGAACTCGCGTGCCAGGGGGTCCGAAGCCTCGCCCCCGGCCAGTACAACGGCATCCACAACGTCACCCTAACAAAAAACCCGCCTCCCATGGCGGACCACGGGAGGCGGGAAACAAAAGCTCAGTGCCCCATGTCCATACCCGGACGCACCGGGACCAGGCGGGCCCAGATCACGGTCGATTGACCGGCCTCGAGGTCAATCCGCTGCACGTACGGGGCGTAGCCGGGGGCCAGCACCACCAACCAGCGCCGGCCGGGCTCCACCTCCTTGACCAGCGTGCCACCTTGCGTCCAACCGAGCTCGTAGCCATCGAGAAACACCCGCGCTCGAACGCTCGTCTCAACCCGGAGCTCGCTCAAAAGCGGGATCAGGCGGGCGTTGACCCTGACGGTCCGCCCCTCGGTCAGGCGAATGACCACCCGGTAGGTCTTGTATCCATCCAGACGGAGCTCGAGGTCGTAGCGCCCCGGGGCCAGCCGCAGGTCGAGCGGCGTCCGACCGCGGTAAACACCGTCGAGGAAGACCGCCGCACCGCTGGGCGAGGAGCGCACCCAAAGGCTCGAACGCGGGGTTTCGTCCACCACCCGGAAGCTCACCGAATCCGTCGCCCAAGCGGTGGTCGCAAGCGGTCTCACGGCGATCGAAAGCGCCTCCGAGAGGGCGCGAAGGCCCCGAACCGAGATCTCGCCGCGGGCCAGATCCCCGAGCGCCCGGGCCGCGATCGGTTGCTTCACCGCGATGGCCAAAATGGTGTCGCGCCCGGCCGGCCCGTCGACCGTGAAACGGTAGCCGGCGCCCGGCGGGGGCAGGCGCCGCACCTCGCCCGCGCGCAAGCGGTTTTGCTGATCGTAACTGTTCGGGAAAAACTGCTGCACCTCGCCGTCCGCTTTGACGTCGAAGAGGTAAACGTAGGCCTCTTCGGTCACGCTCACGTAAATCTGGATGGGGTCCCCCACCCGGTACACCGCATCACCGCGCTTGGCCGGGTCCCGATCGAGCCACACCTTGACCGAAAGCTTGCCCGGACTTGGGTTGACGATGATCCCTTGGGGACTGACCTCGGCCGCCGCCACGGCGGTCCACAGTGCGAGCAACGCCACCAGTGCCTTCATCCGCATCCGCATTCACCTCCTTGTCCCGAGGTTATGGGCGGCAGGTCACTCGCAACCGAGGATCCGGTGAAGCGGCGTTCATACTTCTTCGAAAACGCCGAGCCGGCGGAAGCGGCGGTAGCGATCCTCCCAGATGGCCTCGGGCGAAAGCCCTTTGAGCGCCTCGAGGGTCTCGACCAGCGCCCGGTCGAGCTCGCGGTAGGCCGCCTCGGGGTTGCGGTGCGCCCCGCCTTTGGGCTCGGGGACCACCCGATCGACCACCCCCAGCTCGAGCAGGTCACGGGCGGTAAGCTTCAGCGCCTCCGCGGCTTTTTCCGCTTCCTTCGCGTCGCGCCAGAGGATGGCCGCGCAGGACTCGGGGCTGATCACCGAGTACCAGGCATTCTCCATGATGAGCACCCGGTTGCCCACCCCGATGGCCAGGGCCCCGCCCGAACCCCCCTCGCCCAGGATCACCACCACCGCCGGCACCTTCAGCCGGCTCATCCGCTGGATCGAGCGGGCGATGACCCATGCCTGCCCCCGCTCTTCGGCGCTCACCCCGGGGTAGGCCCCGGGCGTATCGACGAAGGCGATGAAGGGCCGGCCGGTCTTATCGGCCAGATCCATCAGGCGCATGGCCTTGCGGTAGCCCTCGGGGTGTGGCATGCCGAAGTTCCGGGCGATGTTCTCCCGCGTGTTGCGGCCCTTTTGGTGCCCGACCAAGACCACCTCTTCCCCGTGGAAGCGGGCCACCCCGCCGACGATGGCCGCGTCGTCGGCAAAGGCCCGGTCGCCCCGGAGCTCGGCGAACTCCTCAAAAAGCGCCTCGATCACATCCAGGGTGGTGGGGCGCCCCGGCGCTCGGGCCAGCTGCACCCGCTGCCAGGCGGTTAGATTGCCGAAGATCTCCCGCTGGAGCCGGTCGAGCTTGGCCTTGAGCAGCTCGATCTCCTCGGAAAAATCGAGCCCCTGCTCGCTGGCCGTGCGTTCGAGCTCCTGAATCCTGGCCTCGAGCTCCAAAATGGGGCGTTCGAACTCAAGCGCCATGGCCTTCTCCCGGATACAGCAAACGCAGCGTCTGGACCAGCTTCGCCTTGAGCTGGCGCCGGTCGACCACCGCGTCGATCAACCCATGCTTTTGCAAAAACTCCGCCCTTTGGAACCCCTCGGGCAGATCCTGGCGGATCGTCTGTTTGATCACGCGGGGGCCGGCGAATCCCACCAGGGCGCCCGGCTCGGCGAAGATGACGTCGGCCAGGGTGGCGAACGAAGCGGTCACCCCGCCGGTCGTGGGGTCGGTGAGGATCGATATGTAAGGCAGACGTTTGGCAAAGATCAGGTCCAGGGCCATGGTGGTCTTGGCCATTTGCATGAGCGAGAGCGCCCCCTCCTGCATCCTGGCACCACCCGAGGCGGCGACGATGACCAGCGCCCGGTTCTCCTCCGCCGCCAGTTCCGCCCCCCGGGTGATCTCCTCCCCCACCACGCTGCCCATGGAGCCGCCGGCGAAGGCGTAATCCATGACCAGGAGCACGGTGGGCACACCGCCGACCGTGGCCCGTCCACCGTGGATAGCGTCGGGTCGCCCGGTCTTTTCTTGATAGCGCCGGAGTCGCTCGGGATAAGGCTCGGTGTCCACGAAGCCCAGGGGGTCGGCCGGCCGGACACGACCGGTGGTGACCTCAAAACTCCCCTCGTCGGCGAGCAGCGCCACCCAGCGTTCGGCGGCGATGCGATGGTGGTATCCGCATTCGGGGCACACCCAGAGGGCCTGTTCCAGGTCCTTCCGGTAAACTTGGGCCTCACACGCCGCACACCGCACCCACAGCTCGGGGACCTCCCGCGCCTGCCCCCGGGTCCGCCGGCGGCGAAACAGGCGGTCGAGCGCCATTAATCCTCCTCGAGGGCCGCGCTCGGCGGCGCCTCGAGGGCCGGGACCTCACCGGTCACGCTCCGCCCCACGAACACGGCCCCCACTTCGATGTCCAGCGCTTTCGCCGACACGTCGCCCTCCAACCGGCCGGTCTTGGTCAGGACCAGCCTGCCCTCGCTGGCTACGTGGGCCTTGACCTCGCCATTGATCAAAACGTTCCGGGCCCGGACCTCCGGCCCTTCGATCCGCCCCCCAGCCGCCACCTCGAGGTCGCCCTCGGCCCACACCGAGCCAAGCACCACGCCGTCGACGCGCACGTTGCCCTGGGCGCGCAAGTCGCCCTCGATCACGGTTCCCGATCCCACGTAGGTTACTCCTTTGAGGCGACGCTTCCTACCCAACATGAGCCCCAGTTTACCGGGCGGCGTAGACCGGCGTCTTAAGGAAGGGGCGAGGATCCACCGACCGCCCCTTGACGAACACGCTGTAGTGCACGTGCGGGCCGGTGGAGCGGCCCGTGGAGCCCACGTACCCGATCACCTGCCCCCGCTTGACCCAGCTGCCTCGCTTGACCGCGATCTTTTGCATATGGCCGTAGAGGGTCTGGTAGCCATAGCCATGGTCGATCTTGACGTAGCGCCCGAAGATGTTCGACCAGCCCGCCTCGACCACCCGTCCCGGAGCGGTGGCGTAGATCTTGGTGCCGTACCAGGCCGGCAGATCGAGACCGTTGTGGAACTCATACCCACGGCCAAAAGGGTTCTTTCGCACCCCGAAACCGCTGGCGATGTAGGTCTTGACCCGAAGCGGCCACCCCTGAGGGGTTGCCGCCTCGCGCTTGAGCGTCGCCTCGAGGGCCGGCGCCACCACGCCCTCTAAACGATCTTGGAAGCTCTGCAGGTGGGCATCGAGCGCGGCGAAGAGCTCCTCGGTGCTGGCGGGGCGCCCGGCACCCACCGGCCCCGGGCTAGGGGCTTTTTTTTCCAGCGCCGCCTTGGAAAGCCCGGCCCGCTTGCGCAGGGCATCGAGCTCGGCCTCGAGGGCATCGAGGCGGCCGAGCATCTCACTCGCTCGGCTGGCCAGGGCCCGGTTCTTGTTTTGCTCGGCGAGGAGGTCGGTCGAAAGCCGACGCACCTGACCGGCGAGCACGCGGACCTCCTCGCGCAGACGCGAGGCCTCGCGGGCCTCGCGCGCCAGCTTGAAACTCACCGCGCCCCAAAAAAGCAAGAGCGCCAGGAGCACGACGGGCACCAGTAGCGTAAAGCTGACACTCAAGGCGCGGCCCCCGGGACGGGTGACGATCACGGTGTAGCGTTTGGGCAAGCGAATACGACGCGGCATTGGCTCAAAACCCTCGGATCACAGCATGGCATGCGGCCTTGGACCGGGTCAAGGACG
>CAZXOY010000053.1:0-12153 GCA_964642655.1 uncultured bacterium
TTTTGGTCTTCGGGCTCCTGCTCATGGGGGTGACCCCCACCCTGGCCGCGGGGGAGCAGCTGAACGCTGCGGTACCTGCGCAAGAGCCCGCGCAGGAAGAGGTCGTGCAGGTGGTGGTGCCGGAGGGCTTGGAGGTTGGCGAAGTTGAACTAGAGAACGCAGAGGGGTCTGGACCGTTAACCTTTCTCGGGGGTTTGGCTTCTTTCATGTCCGGGGTGAGTGATGTTGTAAGTGGTGCGCGCAACAGAGACGTGTTGCAAGCGACTGCCGGGGCCGTGGAGATCGTTGCGGGTTGGGCAGGCATGCTTGTAGGCGCGTTCGCGCCCAGCCCGTAGCGAGTCTCAGGGGTTGGACGGGCGTAGCCATTGTGCCTGTTCAACCCCTGAAGTGATGGTGCATGTCCGGGGGCTGGAGGTCTGCAAATCGATGTGCGCTGTTTGGTCCTTACTTGTAATGCTATTTGCGGTCCCGTTTGTTGAGTTGCTCTTACTTAGGGAAGTTCCTTATCCAGGATTTAGGTCCTCTCGCGAAAGCATAATCTCCGAGTTGAAGTCCGTGCTAGTACTGCTTTCTGTTTTAGGCTTTTGGCGAGTTGCTGTCGCGCTTCGAGACGGGTCGTGGCCTCTGGTATTCGTATGGTTTGTGTGGATACTACTAGGTTTTCTGCTGATAAGTCCCCGAGCCGGGCTCGTCTATTATTTCGATGACTACGGAGACCTAGTCATCGCGCGCAGCGCAAAAACCGTTTTGCGGCTATGGGCCTACACTTTTGTCATCGTCATACTACTTGGAAATTGTGTTGCGGTAGGTAATGTGGGGGTACCGACATGAGGAACAGCGATATAGGTGACAGGAAGTACGCAGTGCTTCTTTCGGCGTTAGTTGCTGGCACGCTTCCGATTTGGGTTTTGGTCGCTCTCTCTATATCTGGCTTCCCAGTTTTCCCTAGTGTCATGAGCGTGTTAGTTGCGGCGTTGTCAGGCGCAATTTCTGCGGGGATAGTTGTTTATTTTGTAATTCAAAAGTTGCTGTCAAAAGGGCGAAGTTGACGATTCTGATTCAACTGTAGGGAATTCATCTTTGCTTCACAGGTCACACAAAAAGAGCGCAATGTGAAGGCCAGGTTTTCCTCTTTTCTTGTGTTTCATATGTTCGCATTAGAACGACCCTTTCTGCAAAAATCGTTGATGCTCCTGCTTATGCTCGGAGCGGGAATCACGCAAGCTACAGACTTCTCCGTTCCCTACCGTCCCCTCCGCTACACCCACGTGGTGGGCCAGGCGGACTGGTACACCTGCGGGGCGGCGGCGGTGGCGACGCTGCTTACGTACTACTACGACGACCCTGCGACCGAGGGCGAGATTCTCGAGGTCGCGCTAAAAGAAACCGAGAAATCGGGCAAGAACCCCTTGAAGGGCCTCACCGCCCTCTCCTTGAAGCGCTACCTGGAGGGGAAGGGCTACCGGGTGCGGGCCTACCGGGTGAACCTGGCGCAGCTTGCCGACTACTTCGCACGGGGCGGCCTGCCCGTGGTGGCCCACGTGACGAGGCCCCAGCTCCACTTTGTGGTGGTTGCCGGACTGGTTGACGACCCTGCCGGTGGAAGGCCAAAGCTTCTCCTCGCCGACCCTTCCTGGGGCCGGCGGATTGTGCCCTTAGAGGCCCTGGTGACGGAGAAGGGTTTTTCCGGGGTGATCCTGCTGGCGATCCCCAAGACCCGGGCCCAGCTCAAGAAGGCCAAGGCGCTCCAGGCCGGGGAGCTCGCTTGGGCCGAGGCCGAGCTTGCCCGGCTGCGCCGCCTGCGGGCGCGGCTGCCCTAAGGAGGACACGAAAGGAAGGACGAGGGAACGATGAAACGGGGACACGGGATTTCCTGGCTTGCTGCCGTCTTGCTGACCCTGTGGTTTGCCGCCCAGGCCCAGGGGCTTCCCCAGCCGGTGGACCCCCTGAAGCGCCCGGAGACCACCCCGGGCCGCTTTTCCTTCGACCTTTCACTCGCCTACGTCCCTGGCGGGGGCAGTCTGCTCGGGGTGGACGAGGCCAAAGGCCCCTACCAGGAGACTTACGCCACCCACAGCCTCACCCCCCAGCTTGCTGCAAGCTACGCCCTGAATAAGCGCCTCTCGCTGGGCCTGGGGCTTGGCTACGCCTACACGCGCACCCAGACGAAGCGCCGCTACGCCACCGACGAAGCGATCGACCTGGAGCAGAGCGAGGGGCGGCTTGTCTCCCGGGCCAGCCTGAGCTACCGGCTGGCACCGGAAAGCCCCCTCGACCCCGGGTTCTTCCTCTCCCTGGCCTACCCCTGGGCGACGCGCGCCTCCCTCTCGGCGAGCTGGATCCGGGACCCGGTGGTGCTTTCGGGGGCGCTGGCGTACGAACACGGCTTCCTGCCGCCCTACCCCACGACGCTTGGTTTTTCCCTGGGGGCCGGGTTCGTGGCCAACGACCGGGTGAGCTACGCCCTCGATGCCGCGCTTTCTCAGCCCATCGCCTTCGCTGCTCCGGCCACGCTCTCGGCGAGCTTTACCGCCAGCTATGCCCTGGACGCGGAGGGGAAACGCGAGCTGAGTTTGACCTTGAGCGCGAGCGAACGTGCGGGCGTGGTCACGGCGGGGCTTTCCCTGGGCTACCGGGTGCGGGAGGTGGTGCTCGAGGCGGCGCCGTAATCGCGGCCGGTCGCGGGAGCACCGGTCGGAGCATGTTGAAAGCGTACGCTCAAAGGGCGGCAGGGTGCTTGGTCCCTGGCCGGGCAGCATTCCGTATGCTCAGGAATAAGGAGATGCCCATGCCCGTGCAAGACCATTACCGAAAACTCGAGCACGTGTACGCCAGGGCCCCCATCAACCGCTTCTTCGAGCCGCAACTTCATGTGGAGGAAGGGCGGGCCACCTTAACCATCGCCGTTAAGCCGGACTTCTTTCACGCCGCAGGCGCCGCACACGGCGCGGTCTACTTCAAAGCGCTCGATGACGCGACGTTTTTTGCCGCGCAGTCCCTGGTGACGGACGTCTTTGTTCTTACGGTCACTTTCAATATTCATTTTTTGAGGCCAGTTTCCGGCGGAGAGATCAAAGCAGTGGGACGCGTGGTTCACGCCTCGAGGCGGCTTTTGGTTGCCGAGGGAGAACTTTTCGCTGCCAACGGGCGGGTCATCGGCCGCGGCAGCGGCACCTTCATGCCGAGCCACATCCCCCTCGATGAAGAGATCGGCTACGCCTGAGGTGACGCGTGGGGCCTCGAGGCCGGTGAAAGACCACGATGTGAGCGGTTTTTCCTTCCTTCGAGCCGACCGAATTAGGATGATCCCATGCGCGATCCGGAAGAACTCCTGGACATTCTCCTCGACCTTCCCCAGCTCTACCAGGCCGAACTCAGCCCGAAGGGCGGCTGGCTGGTTTGGGTGTGGAACGGGGTCGACGAGGTGCCGAACCTCTGGGCGCGGCCGGTCGGCGGCGAGCGGCGAAGGTTGACGCAAGGTCCGACGAAAAACTTCTTCGTCTCTTTTCTGCCCCATGAACGCGGCGTGGTCTTTGAGGCCGATCCCGGCGACGAGCGGGCCGGCCTTTACGCCCGGCCTTTTGACGGTGAGCTTCGCCCCCTCACCGAGCCCCACCCGCCTTATTTCGTGCGCGGGGGAGATCTGCACCCCGAGCGCCCCTGGCTCTTCTTCGGGGCCAACTACGACTTTATTCGCAAGGAGACGATCGAGCCCACCTGGATTTGGCGGAAAGATCTGGTCACCGGCGAGCACTTCCCACTTGCCAGGCCGCCGAAGCCGGGGAGCGGCTGGCCCGAGCTCTCCCCAGACGGTCGTTACCTGCTCTATTTCCGCGCCGACTTTCATCCCGCAGGGCGGCAGGTCTGGTTGGTCGACGCGGAGGGCAGCGAAGACCGCGAATTTTTGAATGCCGGCCCCGAAAGCAAAGTCTGGGCCACCTGGACTCGCACCGGCCAAGTTGCGTTTCTGGCCGAGGCCGAGGGGTACCGGAGGTTGGGCATCAAGGCGCCTTCCGGCAAGACGCGCACGCTCGTGGACGACCCCGCCCTCAACCTCGAGCACCTCTCGCGCCTCGCGGCCACCGAATTTATGCAGGCCCTGGTCGTTGAAGATGCCCGAAACTACCCGCTCGTCATCGATGTCCCGAGCGGCCGGCAATTTTCGGTGCGCCCACCCTACGGCAACCTCTCTTTACTGGGCCGTACCGATGAGGGCTGGGTGGGGGTGTTTTCGAGCTCGGTTCACCCGGCCGACATCGTTCTCCTCGATCTCGGCCAGCCCGACCCGGAGACGTTCCAAAGCCTCACCGGTCTCGGCGACTTCACTCCACTGCGCCCCAGCGAATTGGTGCCGGCCGAGCCCTTCGAGTGGCGGAGCACGGACGGGCTCAGGGTGCACGGGTTTGTTTACCGATCCCCCCGCCGTTCCAAAGGGACGATCGTGCTGATTCACGGCGGGCCCACCGCCCACGCCTCGGAGCGGGTCAACCCCGAGGTGCAGTATTACCTGGCCCGCGGTTTTAACGTCTTTTTACCGAACTACCGTGGCTCCACCGGTTACGGCCTGTCCTTCCAGGAAAAGATCAAGGAGACCGGCTGGGGCGGGATGGAACAGGAGGATATCCGAACCGGCATCGAGGCTTTGATTGAGGCGGGCATCGCCGAGCCTTACAAGGTGGGGGTGACCGGAACCTCGTACGGCGGCTACTCGAGCTGGTGGCAGATCACCCACGCCCCGAGGGCCCTGGTGGCTGCCGCGGCACCGATCTGCGGCATGACCGATCTGGTGGTCGATTACTACACCACCCGCCCCGACCTCCGGCCCTACTCCGAGGAAATGCTCGGGGGCAGCCCCGAAGAGGTGCCCGAGCGCTACCGGGAACGCTCGCCGATTCACTACGTGGACCGCATCGAAGGCAAACTCCTCATCGTCCAGGGGGCGCTCGACCCCAACGTCACCCCGGAGAATGTCGCCGCGGTCCGGGAGCGTCTGGAGGCGCACGGCATTCCCTACGAGCTCCTGATTTTTGAGGACGAGGGCCACGGCATCGTCAAAAAGGAAAACCGCCGGGTACTCTATAAGCGCCTGGCGGACTTTTTCGAGATCGCGTTCGATCGCTGAAAGGGCGGGGCAGCGCCCCGCCCTCGCTTTCTCGCCTGGGTTTAGATGATTTCGAGCTCTTTGAGCTTTTCCTCCGGCACCACGCCGTTTTTCCACCCGCGCTCGGCGTAGTATTCCTCGAGCATTTCCTGCAGCTCGGTGACGTGACCCTTCGAGCCGCCCATGTCGGAGGGCTCTTTGAGGAAACGTTCGGGCAGGTAGTCCGAACCCTCACCCCATCCGGCCAGGTTGTTGTAGTAGCGCTCGAGGTTATAAATCCGCTCGCCAATCTTCAGGATGTCCTCAGCTGTGACCTCCATGCCGGTGTAGGCCGAGAACTGCTCGGCGAATTCTTCGGGCCCCTCGGCGAACTGGCTGAACTTGCACACGTCCAGCGAATCGGTGAAGCCGGAAAGGTCCTGGAAGAGTTTCGTCATCTTTCCCTTGCCGCGCCACTCGAGGGGATCGGTCTTTTCAGGCACCCCGAGCAACTCGGAGGCCGGGGTGTAGGCCCGGAGGTGGCAGGCCCCGCGGTTGCTGGTGGCATAGGCGATGCCCATGCCTTTGAGGCCGCGGGGGTCGTACGCGGGAATGGCCTGGCCCTTGACGCTCATGGCCAGTTCGGGGTGGCCGAGCGCCTCGGCAAAGCCGGCCGCGCCGGCGGCGAGTTGATCGTAGAAGCCTTCCCTGAGCGCGATCTTTTTGATGAGCTCTGCCTGGCGCATCTTGTCGCCCCACGAAAGCCCCTCGTGATCGGCCACGTACCCCTTCTCGGTGGCCTCGGCCAGCACCGCCAGCACGTTACCGAGCTCGATGGTATCCATACCGTAGGCGTTGGCCAGGTAAATGGCGTAGCCCACCCAGTGGGTGTCGCCGTTGCCGACGTGCGCACCGAGCCCCCAGGCCGATTCGTACTCGTAGGATTCGAAGACGATTTCCTTACCGTTGACCTGAATGCGGACCATCTTCTTGCAGGCCACCGGGCAGGCGTGGCAGGTGTTGTCTTTTTCCAGGATGTGCTCGCGGACGTATTCGCCGGAGATCTTCTCCGCTTCAGCGAACTGGGTGTGCTGGGCGTTGTAAGCGGGGAGGGCGCCGATGGCGTTGGTGATGTTCATGAGCACGTTGGTTCCGTAAAGGCTCAGCCCGCCCTTTTTCGGGGCGGTAACGTTCTTTTCGTCGACGATTCCCGCGAGGGCACGCTGGTCGGCCTCGCGCCAGGCGTCCTTGTCAACAGGCTTCGGGATTTTGTCCTTATCGCCGATGATCACGATGGCCTTCAGCTTTTTCGAGCCGGCCACCGCCCCGGTCCCGTTTCGACCGGCGGCGCGTTCGTCGTTGTTGATCCAGTTGGCAAAGCGAACCAGGTTCTCGCCCGCAGGGCCGATGGCCATGACGTCGGCCTCTTCGCCGTGGCGCTTTCGGAGAATCTCGTGGACCTCGTGGGTGGTCTTGCCCCAAAGGTCCGAGGCGTCCTCAATGCTGACCTCGCCGTCTTTGACCAGAAGGTAAACGGGCTCTTTGGCGGCCCCTTTGATGAGAAGCCCGTCGAATCCGGCCCACTTGAGCTTGGCTGCGGTCCAGCCGCCCATGTGGGAATCAGCAACGGTGCCGGTGAGTGGGCTTTTGGTCACCACCGCCAGGCGTCCGCTCATCTTGGCCAGCGTGCCCGAGAGCGGTCCGTTCATGACGGCGATGAGATTTTCCGGAGAGAGCGGGTCGACCGAGGGGCCGTTGTCGAAAACGTACTTCACCCCGAGCCCGCGTCCGCCGATGTACTTTTTCAGGTCTTCCTCCCGGGGGGCCTCATAACTGACGGTTTTGTTGGTGAGGTCGATCTTTGCCAACTTGTGGGCGTAACCACCAAGCATGCTTTCCCCTCCTAACCAGGCTGGTTTTCGATAAGCGCCTTTGGGGCCATGCTACTCCCGGGACGAATGGCCCGCAAGGCCGTCCTGCACAGCCATGCAATACGGCGGAGGGGTGTGGATTCAGGAGTTTTCCAGAAAGGCTTCGTTTTGCAACGACAGAAGACTGGGGGAGACCGTGACCGGGTAGGCGGGGTTCTCGACCGGGCTGAGGTCTTTCAGTGCTTCGGGGAGCGAGAAGATCCGCTCGCGCGTCGCTTCCCGGAGTTTTTTGAGGTCGGGCGGGGGAATGATCCGCCGACCCTGCCTCATCACCTGGTGCAGGAGCGCTCGCCCTTCGCCGGTTTCCTCTCGCAAGGTGATCCGGTCCGAAGGCTGGCCGCCGTCCTCGAGGCGCCAGACCTGTTTTTTGCCGGGAAGGGTGTGCTTCCCCGGGCTCTTTTTGATCCGGGGGCCGGCGTCGTCCTCGACCAGTTTGTAGACCCCGCCCAGGGCGGGCAAATCGTAGGAGGTGCCGAGCCGGGTCCCCACGCCGTAGCCCCAGGCGACACCCCCTTGGGCCTTGAAGGCCTGGATCCGGTACTCGTCGAGGTCGCCGGAGATAAAGATCTTGACCTCGGGGAGCCCCGCAGCGTCGAGCCGCTGGCGGACCATACGGGTGGCCTCGGCCAGGTCGCCAGAGTCGATGCGAACGCCGATTAAGCTACGCCCTTTGGCCTTGAGATCCTTGGCGACCGCGATGGCGTTCTCGAGTCCCCGCATCAGGTCGTAGGTGTCGATCAGCAAGATGGGGCGGGGGTGATCTTCGGCGAATGCACGGAAGGCCGAGCCTTCGTCTGGGAAGCTCATCACGTACGAATGGGCCATCGTGCCCACCACCGGGATGCCATAGAGTTTTCCGGCGAGCACGTTGGAGGTTCCATCGAAGCCAGCCAGGTACGAAGCCCGGGCCGCCTTGATCGCGGCGTCGGCACCGTGATCGCGCCTGGGGCTAAAATCGACCACACTGGCCTCTTTTCCGGCGGCCAGGAGGACCCTCGCCGCTTTGGAAGCGATGAGCGTTTCGTAGTTGACCGTATTGAGGAGGAAGGTTTCGACGATTTGGGCCTCGATCCGAGGGGCCTGGACCGTCATCAGCGGTTCGCCGGGAAAGACGATCTCGCCCTCGGACACCGACCAGACCTCGCCCTGGAAACGAAAACGGCTCAGGTAGTCGAGAAATTCCCGGTCAAAGAGCCCGAGGGTGTCGAGGTAGGCCAGGTCATCATCGTCAAAATGAAGATTTTCCAGATAGGAGAGAGCTGACTCCAGCCCGGAAAAGACCAGAAAACGACGGTTGGGAACCGGGGGGCGCACGAACAGATCGAAGGTCGCGGGGCTGTTCATTCCCCGCTTGAAGTAGGAATAGGCCATGGTTAGCTCGTAGAGGTCGGTGAGGAGCGCTTGCGACATCTTTCCCTCCAGTGGTTGAGGGCCCGCTCGAGGACCGTTCGCTCGTTATCATACGCCAGCATCTTCAGCGCACGTTGCACGCTCACCCACCTGGCGTCGTCGACTTCCTCGAGTTGAGGCGTCAACCCGCCGCCCAGGAAGCGCATCAGGTAGTAGTGCACGGTTTTTGAGATGCGAATTTGCCCGACCTCTTCGTGGACGGTGAAGTAATAGCGAACGTAGCCCAGATCCCTGACGATTCGGGCCCGCACGCCCGTTTCTTCCTCGACCTCACGGACGGCAGCTTCGCGGTGACGTTCGCCGTGTTCGACGCGACCTTTGGGTAAAGCCCAGATCCGGCCATTGCGCGTGGAAATGAGCAGGACCCTGGGGTTTTTGCACCCCTTGATCACGACGCCTCCGGCAGATACGACGCGCTTTTTGAGCACCTTCATCGCTGGCCCCAGAAAGAAAAATAGGGCGCCCTGGGGCGCCCTCGGTTCCTCAAAAAGCGGGAAAGCAGGCTTCGAGCTCCTTAGAAAGGAGGTGATCCAGCCGCACCTTCCGGTACAGCTACCTTGTTACGACTTCGCCCCAGTCGTGAGCTCCACCCTAGGCGCCTGCCTTTGGGGCTCCCGGCGACTTCAGGTGGGGCCCACTCCCATGGCGTGACGGGCGGTGTGTACAAGGCCCGGGAACGTATTCACCGCGGCGTAGCTGATCCGCGATTACTAGCGATTCCGGCTTCATGGGGTCGAGTTGCAGACCCCAATCCGAACTGGGGGCAGGTTTAAGCGATTAGCTTCCCGTTGCCGGGTTGCGACGCGTTGTCCTGCCCATTGTAGCGCGTGTGTAGCCCAGGCCGTGAGGGCCATGCTGACCAGACGTCATCCCCGCCTTCCTCCCGCTTTCGCGGGCAGTCCCCTTAGAGTGCTCGGCTGATCCGTTAGCAACTAAGGGCGAGGGTTGCGCTCGTTGCGGGACTTAACCCAACATCTCACGACACGAGCTGACGACGGCCATGCAGCACCTGTGTCCGGGTTCCCCGAGGGGCACCCTCCTGTTTCCAGGAGGTTCCCGGCATGTCAAGGCCTGGTAAGGTTCTTCGCGTTGCTTCGAATTAAACCACACGCTCCACCGCTTGTGCGGGCCCCCGTCAATTCCTTTGAGTTTCAGCCTTGCGGCCGTACTTCCCAGGCGGGGTGCTTAACGCGTTAGCTACGGCGCCGAGCCGGGGCCCGACACCCAGCACCCAACGTTTAGGGCGTGGACTACCCGGGTATCTAATCCGGTTTGCTCCCCACGCTTTCGCGCCTCAGCGTCACGGGCCGACCAGGGAGCTGCCTTCGCCATTGGCGTTCTTCCCGGTATCTACGCATTTCACCGCTACTCCGGGAATTCCGCTCCCCTCTTCGGCCGTCGAGTGAGGCAGTATCCGATGCTGATCCACGGTTGAGCCGTGGGTTTTAACACCGGACTTGCCTTACCGCCTACGCGCCCTTTACGCCCAGTGAATCCGGGTAACGCTTGCACCCTCCGTATTACCGCGGCTGCTGGCACGGAGTTAGCCGGTGCTATTACTGGGGTACCGTCGGAGGTCGTCCCCCGTTCAGCGGTTTACACCCCGAGGGGCTTCTTCCCGCAAGCAGCGTCGCTCCGTCAGGCTTTCGCCCATTGCGGAAGATTCCTAACTGCTGCCTCCCGTAGGAGTGGGGCCCGTGTCTCAGTGCCCCTGTGGCCGGCCATCCTCTCAGACCGGCTACCCGTCGTCGGCTTGGTAGGCCGTTACCCTACCAACGACCTGATGGGGCGCGGGCCCATCCGGAAGCGCCCGAGGGCTTTAGACACATCCCAGGGGATGGGTCCACATGGGGGATTAGCCCGAGTTTCCCCGGGTTGTCCCCCACTTCCGGGCAGGTCACCCACGTGTTACTCACCCGTTCGCCGCTAGGGATGGAGGCAACCGAAGTTACGACCATCCCTCGCACGACTTGCATGTCTTAGGCACGCTGCCAGCGTTCACCCTGAGCCAGGATCAAACTCTCCAGATCAGAGGAACTTCCCTCGCGATGAGGGTTTGTGTTCGAGTTGAGGCTTTTGCCTGCTTTCCCGCTTTTCAAGGATCGCGCGGACTGCTGCCCGCAGCAACGGATAGGTTAGCACCGGCGGTGGGGCTTGTCAACACGGTGAGAAAAAGGGGCCGACTTTTCGAGGGCTACCTGGTTTTGAGCGCCGTTTCGCTCCCGCAGAGAACGCGCCTTCGGATCGCTTGGCGTTCAACGATCGGGCTGATTTTGAGGGGTTGCACGCGTGTTTCCCGCGGGCTAGCTCGGGTCGGGGTGACGGTTGCGCGTGTCACTGATCGGCGCGGGGAAATCGCACTTTCGATGCCACATCCGGATCCGACCCTGCCCAGGCGGTCGAGGCGCATCACCCAGAGGTCCTCGGCCTCACCCCGGTCTTTGGCCCAGGCGACGCCGGCCACGACGAAGCCGCCCCCAGCCAGGGGGGACAGGGCGTTGGGCCAGTCCCAGCCGTATTCATACCGGTGCTGCCAGAGCGGCCGGCCGTCGGCGGCGAGTCGCAAGAGGAGCCAGTCCCAGTCCCGATCGCCCTCCTCGACGTACCCACCGACCAGGGCCCCGCCATCTGGGGTTGCAGTCACGCTCAGCGCTTCGTCCCACATGCCGGGGATGCCGTAAGTGTATTCCCAAACGACTTCGCCGTTGCCGTCGATCTTCACGACCCAAATATCGCCGTCGCCATCGGCATTGAATGAGGATGAAACCCCCGGCAGCAGGTAGCCACCGTCTGTGGTTTCGGCAAACGACCAGAGCGAGTCCTCTCCTTGACCGCCGTAAGCGTGTTGCCACAGGAGCGACCCTTGGGGGTCAAGTTTGATCACCCACACGTCGCTCTCGCCGGCGCCGAAGGAGTAAGTTTCGCTGGCGACGACGTAGTTGCCCTGGGTGTCCTCGAGGACCCGCACCACGAGCTCGCCGTAGCTTCCTCCGCCGCCATCGTCTTTGGGACCGCCGAGCGTTTTTTGCCACACGATCGAGCCCTGCCCGTCGAGCTTGAAGAGCCAAAGGTCGCTCTCGCCGGCGCCGAAAGAGGTGGTTCCCGCGGCAACGACGAACCCACCGTCGCGTGTGGGGGCGATGGCCCATGCCTGGTCGACGCCGGGACCGCCGTAGGCGTTGGCCCAAACGACGTCACCTTCTGCGTCAAGTCGCATGACCCAGACATCGGCCTGACCCTGGCCGAAGGACTCGGTCCAGCCGGCAACGATGAAGCCGCCCTGGGGAAGGGTTTTGATGTCGATGGCGTATTCGTTCCCCGGACCGCCGTAGGTCTTTGCCCACACCGGTTTTCCCGACGGGCCGAGCTCGATGATCCAGGCATCGCCGTTTTCGTCCCGGAACGAATCGGTGGAGCCGGCGATGACGACGTTGCCGGCCCGGGTTATGGCGAGGCCCTCCATTTCCTCGCCCCCGTCGCCGCCGTAGAGGGCGCTCCAGGTCTCCTGGCCGAGGGCGGGAAGCGCACTTGCGAGGATCGCCAGTGCAGCCTGGATGATCCGGGGTGCCAGCTTTTTCATGGTGACCTCCTCGCGCCCGAGGGGGGAATGGGCGCTCGCCAAAGGGGGCATCGCCTGGTAGGGCGCGGATGCCTTATTATGACACCCTGCCCGCATGGCGCCTTGAAGCTTTGGCGGGGAGTGGATATAGTGGGTATTTGCTGGGGGCACTG
>CAZXOY010000054.1:0-11906 GCA_964642655.1 uncultured bacterium
CTCCACCAAAAAAAGTTAATCAGGATACAATCATCCCCTTTTATGCCGTTGCCGCTACCGAGGAGATTCTTTCAGGGCTATTTGCAAACAAGGTGGTGCTGGTTGAGGGCCCGACGGAAGCCTTGGCGCTTCCGATCTACTTGTCAAAAGCGGGGATGGATGTACTTCGTGAAGGTATAGCGGTGATTCCTGTCCACGGCAAGGGCAACTTGGCCAAGTGGTACCGCTTCTTCACCGCTTACCGGATTCCCACCTACGTAATCTTCGACAACGACGCAAAAAAAGACAAGGAAGGTATTAAGCGTGCGGATGTTTTGAAAGCTATGGGCGTAGAAGCGTCCGAGATTCGCGCTCTAACGTCTACGGAAGACTGGATCATCGAGGATAGGTTTGCAATATTTGGCAAAGACTTCGAAACCACCTTTAGAGCATTGATCCCCGGGTACTCTGATTTAGAGAAAAAGGCAAAGCATGGCGGCCTTCAAGATGCCAAGCAACTTATTGCTAGGTATGTGGCCGCGCGTATCGAATTTGGCAAGGAGGAGCAGGCGGTGATGGAGAAACTGAAGGATCTGATAGATCGTCTTTCGCGGTTAGATCCGGTTCCTGAAGTTCAAGTTGAAACACTAACACCTATTGGGAATGGGATTGACTGGGACGACCTCCCTTTTTGAACAGACCGGCACCTGGCCCCAAATAATTGTACTGCTGCCCATCGTACGTCGGTGGTGGTCTAGCGGAACGGCAAACCGCGGTGCAACCCGCATTGTCCAGTGCAGCGGGGGTTGCCAAGCGGAATCTCAAAGACCAAGCGGCTTGCGCTGGCCAGGGAGTTGTATAATGCATTTAACACCTTCCTAACTCGGAAGGGCTAGAATATGATTGTGAATGTTAAGCTAATTGGTGAAATTCGTCGGGCTAAGGGCTTCTCCCAGCAGGAGCTCGGACGGCGGGTTGGGGTCACCCGCCAGACCGTGGCGGCCTGGGAGAAAGGCGAGCGCGAGCCTCCGCTTGCCAAGCTGGCGCTCCTTGCGCGCGAGCTCGGTGTGCCCCTGGAGCTTTTCTTCGAGCAGCCCCAAGCCGAAACCCCGGCGCTTTTGTTCCGCGCCGACGACCCCAAAGCGCTCTCCCCTGAGCTGCGTGCCTTGCTCAGCAAGAAGGCCGAGGATTACCGGCAAATCGAAGAACTCGCTGGTGAGACCCCGGTCATCCCCGAGTATCGCCCCCGGGCCGATTACGACCCGGACTTCATCGAGCAGGTCGCGCGCGAGGTCCGCGACTGGCTGGGGGTGGAAGACGGACCGCTGGGTGACGTGATGCATCTGCTGGAGCAGCGCGGGCTAAAGGTCATCCTTCAATCGCTTCCCGCTAAAGTGTCGGGGTTTTCTGCCTACGACCAGGCCGGGGTAGGGGCGGTGATCTTCATCAACGCCTCGCATGCCATCGAACGGCAGCGCTTCACCGCCCTGCACGAGCTGGCACACCTGATCTTTCACCGGCAGGAGTACAACGAGCCCAAGCGTCCTGCACGAAAACGTGACCCCCGGGAAAAGACGGCGAACCACTTCGCGGCCGCGGTCTTGCTTCCGGCAGAGGCGTTGAAAGAGGAGCTCAGGGGCTTTGAAAAGCAGTGGCTGCCTTTACCGCTGCTCGCAGACCTGCGTTTTCGCTATGGCGTGAGCGTGCGAACCGTCCTTTTGCGGGCGGCCCAGCTTAAGCTCATCTCCCAAAAGCAAATGGGCCAGCAGCTTGGCTGGATTAACAAGCGTTTCGGACAGCTCTGGGAGCCCGGGGGGCCCTTGCCGACTTCCCAAACGCTCGGGCGCCTGGAACGCCTCGTCTGGAAGCTGGTGCTCAACGAACAGATCACTTTGAGCCGCGCCGCCGAGGTGTTGGGCAAACCAGTTCCCGAGCTTCACAGGCGGCTTCGGGAGTGGCGGGAGGTCCCCGCTTGATCCTGGTGGTGGACACCTCCACACTGCTGGACATGGAAAGCGTGGGCGGCCTGGCCCTATTGACAAAGCTCGCTCGATCGGTGCGCGTGCTCGACGTCGTACTGAACGAGTGCGGCGTTGAACTCGCCGGAAAGATCCGCGCGGCTGGCTATCGGGAGATCGCCGTCTCCCCAAATTGGGTATTACCGGCGATTGGACTCAAAACTGCAGCCTTGAGCGTAACCGATGCGCTCGTTCTCTATTACGCCAAGGAAAACAAGGCGATCCTTATCGCCAGCGACGGCCCCCTCAGGAAACAAGCCGAGCGGCAAGGCGTGGAGGTTCACGGTGCCATATGGGTGGCCGAGCAAGCGCTGGATAGGGGGCTGATCAGTCCAGAGGAGCTTTGCGCGTGGCTTGATGGGTGGATGGTGAGCGGTCGCCGTCTTCCACAGCGTGAGATCGACCGCCTTCGGAAGACCTTGGCGTGCAAATAGGCGGTGCGGATGCCTTATTGGCCGGTATTCTAAAGATCGGTGGTACAGGAAAACCACGAGTAGGCCGCCTTAAGATTTACCCCTTAGATTAGGATTAACTAACCAAATAGCCGTGCTATAACATCGAGGTGTGACGTGCCGGGTTCGTACGAAGTCGTGTTTTACGAAGACGAGCGAGGGCGTTCTTAAATAAAGGAGTGGTTGACCCGGTTAGGAAGGTCGAACCCCCGGGCGCGTCAAAGGGTGCGGAAGTTGCTTGAGCGGCTAGCGATTGAGGGACCGGACATGCGACCACCCATATGCAAGCACATCCACGGACCTATCTGGGAACTTCGCGATTACAGCGGCATTCGCCTTTACTACTGGCGGGATTCGGAGCGTCTTTTCGTGGTGGCGGCCGGTGAGTTGAAGCAGAGGGACAAGGCCGATCAAAACCTGATTGAGTACGCGCTTAGGGCCTACGAAGAATGGAGGGCACCGTGAAGAGGAAGCTTGTCAGCATCGAGGAGTTTTTCGCCAATGACTTCGGCGATGAAAGGCAGCGGCGGGCCTACTACGAGGTCACCGCCGAGGAGCTCGGCGCGATCATGCGTTACCTCCGCGAGCAGCGGGGCCTCAGCCAGGCCGAGCTGGCCCAGAGGCTCGGCTACGCGAATCGGAGCCGGCTCTCTCAGATCGAGGGCGTGGAGGGGCTTGCCCTGAGCCTCGAGACCATCGCCCGTTACGCCAACGCGCTCGGCTACCGGGTGGACCTGAACTTTGTGGACCAAAAGAGTGGTGAGGTGGCGGCGCGCTACTTCCTCGACCACATGGACGAGGTCGCCGAGGAAGAAGCCTGGGACACCGAACAAACTCCCGCGAGCTGGGTCACCTTCGGCAAGCAGGGATCGGGGAATCAGGACGAGTTCGTTTGGGCGGCCTAGGAGATGGCAAAGCAACCCACCAAGACCGATCGCATCCGCGAGCTCTACCTGGCGGGCAAAACCATCAGCGAGGTCGCCAAAGAGCTCGGCATCCGTTACCAGCACGCCTACAACACGCTGGTGCGACTGGGCCTGTACCAGCCGAAATCGAAAAAGCAAAGGAGCGCCAGACCAGAAAAGCCCAGGGTGGATCCGGGGGCCTACGCGGCGTTTATCCGCGGCGTGGATCTCAAGGCAGTGTTTCTTGAAGCGCTGGAGGCCCGTCTCTACGAGCGTCCTGGTGGACGTCTTGGCCTTGAAATCCACCTTTCCCCGACCGAGAAGCTTCCGGTGCCTGTCGAGGAGGGGTTTTCGGCCGGGCTCCGGTTCGAAGTCCGCTTTCTAATCCGCGAGGGCGAGGGCAAAGAAGAACGCGAGTTCGGTCGCATACGGGCGGTCTGGCGGGCGGTTTACCGGTCCTCCTCGCTTCCATCCCCGGAGGTCTTTGAAGTTTTCGCGATGCGAAATCTCCCGGTGAACCTCTGGCCCTACTTCCGGGTCCAGGTAGACCAGCTCACGGCAGAGATGGGCTTGCCGCGGCTCGTCCTGCCTGCGTTTAAAACCGTGTCCTGAAGTCCAGCCTTGAGCCAGTTTGCGCACCCGGTCGGTTGCACCGGGGGCGCTCGGTTTTTGGCGTAAAGTGAGGTCAAACTTCTTCATACGAGGTGAAGGCTGTGCGACTCGCCGAAATCGAAAACGCACTCTCCCCCCAAATCTGGTTCTCCACCGTCCTCCCCCGGGTGGCCTCGGGTGAGGTGCTCGACTGGAGCGGTGTATCGTTCGACGGTGTCGAAGCCGAACGCTTTGCCGCGCTGCTCGCCCCGTTTAAGAGCATGGGCTGGTCCCCGGAAGAGCTCCGGCACCGGCTGGGCCTCGCCACTCTGCCGACCGACTGGCGGGCGGTGGCCGAAGGGGCCCTCGAGCTTCCGCCGGAAGGAATCTCTCCCCTACAGGCGAAAGACGCCTTCGCCCGCATCCACCGGGTTCGCGAGGTTTACCTCGGCTACGCCGAAGCCTTCGTCAAACCCGCAAACCCCGTAATACGAACCTTCCTGGAACGCGAGGTGAGTGAAGGGGAACTCCTTTGGCGCGAGCCCTTCGTCGAACTCCGGCGGGAACTCAAACGCGGCGCGCCGCTTGAGGCCCTGGTCAGCGAAGGGCTCTTGCACCCCGAGGCCCCGCGCATCTTCCGCCAGGACGCCCGCGACCCGGCCAGCCCCCCGATCCACCCCTACGTCCACCAGGTGGAGGCCTTCCGCCTGGCCAAGGCGGGGAGGAACGTGGTCGTGGCCACCGGCACGGGATCGGGGAAGTCGTTCGCCTTCGGCCTCCCCGTGATCGACTACGCGCTTCGCATGCGGGATGAAGGCAAGCGGGGCACCAAGGCGATTTTGGTCTACCCGATGAACGCCCTGGCCAACGACCAGTTCCGCGACCTAGCGCAGAGGCTCATGGGCAGTGGCTTGAGCGTGGCGCTCTATACCGGGGAAACGCCCTATGCCCGCGAAGAAGGGGAGGACCGCCGGCGGGCACTCGAGCGCGATCTGCGCCTCCCGGACGGCGCGCTCTCCGACGTGGTGCGGGCCTCGCGGGAGGCAATCCGGGAAGACCCGCCCGACCTCCTGCTCACCAACTACGTGATGCTCGAGCTCATCCTCACCCGCCGTGAGGACCTGCGGCTTTTCCCCGCCGAGCATCGCGGCCTGCTCCGTTTCCTCGTGCTCGACGAGCTCCACACCTACGGCGGGCTCAAGGGCGCGGACACTGCGCTTTTAATCCGCCGGCTCAAGGTGCATACCGGAACCGAGTCCACGCTGCAGTTCATCGGGACCTCGGCCACGCTGGAAGAAGAGGAACGGGACGAGGCCCGCGCCTTCGCCAGCCGCCTCTTTGGCGCGCCCGTGGAAACGTTCGAGCTGGTGCGGGAAACCTACGCCGACCCTCTCCCCGGGAAGACGACCCCTAAAGCCCCGAGCGGGCCGGTGCCCGGGCCCGACGCGGTCCAAAAGGGCGAAATCCAAAAGCTCGCCCGAGCCTTCTTGGGTCGGGAAGAAGACGACCCGTCCGCGCTCGGCGAAGCCCTCGCTCACCACCCCACGCTTAAGTGGGTCCGGGCCGAGCTTGGTCGCGGCCCCCGGCCGCTACCCGAGTTGGTGGCGGCCTACGCCGGAGCCCGGGGACTTTCGACCGCCGAAGCCCGGAAGGAGCTGCTCGCCTTCATGTCGCTCGCGCAGTTCGCCGAGGCCGGCGGCAAGCCCCTTTTGCAGCTCAAACTCCATGGCTTTTACAGCCAGAACGTGGGGCTCACCGGAACCCTCCACGACCCGCCCCGGCTCAGCAGCCAGGGAGAGCTCGAGCTCGGAAGCGCCCCCGCGTACCCGGTGGTCTTCTGCCGTCAGTGCAAGAATGAGTTCTTCGTCGCCAGCCGCAACGGAAACCGATTCCTCCCGGCGGAGTTCGGCGAGACCGCAAATGTGGTTTACCTGACCCCCGGGGTCTACGACCCCGAGGCCGTACCCCTTCCCGAAACCTGGCTCAACGACCGCGGTGAGGCCAAGGGGGACTACCGCCGCCACGTTCCCGGGAACCTTCGGGTGGACCCGGATCTCGGCGAGGTGCGCCCGGGCGAAGGGGGCCGCCCCTTCATCACGGTCGAGGCCCCATTCCTCTTCTGCCCCCACTGCGGCATCCAGTACGACCGGAGGCCGGCCGAATACGCCAAACTCACGCCCTTTGGGCTGGTGGGGCGCTCCACCGCCACCGACCTGATCCTGCTCGCCACCCTGGGAGCACTGACGGAAGACGAGCGCAAGATCATCGCCTTTACCGACAACGTGCAGGACGCCAACTTTCAATCGGCGCATTTTTCCGACCTGGCCCACCGCCTCGCCTTTCGCCAGGCGTTGCTCCGGCTGCTGGATGAAAAGGGCGAGGTCGCCCTGGGCGAGGCCGGGCTCGAGGTGCTCTCCTACTGGAAGCGAAGCGAGGCCGGGATCTACAAGGACCCCGATCTCGCCCGGGCCTACACCGCTGTGCTGCAGCTTTTCGCCACCGCCGACGCCGCGCGCAACGTTCAGCCGAACTTCCCAAACCTGGAAGAAGCCGGGCTCGTTCGTTACGACTACAAAGGGCTGGAAGCTCTCGTTGCGGACGAGGCGCTCTGGAAGAACGCCGGCAATCCGCCCCCCGACGTTCGGGCCGACGTGCTGCGGGGGCTTTTGGACCTCATTCGCCGGCGCGAAGCGATCGGGGACGGGCTTTCTCTTGACACCATGAACCTCGACTTCGACTACAAGGTGCAGCAGGTCCTCGAGGGCGAGGGCTACGCCGAGGCGGTGTTTTTTGAGCCCGGGGAGCCAGTGGTGCTGGTAGAGCGCAAGCCGGCCCGACCCCCGCGCCGGGGCCGGGCGGTGCCCCTGATCGGCAACGTGCGCCCCAGCCGGTTCGAGCGCTGGGTGATGCAGGCACTGGATCTGGACCGGAAAAGTGCCCAGGCCTGGCTGCGCGAGGTCTACCTCCGGCTCCAGGACACCCGGATCCTTACGCCAAAACGCCTCCCCACCTACCAAAATCAGGGGAGAATCGAGGGCCACGTGCTGAACCCCACCCGCGTGCGCCTGCGGCGGGTCCGGGAAAAGAGGCTGCGTTACTGCCCGAAGAGTCGGGTGCCGTTTTACCTGAAGGTGCTCGACCGTTCCCCCGAGTTTCCCTCGGTCCTGCTCCGCGAAGACGCGCCAAACCGCTTTTTCCAGGAGATCTACCAGGAGTTCTGGTTCGCGGTCCCGCCCCAGGCCGGGCCGCACTCGGCCCAGGTGCCCGCCGAGGAGCGCCGCCGCCTGGAGGCGAGCTTCCGCGATGAAAAAAGCCCGCTGGCGGTGTTGGTGTCGACGCCCACTCTCGAGCTCGGTGTGGACATCGGCACGCTGGCCAACGTCTATCTGCGCAACGTGCCCCCTTCGCCGGCCAATTACGCCCAGCGCTCGGGGCGGGCCGGACGCCGGGGCCAGCCCGCGCTGGTGCAGGTCTTCGCCGGACAGGGCTACCGGCGCGGCCCGCACGACCAGTACTTCTACCGCCACCCCGAGGAAATGATCCGGGGCGAAGTGCGCGCGCCTCGGTTCTTGCTCGACAACAAGCGGCTGATTCGGGCCCACATTCACGCCGTGGTCCTCGAACACCTGGCGCCGCTCTGGGAGCTTCCCCGGAGTATGCAGGACCTGGTGGATATCGAAGCGAAGCCAACCTTTCCCATGCGTGCCGAAGTCAGGGAGGGGCTCCAGCACGCGATCGACCAGGAGCAAAAGGCCGTCATCGAAGCCGTGGTCCGCTCGCTCGCCCGGGAAATGCGCGAGTTCGCCTGGCTCGACCGAACCTTCATTGAAGATGAGGTCAAGGGGTTCGTGGAGGCGCTCGATGGCGCGCTGGCCAGCTGGCGCTGGGCCTTTGCCACCCTCGTCGAACAGCACGATTCAATCAAGGCACGGATCAACTACAAGAAGGATCCGAACGACAAAAAAACCCTTCACCATGAGCTTAGGACGCTCAGCGAACGCATCGATCAGCTGCGCGGCGAGGGCAAGCACCCGCTCCGGGTACGGGATTTGCTGGAAAGCGAAGGGTTCGTGCCCAACTACGCCTTTAGCAGCCAGGCGGTTCAACTCGAGCTCCTGACCCCCGAAGGACCGCAGCAGCTTGTTCGAGAACCGCTCATCGCCCTCAGGGAGTACGCCCCCGGCAACTTCGTCTACTACGGCAAGGCGGCCTACGAGGTCAGCCGCATCGCCTACAGCCTCCACGACGAGGATCTGGTCCCGGTGATCATCTGCCCCAACTGCGGCATCCCGAACCATCGTGATCCCGACAACCGCCGCTTGCCCGGCCGTTGCACGCGCTGCGGGCAGGACCTCACCGCCGCGCCCCGGGCTCGGGCGCTCCCGATGCCCTGGCAGCGAGCGCGACGCCGGCGCCGCGTTACCAGCGAGGAGGAAGAACGGCGGCGGCGGGGGTACCGGATTGTGGAGAGTTACCAGGCCTCGAGTTCGGTGAAGAGCTATGAGGCCGGACCGTTACGGATCGACTACGACCACCAGGCCGTGGTCAGGGTGAGCAACCTCGGCCCCCTCACCGAAAGGCGCTCTGGGTTCGTGCTCTGCCGCAAGTGCGGCGAGTGGCTGCTCAGCGAAGAACGTATCGACAAGCACCCGCACCGCGAGGGAAAGCGCGGCGAGTGCCGCCAGTACGCCGGCGAAGAAGACCTCGTCTACGGGCTTTCCCTTTACCACGAGGCCGAAGTGGACGCCCTGATCCTCTACGTTCCCAAAAACCTCCCCGAAAAAGAGGCTCTGGCCTACTACGAGAGCCTGGCCTGGGCGCTTTGGCGGGCAGCGCTGGTGGCGCTCCAACTCGAGGAAGGCGAGCTCGGGGTCTTTCTCGAGCCCGGCGGGACCTCCGGCGTGGCCTACCGGATCATCTTCCACGAGCAAGTCGAGGGTGGGCTGGGGGCGCTCGAGTCGCTGCTCAAGCCCGCGCGCTGGCGGCAGCTCATCGAGGTGGCGCTCGATCTCTTGCACGCCAACGAGCCCGACGATGCTTGTGAAAAAGCGTGTTACCGCTGCCTGCTCAGCTACCACAACCAGTCCGTGCACCACCTGCTCGACCGCCGCCTGGTGCTCGAGGACCTGAGGCAGTGGCGCGAGCTCACCTTTTCGCCCGCGCGGCCCGTGGAGAAAAAAGAGCGACTCGTCCGGCACACCGAGAGCGAGCTTGAGCGCCGGTTCCTGGACGAGCTGGAACACCGGGGGCTGCCCATGCCCGATGAGGCCCAGTACACCGTGTCTGTGGGTGGCGCTTCGGTTCGTTACGATTTCTACTACCGCGACGCCGACCTGGGCATTTTCGTGGACGGACCGGGACACGACGACCCGACCCGCCTCCAGGGCGATGCCGTGCGCCGGGGAGCGCTTACGGATGCGGGGCGGCGCTTCCTCATTTTCCGTTACGACCAGGACTGGAACCCCATCTTTGCCCGCCTCGAGGCGACGCTCGGGAAAAAGGCCGACGATACCTGGACCGAGCTGCTTAAGCTGCGTCCGGATCTTGCCCACCTGGTCGAGGCGCTTCGGACCAGGGGTGTCCCGCCGCCAGATGCGGTGCTCGAGGACCTGGCCGGCGAGGACGGCACGGTGATCGGCCAGGCGCTGGCCCGCTGGGGACGGGTGGTGCTGGTGGAACCGGGAACGGTGTGCCCATCCGGGATCATCCGCCTTGATCCCACCGAAGACACGGACCGGTTGGCAAAGGCGATCCTCGAGGAGGTGAGGCCCGATGCTGCGGGGTAGATCGATCGCTTTAGACAGAGGGCTTATCGATCGCCTACGTAAGACGTTCGATCCCGAAGATTTGAAAGAGGTCACGGCCGAGCTCTTCGAAATCCTGGCCGACCCGGAGAAGACCGCGGCGAAGCTCGAGTACAAGAAGTACGATGGTTGCTACGTCTTCGATCTCAAGAAGGGGCGCCGGGCCATTTTGGTGGAAGCGGGAACGACGCTGGTCGTGGTCTACGCGGGGAATCACGACGAGGCCTACCGGTGGATTCGGAGCCGGCGCGTCGAAATCCACCCCGAAACCCGCGAGCTCCAGGTCGTCAAATTGATCGAGAAGGAAAAGGTCGTCTACGTCGAAAAGAAGGTCGAAGCGCCCCTTCACGGGTACGCCCCCGAATACCTGCACTCGCTCGGCGTCCCCGAGGACTACATCGAGCCCCTTCGCCACGCCAGCGAAGACGGCCTGATCGAACTCCTGGAAGGCTTGCCCGAGCTGATTCAGGAACGCATTCTTCTCTTGCTGGATGGCAAGCCTGTACCGCCACCCCCGAAGGTGCGGGTTTCGGACATCATGCGTCACCCCAGCAACCGCTACCGTTTCCTCCTGATCGAAAGCAAGGAGGAACTCGAGCGGGCGCTCTTCGGCGACTGGGAAGACTGGATGGTCTTCTTGCATCCGGTGCAGCGGATCGCGGTGGAGCAGAACTACCGGGGCCCGGCCAAGGTCACCGGCGCCGCCGGCACCGGGAAAACCGTGGTGGCGATCCACCGCGCGGTGCGGCTGGCCCGGGAAAACCCAGACGCCGAGGTTCTCCTGACCACCTTCAACAAAACGCTTGCCAAGCTGCTCGCGAACGGCGCGAAGAAACTCGCCCCCGAGCTACAAAACCTCACCGTAAGCAACCTGGATCGCCTTGCCATGGGCTGGTACCTGGAACTCTTTAAAAAGAAACCCCAAATGGCAAAAAAAGGCGACGTATCAAGGGCCCTCGAGCAGGCCCAGCGCGAGCTCGGTCGCCCCGCCTGGGCCTCGCCGAGCTTTATCGCCGCCGAGTGGGAACGGATCGTAGACGCCTGGGGCGTCACCAGCGAGGAAGCGTATTTAAAAGTGGACCGCAGCGGCCGGGGCACCGCGCTCAGCGTCGCCCGGCGGCGCGCAATCTGGCCCGTTTTTGCGCGCGCGAGGGAAATTCTCACCAGCCGGGGTCTTCTCACGTGGGGCGGGCTGGCCCGGGCCTTGCTCGATCGCGCGAGGGACCTTCCTCGCTTCGGGCACCTGGTGGTGGATGAGGTTCAGGATTTGCGGCCGGTGCAGCTCAAGCTCTTGCGCGCACTCGTTCGCGATGGGGAAAACGACCTTTTCCTGGTTGGGGACGCGGCTCAGCGAATTTATCAAACGCGCGTGCCCTGGCGACGGCTCGGCATCGAAACCGTGGGCCGCTCCCAGCGGCTTTGGATCAACTACCGCACCACCCGGCAGATCGCTGAATTCGCCGAGCGGGTGCTGCCCGAGGAGATCCAGGAAGCCGAGGGGGAAAAGGTCGCGCCCAAGGCGATTAGCTTGCTCGAGGGCGAACAACCGCAAGTGCAGGTCTTTTCGACCCCGGAGGACGAGATCAACGCCCTTGCCGCCTGGCTCAAACACCTCACCGAGCAGGGCTACGCCGCCGAGCAAATCACGGTGGTGGCGCGGACGCACGAGCTTCTGCAAAAGCGCGGCCACATGGCGGCCGTTCGCGCCGGTCTGCCGGTTTTGGACCTGGGAGACGGGACAGACGGCCCCGGCGTGCGCCTCGCCACCATGCACCGGGTCAAGGGCTTAGAGTTCCGGGCGGTCGCGGTGATTGGGGTCGAGGAAGGGAAGGTTCCCTTGACGACGGTGCTTCAGCAACAGGAAACCGAAGCCGACCGCAATGCGGCGCTCGAGATCGAGCGCCAGCTCCTCTTCGTTGCCCTCTCCCGGCCGAGAGAACGCCTGTGGGTGAGCGCGGTGGGCGCCCCGAGCGAATTCCTCTCGCCGTCCAGCGAATGACTCGAGGCCCCGGCTCGCGCAAAGTTCTGCACGTTCAGCATCGGCGCCGCCAGCCTCACACCTCCATCGGTAGGTTGAACGCCCCCGAACATCCTCCGCTCACCTCACTTGCGAACGCTCGGGAACCAGCGCACGTGGGGGAGGTGCCCGCCGATGGC
>CAZXOY010000055.1:0-11484 GCA_964642655.1 uncultured bacterium
CGCCCCCATGGGGCAAAGGCAAATTTACCAAATGGGGCAGGCTTTGTCAAGCAGCCCTGGCTGCGCTCTTTGCTCCTTGTCCCCCAGCTCCGTACACTGGGCCTATGTCCAAGCGGGTTGCGCTGATTACCGGCGCCAACCGCGGCATTGGGTTTGCCGCGGCTGGGGCGCTCTTGCAGTTGGGGTTTGAGGTGATCGTCGCCGGGCGCGACCCGGCGTCGGTCGAGGCTTCGGCTGGAAGGCTCGGGGCCGTTCCGCTGACGGTCGATGTCACCGAAGATGCGGAGGTCGAGCGGGCCCGGGCTTTCGTGGAGGAAAACTTTGGCCGCCTCGACGTCTTGATCAACAACGCCGGGGTCCTGCTCGATCGGGAGGCGCGAGGGCTCGAGGTCCCGCTCGAGACAGTGGAGGCGACGTTCCGGGTCAACGTGTACGGCGCGCTGCGGATGAGCCAGGCCTTCGCCCCCATGATGGTGCGCCAGCGCTATGGCCGCATCGTGAACGTTTCCTCGGTCATGGGGTCCCTGGCCGGTGCAGGACCGGGCTACCTCGCCTACCGCAGTTCGAAGGCGGCGCTCAACATGGTGACCCGGGTGCTGGCCGCCGAGCTCGCGGGCACCGGCGTTCTGGTCAACGCCGTGCATCCCGGCTGGGTGCGCACCCGGATGGGCGGCGAATCGGCGCCGCTTGCGCCCGAGGAGGGCGCCCGGGCCCTGGTGTGGGCGGCCACGCTTCCCGACGATGGCCCCACCGGTGGCTTTTTCGAGGGTGAGGGGAAGGCGATTCCCTGGTAGCGGCCCCGATGCCAATGGCGAAGGCGCCAATCTCGCATCGGAGAGCTCACGGGCGCGTGCTCAGTCGCCGCTCGGGGCTTCGGGCTTCGAACGCCCCGCCTTCCACTCCAGCCCGGCCCAGATGAATTCGTCCAGGTCGCCTTCCAGGACGCTTTCCGGGTCGTGCCGCATCAGACCGGTGCGGTGGTCCTTGATGTATTGCTTGTCCAGCACGTAGCTCCGGATCTGGCTGCCCCACTCGATGGGCCGCGCTTCGCCCTTGAGTTTTTTGAGCTCTTCCTGGCGTTTTTTCTCTTCGAGCTCGTAGAGGCGCGCCCGGAGCACCCGCATGGCCAGTTCCTTGTTCTTGTGCTGGCTCCTCGTGGCCTGGCTGGTGACGGTGATGCCGGTGGGGAGGTGGACAATCCGGACCGCGCTGTCGGTGGTGTTCACGTGCTGGCCTCCGGCGCCCTGGCTGCGGAAGACGTCGATGCGGAGGTCTTCGGGTTTGATCTCGACCTCGACCTCGTCGTCGATCTCGGGCGTGACCTCGACCCCGGCGAAGCTGGTGTGGCGGCGCCCGGAGGCATCGAAAGGGCTCGGGCGCACCAGGCGGTGCACGCCGGCCTCGGCCGAAAGGAGCCCGTAGGCGTTTTCCCCCTTGACGATCATCTGGGCGTAGTCGATGCCCGCTTCTGGCCCCGGGACCACGTCGACCACCTCGAGGTCAAACCCCTTCTTCTCCGCCCACTTGGTGTACATGCGGAAGAGCATCTGCGCCCAGTCCATCGCTTCCGTACCCCCGGCCCCCGGCTGGATGGTGAGGATGGCGTTCTTTTCGGCATGGGGGAAGTTGAGCAGGGTCTCGCGATAGAGGGCATCGAGCCTCTTTTCCGCCTCGGCGAATTCCCCCGCCAGCTCTTCCTCGGCCTCGGGGCCGAGTTCTTGCAAGAGTTCGGCCAGGCTCTTGAGGTCGGCCTCGAGGCCCCGGAAGTTCTCCACCACCTTTTTCAGTCGCGCCGCTTCCTGGGAAAGCCGCCTCGCCCGCTCGGCGTCCGACCAGAGCGAGGGGTCCTCGAGTTTGTGCTCGACTTCCTTTAAACGGGCTTCCTTTTGAGGGATGTCAAAGATACCCCCTGAGGGCGTCGAGGCGTTGGATGAGTTCGTTCACGCTCACAATGCACCATTGTACGTCACCCCGGCCCTGCTTTCAGGGCTCGGCCTCGGGTAATTTATGGGGCGTGGAGTCTTCACCGTGGATCGTGACCATTGACGGGCCGGGAGCTTCCGGGAAGTCCTCGACCGCGCGAGGCGTGGCCAGAGCGCTCGGCGTTCCCTACGTTTCCAGCGGCATGCTCTACCGAGCGGTGGCGCTTTTGGTCTTGCGCGAGGGAGTAGACCCCGAGGATGAGGCGGCCACGCTCGAGGTCCTCTCGCGACACCGCGTCGAGCTCATCCCCGGTCTTTCGGGGGACCGGATCCTCATCGACGGCGACGACGTGACCGAGGCGCTGCACACCGCCGAGGTGGACCGGGTGGTGAGCCCCGTGGCCAAGCACCCGCGCGTTCGGGCCTGGGTGAATCAGCGCCTCCGCGAGATGCCACCGCCGTTCGTGGTCGACGGTCGGGACATGGGACGGGTGGTCTTTCCCGAAGCGCCCTTTAAGTTTTTTTTGCGGGCGAGCCTCGAGGTCAGGGCCCTGCGGCGGGCCAGGGAACGGGGCGAGGATCCGAAAAAGATCGAGGCCGAGCTCCGCGCCCGCGATCACAGGGACCAGGCACAGACCGAGCCGGCGCCGGACGCGGTGCTGATCGATACCAGCCACATGAGCCTGGAAGAGGTCGTGGCCCGGGTGGTCGAGGCGGTGAAGCGGCGGGCGGCCGAGCTGGGGTTAGGGCAGACCTGACCGCAAAAAGGGGTTGGTTCTGGCTTCGTTCTCCAGCGTCGTTTCCGGGCCGTGGCCCGGGTGGACGGTGGTTTTCGGAGGCAGGGTGAGGAGGCGCTGCAACGAGTTCCAAAGCGCTTCCCGGTCGGAGTTTGGGAAATCGTAGCGCCCCACGGCCCCTTTGAAGAGCACGTCGCCGGAAAAGAGGCGTTGGTGCTCGGGGGAGAAGAAGGCCACGTGCCCCGGACTGTGGCCAGGGACGTGGAGGACCCGGAACTTGGGGCCGAATTCGAGCACGTCGCCGTCCTCGAAAAAGCCTTCCGGTGGCGGGGGCTTCGGCACCGTGAGCCCCCACCCGGCCGCGATCTCGGGGGCGTGCTCGTAGAGGGGGAGGTCGAGGGCGTGGAGGTAAATCGGGATCCCGTGGGCCTTGGCCAGGTGGGCCACGGCGCCGACGTGGTCGAAGTGGGCGTGGGTGAGGAGGATCGCCTGGGGGTTGAGACCCGCCGCCTCGAGGGCGGCCTCGATACGCTCGGGTTCGTCGCCGGGGTCGATGAGGACCCCGCGCTCTTTTTCCCAGACCACGTAGGTGTTCTCCGCCAGCGGGCCGACGGTGAGCCTCTGGAGTTCCATGGCTCCAGTTTATCGGGTTGAGGATACTTGACATGAGTAGAGTCAGATCCTATGATTGGATATGGAGAGATTGAAGGGAGGTGAGGTTGATGCTGGCGAGGCGCGAGATTCGTCCTGGCGCGGAGATTACCCCGTTTAGGACCTGGGGGCCGATGTCGCTGATGGAGGAGATGGACCGGCTCTTTAGCGAAGCCTTTGGCGACCTGACCCGTCCGGCGCGGATCTCGACCGCGGTGGCACCGGCCGACCTCTACGAGACCGACGAGGCGTTGGTGCTCGAGATGTGGGTTCCCGGACTCGGTGCCGACGAGATCGACATCAGCCTCGAGGGCAACAAGCTCACCATCCGCGGTGAGGTGAAGCCGGTCGCCGACGACAAGGTCCGCCGCTACTACCTCCAGGAGATGCCCCACGGCTCGTTCGTCCGCTCGTTCACCCTGCCGGTCGAGATCGACGCCGAGAAGGTGAAGGCGGAGTTCAAAAACGGCATCCTGCGGCTCGTGCTCCCCAAGGTCGAAGCGGCCCGCGCCAAGCGGATCCCGGTGGAAGTGGTGCAGTGAACGGCGCTGATTGAGGCCAGCGCCGGGGCCTTTTGGCCCCGGCTTTGTACACTGGGGGCGTGGATATCCGGCTCGATCGGCTCTTGGCTTCCCAGGGGTATGGGAGCCGGAAGCAGGTCAAACGGCTGGTGAAGGCGGGGCGGGTCCGAATCGGGGACCGGCTTGCCCGTGACCCGGGTGAGAAGATCGACCCGCGACGGGTGGCCATTTACGTCGACGACGACTTGGTGACGTACCGCCAGCACCTTCACCTGGCGCTCTATAAGCCCCCCGGCGTCCTGAGCGCGACGGCCGATGCCAGCGACCCGGTGGTGCTCGACCTCGTGCCGGAGGCGCTCTATCGTCGGGGGCTCGGCCTCGCCGGGCGTTTGGATAAGGACGCCGAGGGGTTGGTTTTGCTGACCACCGACGGCCAGCTCGCGCACCGGCTGACGCACCCGCGCTGGAAGGTGGAAAAGGAGTACCTGGTGTGGACCGAGGTTCCCACCGGTGAGGCCGACGTGGCCGCCTTCGCGGCGGGGGTCGCCGGCTTTTCGCCGGCAAAGCTCGAGGTCCTCGAGGGCGGCCGGGCGCGGGTCATCGTGCGCGAGGGGAAATACCACCAGATCAAGCGCATGTTCGCGGCGGTCGGCAAACCGGTCCGGCGCCTGGTGCGGGTGCGGATCGGCCCGGTCCGGCTGGATGGGCTTAAGGTGGGGGAGAGTCGCATGCTCGACGACGCCGAGGTCGCGCGCCTCTACCGCGCGGTGTCGCTGGAGGTGGGCTAAATGGGCGTCCCGGGATCGCGGCCGGTCGAGGTCGGTCAGGTCCAGACCCCCCTGGGCCCCTTCTACGTCGTCTGGGCCGGCGCGGTGGTCCAAAGCGGCTTCGGCCCTGCGCCCGAAGGCCAGGAAGGGCCCGGGGTGCGGCGGGTGCTGCGGGCGGTGGAGGATTTCTTCGCCGGCGGGACTTTCCCCCGGGTTGAGGTCCGTTACTCTGGCACGGCGTTCGAAAACGCGGTCTGGGAAGCGCTCTTCCAAACCGCGCCCGGCGATCGTCTGAGCTACGCCGAGCTCGCAGCGCGGATCGGCCGGCCGGGGGCGGTTCGGGCGGTGGGGCGCGCCGTAGGCAAAAACCCCGTTCCTCTTTTCGTCCCCTGCCACCGCGTGGTGCCCAAAGATGGTCGCCTCGGGCACTACGGTCTTGGCGATTGGCGGAAGGCGGCCTTAATCCTCCTCGAGGCCGGGAAGGCGGACCTCGAAGACCGTATCCCCGGGCTGCGAGCGCACCCCGATCTCGCCGCCGTGCGCCTCGACGATCTGCTTGGCGATGGCCAGGCCTAGGCCGCGGCGACCGGTCTTCCCCTTGACGTAGCGGTCGAAGATCTTCTCCAGGAGTTCTTCCGGAATCCCCGGGCCGCTGTCGCGGACCCAAAGGCGCGCTTCGCCCGTCCCGGTGCGAACGCCGACTTCGACCCCGCTGGCCCCTGCGGCGCGGACGGCGTTGGCCAGGAGGTTGCGCACCAGCTGCAAGAGCCGGTCGGGATCGCCGAGCGTCTCCACCGCCTCCTGGGGGAGGTCGACGCGGACCCCGGGGTGTTCGGCGGCGGCCTCCCGCACCAGGTCACGGAGGTCGACGATGTGGGGGTCGAGGTCGCGCTCGGGCTCGCCCCGGGCGAGCGCCAGGAGGTCGGCGGTGAGCCGGGCCAGGTGGCGGGTGGTGCGTTTGGCGCTTTCCAGGTCGCCGCGTTCCAGCTGGGCGGTGAGGACCGCGAGCGGGGTATTGAGTTCGTGGGCGACTTCGTTGAGGAAGTCGCGTTCCTTGGCCTTGGCCGCTTTGAGCTCGCCGAGGAGGTGGTTGAAGTGGTGCACGATGAGCGCCAGCTCGTCGTCGGGGCCGTCGTAGGTGATGGGGGCGAGATCGTCGGCCTTGCGGTCGGCCACCTCGCGGGCGGCCGCCACCAGGGGACCGGTAATGCGCCGGGAGAGGCCGTAGATCGCCGCCAGCCCCAGCACCAGCCCGGCCAGGAAGAAGAGCGACAAGGCCTTGGCGGTTTGGTAGGCCAGGGCTTTGATGAACCCCGTTCCCTGGATGACGGCGATGACCCCGACCCCGGCGTCGGCGTAAGCAGCCGTGAACTCGGGGGCTTCGTAGATCCTGGGGGTTGGGCCGGCACCGGTGAGGACCTCGGCCGGCAGGACAAACGGCGGGTCTTCGGGGATCACGGCCTTGCCGCTGTAGTCGTAGAGCACGATGCTGGCTCCGCCGGTGGCCGCCACCTGGCCGAGCTCGCCCTGCCGGTAAAAGGCCGCCACCCGGGCCACGTCGCTGATGAGGAGGACCTCGAGGCGGGACTTGAGCCCCTTTTCGACGGTCAGGTACCCCGCGGCTGCCCCGGCGAGCCAGAAGATGGACCACAAGAGGCCGAAGTTCAAGAGCAGCCGGGTCGCGAATCGTTTCGGGCGCCGGCTGGCCATCGCGTTCACCGGGGCTTGGAGAGGGCGTAGCCGACGCCGCGCACGGTTCTGAGATAGCCGGTGGCGCCGGCGTCGATGAGCTTGGCCCTGAGTTTCGCCACGTGGACGTCGATGGTGTTGGATTTCGGAGTGTGCGTGCCCCACAGGGCTTCGGCGATTTCCCGGCGCGAGAACACCCGGCCCGGTCGGGTGGCGAGGAGGGCGGCGATCTCGAACTCGCGGGGCGAGAGGTCGAGGGGCTGACCCTGAAAGCACGCGAGTTTTTTGACCCGGTCGAGCTCGAGCTCACCGACCCTGACCTTTCGCCCGCTTTCCGCCCGGCGCAAGATGGCCTCGAGGCGGGCCAGGAGCTCGGCGAAGTAGAAGGGTTTGGTGAGGTAGTCGTCGGCGCCTTCTCGGAGGACGGCGACCTTGCGTCCGACCTCGTGGGCCGCGGTCAGGATGAGCACCGCCGCCTCCGACGTGGCCCGCACCCGGCGCAGGATTTCTTCCCCCTCGAGGTCGGGCAGGCCGAGGTCGAGGACGATGGCGTCGGGTTCGTCCTCCCGGATCATGGTGAGCCCGGCGACGCCGGTCTGGGCCCAGCGCACCCGGTAACCGGCGTTTTGGAGTTCTTGGCTGAGGAGCGGACCGAGTTCAGGGTCGTCTTCGATCACCAGGACGCGGTGCGACACGGCGTTCCTCCAGTCTTCTGAGCCTCGGTGGGGGTTCGGTTTCGATTTTGAGCCGGTAGACCTCTTTGAGGAGTTTCCTGAGCGAAACCCGCCGCTCCCTCAAAAAGAGCACCACGTCTTCGCTGTCGGTACGTCCTTCGAAGACGTAGATGCGCCGCCCGACCCGGATCAAGACCCGAACCGGGCGGCCCGGTGGCAGGAGGCGGGGTTTGTGGAGCGGCCACAGGGTTCGCTCTTCGACCCGCCACAGCATGTACACGGCGCGGAGGTTGGGCGAGACGACGCGGATCTCGGCGCCGGTCGGCAGCGTCGGCAGCCCGGGGAGGGGAATGAGGAGCAGGGCGAGGCCGATCCAAAAGCCCATCACCCATAGTATGGCGCCTTGTGCCGGCGGGGAAGTTGAGGTTTGGGTGAACCCGCTTTAAGGGTGCCCGGGCCGGGGCTTCAGTCCAGCATGGCCACGATTTTTTCCGCCGCCGCCTTCAGCACTTCGGGCGGTTGGACCAGCGCGATGCGCAGATATCCCCGCCCCCCGGGCCCGAACCCCTGACCCGGGGCCACGGCCACCCCGGTGGTCTCGATCAACCTCAGGGCGAAGGTCACGTCGTCGGTGCCGGAGGGCAGGGGCATCCACACGTAGAGGCTGGCCTTGGGCGAGGGCACCGGCACCCCGGCACTTTGCAGCGTCTTTACCAGCGCGTCCCGGCGCTGGCGGAACTTGGCCACGTCCTCGCGGATTCGGGAAAGCGGGAGCGAGAGGGCCTTGATGCCCATCCTGAGGATGCCGGCGTACTGGTTGAAGTCGATCGGGGCCTTGATCCGCTCAAGCGCGGCGATGGCCTCGGCGTTGCCCAGGGCGAATCCCAGCCGGACGCCGCCGAGGTGATAGGACTTGGAGAACGAGAAGAGCTCGACCGTGCGGGCTTTGGCCCCTTCGATCGAGAGGAGGGGCAGGGCCTCGCCCTCGAAGATGAAGTCGACGTAGGGGTTGTCGTGGACGAGCAAAAGGTCGTGGGCTTCGGCGAAGGCCAGCGCCCGTTCGAAGTAGCCGCGGTCGGCGGTGGCGGCGGTGGGGTTGTTGGGGAAGTTGAGCAGCAAGACCCGCGCCCGGCGCAGCACCTCGGAGGGGATGGCCTCGAGCAAGGGCCGGAAGGCCTGGTCCAGCGGCACCGGGAACGGTTCCAGGCCGGCGACCCGCGCCGCACCCCAGTAGCTCGGGTAGCTGACCTCGGGCAGGAGCAGCACCTCGCCCGGGTCGGCCACCGCCATGAGCAGGTGGGCGAGGCCCTCCTGGGTTCCGATGAGCGTCAGGGCCTCGGTGTCGGGGTCGAAGCTCGTCCCGAAGCGATCGGCGAACCAGCGGGTGGCGGCCTCGAGGAAGGGCCGGGTGCACCCTTTGAGGCAGTAGCCGTAGGTCTTGGGGTCGAGGGCGGCCTCGGCCAGGGCGGCCATCACCTCTCTGGGCGGCGGGAGGTCGGACGAGCCGATCGAAAGGTCGATGACCTCACCGCCCTGGCGGCGCCGTTGGGACTTGGCCCGGTCCATGACCAAAAAAACCGAGTCCGGCACCGAGGCCGCCCGTTTGGAGGTGAAGCTAGGCATGGCGGTGCCCCCCCTTCTCGCTGCGACCGCTGATGATCTCCACCGCGTGGGGCAGGACCGGCAAAATCGCCGCCAGCGAGTCGGCGGCGGCCTTGGGGCTCCCAGGGAGGTTCACGATCAGGGTGCGGCCCCGAACCCCGGCCACGCCGCGCGAGAGCGCGGCCAGGGGGGTTTGTTTGAGGCCGGCGAGCCGCATCAGCTCGGCGATGCCCGGCGCTTCCTTTTCCAGGACCTCGCGCGTCGCCTCCGGGGTGTGATCGCGGGGGGAGAGGCCGGTGCCGCCGTTGGTGAGGATGAGGTCCAGCCCCTCGCGGTCGGCCCACAGCCTGAGCACGCGCCGGATCTGCGGCGGTTCGTCGGGGATGACCATGTAGGCCTCGACCCGGTAGATCTCGGGGTCGAGGCGTTCGCGCAGCGCGAGGTGGGTTTGATCCTCGCGCTCGCCGGATGCGCTGCGGTCGGACACGGTGAGGATGCCTACCCGGATCATGGCTTTATTCTCCCAGTTTTTCCTTCAGGTAACGCTCGAGGTGAATCAGCCGCTCGGCGATGGCCTCGATCGCCAGGCGGAGCCGCCGGATTTCCGGGTCGTTGCCGCCCTCGTCGCCCCTGGAATCTGGGTCTTCGACCCGGGTTTGCCGCTTGGCCAGCCAGGCGAGTCCGTTCCAGAGGAATTCCAGCCGGACGCCGGCCTCCGACACCTCGGCGGTCAGGCGGCGTGTTGAGGGTTCAAAAGAGAGGCGGACGCCGGGGAAAGGGACGATCGGGCCGGAGGTGAAGTCTTCCGGGGTGAGGCCGGGGTACTGGTCGTCGCCGTTGATGTACCCCTCCACCCGCTTGAGCAAAGCCTCGGTGTCGCTCGGGTGCATGCTCCTTCATATTATGAGCCCGCCGTGGCGTTTCGCCACGGCGGGAACCCCTGGAGCACGCGTGTGGCCGGGAGTCGGCCTACTTCTTCGCCGGTGGCGCTTCCTGGGCCGGGGTTTCGCCGTTTTGCGGCTGGGTTTCGCTCGGCGCCGGTGAGGACTCGGTGGTCTTGGGCGTGAGCTCGGCCAGGACCTCGAGGAGCGTGTTTTCGATCTTGGCCTTCTTGCGCAGCTCGTCGATCCAGGCCTGGGCCGCCTTGGCCCGTTTTTCCGCCAGCGCCAGCGCCTCGGCCTCGGATCGGACCTCGGCGTAGGGGCGAAGTTTCTCGGGGGTGAAGGCGTGGATGACGACCACCTCGAAGTCTTCCTTGTCGAGCTTGATCACGTCGGTGACCTGGAGGCTCCCCGCCTTGGCCTTGGGGGCCTTGCCGAAGACCACGCTCGAGACGGCGGGGGCCAGCTTGTCCGAGGTCACCTCGCCGAAATCGTTGTATTCACCCTTGAGCGATTTGGCAAGCGTGGCCGGGTCTTTGCCCTCGAGGAGGCCCTGGCGGAAGGCTTTGGCCGAGGCCTCGTCCTTGAATTTGGCGATGGAAACCGTGGCCTTGGCCGGGATGGTGAAGCGGATCTTGTTGTCGTCGTAGTACTTCCTGACCTCTTCCTCGCTGACCGTGATGTCCTTGGTCTTCCAAAGCTGGACGTCGTTGGCGATCTCGCCCTTGGGGCCCACGAACGGCTGGCCGAGCTTTTGGGCTTCCTGGTAGAGGAGTTCGGTCGAGATCATCTTTTCCAGCGTCGCCGGGAAGAAGAACTGGACCGCGAGCTGCCCCAGGCCTTGCTGGATGAGCTGGGGGACCTGAGGGTTAGAGAAGACCTGCTGCGCCAGCTGGGCCAGGGTGATCTCGGTTCCGTTGACCCGGGCGACGACGGGGTTTTTGTACTCGTAGGGGGTGTTTTCCGCGAACTTGACCTGGGCCGCCTTGCGCACCTTCTCCATGTAGGTTTCGATGGCCCCCTGCTGCTTGAGCTTTAAGGCGTCCTGCTTGACCTTCTCGGCGACCTCTTCGTATTTGACGTTGCCGCCGGGGAGGAACTTCTCCACCTTCACGATGTAGTAGCGCCCGCCCGCCTCGATGATGGGGGTGAGGCCGCCGGATTTGAGGCCGAAGACCTCGCTCGCCACCTGCTCGGGGAAGACCAGGCGCGTCACCGGGCCGGGCTCGGTGGAGTTGGGGGCGGCGCCCAGGGCGCCACCCTGATCGGCCCCGATCTTGGAGTACTGCTTGGCGAGCGCGGCGAAGTCCGCCCCGGCCTTGAGCTCGCCCAGGATCTTCTCGGCCAGGGCCCGGTCGTCGACCACGATCTGCCGTGCCAGCACCTTATCTTCGGGGGCGTAGTTGGATTTGTGGAGCTCGAAGTAGAGCCGGGCCTCCTCGTCGCTCAGGCTGACCTTCTTGCTGATCTGGTCGATCCGCTTTTGGATCTGGAGCTGGCGCCGGATCTCGGCCCGCAGCAACGAATCGGTGTAGCCGATCTGCTCCAGGAAGCGGGAGTAGGCCTTGCGATCGGTCAGGCCGAACTGCTCCTTGATGCGTTCGATCTCTTTGCGCACCTCGGCGTTGCTGACCCGGAGCCGGCTGGCGTCCTGCGACAGCGCTTCAAAGAGAATGACCCGTTCCAGGAAGTAGGTGTCGATCAGCGGCTTTAAGGCCCCCTCGGGATTGAGGGCAAAGAGCGGATCGGTTTGCTGCAGCCTGGCGAGATCGATCTCGTAGATGGGCTGACCGTTGACCCAGACCACCGGCCGCCCCTTGCTTTGCTGCTGGCCCTGGGGGGTGAAGAGCAAAATGGTCCCCAGCGCAAAGCTGATGGCCAGGATTCCGAAGATGATGGTGATGGCACGTCGGCTTACTTTCACTTGACGACCTCCTTATCGCCTTGATAGATTAGCGGATGCTGAGTGCGCCCGTAGCTCAGCTGGATAGAGCGTCGGCCTCCGGAGCCGAAGGTCAGAGGTTCGAGTCCTCTCGGGCG
>CAZXOY010000056.1:0-2687 GCA_964642655.1 uncultured bacterium
GGCTGGGGCACCAGGAGCGCAGTGTACCTGTATCGCCCCCCACCCCACAAGGGGTGGACCTACATTAGCGGTGCTGCGGGCTTCGGGGCGGCCGCTCCGGGGGGCGGTGAGGCGGCGTTCGCCGTCCGCGGGGGATCGCCAGGGTCAGAGCTGTTTGAGAATCTCTTCGATGGCTTTCAGGTGCCGGTCGATCTCGGAGCGCGCTTTTTGGGGAAGGGAGGGGACCTGTTTCAGGCGCAGGGCCAGGCTGCGGAGTCGCGGGGCGTAGTCGCGGGCCACTTCGGACAACGACTGCTCGCGCTGCGCGCGCAGGATCTCGGTTACCCTGGCCTTGACCTCGCGCACCGAGAGCGATTCTTCGATGGCAAGCGCCAGAAGGCTTGCGCGCTGGTCGGGGTCTGTTAGCTTCTTGAGCTCGAGGGCCGCGGTGTAGGGCAGCGCGCCTTCGATGAGCGCGGCCTTGAGGTCCTCTGGCAGGTTGAGCAGGGGGAGACGCGCCTGGACGAACGATTCCCAGCCCAGCCGTCCGAGTTCCTTGAAGGTGTCTTCGATGGTGCGGGCCTCGGGACTACCCAAAACGTTTTGGGTAACTTTGCCCCGGTGCTCATTCCACATCCGCTGAAGCAGGGAGACCACGTCGTCAACGGGTCTTTTCAGCCGCGCCGATAGCAGCTCAAGGATGCCGATGGTCTCTTCGAAGGGGTTCAGGTCTTCGCGCTGCAGATTCTCGACGAGGGCAAGGAGCCTGGCGTCCTCGTCCGACATCTCGCGGACGAGGGCCGGGACGGAGGCCAGGCCCGCCATTTTGGCCGCCCGCCAGCGGCGTTCTCCGGCGACGATCTGGAAGCGCCCGTTTTCAAGGGGGCGCACCAGCAGGGGCTGGAGAACGCCGCGCTCGCGAATGGAGGCGGCCAGATCGTCAAGCCGTTCGTGGCGTCGCCGCGGCTGGTAGGGGCCCGGGACCAGGGCCTCGAGGGGAATCTCCTGACGCCGGCCTTCGCTTCGCTCCAGAACGCGTTTAAGGCGGTCCTCGAAGAAGCTCATGGTGAGACCTCCAGCGCGAGGACCCGGGTCGAGAAGTCCTGGACCAGGGCATCGATTTCGCGGGCCGCCTGGCTTCGGGGATCGGCCGCGGCCACCGGAACCCGTTTCTCCATGGCTTTGCGGTGCGGGGCCGGCCGGTTGGCAAGGGTCGGGCCCACGGGGGCGATTTGCTCTAGGCGGCCCAGCATCTCGGTGGCACGGCGCTCTGCCTTCACGCGCGCGTCATAGCGGTTCGGCACGAAGTACCTGATGAAGTTGTTCGAGGCGCCAACCACCTGTGCGTAGAGCTCGGCGGTGTTGATCAGGGCCTCGAGCCCGGCAACGCCCTTGGCACTGGGCTCGAGGGGCACGATGAAGCCCTCACCCGCCAGGCCGGCAAGGAAGGAAAGGGGGCCGAGCGATGGGGGAGAGTCGACAAGCACCACGTCGTAGTCGGGTGCCAGGGATTTGAGGGCGTTTCTCAGCAGGATTTCCCCGGCCGGTATCCTGCGCAGTTCAACGTCGAGGGTGGCCACATCCAGGCTGGATGGGACGAGCGAGAGGCCGAACACTTCGTAAGGCTGCGGTAAGCCCCTGTTCGAAACCAGGCTCCAGAGAGTCCTGGGCTTCGGAGGGTCCTCGATGCCGAGCCACTGGCTGAGGTTCGCCTGTGGATCGACGTCGATGAGAAGGACCCGGAGGCCCCGCCGGGCCAGACCGTAGCCCAGATCCCGGGTGAGGGTGGTTTTGCCAACACCACCAGCGTGGTTGAAAACCGTGAATACCCGGCCTGCTCGCTCCATATGAATCACCTCGTTCGTGAGGACCTTGCGCGGCAGTTCGTGGTTCCCGGGGGGAAGGATTCTGGCATCCTCCGGGATCAGCCAGCCGCGGCGGCCCTTGACGGCTCCGGAAATGCGCCCCTTGGCCAGCAACTGTCGGACGCGACCCTCGCTCAAGCTCACGCGGAGGGCGAACTCTGGAACGGTGAGATAACGCACGGACACAGTATAACGCGACTAACGGGAAGCGTTAGGGCAGGCGGCGGCGGTGGGGCTGGCCGCGGGTAGGGGAGAGGCATGCCGTTGCCGGGGGCGCCCGGTGAGAGGGGGGCCGCGCACGCCAGGCCGGAGCGAGCGGTGCAACCCGGAACGGGAGATCGCGCCCAGCGTTCCCGGCCCGCCTCGAGCAGGATCCCGCTGACCTCGCGTCCACGGTGCCTGCCAGCACCGCAGGCCTGTCCTACGGGCGCGAAGCAGGGGGCGCTTGCAGGCGAAGGCCTCGTTGCGGCTGCGCTGGAACTTCCAGCACACAGGTCGGCGATGTCCCGGGGGAGGCGATCTGGCGGCGGCCTGCTTGCCCACGCCTTAAGGGTCGGGTATCCCCAGGGGGACGCCCGGATAGTGCTCGCCATGGTCGCGGAGCCGGAAAGGGTCTCCGGAGAGCGGTTCGGTGGAGGAGGGTGTTGTCGGTCGGAGGCAGGCGATGGAGGATCTTTGGATTCCGCTAGCAGGGTGGAGCTGGGCGCGGTCTCCGGGGTGGCCGGTCTGGCGCGCTCTAGGCCTCTATTTCGGCCGCGATCGGGTGGGGGTGGTTTTGGGGGTTGGGTAGCGCGGTGGCGCGAAGAGAGGGGCGCTGAGGAGGCGGCTGTGCGATTGTTCACG
>CAZXOY010000056.1:2787-10383 GCA_964642655.1 uncultured bacterium
AGCGCGGTGGCGCGAAGAGAGGGGCGCTGAGGAGGCGGCTGTGCGATTGTTCACGAGTGGGGTGGCGGAAGTCGAGAAGGGCGCCGGTTGCTGGCCCCGCCCCTCTGGGCTTGACAGGCCGGGCTGGTGGACCTATACTCCGGGCACGTTGACTTTATTCACTGAATGAAGTAAGTCCCTGGAGGCCTGAATTGATCCGCAAAGGCGATCAGTCCACTGTTCGAGCCATCAACCGCGCTCTGGTGCTGAACCTGCTCCGCCAGCACGGGGCTCTGGGTCGTAACGAGCTGGCGGAGCTGACGCGGTTGAGCTCAGCCGCCGTTACCGGCGTGGTGGCCGAGCTGATCGCGCAGGGGTTGGTGGTTGAGGGCCGCAGCGGCCGTCCGCGCGGCGGGCGGCCGCCGGTTTTGCTCGAGCTCGCCTACGACGCCTGGCATGCGGTGGGGGTCAAGGTGATGGAGGATGCCCTCGAGGTCGTTCTCACCAATCTGCGCACTGACGTCCTGGCCCGCCGCCACGTCAGGCTGGATTCAACCGAACCCGAGGCGCTGCTTGAGCGGATCGCGGTCGAGGCCCAGGGGCTGCTCGAGGCCTCGGGGCGTTCACCGGACCGTCTGGTCGGCCTGGGCGTGGCGATGGCTGGGGTCATCGACCCCTCGGAGGGGGTTTGCGTGTACTCGCCGTTCCTGCAGTGGCGGCAGGTCCCGGTGCGGCGTTTGCTTGAGGAGAGGCTCTCCCGGCCGGTGCATCTGGACAACGACGTGAACGCCCTGGCGGCCGCCGAGACGCTTTTTGGCCTGGGGAAAAACGCCAGGAACTTCGTCGTGATCACCGTGGGCCGCGGAATCGGGGCCGGACTTGTGATCGGGGGCGAGATCTACCGCGGCGCCGATGGTGGGGCCGGTGAGCTGGGCCACACGGTGAGCGAACGGGAGGGGCGGCTGTGCGAGTGTGGCAAGCGGGGGTGCCTGGAGGCCTACGTCGCCGAGCCGGCGCTGGTGGCCCAGGCCAGGGAACGGTTCCCCGAGCTTCGCCGCCGCCGTTTCGATGTAACCGGACTGATCCGGATGGCCGGGGAGGGGCACGAGGGCGTTCAGGCGTTGCTTAAGGAGGCCGGTGAGCGTCTGGGCGTCGCCCTGGCCAATCTGGTCAATCTTTTCAATCCCGAGATGCTGGTGATTGCTGGAGAGGGGGTGAGGCTCGGAGAGGGTTTCCTGGGAGCCGTTGAGGCGGCGCTGCGGCGCAATACCTTCAACGGTTTGGCTCAGCGTCTGCAAGTACACGTGCACCCCTGGGGCGACGACATGTGGGCGCGCGGGGCGGCTGGGCTTGCGATACAGCGGGAAGTGTTCGCCAAGCCCCTGGTGCGTTAGAGCCGGGGCGGAAGGGGCAATCGATGCAGCAAGTGCGTGGCGGGAAGAATGCGGGACGCAGGACAGTGGACGGGGGCGCGTGTGAGGTCCGTGGCCGGGGGACCAGGGCGAAAAAGCCGGTGGCGGTCCACTCGGGGGGCGGGTTATGAGGGGCCGGCTGAGGTTCCTGGCCCTGGCCGCCCTGTTCTCGCTGGGGGTGGCCTCAGCGCAAACGATTACCTTCTGGCACACGTATAACCAGGACTCCGACGAGAACAGGACCCTGGTCGAGAAGGTCATTCCGGCGTTTGAAAAGGCCAACCCAGGCATCAAGGTCAAGGCGCAGGCGATTCCCTATCCGGACTTCCGGCAAAAGCTGCTCACCTCGATCGCGGGTGGAACCGTACCGGACGTGGCCCGGATCGACATCATCTGGTCGCCAGAGTTCGCCAACCTGGGGGCGCTCGAGAAGCTCGACGGCTACCCCGGCTTTGCGACCTTGCGGGGGACGGTTTTCCCGGGCCCGCTGTCGACGAACGCCTGGCGGGGAAGCTACTACGGCCTGCCGCTTGACACCAACACCCAGGTCGTTCTGTATAACGCCGACGCGCTGAAGGCGGCGGGCGTCGACGTTCCGAAAACCTTTGCCGAGTTCAAGGTCTTCCTCGAGAAGACCCAGCAGAAGAAGGGTGACAAGGTCGTGCGCTGGGGCTTCGCCGTTCCCGGACCCTGGAACTGGTACCTGTTCCCGTGGATCTGGTCCAACGGGGGAGCGGTGACCGATGCCGCGGTCACCCGGGCGACCGGCTTCCTCAACGGCCCGCGCACCGTTGCCGCCGTTCAGATGCTCTACGACTGGTACAAGGCCGGCCTCATCGCTCCCACCGTGGCCCGGGCGGGCCTGGGCTCCTGGGAGGGGCTGGGGGCGGGGCAGTACGTGGCCACCCAGGATGGCCCCTGGGCCTACCCGGCGCTCAAGAAGCAGTATCCGGACCTCAAGCTCGTCCACGCCCTTTTCCCGGCGGGGCCCGGCGGATCGATTAGTATTGTCGGGGGCGAGAATATCGTGATCTTCAAGCAATCGAAGAAGAAGGAGGCGGCCTGGAAGTTCGTCCAGTTCATGCTCTCGCCCCAGGCCCAGCTGATGATGGCCCCCACCGGGCAGCTCCCCGTGATCAAGGCCGCGCTCGAAGACCCCTACATCAAGGGCCACCCCTACTACGGGCTGTACCTCGAGCAGCTCAAAACGGCCCGGGCCCGTCCCGTCACCCCGGCCTACCCCAAGGTGGAGGAGGCCATTCAGGGGGCCTTCCAGGAGATCTTCCTCGGCAAAAAGACCGTGCAGGCCGCGCTGGATGAAGCTGCGGCCAGGGTCGACAAACTCCTCAAGTAACGATGCTAGGGGGGCGGGTGGCCGCCCCCCTTCGAGGTTGATATGGCCATCCCCCGTCCTTTCGCATCGCTGATCCGCAGCAGGCGCCTGCGCGGAGAGGTGGCCTTTGCGCTCGTCCTGGTCCTGCCCGGGCTGATCTGGTTCCTCGTTTTCAACGCTTACCCGGCGGTGTTTTCGTTCTGGATCTCCTTCCGGCGCTGGAACGTCATGGGCGATAGCACCTTCGTGGGGCTGGAGAACTACATCCGGGTGTTCCGCGATCCCGTGACGCTGATCGCCCTGAGAAACACGCTGGTTTACGCGCTCATCACCGTGGTCGGCCAGATGGCGGCAGGGCTGGGGCTGGCGCTGCTCGTGAACCAGAAGGTACGCTTCGCGGGCTTTTTCCGGCTGGTCTATTACTTTCCGGTGATCGCCAGCTGGGTGGTGGTGGCCCTCATCTTCTCGTTCCTGTTCCACTCGGAAGGGCTTATCAACTACGTGTTCTCCGACCTTTTGCGTCTCTACCCCCCGCACCGGGCCTGGCTCAACGACCCCGCCACCGCGCTCGTCGCCATTTCCATCCTGGGCATCTGGAAGGGCGCGGGCTGGACCATGCTCATCTATCTCGCCGCCCTGCAAAGCATCCCGGTCGAGCTCGAGGAAGCGGCCCGGGTTGACGGGGCCGGGAGCTGGCAGGTTCGCCGCTTCGTGACCATCCCGCTGCTGCGCCCGGCAACCGCCTTCATCGCGGTGATGCTCACCATCGGGGCCTTTCAGAGCTTCATTCAGTTTTACATCATGACCGGCGGCGGCCCCAACCACCAGACGGAGGTGTTCCTGACCTACATGTACAACCAGGCCTTTTCGTTCCTGGACTTCGGGTACGCCTCGGCGATCGCCTTCGTGCTGACGCTGGTGATCGTGCTCGTGAGCGCCTTCCAGCTTCGCTACCTTGGCCAGGAGGCGCTGTGAGCGGGCGCCGGCTGCGGACGCTGCTGCTGTACCTGGTCATGGGCCTGATCGCGCTCATCATGGCCCTGCCGATCATTTACACCATCTCCACCGCCTTCAAGCCGGTCTCGTACGTACTCGAGATCCCGCCGCGCTTCATTCCGAGCCAGCCCACACTCAAGAACTTCATCGACGCCTGGAACTCCAACAAGTTCAGTCTTTATTTTTTGAACAGCCTCAAGGTGGCGATTCCGGCGACCATCGGTACCGTTCTGGTCGCCTCGACCGGTGCCTACGCCTTTGCCCGTTTGAGCTTCCCGTTCAAAGGCTTGATCTTCAAGCTCTATCTGCTGTTCCTGATGATTCCCGGCATCCTCTACATCATCCCCCAGTTCATCCTGGCCCGGAACCTGGGGCTGCTGGACCGGCTGGTGGGGCTGGTCGTCTTTTACATCGCAGGGAACGTCGCCTTCCATACCTTCTTCCTGCGCGGATTCTTCGAGGGTATTCCCCGCGAGATCGAAGAGGCAGCGCAGATCGACGGGGCCAGCCGGCTGCAGTCGTTCTTTCGCATTGCCCTGCCCCTGGCGGCCCCGGCGATCGGAACCAGCGCAATCTTTGCCTTTCTCGGTTCCTGGGATGAGTTCACCCTGGCCCTGACCTTCCTCAACGACGGCAACCTCCGTACGCTCCCCATCGCCATCAGGCTTTTCCAGGGCCAGCACGCCAGCCAGTGGGGGCTCGTCTTCGCCGCCTCGCTCATCGCCATGGTCCCGGTGGTGCTGGTGTACGTCTTTTTCCAGCGGGCGTTCGTGCGCCCGGTTCATGGCGGGGGGCTCAAGGAGTGAGGCCCGTTGGCCTCCCGCGACGCTTTTGCTCTCCGGAGAGGACTGATAACCCGTGGCTTTGACACTTGAGCTGTACCCCGACCGCGCGCTGTACCGGCCCGGCGAGCGCGTGGGGCTGCGCCTGGAAACCCGCGGCGCGACGGCGGGCGCCGTTGCCCATTTGCTGATTTATCACCTGGCGGAGCGGGTCTACGAGGCCAGCCTTCCGGTAGAGACGGACGGGATGCTTGTGTTCCGGTGGAACCCGCCTGCCGCGCCTGCGGGCTACGGCGCCGAGGTTTCCATTGTCGATCCGTCCGGACTGGTCCTGGGCTCGTCGTCGACCGCCTTTGACGTGCACGCGCACTGGTGGGAGATGCCCCGTTACGGGTTCCTGACGGACTTTGCGCCGGGTGAAGACGGCCCCGTGCGGGTGGACGTGCTGCTGAAGCACCACGTCAACGCCTTGCAGTTTTACGACTGGATGTACCGCCACGACCGGCACCTGCCGCCGCAAGAGGACTTCACGGACCCCCTGGGACGCAGCCTATCGCTCGCCGTCGTGAAAAAGCGGATCGAACAGGCGCACGGGCGGGGGATGGCGGCGATGCCCTACACGACCATCTATGCGGGTTCCGGCCGTTACTATGCCGAGCACCCCGAACAGGCGCTTTACAAGAGCAAGGGCGTTCCCTGGACGCTGGGCGATGACTTCCTCTACATCTTCGACCCCTCGGAAGGCTCGGACTGGCGGCACCACATCCTGGACGAGTACCGCCGCATCCTCGATGCTCTTTCGTTTGACGGCCTTCACATCGATCAGTATGGCGATCCCAAGATCGCGCAGGATCACGACGGCAGGATCGTGGACCTGGCTCCGGTCATCCCCGGTTTTCTGGAGGAATCCAGGCGAATTGCCGGTCCGGGGAGGGCCGTGATCTTCAACCTGGTCAACGACTGGCCGGTGGATAACGTGGCGCCCACCGATGTGGACGCCGTGTACATCGAGGTCTGGCCTCCCCACAACGACTACGCCGCGCTGCGCGACCTCGTCTACCGGGCCAAGGCGCTTTCGGGCAACCGCCCGGTGATCCTGGCGGCTTATCTGTCGCCCGGGGCGGAGGCGGCCTACCGCCTCCTGGCCTCGGTGATCGCGGCCAGCGGCGCGACGCGTATTGAGCTGGGGGAGGGCGGTGCGCTCCTGGCGGATCCCTACTTTCCCAGGTACGAGCATCCGGGGCCACAACTCGCGGCCTGGATCCGCCGTTACTATGACTTCATCACCCGCTACCAGGAATACCTCTTCGCCCTCGAGCCCGCCGGTCCGGCCCGGGGAGCGAGGCTCGATGGCGCCCCGCTCGCTACGGGCAGCTTTCCCGAAAACGCGGTCTGGCTCCTGTCATCGAGCAAGCCAGGGCTTGAGGTGGTGCACCTGATCAACCTGAGCGCTTCGCCGTCGTCCGAGTGGCGTTCTGATAAACACCCGCCCCCGGTTCTTGGCAACCTCAGGCTCTGCTATCCGGTCCCGGGTCCGGTCCGGGCAGTGTACCTTGCCAGCCCCGACTTCCCGCAGGCCGGGCTCCAGAAAGCCGAGTTCAGCCAGAGCGGGCGCTGCCTGAATGTGCACATTCCCTGTCTGGAGTACTGGACGGCGATGATCATCGAAATCGAAGGGAGTTCCGATGTACCGTGACCTCCAGCTGATCCGCCATCATCAGCATCCTTCCGGGGCTTTCCCGGCCAGCCCCAGTTTCTCCCAGTACCCCTATTGCTGGTTGCGCGATGGGTCGTTCATCGCCTACGCCATGGACCGGGCAGGGGTTCACGCGAGTTCCCGGGCCTTTCACCTGTGGACGGCCCGCACCCTGGGTGCCCAGACCGACCACATCCTGGGCCTGGTTGAGCGCGCCTGGCGGGATGAGGTCTTCACCCAGGCCGAGTTCCTTCCCGCGCGGTTCACGCTCGAGGGGGAGTGGAGGGAGGATGGCTGGCCGAACTTTCAGCTCGACGGCTACGGCCAGTGGCTGTGGGCGCTTGGGGAGCACTTGCGGCTCGGTGGCGAGGAAGAACTCCCCGGGGTGTTCGCCGGACCGGTTCGCGCGGTTCTGGCCTACCTGGAGCGCTTCTGGGCCGAACCCTGTTACGATCCCTGGGAAGAGAACCCCACCCGGCTGCACACCGCCACCCTGGCCTCGATCTACGCCGGGTTCAGCGCGATGGCGCCTTTCTTCCCCTTGGCGGCGAAGGCGGCCCGGGAGGTTCGCAGGGTGGTGCTCGAGGAGTGTGTGCGGGAGGGCCGCTTCGTCAAGTTCGTCGGTGAGTCGGCGGTCGACGCGTCGCTCCTTTGGGTTTCCGTCCCCTTCGACCTGGTCGACGACGACGACCCGCGGATGCTGGCCACGGTAGCCGAGATCGAGCGCCGGCTCCTGCGGGGGGGCGGCGTCGTTCGCTACGCGGCCGACACCTACTACGGCGGCGGTGCCTGGATTTTGCTCACCGCGTGGCTGGGATGGTATTACGCCAGGACGGGGAGCTTGCGACGCGCCCGAGAGCTTTGCGCCTGGGTAGAAGCCCACCGTGACGAGCGGGGGCACCTGCCTGAGCAGGTGGCGGTTCCCGGCATCAGTTTCCGCTTCCTGAACTACTGGACGCGACGGTGGGGGGTCCCGGCCAGGCCGCTACTGTGGTCCCACGCGATGCAGGTGATCCTGAAGCTTGAACTGAGGGCTCGTCGCGGCGGATAGCCGGCTGCCGCCGGAGAAGGCGCCTCTGGGCTGCTCCAGGGGTCCGATTTCGGCCTGAGTCCGGGGGGGGATGGGGAGAAGCCGGGGCATGCCGCCCCGGGCAAACGAGGCCCGCTGAGCGGGCAGCTGTGCCGGTATTCACAAGACGGGCAGGCTTGAATTTCGCATCGGTCGGCATCAGGATCGGGGGATGGCCCGCTCCGCCGCATCGGTTGTGGCTTCCTTCCGGACAGCGCCCGCATCCAGGGTCCACACAGCTTGTGCGGCGAGCGTTCCCCCGCTTTGGTACTCGCCCTCGACCACCAGAACCCGGCCGTCCCGGAGCACCCGGTAACGGCTTTCCCAGA
>CAZXOY010000057.1:0-10183 GCA_964642655.1 uncultured bacterium
AGCTCCGGAGGAGCTCCGTGGCCTGGGAAAATAGCGGCCACTACCGGAGCTTCACTGTGAGCAGGGCGGAACCCAAAGGCGAGGAATGGCAATTTCTAAACGTCGAATGGGCGTTTGACGCAGAGGAGCGGCTGCTGGTTCCACTTTTCCCGGATGCGTGAGGCCCTCGAGGCCAGAATAACTCCTGGCCGCCCGAGAGGAGAGCCGTATTATCGTCGATTCGCTTGCCTCGCGGTGCGTAGATCCATTTAAGCCAAACCAGTGAGCTCTCCCGGCGGGCAGCGGAAGCGAGGAAGTTCCCTATCCCAACCCCGCTACTGAACACGCCTGTCCGTACATGGCCGGCCTGTTGGTTGTACGGGGCAAGCTGGATCGGGTCTGCTCCGAAGCTATAGGGGTTTTCAGTGTCCTGCTCTTGGTAAGAGCTGATTAAGTACGGACATAACTGTTTGAGTCAGCAAACTAAAACACTAAACCATACACCACAACAAACCCCCGCACGCACGGGGGCAACGCAATGACAGGGAAGAAGGCGGCACAAAAACCTTAATGCGCTGTGAAGGACCGCTTCCGAGCGATGAGTTATTTATGGTACTATTACGCAAACGTAAGGGGTGGGTGTCCGATGCCAAACAACGACGGCGGGGCCCTCTTCGCACCGGACCCGTGGCGTGACCCACAAGAGCGGCGGCGCATGGCCGGAGAGGCGATTGCCAAGCGTGACTGGCAGGCGATCGGTGAACTCTTCGAGCGATATCTCTCGAGCCATCGCAACTACGGCCGCGTGAGCGTCCAGCTTTACCGGCGCGCGGTCGAGGACTTCTGGGCTTACGCCTGGAACGACCTGGGCCGGGAGGGGGTGAACCTCTCCCCTACCGACGTCTGGTCGTGGCTACACGACCTGGAAAGCCACGGCGTCCACATCCTCCGCCAGGGCGCACGGCGCACCGGACCCCGCCCGCTGGGGAGGTCGGGCCTGCGGACGATGCTCTACGGGGTACTCGAGTCCCGGGCGTTTTTCACCTGGCTCGGTTACCCGCTTCCCGAACACCTCGACTGGCCCCGCCCCCTGCCGGCCAGGGCCCCCAGGGCCCTGAACGACGCCCAGTACCGGACTTTCCTGTCCGAAGCCGCCCGCCTTGATCCCATCGGCGGGATGCCCCTCGTCATCCGCCTGATCGGCGAACTGGGAATGCGCTGGCGGGAGATCACCCACGTGACGCCTGCCGACTTCACCGACGATGCCCTCCGGGTCAAACGCGCGCCGTTCGTCGTCGACCGCACCGTTCCCCTGCCCGGCGATCTGCGCCGGCCCCTTTTCAAGTTCGTCGAAACCGTCCTTGCCCACGGGTTCGACGAGAGGGTCAGGGTGCTCCTGGTCCAGCAGTCGCGCAATGGCTTGAGGGTTGTGGCCCCGCGCACGCTGCAGGCCCGGGTCACGGTTGCCGCCCGGTCTGCGGACCTGCCCCCCTACTACCTCCGGGCATTGCGCAACCGCGGTGCGATCGAACTGTACAAGCGCTTCGGCGATGCCGAGAAGGTCGCCGAGCTCATGGGGCTGACGGCTCCGCCCGCGATCCTTGACCACTGGCTGCACGAGAGGCGCTAAGCGAAGATCGCACGCTTCCCGCCGGCCATCGCGGACCGGCCCCCAACGCCGGGCAGCTTTTCATCGAAGATACGACGGAGCAAAATCGCGCTCACTGACCGGCTTTCCCGTGTAGAACCCCTGGATCAGATCACAACCCTCGGCCTCAAGCCAGGAGGCCTGATCCGGCGTCTCTACCCCTTCGGCAACCACCTCCGCCCCCAGCTCGTGCGCCAGGGTAATCACGGCCCGGACGATCGCTTCGCTCTTCCGGCGGACACCGATCTCCCGTACGAACGCCTTGTCGATCTTAATAATCTCGATCGGGAACTCACGCAGGTACGCCAGCGACGAGTACCCGGCCCCAAAGTCGTCAACCGCGATACGCAGGCCGAGGGCCCTCAGATCCTGCAACACCGGCATAACCCGCTCGGCCCTGGCGAGAATCCTTTCGGTGAGTTCAACGACGACCAGCCGGGGAGGAATTGGTTTTTCCCGCAACAATCGCTCAAGCGTCTCTACCAGGTCGAATTCCCAGAACGATCTCGGTGAGATGTTGATCGAGACCCGGAGTTCGTGCCCGCCCCGGTACCATCGGTACGCGTGCCCGACAGCCCTATCGAAAACGTAGCGGTCGATCTCGGCGATCAGTCCAACCTCCTCGGCGAGCGGAATGAATGTCGCGGGTGGCAGCAGCCCGTGCTCCTGGTGCCGCCAGCGAACCAGCGCCTCCGCCTGAACGACCTTCCCCTCTCGCAAGCTTGCGATCGGTTGGTAGTAAATTTCCAGCTGCTGCCCCGCCACGGCTTCCCTGAGTGCGGTAGCGAGATCCAGGCGCTCCACGCTCGGCAGCAGCACCGTGGGGTCAAAGATGAAGTACGCAGACCCCTGCTCTTTCGCCCGGTACATCGCGGCGTCGGCCCGGCGCATCAGCTCGTCGAGGTCCCGCCCGTGTTCCGGGAAGATGGCGATTCCGATGCTGGCCCGGAGCGTGATCCGGTGGTCGCCCACGCGGCAGGGCTCGCGCAACAGCTCGCCAACACGCCTCGCGACCAACACGGCCTCTCCCCCACCGGCTCCGGGGAGCAGCAGGGCAAACTCATCACCCCCGACCCGGCCCAAAACGTCGATCGCGCGTGTAACGCGACGAACCCTTCGCGCAAAGTCCCTCAGGACCAGGTCGCCAACCTCGTGACCCAGCGCGTCATTGACGTCTCCGAAATCGTTCAGGTCAATAAACAAAAGCGCGCTCGGCCCGTTTCCGGAAGCGCTCCGCGACAGCACCTCGCGGGCCCGGTCGATAAAAAAACGGCGGTTGGCAAGCCCGGTCAGTTCGTCGGTGGCCGCAAGCTGTCCGTACTGCCGGATCTCCTCCTGGGCCCGGACCAGCTGGAGCCGGGTCCACACCACCCGGCTAAGGATCGCGATCATCGCCGCGCCGGCGAGGTATGCCTGCAGCAAAACGCTCGCCTCTCTCAGGCCTGCCCCGTGCGCGACCGCGTAGAGGATGCCCGCCAGCAGTGTGACGATCCAGACCCCCCAGGCCACTGGCTGGGCGGTGCGCGGCTCGAACAGGAAGTAAATCAATACGTAGAACACCATCAACCAGCTCACGACGACGGTATGCCTTTCGACGCTCATCTCCGGAGCACCGAAGAGCGCGGCGTACTCCTGAAGAACAAGGAATACACCGAGCAGCACAAACCCGGCCCGCTCGAGGAGGAAAAGGCGTCCGGGTCCCGCTCGCAGCAGAAGGGCCCAGGCCACCAGGATGCCTCCGGCCAGAACCAGCGAGTCGGTTGAAATGTCGCGCACGGGATCAACAAAATCCGCCAGCAACACGGCGGCCGCGGACAGGGGCAGAACGATTCGGTAGGCGGCGAAACGCCGCCTTTCCCAACCGGCCTTAACTCTTCTTGTAAAGCCAGCGCCTATAAAGTCGGGGCCTGCCTGCGGCCGGGCGCCATCGTGGTCCATAGACTCTAAAAAATATAGTTCCCGCTATGCATGATAAGCGTGAAGTATGCAGGCACTCCGGAACACATCGGTCCCTGTCTGCTTCCAGGGCGATGGCGTCGTCGCCAGCGGCCGTCCGGAACCCGCCGCCCGTGGCCGGCCCGGGCAACCTGCGCCGGCTAGCCCGAGCGGATCAGCTGCTCGAGCTCATCGAGAATTTCCAGCACCCTCTCCTCCTTGTCCGGCGGCAGCCCGCCCCGGCGGAGCTTCCTGAGCAGCACGCCGGCCTTCACGGCCACCGGTCGATGCCTTTCTTCCCTGGCCTGCAAGCGCTCCCGCACTTCGGCTCGAACGAACGGCAGGCTCCATCCTTCTTCAATCGCTCTCTGAAGCAGCTCCCGCCGTGCTTCGTCATCCCTTACCCGCGCAATGGCCCGGGCCTTCGTATAGCTGATTCTGCCCCGCCTAAGTTCGTCGAGCACGTCTTGCGGCAGGTTGAGAAGCGGCAGGCGGTTCAACCGGAAGGACTCGGGGGTCATCCTGCCGAGCTCTCGAAACGTCCGGTCGATAACCTCCCATTCGCTGCTTCGAACAACGTTGTTGGCGGCCTTTCTCCGCCTCATTGAAAGCCGGTGCATCAGGCGCACAACCTCGCTGCGGTCCATCCCCAATCGCATCGACAGCAAGTCGAGGATCGCCTCGGTTTCCTCGAGCGGATTAAGGTCCTCGCGCTGCAAATTCTCGAGGACCGCCGCCGCCTGCGCCTCCTCGTCCGTGAGCTCCACGATAATCGCGGGGATCGACTCCCGCTTCAGCCTCTGAAAAGCACGAAAGCGCCGCTCCCCAGCCACGATCTGATAGAGGCCTTTACCCACAGGGCGCACGAGAATCGGCTGGAGCAGTCCGCGGTGTCGTATCGACCTGGCCAGGTGAGCGATCTCGTCTTCGTCGAAGTACCTGCGTGGCTGATTCTCGCGGGGAACAACCTGGTCGAGAGGAAGGTGGACGAGACTGTTCTCCCCCGCCCGCCGCAAGACCTCACCTACTTGAGAGAGGTTGATGTTTCTGAGCGGGCGCTTCTCGAGAATTGGATTTTTCCGCTCGTTCCTAGGCTTCATCCCCATCGCCTCCCAGGGCCTCCAGGAGCGCGTCGGTGATCTGCTCCAAAACAGCCACCGCCCGGTGGCGGGGATCATAGGCCGCCAGCGGCTTGAACTCCACCGAGGCCTTCTTAAAGGCGGTCGCCATTGGGATCGGTGGAAGGACGGGAGCAACGGTCTGGAGCTGTTTTTCCAGGGCTTCCAGCACATCCCGGTCATGCGTGGACTGGCGCGCGAACTGCATCGGCACAAAACCCAGGATGCGCAGATTCTGGTTGACCTCCTCCTGAATTCCCCGGACCGTACTGAGCAGCTGGTCCGTTCCCAAATACGCCTTGAAATGCGTTTGGATTGGGACAATCACGCCGTCAGAGGCTGCCAGACTCAGAATAGAAAGCATTCCCAGGCTGGGGGGCGCATCAATCAGCGCCAGGTCGTATGCTGCCCGGACCTCGTCCAGGGCCCGCCGAAGCCGGGCTTCCCTGTTCAGCGCGGCCAGCAGTTCCTGTTCAGCCCCGGCCAGCAAAATGTTCGCTGGAACGAGATCCATTCCGTGAATCCCCCGGTGCACCGCCAGCGGCCTGCGCGGTGACCGATCGCCCTTGCGCGACGTCAGGCTGTCGTAAATGGTGGCCCTCAACCTCCCTGGCTCCAGGCCCATGAAATTCGTCAGCGTTGCCTGGGGATCCATGTCAACCAGCAGCACCTTGAAACCCCTGCGCGCGAAGTGATAGCCGAGGTTCATTGTTAGCGTCGTCTTACCCGTCCCCCCCGCCTGGTTGAAGATGGTGAGCGTGCGCATCGGGGCCTCGTCCTTTTGCGGCTCGATGATGGGTATGAACCACTGCGCACCCCGTTTCTCAGCGCCCGGCAGATCCCCTTTTGCCGCTAATCGCCGTATATATCCGGGCGTCACCCCTCTGAGCTCGGCATACTCATCAACCGTCAGGTAGCGTTTACGCATACGCACAGATTACCCCACGCTGTCATCATTTCGCCACAGCTAAGCTGGCTCCGATCCAGGGGGGCGGGTTCGGATAACGTTATCCGAACCCTTTTTCCTACCCTGAAACACGAGTTGCACCCCCCACTTTCACACAGGAGGCCGCTCGTTCGCTAGAATCACCACGTGGTGGAGTCCGGGCAGACCCCTTTAGCCGGGGCGACCACCCCAGACAAAGGCGGGAGCCTGTCTAGGGGGTGAGAAGCTGACTACTAGGGATATGTGGCGCTAACCAAATCAAAAGCCCGGCTGGCCGGCCGGGCGTGGCTGGTACACCTACTTTCCCCCTTTAGGCACCTGTGTTACACGCATTCCAGCCCAGGTGTAGTGTACCAGCCCTCCGGGAAAAAACGCAACTGCCTTAGGGCTAACGACGGTGGAGTGTTGCGCCTTTCAGGCACCCATCTATGCGGTGACAAAGGCATGGATACCCGTCTCTGGAGGGTTTGAATGAACTCGCTCAAGACAAAACCTAGATGGATCAACTGCAACGCGTTGCGCCTGGTCATGGAGCACAGCAAGGCTCGGGGGTCGACGTACTCGGTCCTCATCGCGCTGGCTGCGCACACCAACCAAAACGGCACCGCCTGGCCGTCGGTCGAACGGCTGGCGGCGCTGGCCCGCGTCAGCCTCAGGACCGTGAAGCGGGCGCTCAGGGAACTCGAGGCCCTGGGCGAGATCACGGTCATCCGGCAGGTGGCCAAGCGGGGGACCAACCTCTACCGGCTGGAACTGGGCCGGGCGCAGGGGGGTGTCAATTTGACACCCGAAGAGCGCGCCGACGCCCAACCCTCGGAGGGGTGTCAGATTGACACCCGAAGCAGCGGGGCCATCCCGGCCCAGGGGGGTGACAGGCTGTCCAGGGGGGGTGACAGGTTGACACCCGAACATAACAATGAAAAAAACACGAATATAAAACCCTCCCCCCTACCCCCCTCCCTTGAGGCGGCAGCCGGAGCCGGAACAAAACCAGCCCGCCCACCCACCCATGAGGAGGAGGAGGGGGTTTTAAAAATCTCTCAAAAAGCAAGGGAGGTGATCGAGGCGCTGGGCCCCGATCTCGCTTCGCAGCTCCAAAGGCTCTACAGCGAGAAGGCACCGCAATCCCGCTACGGCCTCTGGCTGGAAACAGCGCTCTACCCACAGCTCGAGCGGTTGGGTCGGAGCCTGTTCCGGGCCGTCGTCGAGCAAAATCTTCCCGCGGCCGCCGGCAGCGGGATCCGCTACCCGAGCCGGTTTTTGGTGGCGAAGCTCGAGGCCGAAATTCCGCCGGCGGTCCCGGTCAGCGCCGCCAGGAAAGACGGCGGCGAGCGGCCGGTCGACCCGCCTCCGGAGGCGGCGAAAGCGAAGAGCGCGGCCCGAAAGGGCCCCATGACGATGCAGGAGCTCGCGGCCGAGCTCGAGGCGGCGCTGAACAATGCCGATACCGGCCCCGACCGGGAGACTGGCGGCGGTAAAAGCCAGGCGCCGAGGCCGAAGGAGCGGTACCTGGCCCGCGCAAAGGCGCCCCGTTGCACCTACGGGGACCACCGGCGGAGCGACGGTTGCTGCCTGCCGCGGGCGCTGGATGTCTTGCAGGTGCTTGCGCCGGCCGCGACCAGGCAGCGCGATCCCATCGACCGGGCCCTGATGATGCCGTCGCTCATCGAGGCGTATCGGAGGGTGGTCGCCGAACGGGATGAGATCCCGGAGGCCCTGGAGCGCCTGTCCGAGAAACGCCGCAACAAAGCGATCGAGATCCTCGATCAGCTGGGTCTGGCACCGCGACGCGGTTCTGGTGTGCGTGGCGCCGAGATCGCGGGAATGGTGCTGCCGGCGATGCCCAGAGGGGGGTGGCTCGTGGGAGTGGCTGCGTTGTCGTGAACGGGCGGTAAGCCGTCGGCTGAAAGGGAAGTTTCACCGGGATGGCAGGGGGCCTAGCCTGCGCGCAGCTCTTCGGGCGGCAGGGGTTTACCGATCAGGTACCCCTGTACAAGGTCGCAGCGTTCCGATTTGAGCCAGGTGAGTTGCTGGCCGGTCTCGACCCCCTCGGCGAGGACGAGGAGCCCAAGTTCGTGGGCCAGGGTGATAACTGTGCGGACGATGGCCTCGCTTGCTTCGTGGATGCCGATTTCCTTGACGAAGGCGCGATCTATTTTCAGGGCATCCAGGGGAAATTCACGGAGGTAGCGGAGCGATGAATAGCCAACCCCGAAGTCATCCACCGCTACGCGTACGCCTAGGGCCCTCAGTTCTTCCAGGATGGGCGTAGCCTGTTCGGGGCTTGCGAGGACGCGCTCGGTGATCTCTAAGGTCAGCAGACCCGGAGCAATGCCGGCCTGGAGCAGGAGTTGCTGGAGGATCCGTGCCGGGTCCATCTGCCAGAAGCAGCGCGGTGAGAGGTTGACTGAAACCGCCAAGGGGGTGCCGCTCCGCAGCCAGTCCGCGGCCTGTTGAACGGCCTTTTCGAGAGCGTAACGGTCGACATCGGCGATGAGGCCGACCTCTTCCGCAAGGGGGATGAAGACGGCCGGTGATACGGGACCGTGCTGGGGGTGATTCCAGCGCAGCAGGGCTTCAACCTTCGTGACCGTACCCTCTCTGAGGTCGAGAATGGGCTGGTAGTGCAGGGTGAGGTCGCCGCGTTCGAGGGCCACCTTTAAATCGGTGGCCAGGTCGAGGCGTTCAGGGCTGGGCGGCGTGTCTTTTGGAGTGTAAAAGCGAAAGGTTTCGCCGTGCTCTTTCGCCCGGTACATCGCGGCGTCGGCTTCTCGCATAAGCTCTTCCAGGGTGGTGGCGTGTTCCGGAAAGAGGGCGATGCCGATGCTGGCGTGAATGGTAATCCGGTGTTCGCCTGCCGAATAGGGTGCCCCCAGGAGTTCCTCGATGCCGCGTGCAACCGACACCGCCTCTTCGTGGCCGGTGTTAGCGAGAAGAAGGACGAATTCGTCCCCGCCAATTCGGGCCAGGGCATCGCTGTCTCGCTTGGCGGTGCGCAGCCGGGACGCGACCTCCTGCAGGACGGTGTCGCCGACATCGTGGCCGAGTACGTTGTTGACTTTGCTGAAGTGATCGATATCGAGAAAGAGCAGGGCGACCGAGCGCTTCTTTTCCCTTGCGGCCGAGAGAATTCGTCGGGCTTCGACATCGAGTTTGAGACGGTTTCCCAGGCCGGTGAGGGGGTCGTAGTATGCGAGCTCCTTGATGCGACGTTCGTACAGCACACGGCGTACGGCGCTGCCAAGCACATAAGCCGCCGTCTCTACAAAGCCGACCTCCTCATGGCGGAAGTCGCGCGGCTCCGGATAGGCCACGGCGAGGACGCCGTATGTTCCGCGGGCGCCGGGTATGGGGGCGGCGATCGCTGCTTTGACCCCCGCCTGACGCCAGATGTTGCCGGGTTGAAAGCGTCGCTCGCGGGACAGGTCAGGAGAAGCGATCGTTTTGCCAGCGTGGGCTGCGTAGCCTGCGTGTGAATCGGAGGCGTTGGCCGTGGGCTCGCCAGGTATGTTTTTGGAAAAACCGTAGCCCGCAAGCAGCGGCAACGCGCCCTGCGGGAGATCGCATTTCAGGATTGCCACATGGCTGGCGTCGAGGCCGCTTTTAACGATGGCGACCGCCTGGTGAAAGAGGTGTTCGAGTTTGTTTGAGGTGACAGCGGAGTGGGCCAGCGTGAATAGGGCGCGGTTTTTGCTGATCAGGTCCTTGAGCGCCCGCTCGGATTCCACCTGGGCGGTAAAGTCGAGCATGTAGCCGAGGACGACCGGGTCCGATCTGGGCGCGTTGGGGGCGAGGTGGGCCACAAGGTAGAACCAGCGATATCCCTCGCTGCGATGCCGAAGTCGAAATAGCAGCTCGTCGTGCCCGGAGTCCAGAACCGCCGCCAGCAACTCGGTTAGTTTTTGCCGGTCGTCGGGATGGACTCGCTCGAGGGCATCGGTAAAGCGGCTTCCGAGGAGCTCTTCAGGGCTGTATCCAAGTATCCGTTCGAGGTTGGGGCTGATGTAGGTCAGCACCAACCCGGCACCCTCGCGGCGAAAGGTGATGATCGGGGCGGAAGCAACGATGCGTTCGAGAAACGCCTTTGCTTCCCGGAGCGAGGCCTGGGTTTTACGAAGCCGCTCGAGGTGACGCCGTAACAGGCCGCTGGCCGGGCCGGCGAGCAAGGGGCCTGCGAGGGCCGGGAGCTCGCCCGATAAAGGGAAAGGGGAAGGCAGGGTATAAGTCTTAAAGAGCACGACCTCAACGACGATGTTGGTGAGTCCGGCGATGGCGCCGCCTGAGGGGCCGAAGTGCCAACCGGCGAGGGCGGTCCACAGCAGAGCGAGGACGACTTCACCGCCCTCGGTAAAGCGATGCGCAAGAGGGAAGGTGAGGATGTAGGCCGCGAAGACGGCCATGACCCACGGCCAGGGATTGGGGTGGGGGTCGGGCGCGGAGTCCTTCCTGGGCTGGGGCACCAGGAGCGCAGTGTACCTGTATCGCCCCCCACCCCACAAGGGGTTGTAATCGGTCAACACATCTGAGACTCTTTTGGGGACCGACTCCGCTTGCATT
>CAZXOY010000058.1:0-10159 GCA_964642655.1 uncultured bacterium
CGGTAGCCGAGGATCCCCAGCCCGCTGATCACGCCCGCGGCCGCGGCGGCGGTGACCGAGTGCGCTCGGAAGGGTTCGCGAGCGTAGATGTTGGAAAGGTGGACTTCGACCACCGGCAACGGCTGCGACCGGATGGCGTCGAGGAGCGAATAGGAGTAGTGCGTCAGCGCGCCGGGGTTGAGGACGATGCCACGAAATCCGTCGTCGGAGGCCCGCTGGATCCACTCCACCAGGCTGCCCTCGTGGTTCGATTGGCGGCTGACCACGCTGACCCCGAGTTCCGAGCCCCAGGCCTCGAGGTGTTCCTCGAGCTCTTCGAAGGTGAGGGTGCCGTAGACTTCGGGTTCGCGCCGCCCCAGCATGTTGAGGTTCGGGCCATGCAACACAAGAATCACCGGAGCACCTCCTCCAACGATTGGTACGTTTCTTCCAAAAGCTTACCCTCAAGCGGCGTGATCGTGAGTTTGCCCAGCTCGAGGGGGATGACCCAGTGGATCTCGCCTTCGGCCTTTTTCTTGTCTCGCTCCAGGTAGGGCAAAAGCGTCGACCAGGACAGGGGAGGGAGCGGCGGCGCGTCCAGCCAGTTGAGGAGGTCGAGGGCACGGTCCACCAGGTCCTCACCCCCGAGCCTTCGCCCCAAAAGGCAGGCGAAGAGCAGGCCGTAGGCCACGGCTTCCCCGTGGGTCAGCGCGTGATCGGTGACCGCCTCGAGGGCATGGGCCAAAGTATGCCCCAGGTTCAGTTTCCTCCGCTCCCCCTTTTCGCGGAAATCGGCGCTCACCACGGCGATCTTCACGGCCACCGCCTTGCTGAGGTAGGCCTCCAGACGCGGGTGTTCGGGGTGGAGGTCGAAGGGGTCAAGGAGATCGGGGTCACCGGCGATGAAGCCGTGCTTGTAGGCTTCGACCAGCCCTTCTTTAAAGGTCCGCTCGGGGAGGGTCACGAGCCAGTCGAGGTCGGCCGTGACCCGTTCCGGGGCGTGGAAGGCGCCGACCAGGTTTTTCCCCTCCGGAAGGTTGAGCCCGGTTTTCCCGCCCACGCTGGCGTCGACGATCGCCAGCGTGGTGGTGGGGAAACTCTGGTAAACGATGCCTCGCAGATAGGTCGCGGCCAGGAAGCCGCCGAGGTCGGTGAGCGTCCCGCCGCCGACCACATAGAGCACGCCATCGCGACCGAGACCGCTTTTGGCGAGGTCTGAAAGGAGCCTGGCGTAGGTTTCGAGGGTCTTGGCGCGCTCGCCGCCGGGAACCCCGATCCTGGCCGTGATGCTGGCCTGATGCGCGATGGCTTCGGCGATGGCCTCGACAGCGAGGTCATAGAGCAAGACCGCATCCCGCGGTTCGGGGGGCAGGGTCGGCAGGAGACCGCGCCCGATCTCGACCGTGTATGGGGGGTTATGAACCTTGAGCCTCACGCCACCTCCAGAGTTCGGCCACGATTGCCTCGGCGGTCTGTTTGGGCGACCGGCCCTCGCTCGTGGCGTGAATCGGGGCCTGGCGGTAGAGCGCTTCCCGTTCGGCCAGCAAGCGCTTGATGCGGGGCAGGGGGTCGGGCGTGTCGAGCAGGGGGCGCTTTCCGGGCCGGCGTTGCACCCGCTCGTAGATCGTCTCCGGGCTGGCCCAAAGCGCCACCACCGGACCGCGCTTTAAAAGCCGATCCCGGTTTTGGTCGTCGACGAAGGTGCCGCCGCCCAAACTGATCACCATCATGTCCTTGGTCACCAGCTCGGCGACCGCCTCGCGCTCGATTTTGCGGAAAGTCTCCTCGCCCAGGTAGCGGAAGATGTCGGGGATCGTAAGCCCAGCCTCGCGCTCGATGTAGCGATCGAGGTCGACGAAGTGGAGCATCAGCTCTTTCGCCAGTTCACGCCCGATTCGGGTTTTCCCCACACCCATGAATCCGGTGAGGGCCACCCAGGTCACCGGCCGGTCGACCTCGATACAGCGCATCAGTACTCCCGCCAGCGGCGGCGGTAGGCCTCGAGGCGATCCAGGATCTCCTCGAGGGTATCGCCGCCGAACTTTTCCAGGTAGGCCTGGGCGAGCACGATGGCCACCACCGCCTCGACGATGAGGCTGGCTGCCGGGACCGCGGTGGTGTCCGAGCGCTCGCGGGCCGCGTCTTTCGGGCTATGGTCGGTGATGTCCACCGTAGGCAGCGGGCGCATGAGGGTGGCGATGGGTTTCATCGCCGCCCGGATCACGAGTTCTTCGCCGTTGGTCATGCCGGCCTCGAGCCCGCCGGCCCGGTTTGTGTCCCGGTAATACCCCCGGCCTTCCTGCCAGGCGATGGCGTCGTGGACCTCGGAGCCGGGCCGCATGGCGTTTTCGAAGGCGGGCCCGATCTCGACCCCCTTCATGGCGGGAACGCTCATCACCGCCTGGGCAATGCGGCCATCGAGCTTTCTGTCCGGATGAACGTAGCTGCCGAGCCCGGGGACGAGCCCCTTAAATCGCACCTCGACGATGCCGCCCAGGGTGTCGCCTTCGGCTTTGGCCCGGTCGATGGCGGCGATCATCTCGGCTTCGGCCTCGGGATCGGGGGTGCGCAAGGGGCTCGCCTCGACTTCATTCCGTTTGGCCCACTGGAAAGGCTTTTTCACCCGAACGCCGCCCAGGCCCACAACGTAGCTCGCGCTCTCCACGCCGAATTCCCGCAAAAGCTTGGCCGCGACCGCGCCAACGGCGACCCTCGAGGCCGTCTCCCGCGCCGAGGCTCGCTCCAACACATCGCGGAGGTCGCGGTGCCCATACTTGAACCCGCCCACCAGGTCAGCGTGTCCCGGCCGGGGGGCGGTGAGCGCCTTTCGCCGCGGCAGGTTGCCCGGGGCAGGGTCCATGATGTCCTTCCAGTTCCGGTGGTCGCGGTTTTCGATGACCAGCGTGACCGGGGCGCCGGTGGTCTTCCCGGCGCGAACCCCCGAGGTGATCTGAACCCGATCCGCCTCGATCTGCATGCGGCGGCCACGGCCGTAGCCTCCCTGCCTCTTTTGGAGCCAGGGGTCGATGTCGGCCGCCGTCAAATCGAGGCCGGCGGGAAGCCCGTCGATGATGGCATAGAGCGCGGGCCCGTGGGATTCCCCAGCCGTCAGAAATCGCATATCAAGAGCCTAGCACGAGGCCGGTCTAGGGGCGCGTGGCATTCGGCAGGCACGGGGATGCGACTCGGGAAGGGCAGGTGTCGTTGGGCTCGGTGACGCGGCGCGCCTTGATCACGATGAGCAGTTCGCTATCTTCACTCTCGTTGGAGGTTTGGGAAAAGAGCGCTCCGAGCAGCGGGATATCGGAGAGGAAGGGGATGCCCTGTTTGGACTGGCTGTTTTTCCTCTGAATCAGCCCGCCGAGGACGACGGTCTGGCCGTCTTTGAGCCGCAAAACGGTGTTGGCGTTTTGAATGTTCTCGAGCGTGGGAAGCCCGCTGACGTCCTTTTGGGCGATGGAAGTAACCTTGGTGTTGAGCTTCAAGGTGATTTCGCCATCCGGGGTGAGCTGAGGCGTGATTTCAACGGTGACGCCACCGTTGAACTCCTTGTAGTCGGTGGTCACGTTGCCCTGGCTGTCTTTGACCTGGATGGGGAGGCGGTAGAGGTAGCCGGATTGGATCTTGCCGGTTTGGTTGGAGAGCAGGGTCAGGTTGGCGTCGGTCACCTTCCGGGAAAGCCCCTGCCGTTCGAGCGCGTTGAGGGTGGCCCCGATGTTGAGCGAAGCCAGCGAGCGGGTCGCATCGAAGATGAGCTGGATGCCGGCATCGGTGATGGCGGCCACCAGGTTGCCCCCTGCCGCCTGCCAGTTCAGGCCCAGACTCCGGAGGACGTTGGTGCTCACTTCCTGGATGCGCACCTGGACGCTGACCTGCTGAACCGGTCGATCGAGCTGGCCGAGGAGATTGGCCACGAAGGCAAGCGCTTCGGGGGTGCCGGTCACGATCAGGGCGTTGGTTCGGGGGTCGGCGACGATGCGAACCGAAGGTTGGTTGGGGCCGTTTTGCGCCTGGGCGGCCAGGGCGGCCTGGAGGATCTTGGCCAGGTCCTCGGCTTTGGCATACGCCAGGCGGAAGGTCTTTTGCGAAAGCGCGGGTCCGGTGGCCTCCTGGACGTCGGTTTTCTCCAGCAGCGCCGCGACTTCGTCGAGTTTGTTTTTGGGGCCCGTGACCATGAGCGCCTTTTGTCCCGGGATTGGGGTCGCCTGAACCTCGCTGACCTGGGCTTCAATGAAGGGGGCGATTTTCTCTGGATCCAAATACCGGACCGCAAAGATGCGTTTTTCCACCGCCTTTTGCGTTCGAATCGCCTGGACGGCCTGGGCCACGACCTCGGGGCTCGCGACCAGGACGATGTCGCTTTTGAGCAGGGCGTAATCGAGCTTACCTTCGCCGTAGGTTTCGATGATGACCGTCCAGACTTCCCGGAAGGGTTTGTCGGCGATTTGGAGGCGAACTTTGAGGTTGGCGAGGTCTTGTGGCAGCTTGAGAACCGGGGTAAGCCCCACCGATTCCGCCAGCGCGCTCAGGACCACCTCGAGGCCATCGCCATTCGCCGAGGTCTTGATCGTAACCGGGCGATCGAAACGAGCTTCTTGGGGAAATCCGCCGGCGATCGCCAGCGAAAACAGAAGCAACATGCTCAAAAGCCATCGTTTCATACTTACTCACCGCCTCCGTATTCCAGCGTAAGCGTGTAGGGGCCTTGGGTCAGGAGGACCCGCTCGGCGGTCACCGATTTGAGGATGATGTCGGTTCCGGGGAAGCTTTGACCGACCGAGAGGGTGAGATATCCCGTGCTGGTTTTAAAGATGGCGACGCTCACCGGCCCCAGGGCGACCCCGGAGAGCTTCAGCCCCGCATTTTGCGCCCACTCGAGCAAGGGGTTGGCCTTGCTCGGGGCCGGGGCTGGGGCCGATTGAGAAACGATCGGCATCGCAAGTGGCGTCGCGCTGGGCTCCGAACCGCCGGTCTCGCCGGGAGCCGGGGGCAGGCGATCGAGGCGACTCTCGGGCAGGCTGAGTGCCGGTTTGGGGCGGGGTTCGGCCGCCTTTGGCGCGCGCGGCCGGACCTCGCGGTCGATGGGACCGAGCCTCAGTGGCAGGGCACCTTCTTGGGTCAGCGACGGTAGAGTGACATCCGGCGTTCCCTGCTGAACCCGGACGACGCGTGGCGTTGGAACACGTGGCGGCAGCGATACGCTGACCGGGGTTTTCTGGATGGGGATGGGCGCGGGTTTGGTGGCCTTCTTCTGGGCAAGCTCCGCCTTGAGCGGGGCGAAGGGGTTTGGGAGCGTTTTTTCTTTTTGCGCCTCGGCAACGGCTTCGGGTGTCGCTGGCGGTGGCGCGGTTGCTTCGGCCGGGGCTTCGGTCACCAGGAAAGGAAGGGGAAGGACCTCGAGAACGCGAGCGCTGGTCGAGGTGGCCACCGTGGCCTTGGCCGGGGTGGGTTTTTCCACCGCTTTGGCGACGCGTTTGGGGGGCTCGGGCGCGGGCGTGGCGGCCGGAATTTGGGTTCCGGCGCTGTAAAGGGCGTACCAGGCCCCGACCGCGACCACCAAGAGCAAGACGGTGACGAGGATTTTGGTACGCGGAGTGAGCTTCATGGCGATCCCCCCGGCTTGTTCGCTTGATAGACGTAGAAGTGGACCTTGAGCTTGGTGCCGATCTCGGGGTTGGTCGGGTCGCCACCGCTTGGGTTGAGCGTGACCCCGTCCATGGAGCTGTAGCGTTTGAGGTTTTCAAGTGCTTTCAGGTAGTCGTAAAGCGCCGGGAACGGCGCGCGGATATCGATGGTGACGTCGATGGTGCCCACCCCGGGGATCTCGCTCTTTGCCGGGCTTCGCGAGATCGAGCTCAGGGTGACGCCGGCGTCCTCGGCGTTCTTGGTTAAAAGATCGAGCACTTCATAAAAACGCTCTTCATTGGGCAGCGCGGCCAGAAAGTTCGAAATCTCGCGCTCGAGGTCTGCGATTTTGGCCTTGAGCTTGGGGAGGTTGCGCTTGGCTGCCAGGCCGCGATCCCTTTGCTTCGTGAGGTTCTTGACTTCCCGCTCCAGGGTCTGGATCCGCGTCTGGGCGGGTTGGTACCAGGCCACGTACCAGATACCCGCCAGGACTGCGAACAAGGCGAGCGCCAGGATGAACTGCGTGCGGGGGTCTTTAACGAGCTGCTTCATTTTCCACCTTGGCGATCATGCCCACACTGGCGCTAAAACGGTAGATGCCGGTCTTGAGGTCGTGTTCGGCTTTTTGAAAGTCAATCCCGAAGCCGGGGTCGGTCTCGAAGGTCTTGACCATCTGGACCAGGACATTCCTCGAGGCCGCCCGGCCGCGGAAGGTGAACTCGACGTCGGCGGGAATGCCGTAGATCTGCTTGGCCTTATTGGGATCGATGGCTTTGACGCTGAGGGTTTCGAGGCGGACCTCGAGGCGACCCTCTTTCGAGGGAAGCTCGACCAAAAACCGGGCCAGGTAATCGGCCCAGGGGCGGAACTTGGCCCGGACCTGGCGGGAAACGCTTGCCAGGGCCTCGAGCTCGCGTTGCTTTTGCTGCAGTTTGTTCTGCTCCGCGATGTAGCTACGAAGGAGCTCGACCTCGAGGCGGAGCTGCTCTTTTTGGTTTTCGAGGCGATTGATACTGGCTTGGGTTTGATAGTGTACGAATCCGACGCTGCCTAGGACCAAAATTCCGGCGACGAACGTGGCCAGGCGCCAGGCGCTCGGCAGCGTGCGTTTTCGGTAGCGCTTCGGGAGCAGGTTGAGGTTAATCAACGCCGCTCACCCCCCGAATCGCCAGGCCAACGGGGATCACGAACTCCGGCGCTACGTCGGCGAGCTTGGTGGCGGGGAAGCGGTTGCCGGGAACGCGTAGCCGGTTCCAGGGATTGATCTCGGTGAAGGTGATCCCGATGGCGTCGGCGATGAGGTTTTTGAGCCCGGCGAGCTTGATGCCGCCTCCGCCGATGAAGGCCTGGTCGGGGGCGGCCTCGCCGAACTGATTGTTGAAGAAATCGAGGCTTCGCTGGACCTCGGTGGTGAAGTCGAGCAGGACGTGACGCAAAGCGTCGTAGATGTCGGTGGGGCTCGGCTGGTCCGATACGGTGTCGATGCTGAGCAGCGCTTCCTCGTCATCCAGCGTGCCGCTGGCCAGGGCGTATTCGCGCTTGATCTTTTCGGCCTGCTCGATCTCCAGGCCAAAGGCGCGGGCGAGCGCCGCGGTGAAGGCGTTCCCGGCCACCGGGAAGTGCCGGGTCATGAGCGGTCGCTCGCCCTTCAGGAACACGATCGAGGATGACTCCGCGCCGACCTCCAGCACCACGGTGAGGGGCAGGCTGCCGTCCTCCCTGGGGGCCAGCTCAGGTTCGAGCACACGGACGCTGGCGAAGGGTTTGAGGTCCACCGCAACCGGTTCCAGCCCGGCATCGCGCAGGATCTCCACCAGCTGGACCACGGTTTCTTCGCGGGCAGCGGCGAAGAGCACCTCGATCTCGCCACCGCCCGATTCGTCCTCGCTCTCGCCCAGGATGGCGTAGTCGTAGGTGATCTCGTCAACCGAGAAGGGAATGTGGGGTTCCGCCTCCCAGCGAACGGCTTCCCCGATCTCCTTTTCCTCCATGCCCTTTGGAAATTTGAGGATGCGCGTCACCACGGCGTCGTTTGAAAGCGTGGTGACGACATGTTTCTTGCGGGTTCTGGCGTCGGAGATCAGGGCCCGGATCTCTTCGCTGAGGGCCGCCGGTTCGGTGATGAGCCCACCCTGGATCACGCCTGGGGGCGTGGGTCGGATCGCGTAGCCGCGGAGCACCAGCCTTGGCCCGTGGAGGTCGACCACCTTGAGGTTCGCCGTCCCCACTTCAAGGCCCAGAGCCTCGGTTCCTGACCTGAAGAAGTTCTCGAGCCAAGACGCCACGCTTTCCTCCCGCGCTCCCTCAGGCTACCATGGAACTGTTATCACTTTGTCCCGGTTTCGACCAGCGCCCGGATGACCGCGTCGGCGAACGCCTCGGTGGTGGCGTGGCCACCCAGATCCGGGGTGCGCGGGCCTTGCTCAAGCGCGATATCCACCGCGCGTTCGATCTTCCTGGCCATTTCGGTTTCACCGAGGTGGTCGAGCATCATCGCCGCGGAGAGGATGGTCGCGGTGGGGTTTGCGACCCCCTTGCCCGCGATGTCGGGGGCCGAGCCGTGCACCGGTTCGAAAATGGCCGCCCGCTCGCCGATGTTGCCGCTGGGGGCGATGCCGAGCCCGCCAACCAGCCCGGCGGTGAGGTCGGAGAGGATATCGCCGAAGAGGTTTTCCATGACCAGAACGTCGAAGTCCTTGGGGTTACGGACCAGGCGCATGGCGCAGGCGTCAACGATCACCTCGTAGACCTCAACGGTGGGATGGCGTTTGGCGGCGTCGTAAGCGGCCTCGAGGAAAAGACCGTCAGACATGGGGAGCACGTTGGCCTTGTGGACCAGCGCAAGGCGGCCGCGACGTTTTTCGGCCAGGCGCAAGGCGTATTCGGCGATGCGGTACGAGGCTTCATAGGTGATCACGCGGTCGGCAATGGCGACCCGCCCCCGGGCATACAGCCGTTCCTGCTCGACGTAGAGCCCTTCGGTGTTTTCGCGCACCACGACCAGGTCGGTGCCCTCCACCGCACCCGGAACCGGGTGATATTTCGCGGGGCGGACGTTGGCGTAGAGGTCGAGCCGCTTGCGCAGGTACCGAATGGCACCGAAAAAGCCGGGGACTTTCTGGGTCGGGCTGGTGGCGGCGCCAAAGAGGGTGGCGTCCGCGGCCAGCACCTTCTCCACCGTTTCTTCCGGCACCGAGGTGCCGTATTTTTGGAAGGTTTCCCACCCGGCCTCGGCTTCGATGAACTCGAAGGTAAGACCGGTGGCTTCAAGGACCCGCCGCGCCGCGGGGATGACCTCATGCCCGATGCCGTCGCCTTCGATAAGGGTAATGCGGTAGACGCGTTCGGTCATGCGTCTATCCTAATGCCTTTTCGTCACGATGTTTGGCCCGGAGTCCAATCTCCACGACCGCCAGGGCGAGACCGATGGTGATCAAGATATCGCCCACGCTGATCACCGACCCCGAAAGAGGGATGATGTCGCTCAGCCACACCAGGCGGGTGCCCGGGCCGACGACCACGTGGAGCGCGTCGCCCCCTCGCTCGAGGATGGGAATAGCGGCGGCGAGGCCGGCGGCCTCGAGGGCCTCGGCGGTAACCGGCATCTTGCCCCCGTTGGCCAGGATCGCCAGGGTGTTCATGGCATAGCCAAGGGTCACCACCCACAGCCCGCGCAAAAACCGGTTCCGCCAGAGTCCAAAGGCGATCAGGGCGAGCGCCGTGAGTTCGAAGAAGGTTCCCGTGGTGGCCGGGTCGATCCGCCCGCTCACCGAAAGCCTCGTGGCGAGCGATTCCAGCACCGCCGCCGCCACGAAGACCCAGCCCGCCCTTAGCTCCGCTCTTTGGTAGTCGCCGATTCGGACACCTTTTGCAAGAGCGAGGGCAAACCCAACGATGATGCCCGCGATGAATATGCCCGTAGGAACACCTCCCTGTCGCGCCAAACCGGATTTTGCTCCCAGAGTTCCTTGAAAACCCTGGCCAGTTTCGGATCGAACTGGATGCCCGAAAATTTCTCAACCTCGGCCAGGGCTTCCTCGGGGGGCTTCGCGGGCTTATAAGGCCGGCCCGCGGTCATGGCTTCGTAGGCGTCGGCGAGTCCGACAATTCGGGCCCACAAAGGGATATCCTGCCCGGCAAGCCCGTCGGGGTAGCCCCGTCCGTCCCAGCGTTCGTGGTGATGTTTGACGATTGGCAGCACCGTATGGAGGAATTTAACTCCTTTAAGCAACTCAACGCCCATCGTCGGGTGCTGGCGAATGATCGCCATCTCATCGTCAGTGAGCTTTTCCGGCTTCAAGAGGATCGAATCCGGGATGCCAATCTTCCCAATATCGTGAATCCGAGCGCCCATCGTGATTTGCCGGACGTCCGGTTCGTCCAGACCCACGGCACGTGCGATATCAGAAGCAATCGTTGCCACGCGCTCGGAGTGCAGGCGGGTGTGGGAATCCTTCGCCTCGAGGGCGGACATAAGGGTTTCTACAGTTTGACTAAACGACTCGCGGAGTTTGACGTACTCGTCCCAGTGGAAGCGTGCATAGTAAAGGGGTAT
>CAZXOY010000059.1:0-10072 GCA_964642655.1 uncultured bacterium
GGATAGAGCGTCGGCCTCCGGAGCCGAAGGTCAGAGGTTCGAGTCCTCTCGGGCGCGCCACTTCTTTTTTTATAGACGGTTTCATTAAGCTCCGGATGAACCCTTTCCTCACCGCGCGAGAAGTTTAGCACATTCGCAGCGAATCGCGTTCATTCTATCGCGGCGGGGGCGGGGTAGAATGGGGCGATGATTAAGCGAATTCTCCTCGCGACCGACGGTTCGCTCCCTTCAAAGAGCGCCGAGGCCTTCGCCCTCGACCTCGCGGGCCGGTTAGAGGCCGATCTGGCCGGTCTTTTCGTCAAAGACATGCGGCTCGTTCGTTATCCCGAGATCCTCGATTTTGGCGCCGTGAGCGTGCCCATGCCCACCTACCACGAGGCCATAGATCGGGCCCTCGAGGCCCGGGCCCAGGACGTGCTCCGGCGGGTGGCCGAAAGCGCGGCGAAGGAGGGCGTGAGCTTCGAGGCGCTCCTCCGAACCGGCGTCCCCTACGAGGTGATCGTGGCCGAAGCGAAGAAGGCTGACCTGGTGGTGCTCGGGCGCGCTGGCGAGCAGGAGGGCCACCTGGCGACCGGGCTCGGGAGCACGGTGGAGCGGGTGGCCCGAACCAGCGCCGTGCCGGTCTTCGTCGCCCCGCTGGGCTTTGAGCCCATGCGCCGGGTGCTCGTGGGCTACGACGGCTCCGACCTCGCCGCCCGTACGCTGCATTTCGTGGCCGACTTTATCGCCGCCCTGTCGCTCTCGCCGGTGGTGGTGAGCGTCGCCCCGGATCTCAAGCAGGCGTCGTTGCTCGCGGCCGAAGGGGCCGAGTACCTGCGCTCGCACGGGATTTCGGCCGATGCCAAGGCGCTCTCGGGGGATCCGGGGGAGGAACTCATCAGCTTCCAGGAGCCGAGCGATCTTCTGGCCATCGGTGCCTTTGGCCGGGGTCGGGTGGTGGAGTGGCTGCTCGGTTCGACCACCGAGTACGTGCTGCGCCACGCCGTGGGGCCGGTCCTCCTGGTGAGGTAGGCGGTGTATTTCTACGAGTTCCTCTTCGTCCGGAGCTCGCTCTTTTACCTTCTCTTCACCGGCGTTTTGGGGGTGGCCTTTTACCTCTGGCCCGCCAGCCGGGGTTACCTCCTTCCGGTCCACACCCACGCCGGGTTGGTGGGGTTTTTCCTCAACATGGTCTTCGGGGTGGCCTACTGGATGATGCCGCGCCCGGGCCAGCTGCGCCAGGACGCGCTCGAGCGCCTGACCTACTGGAGTTTGAACCTGGGGCTTGGGCTCAGGATCGTTTTCGAACCCCTGTGGCTGCTCGATCCCGGGCGGAACCTTCGCGGGGTGCTGGTGCTCTCGGCCCTCTTGCAACTCCTGGCCATCGCCATCTTCGCCTACGCCATGCACCAGCGCGTGGTCACCGCCGACATGCTCCGGCGCTTGCGGCAGGCCCGCGAGTCCCGGAAGGATCGCCCGTAGGCCGCGTGTTGCCCCGGCAACGGAAAACGGCCGCGTCGCCTGGTCGAATGGTGGCCGGAGGTGAAGGTATGGCGAAGGTTTTGGTCTTGGTGCTCGCGGGCACCGAGAATCACGAGGGGCTCGGCCGGTTGGTGAACGCCCTGGAGGTGGCCAAAGAGCTCAAAGGGTCGGGGGACGAGGTCTCGATCATCTTCGACGGCGCGGGTACCGAGGGTCTTGCGAGTCTTTCCGATCCCAATCATCGGGCCCACGGCTTACTCAAGGCGGTCGAGGATCGAATCGCCGGCGCCTGCCAACACTGCGCCCGGGCCTTCGGGGTCGAAAACACGCTCCAGCCTCTCGGCGTGAACCTGCTCGCTGAGTTCGAGGGTCATCCGAGCGTGCGCAAGTTTCTGGCGGCCGGATATCAGGTGCTGAGTTTTTAGCCCGGAAGGGGGAGGGGTTTGTGGCTGAGGGGGTTGCCCCCTCAGCGCCCCTCGAGGGCACACTTCTCGCTCGATAGGGCAAGGGTCCTTCCGAAAGGCCTGATGGATGGGCCCCTGTGAACACAGGAGGCGCGATGTCGGTACGGGTACTGGTGTTTGACCTTTACGGAACGCTGCTCGATGTAGACTCGGTCGCCCACGTCGCGGAGACGATCTTCCCGGGCAAAGGAGAGCGCCTCAGCGAGATCTGGCGCCAAAAACAGCTCGAGTACAGCTGGCTCCTCACTTTGATGGGAGACGACCGAGACTTTGAGGCCGTCACCCGTCTCGGCCTCCGCTACGCCCTTACGGCGCTGGGTTTGGAAGGGGGGCCAGCGATCGAGGCTCGATTGCTCGCATCCTACGACCGGCTCCGGGTTTTTCCCGATGTGGAGGCGTTCCTCGAAGCGATGAGGGACCGGGTGCCGCTGGCCGTGCTTTCGAACGGCACGCCCCGGATGCTCTCGTCGGCTCTGGAAAGCGCGGGGATCCGCGGCTTTTTCAGCGCGGTGCTGAGTGCGGCGACGGTGAAGAAGCATAAGCCCCACCCCGACGTCTACCGCCTGGTGACCGAGCGCTTTGGAGTCTCCCCCGAGGCGGTGGGGTTCGTCTCGTCGAACGCCTGGGACGCGCACGGGGCCGCGGGGTTTGGCTTTCGGGCCTTTTGGGTCAACCGCAAGGGAGCGCCGGCGGAAGCGCTGGGCGGGGATGTCGTCGAGGTCGGGAGTCTTTCGGCCCTGAGCCAGGAAATCCTTCCCGAGCTGGCCTAGGCCGGATTTTGCAGGTAGGCCCGGAGGGCGTCGCGTTTGAGCCGGTAGCGGCCCCGCGTGCCTTCGACGAGGCCTTTGGTCCGGAGTTCACCCAGGGCTTTGGTGACGGTCACGCGATTGGTTCCGGCCAGGGCGGCGAGGTCTTCCTGGCGAAGGTTGAGGTCGATCTCGCGCCAGCCCTGGCCCCGCTCGATTCCAAAACGGGCCTCGAGCCAGAGCAGGGCGCTGGCGATCCGGATGGTCGCCGGAGCGGCGGCGAGCTCCAGTTGCCGCTCGAGGTGGTCGAGGCGTTCCACCAGGACGTTGCAGAGGACCTCGACCACCTCCGGCACCTCCCGCATGACCCGTCGCATCTGATCGCGCCCGATGGGGCAGACGACGGTGGTTCCGAGGCATACCGCCTCGAGGCGGTGCCGGGCGTCCGGATCGAGGAAGCGGGTTCCCAGGAGATCACCGCGTCCGGCGATCCAAAGGATCCGCTCCCGGCCCCAGGCGTCCAGGCGTGAGAGCTTGACCTGGCCCTCGAGGACCACGAAGAGCCGGTCCACGGGACCCCCGGCGGAAAAGAGAACATGGCCCGCTTCCAGCGCCTTTGGCGGGCAGATGCCCTCGAGGCGCTCGCGGGCCTTGGGGGAGAGGCGCTCGATGAACCCGGGTCGGGCGAGGTAGCAGGCCATCCCCTGCCAGTTTAACTCTAAAATATGGTGTGCTCCAAATAGAGGAGTAGGAGGTCGTGGCGTGGCGGGTTCAGAGGCCGAGACGGTAGCCGATGGCGATCAGCAAGACCGTGGTCCAGCCCCAGAACATCTGCCCCCAGCCGATGGCGCGTGCTGGGATCGGGGGGCGCTTCAGCATCCTCATGGCGTAGGCCGAAAGCGCCCAGATGGCCCCGGCGCCGAGCCAGGGGAGTGCGCCCTGCCAGGCGCCAAGGAGCGCGAGAAGGCTCGCCAGCAGCCCGGTGGCCAGGACCGAGGGAAGGCTGGCCGTTTGGCCCCGGGCCCGGCGCACCTGGGCTCGGGCATAGCGGACCGCCACCAGCGAGCGGAGCGCGAGCAAGAACCAGCTCCCCCAGGCCCAGACCGGATCGCCCCCACCGGCGAGGACGATCGCGCTCGCCAGGGCGCCGGAGGCGAGCGCCCCGGCGAGCTCGGCGGCCAGGGTGCGGCTTTGCCCCCTGGCGTCCTGGGCCATCTGGTAGGCCACCAGCGGCAGGCTGAGAAAGAGCGGAATCAGAAAGGCATGCTCGCCCCAGAGGTAGGCCGCGAGCAGGCCGGCAAAGGCCAGGCCGGCATAGAGCGCCCCGACCTTGGCGGCGAGCGTCGTCCGCGGGTAGACGTGCCCGCGGCGGATGTCGTTCAGGGCCAGCTTGACCGGGTGCCGGGCGAGGAAGGCGAAGAGGCCGAGCAATCCTAGGGCGGCGCCCGGCCAGCTGGGGGCGAGGATCAGCCCGAGCAGGATGGGTTCCAGGGTAAAGCCCCAGCCGCCGTGTTCGACGGGCAGGGCCACGCTTTTCAGGGGAACGGAGGGTGCCTTGGTGCTCGCCATGCCAGAATTAAACCACAGCTTTGAGGTCGGAATTCAACGCGCTCAGCCGTCGCCCATGAGGAGGTTGAGGCCCCAGCCGACCAGCGAGAGCAAGAGGGCTCCGATGATGGCGGCGGTGAACCCCTGGACCTCGAGGGCCGTGCTCATGGCCACGAGCTCGAGGACCACCGCGTTGATCACCAGCGTGAACAGACCAAGGGTGAGGAGGTTGATGGGGAGGGTGAAGAGGAGGAGGAAGGGTTTGACCAGGGCGTTGACGAGGCCGAGGATCAGCCCCGCGACCAGATAGTCGGCGAAGTCGCTCCCGGGGGCAAAGGAAAGGCCGCCGTAGAGTTCGCTGACCACCCACAACGCGACCGTGTTCAAAAACCAGCGGAGGAAAAAACCGCGCATGGTTCCACTCTAAGGCCGATGGCCCGCTCTCGGGGTTCAAGGTATAAAAGGGTGGGGCCGGAGGGCCCCGTTTGGGTGGTGGCAAAGCGAATGCGCCTCTGTTTTTCCGAGATCGAGCTTCCCCTGGACCCCGGGGCCACGTTTGGCCGGGAGGGGCCGTTGGTGATGGAGATTGGGGCCGGGGACGGGCGCTTTCTGGTCGGGCTGGCCAAAACGGCGCCGCACTGGAACATTCTCGGGGTAGAGCGCTCGGCGGCGAGTGTGCAGCGGGCCTTGCGCAGGCTCAACCGGGAAGGGGTGACGCAGGTTCGCCTTTTTAAAGGCAGCGGCGATTTCGCGCTGAAAAACCTGGTGCCGCCGCGGTCCCTCGACGCCGTCTACGTCAACTTTCCCGACCCCTGGCCCAAAAAGCGCCATGCTCTGCGCCGGCTCCTCCAGGTGCCGTTTTTCCGCCTGCTCTCGACGCGGCTCGCCGAGGGCGGCCGGTTGTTGCTCACCACCGACCACCGGGGATACTTCGAGCAGGCCATCGAGGAAGCGAAAAAAAGCCGGTTGTTCGAGGTCGAAGTTGCGCCCCCGCCGCCGCTGACCCTGACCACCAAGTACGCGACCAAGTGGCGTCAGGCGGGACGGACGTTCTACCATGCCGTTTTCAGCAAGGTTGCCGAGGATGCCACGACCTATCCGGTCATAGAGAGGTGGAAGGAAATGCCGCACGCGATCTTCGAGGGGCCGGTGCCGAGCGCGCCGCCTAGCGAGAAGCGGGTTTTCGAAATTCCCGGCGGGCACGTGATCTTTCTCGAGTTTGCCCCCCGCCAGCCGGAAGGGTTTTACGCTTTCGTGCGGGTCGAGGAGGAGGCGCTGGTGCAGGAGATCGTGCTCGAGGTGCGACCGAGCGGCAAAGGGGTCTACGCCGGACTCAAGCGGTTCGGCGATCCGCTGGTCACCCCGGGCGTGCGCCGGGCCACCGGCCACCTGGCCGACATGCTCAAGGCCCGGGGCCTGGTTGAAACCCAGGCCTCTTATTAAGACTCCGCCGGACTGGTGAGCTTGGCCAGGGCCAGAAACTCCTCCAGCGTTCGCTCCGAGCCCACACCGCGGGGGGTCCGGGTGTCGAGCCCGGCGCCCCAGGAGACCAGGGCCACCCCGTGGGGGCGCATCACTTGGTAGTAGATCTCTTTCAGCTCCTCCAGGCTTTCGAAGAAATGGTGCAGGTGCCCCAGCGCGAGGATATCGGCCTCGCCCCGGCGCATGCGTTCGATCAGGTCTTTTTTGACCGGCCGGTTGACGACGTCGGTTTCGATCAGCAAGTCCACGTGCTTTTTGCGGTGACCCTGCAGGTGGTCGAGGGTCATGTGGAGTTCTTCATTGGGGCCACCGCGTCCGAGATCTTTGTGGATGGTGTACGCCAGAACCTTGAGCATCTTTTGGCCTCCAACCCCATCTTACGAACCATTCGCGGGGACACTGGCCTTAGGGGGCAGGGTAGACCGGGAGCTCAAGGTGTTTGCCGCCCGAAAGCGAGAGCGCGCCGATCGTCGCCGCGGCCAGCGCCTCGGGTTTGATCCACTTTGAAGGGTCTGCCCCCGGCATCGCAGCCCGGTTGGCGGGGGTGTCGATCGCGCCCATGGGCACGAGCGCCAGCACGCGCACGGCAGGCTCTTCGGCGCCGATGCTGCGAAGGAGCGCCAGCACGCCGGCTTTGGCCGCGGCGTAGGCGCCGAGACCGGCCTGACCGCCCAGCCATCCTGCCGCCGCCGAGACGCCGACGAGAAAGCCCCTTCGCTCGGCCAGCGCGGGGAGGGCGGCCCGGGCCAGGTGGAAAAGGCCGCTCAGGTTGGCGGCGATCATCCGCTCGTAGAGTTCGGGCGAACTCTCGCGCACCGGGGCGCTGGCGAACGCCCCGGCCAGGTTCACCACCCCGTCGAGGGGATCGATTTGGGCAATGAGCGCCTCGGCGGCGCCGGGTTGGGCCAGGTCGGCGGCGATGCCCTGAAGGCCAAACTCTCGCGCTCGCTCGGCGAGCCGGTCCGCTTCGCGCCCGGTGAGGATGACCTCGGCCCCGGCCTCGAGGAACGCCCGGATGAACGCCGGGGCCACGTTGCCGGTCGCGCCGGCGATGAGCACCCTTTTGCCTTGCATGGAAGCCTCCCTTTTTGGCTCAGCGGATCTCGGTGCCCGCCCACTGCTCGATAAGCTTCACCACCTCGACGTGGTCGGCGTCGTCGCCCAGAGCCCGGCGGGCGATCTCGTAGACCTCGCGCGCCAGGTGAAAGGCGAGGGCGGGAACGCCGGCGGCCTCGGCCACCCTGGCCCCGATGCGCACGTCCTTGGCCAGAAGGCCGAGCTTGAAGGTCAGGGGGAAGCTGCGGTCGAGCACCCGGTTTGGGATCAGGTCGGCGCTGGCGAAGCTGCGGCCAGAGCTCGCGTTGATGACCTCGAGGGCCACCTCCCCGCGCACCCCCTCCTTGACCAGCGTGGCCAGACCCTCGGCGGCGGCCAGGAGGTTGAGCGCCAGCAGGGTGTTGTTGACCGCCTTCACCGCGTGGCCGGCCCCGACGGGGCCAACGTGAACGATGCGCTCGCCGATGGCCTCGAGCGCGGGCAGGACTCGTTCGAACGCCTCGGGATCGCCCCCGACCATGATGGTGAGCGTCCCCGCCTCGGCGCCCTGGGTGCCGCCGGAGACCGGGGCGTCGAGGAAGGCGACCCCGTGCCCGGCCAGCGCCCCGGCGATGGCCCGGCTCTGGCTCGGGTCGCCCGAGGTGCAGTCCACCCACACCGTCCCCCGGGCCAGGTGCCCGGCGAGGCGCTCGGCGATGGACGCGACCTCGCTCGAGGTCGGCAGGCAGGTGAAGAGGATCTCGGCTTCCGGGACGTCCTCGAGGGCCACCGCCCGGGTGCCAAAGCGCTCGGCGTGGGCGCGGGCCTTTGCCTCGGTGCGGTTCCAGACCAAAACTTCAAAGCCAGCCTCTTTGAGATTCTTGGCCATGGGCCACCCCATGGCGCCAAGCCCCAGGAACGCGACCTTCATTTTGCCTCCCTCCTTAGGTTACCGGTGGCCAGCCGGAAAAGGAGCAGATAGGGCAGGGAGAAGACCAGGCTGGTGAGCAAAAAGAGCGCCCGCGCGGGGTCCAGGGGTTCGGCGAGCGCGATCCAGCGCACCATGACCCCGCTCGGCACCGCGATGGCCCAGTGCACGAGAAGGGCTCGCAGACCCCGGCTCCGGTACAGTCGGGTGAAGGGCGCGAGCAGGTACCAGGTGAAGAGGAAGGGGAGCGCGGCCCGGATCAGGGCCCCGATCGGCAGGGCCTTTTCGTGGGCCCAAACACCGGTGGCGGCGAAGGCGAGCAAAGCCAGGGCGTCGGTGAGGGCGGGGCTCATTGCGCTTTGGCCTCGTGGAAGATCCGCTCGGCTCGGTACGAGCTCCGGACCAGGGGGCCGGAGAAGACCTCGAGGAACCCGGCTTCCAGCCCCCAGCGACGGTAGCGCTCGAAGGCCTCGGGCGTCACGTAGCGTTCGACCGGGAGGTGGTTTCTCGTCGGCCGGAGGTACTGGCCAAGGGTCAGGATGTCGACCCCGGCCGAGCGGAGGTCGGCCATGGCCTCCCTGATCTCCGCCTCGGTCTCCCCGAGCCCGAGCATCAGGCTCGACTTGGTGAGCACCGGCAGGTTCTTTTCCCGGATGTAGGTCTTGGCGAAGGCCAGGACCTCGAGGCTTTGGTCGTAGCTGGCGCGGGGATCGCGCACCCTGGGGGTGAGGCGGCGGACGGTCTCCAGGTTGTGGGCGAAGACGTCGAGGCCCGATTCGATCACGGTTCGGATGGCTTCGCGGTCGCCCTGGAAGTCGGGGGTCAGCGCCTCGACCCGGGTCTCGGGACGCCGGGCCTTGATCTCGCGCACGGTGCGGGCGAAGTGGGCGGCGCCGCCGTCGGCGAGGTCATCGCGGTCCACGCTGGTGAGGACGACGTAGGCGAGTTTGAGCGTCGAGATCGCCTCGGCGACCTTTTGCGGCTCGGTGGGGTCGAGGACGCCACCGGGGTTGCCGGTATGGACGGCGCAGAACTTGCAGGCCCGGGTGCACACCTCACCCATGAGCATCACGGTCATGGTGCCGTGCCCCCAGCACTCGCCGAGGTTGGGGCAGAGCGCCTCCTGGCATACGGTGTGGAGCCCGAGCTCACTCACGAGCGAGCGCAGCCGGTTGACCGTGGGGCCGGTTGGGAGCCCGACCTTGAGCCACTCAGGCTTGTTCCTGTCCGGTGGGGGCGCCGCTTTGCGCTTGATGCCCCGCGGTACGTACTTCACCGAAAACCTCCTTCATCGCCTCGACCACCCGGGCTTTGACCGCATCCATGGGCAGGGGATGGCCGAGGAGCTTTTCCAGGCTGGTCACACCCTTATCGCGAATCCCGCAAGGGACGATCACCCGGAAGTCCTCGAGGTTGGTGTTCACGTTGAGGGCGAACCCGTGGAGGGCGACCCCTTCCTTGACCGCCACCCCGAAGGCCGCGAGCTTGTCGTCGCCGACCCACACGCCGGCGTAGCCGGGGGTGGCGTAGGCCGGGATGCCGTAGTGGCTCGCCACTTCGATCACCACCCGCTCGAGCTTGCGCAAGAAGTCGCGGACCCGGCGTTCGACCGGGAAGATCGGGTAGCCGACCAGCTGACCGGGCCCGTGGTAGGTGACGTCGCCGCCCCGCTCGACCCAGAACACCTCGAACCCCTGCTTTTTGTACCAGGCTTCGGGAAAGAGCAAATTCTCGCCGCTGGCCTTCCGGCCCAGGGTGATGGTTTTTGGATGCTCGACGAGGAGCAACGTGGGCGGCCTCTTCCCCGCCGAGACCTCGGCGTGCACCTTTTTTTGGTAGTCCCAGGCCTCCTTGTAGCCCAAAAAGCCCAGGTCTTCGACCAGGAACGCCACGGGCTCAGTTTAACAGCCGGTCTTTCGGCAAAACGGCGGCGCGGTAACGATTGAGCAGGGCGGCGAGTTCCTGGGGTGAGAGGCGGTAGGTCTCGGGCAGGGCCTGTTCAGTGGATCGCCCCCGCACCCGGAAGGCCACGGTGCGCCCCAGCGTGATCCCGAGCACCCGAACGCTCTGCACCGTGAAGTCGCCGACCTCGTCCCAGCGGTAGCGGTGCTTTTTGAAGACGGTGCGAAAACTAAGCCCCTCGACGTCGAGATCGAGAGCGAAGGGTGCCGGATAGAGGATCTGGGCGCTGAAGTAGACGAAAAGCGGGACGGCCAGGAGGTATTTCCCGGCCATGCCCAACAGCGCGGCGGCGAGCACCCCGAGGTAGGGCCTCGCGGCCCCGGGGGGAAGGTGGATGGGCGCGGGCTCCACGATCCCATTATCCCACCGGCTGAGGGGGCCGAGGCATGCGCCAGGTTGATCGCGTGCTTTCGATCCGGGAACGGATCGAAAGGAGGGAGCCCGTA
>CAZXOY010000060.1:0-9634 GCA_964642655.1 uncultured bacterium
CTCACTTGCGAACGCTCGGGAACCAGCGCACGTGGGGGAGGTGCCCGCCGATGGCGCGCTGGACACCTTCGACGGTGACGAAGGCCCTGGGATCGTGAGCGCGGATGGCCTCGAGGAGCTCCCCCGTCTTCCGCCTCGGCGCCACGATGAAGAGGATGGCCACCCCGCCGATCTTGCCTTCCCCGGCGACCACGGTAACCCCGAATCCCGAGGCTCTGAGGCGCTCGATCAGCTCCTCCGGACGTTCACGGGTGATCGCCCGGACCAGCACCTGGCCCGGCGCCAGCCAGGCCTCGAGCATCATCCCCAGCGAGGTTCCGGCGGCAAAGCCCAGGGCGAAGGCCACCATGTTTAAGGGAGAATCGAGGCGCTTGAACACCTGGGAAATCGCCACGATCCACACCAGCGACTCGAAAAACGCCAGGACCGCCGCCTCACGGCGTTGGCCGCGCACCATGAGCATGACCCGAACCGTGGATATCGGTACGTCGACCAAGCGCAAGGCAAAAATCGCCAGCGCCGAGATCAGGGCGTCCATACCCCAAGCTTACCGGGCTTCAGGCCATGGCGCGGAGCCAGTCCTTACGCTGCTTGATAACAAGAGGAACGGCCAGCGCCAGAGCAAAGAGGGCGATGTCGGTTCCGCTTCGCCCAACCAGAGCCACGATCGGTAGCCCAGCGGCGGCGACCAACGAGGCCCGGTAGAGGTGCCGCGTCCCGACCCAGGCGGCGGCGAAGACCACGAGCCCGCCAATCACCAGTGAAGGCGCCACCGCGAGCGCCGCCCCGAAGGCCGGCGCGATGCCCTTGCCCCCCCGAAAGCCGAGCCAGGGCATGTAGGCATGCCCCCATACCGCCGCCGCCCCGGCGACGAGCGCCCCCGCATAACCGGCCATGGCCTCACCGTAGGCCACGGCCAAAAAGCCCTTGGCCAGGTCGAGGGTCAGGACCATGAGGCCGGGGACCCAGCCCAGAACCCGAATCGCGTTCAGGGCCCCGGGGTTCCCCGACCCCTCGCGCAAGAGGTTTTTCCTTTGTAAAAAGCCAAAGAGTACGGCGAAGGGCACGCTCCCGAGGAGGTAGCCCGCCGCCGCTGCCTGCCAGAGCGCCATCAAACCCACCCGGCGAGCGCCCCGGTCGGGCTCATGCCCCGGCCTCCGACCACTTTTTGGGCACCTCGCGGCGCAAGAAGTCGACGATATCCTGGGTCAGGGTACCGGGGCCGAAGACCGCGGCCACCCCCAGGGCCTTGAGCTTCGGGACGTCCTCGTCGGGAATGATCCCCCCGCCAAAGAGCAGGATATCGGAGGCGCCCTGCTCATCGAGCAGTGAGCGCACAGCCTTGAAATAATGCATGTGCGCCCCGGAAAGGATGGAAAGTCCGATGGCGTCGACATCCTCCTGTAAGGCGGCGGAAACGATCATCTCCGGGGTCTGGCGCAACCCGGTGTAGATGACCTCCATGCCCGCATCCCGGAGGGCGCGGGCCACAACTTTGGCCCCGCGATCGTGGCCATCCAGCCCAGGTTTGGCGATCAACACGCGGATCTTCCGTTCCATTGTCACGATTTTACCCCTTCTGGCTGCCCTTCCTCAGACCATGACCGGTTCCTCGTAAACCCCGTAGACCGAGCGCAAAACGTCCATCATTTCGCCCAGGGTGGCATAAGCCAAGGCTGCCTCGACGAAGTGGGGCATGGTGTTGGCACCCGTCGCCGCGGCCTGTCGGAGGGCCTCGAGCGCCTGCTGGACTCGCGCCTCGTCGCGCTCACGCCGCACCCTCGCCAGCCGCTCCGCCTGCACCCGCTCGACTTCGGGATCCACGAGCAGGATCGGCACCTCGATCTCTTTTTCGTCGCGGAAGGCGTTCACCCCGACGATGATGCGCTCGCCGGCCTCGACCTCTTTTTGGAACTGGTAGGAGGCGTCACCGATCTCTCGCTGGAAGTAGCCCGACTCGATGCCCCGGATCACACCGTAGAGGGTGGGGTAAGGGGTGCCTTCGCCGAGCTTGCGGATCTCCTCGATGTAGGCCATGGCCCGCTTTTCCACCTCGTCGGTGAGCCACTCGAGGTAATAGCTCCCGGCCAGCGGATCGATGGTATGGGTCACCCCGGACTCGTAGGCGATGATCTGCTGGGTCCGGAGCGCGATCGTCGCCGATTCCTCGGTGGGCAGGGCCAGGGCCTCGTCGTAGGCGTCGGTGTGAAGGCTGTTGGTCCCCCCGAGGACCGCGGCGAGCGCCTGGACAGCCACCCTGACGATGTTGTTGAGCGGCTGCTGCGCGGTGAGCGAAACGCCCGCGGTCTGGGCGTGGGTACGGAGCATCCAGGAGCGGGGATCCTTTGCCCCGTAACGGGTGCGCATCTCCCGCGCCCAAATGCGCCGGGCGGCGCGGAACTTGGCGATCTCCTCGAAGAAGTCGTTGTGGACGTCGAAGAAAAAGCTGATCCGCGGGGCGAAGTGGTCAATCTCAAGCCCCCGCTCAAGCGCCCCCTCGACGTAAGCAAACCCATCGGCCAGGGTAAAGGCCAGCTCCTGCACCGCGGTCGAACCCGCTTCCCGGATGTGATAACCGGAAACCGAGACGAAGTTCCACCTGGGAACGTTCTCCGGCCCCCACTCGAAGGTGTCGATCACCAGCTTCACGCTGGGCTCGGGGGGGAAAATGAATTCCTTTTGCGCGATGAACTCTTTCAGGATGTCGTTTTGGATGGTGCCACCGAGTTTTTTCCAGTCGTAGCCCTTCTTCCTGGCCAGCGCCAGGTACATGGCCCAGATCGCGTTGGCGGGCGAGTTGATGGTCATGCTGGTGGTGACCTTTTCAAGGTCAATCCCTTCGAAGAGCACCTCCATGTCGGCGAGACTGGAAACGGCCACGCCGCACTTCCCGACCTCGCCCTGGGAAAGGGGGTGGTCGGAGTCGTAGCCCATCAACGTGGGCAGGTCAAAGGCGACCGAGAGCCCGGTCTGGCCCGCGGCCAATAGCTTTTTAAACCGCTCGTTGGTTTGCTCCGCGGTGCCGAAACCGGCGAACATCCGCATGGTCCAGAGCTTCGAGCGATACATCGAGCCATAGACACCGCGGGTATAGGGATATTCGCCCGGGTGACCGAGCTTCTCCTGGTAATCAAAGCCGTCTAAATCCTCGGGGGTGTAGAGCGGTTCCGGTTCGATCTGGGACAGCGTCCGGTGTGCCACCGACCGCTCCGGCATCCGCTCCAGGCTCTTTTGGTAGGTTTCGCGCATCCAGGCATGCTTGGGGCGCATCTTCCCTCCTTATAACGCTATTTTACACGACGACACGAAAAGCGTCATAATCCGCGACCCGGGGCGCGAGCGAGCGCCCGAAAGCCCTGCAACATGTCGGAGAATGCGCGGCAGCCGCCCCCGTTTTTCGGGGCTCCCGAACCGACTTTCCCAACGGCGGGCCGCTTAGAGGAACCCGCGCAAAGCCCCCTGGGTCCGAAACGGCCCCAGCTGGGCCTCGCTGTAGCGAATGAGCGCCTCGGTGAGCCGGTCGAGTGGGGCCTTCGCCAATTGCGACACCGCCGCTTTCCCGCTTTGATTGAGCACGGCATAGAGCGCCGTGCCGCCGTCTTCCCCCAAAAAGACGGCGCCCTGGCCGGGTTCTGGGCCCAACGAGCCGTCAAGACCCAGATAGCTCCCTTTCCCTTGCGGACCGTATCCTGCCAGCTTGAGCAGGCGAAACCCGGCCCACACCAGCGGCACCCGCACGTCACCGGCGCCGGCAATGCCCTTCAGGCCGGAGAGGAAAATCGGATAGCCCTTCGCCGCCACCTCTGGACTCAACGTGCGCCACCCCAGCTCCGACAAAAAGCTCGCCGCGGCGAAGCGTCGGGGCTCGGTCAGCGGATAGGCCTCGATGAAGGTCACCTGGGTCACGGTCATAAGCTCGGCCCCAGGCCGCCGGTAGGTCTGAAAGCGCAGGCGAAAAAAGAGAGAAAGCCTTCCCGAGCGCCCGCCGGGACGTTGCGCGCCCCGGGCGACCCCTTCCAGCGGACCTTCCCCGGTCAAAAACCGCAGCACCACGTCTCCGCTGGGCAGGATGCGGCGCCCGACGACCACGCCCTCATGGGTCCGGTAACGATCGACCACGCCCCATTATCCGCCGTGATAGGCTGGCCTTGGAGGGGACCACCGTGTTGGGCTACAGCTTGGAAGAGATTCTGGAATGGGTGGTGCTCGGCTTACTGATCGCCGTCGTGGTGCTCGTCGTCTTCTGGCTTGGCGGGTGGCTGATGGTCTTTTTGGGCAAGGTCTTCCTGGCCATCTCCAAGCTCATCTCCGCGCTCCTCGCTTTCCTCGTTCCCGCGCTCGTGATCGCCGGGATCGTTTACTGGATCGTGCGCTGGGCCGAAAGGAGCAACGCCCGGGGCCAAAGCTAGGATTTCCGAGTTGATTTTGCTAGAATCTGACTAAGTGAGTGACCTCCGTCGGATGATCGAATCGCGCCTCGCTGCAGAGCGGGGGGCGATTTTTAAAGACGCTCCGATCCGAATCACCCTCGCCTACCCCAACACCTACGCCGTAGGGATGGCATCCCTGGGCTTCCAGACGGCCTACCGGTTTTTCAACGCCGAACCCGACGTCGTCGCCGAACGGGTGTTTTTGGAAGAGCTCCCCGGGCCTTTGCGGACCTACGAATCGGGACGGCGCCCTGCGGAGGGCCAGTTCTTCGCCGTTTCGATCGCCTACGAACTCGACCTCGTCAATCTGGTGCGGCTCCTCTTGCGCAGCGGACTCACCCCCTTACGCGAAGAACGCGATCCCGACGAGCCCATCGTCCTCATCGGCGGCCCGCTGACCTCCTCAAACCCTTGGCCCCTGGCCCCGTTCGCCGACGTGATTCTGATTGGCGATGGAGAAGAGACGATCCCCCTTTTGATCGAAGCCTATCGCCAGGCCACGAGCAAAGACGCGTTCCTCGATCTCATCGAAGGTCTCCCCGGCGTGTTCCTGCCCGACCGGATGGAGGTCGAGCCTCACTGGGCCACCGCCAGACCCGAAACCCTCCCCGCCCGGGCCCAGATGATCACGCCCAACGCCGAGTTCTCCAACACCTTCCTGATCGAGGTCGAACGGGGCTGCCCCCGGCCCTGCACCTTTTGCCTGGCCCGGGTGATGTACGGTCCCACCCGTAACGTTCCCCTCGATCGGGTTCTCGAGGCCATCCCCGAAGACGTCCCCAAGGTGGGCCTGATCGGCGCGGCGCTCACCGACTACCCCTGGGTTAAGCCCCTGGCCAGGGCCTTGGTGGAGCGGGGCCAGCGTTTTTCCTTTTCCTCGATTCGGGCTGACCGCGTCGACCTCGAGCTCGCCACCCTCATGCGCGAAGGCGGCCTGCAGAGCTTCACCTTCGCCGCCGACGGACCGAGCCAGCGCCTCAGGGAACTGCTCAAAAAACAAATTCGCACCGAAGACCTCATCCGGGCCGCCGAGGTGGCCCGGGAAGCGGGCTTTAAAAGCTTCAAGCTCTACCAGATGATCGGCCTGCCCACCGAAACCGACGCCGATATCGAGGAGATGATCGAGCTCACCCTCGAGCTCTCTCGCTACGCCAGGGTGGTGCTCGGCATCAGCCCCTTCGTTCCCAAGCGCCACACCCCCCACTTCGCCGACCGGTTCGCCGGAATCAAGGTGGTCGAACGCCGTCTTAAGAAGATCGAGCGTGCGCTCAGACGCCACCGCCCGAGGATCGAGATGCGTGCGGTCAGCGCCCGGTGGGCCTGGGTCGAGTCGGTCATCGCCCGGGGCGGACCGGAAGTGGGGCTTGCCGCCACCCGCCTGGTGGAAAAGGAGAGCTACGCGCTGTGGAAGAAGGCCCTCGAGGACGTCGGCTGGCACGATCCCCTGAACCTGCCCAATCCGGAACTGCGCCTGGATATGACGGCCCAACAGCACCAGACCGCCTGAGGCCATGAACGCGTCGCGCCGATTCCCAACCTTACAATGACGGTATGCGTCTTCTCTTCATTGGCGACGTCATGTCCGAACCGGGCCTCAGAGCAGTGAGCCTCCACCTGCCCGACATCCGCGGGAACTATGACCTGGTCATCGCAAACGCGGAGAACAGCGCTGGGGGCAAGGGTCTTTCCAAAAAGGCTTACCGGCGCCTCCGCGACGCCGGTGTGGACCTGATCACTCTCGGCAATCACGCCTGGGACAACCGCGAGGTCTACGAGCTGATCGAGCGCGAGCCGATCTTACGCGCCGCCAACTACCCTCCGGGCACGCCGGGAAAGGCGTGGGAAGTCCTCGAGGTCCGAGGTCAGCGCCTGCTGGTCTTCCAGCTCATGGGGCGGATTTTCCTAGAGCCGAACCTCGACTCGCCCTTTCAAACCGCCGATCGGGTGCTCGCCGAAGCACGTCCGTATGACTACGCGCTGGTCGACGTTCACGCCGAGGTGACCAGCGAGAAGTACGCCCTCGGCCACTATCTCGACGGCCGCGTTTCGGCCATCCTGGGTACCCACACCCATGTCCCCACCGCCGACGCCGGTTTCCTGGAAAAAGGCACCGCCTACCAAACCGACGTCGGCATGACCGGCACCTACCACTCGATCATCGGCGGCGACGCCGAAACTTTTCTGCAGCGTTTCCTCACCGCCCGGCCCCAGCCCTTTCGGGCCGCCAAGGGCCCGGCGCAGTTTTGCGCCACCGAGCTGGTAATGGAAAACGGAAGGGCAACGTCGATCAAACCCTACTGCTGGCAAGAACCCTGAGCCAGTACCCACGGGCCTTTCCGCATACCGCTGCAAGGTCGGCGGCTCTGCCTTTCCCCTGAGCCCCTTCCCCGGCGATGGCGTAGAATATCCGGAGCATGCCGCGTCTCTACCACGTGTCGGATATCCACGTCGGCTCTGCCCATTTCCAGCCAGAACTCTTCGAGAGGCTCATTGAAGAGATTAATCGCGACCGCCCCGATCTCGTGGTCCTCGCGGGCGATCTCACCGACAAGGGCCTGGCCCACCAGTACCGGGAAGCGAGGCGCTGGATCGAAAGGATCGAGGTTCCTCTGCTCATCACGCCCGGGAACCACGACTCGAGAAACGTCGGTTACGTCCATTTCGAAGAACTCTTCGGGCCCCGTTACAAAACCCACCGCCTGCCGGGGGTCTACTTGATCGCCGCCGATTCCTCAGAACCCGACCTCGATGAGGGTCGCATCGGACGCACCATCTACCCCTGGCTCGAGGAGGCCCTCGCCCACGCCGAGGCGGGCGAAACCAAGGTGTTCGTCACTCACCACCACCTCCTCCCCGTGCCCGGTGCCGGGCGGGAGCGAAACATCCTTCAGGACGCCGGCGATCTGCTCAAGATCCTGGTCGACCACGAGGTCGCGCTGGTCCTCACCGGCCACAAACACGTTCCCTGGGTCTGGCGCTTTGAACACATGCTGATCGTCAACGCGGGCACCGCCACCACCAACCGGGTTCGGGGCAAAGGCACGCCGAGCTACGCGGTGGTCGAGATCGAACCCGACCGGATCTGCGTCCGTCAACGCTATTACGGGGTCAAACCCGATGACGTTTTCGTCCACGAACACCCGAGCAAGGGGGAGGAATAACCATGGCCGAATGCCGGGCACGTCCGCGGGTGGGTCTCTTCGTTGACACCCAAAACCTCTACCACTCTGCCCGTGAGAACTACGAAAGGAACATCAACTTCGAGAGTCTCCTCAAGTTCGCCACCGAGGGACGCGAGCTCGTCCACGCCATCGCCTACGTGGTCGAGCGCGAAGGCGACACCTCGGCGTGGCCATTCATCTATAAACTCTCGACCATCGGCTATCGCGTCCGCCGAATGACGCTCCAGCTGCACCACACCACCGACGAGGGTAAGCCCATCTACGAGGGCAACTGGGACATGGGCATCGTGGCCGACATGGTGCGGTTAATGGACAGCCTCGATGTCGTGGTCCTGGGCAGCGGCGACGGGGACTTCGTCGACATCCTCGAGGTCCTCATGGACCGGGGCATCCGGGTGGAGGTGGTGGCCTTCCGGGAAACGACGGCGCAGAAGCTGATCGACACCGTCGATCGCTTCACGCCACTGCCCGACATTCCAAACCCCTTCATGCCGAGCAAGGATAAAAACGGAGAACGCTGACCCCCCGTCGTGACAAGCCACGCGGGGGGATAAAAACCCGGGCGCCATGCGCCCCTCAGGCAGGGGTGGCACCGTCTTCCGCCGAGCGGCGATCTTCCAAAAGTCCGCCCTGGACCTCAGGCAAAACCTCGATTCGGTCAACCCGAAGGCCGGTGCGCTCGCGCAACGCGCCTTCCAGGCCTTCAGGCACGGCATCGCCCTGGATCTCGAGGATCAGCGCGTCGGTGCCCGAAGGCTTCTTCTCGATCACCACCCGGTAGCGCTCAACCCCGTAGGCCCGGAGCAAGGGCGCGAGTTCGCTGGGATAGAGCTTGACCCCCTTGACCTTCACCATCTGATCGACGCGGCCGATGACACCTCGAGGGAGGTACACCCGCCCGGCCCGGAGGCCGCCGAACAACGCCAGATCGCCGGTCTGGAAACGAATCATGGGCATCAGCGTCCGGGTGAGCGAGGTTACGACCAGTTCGCCGCGCTCGCCGGCAGGCACCGGCTTGGCGGTCGTGGGATCGAGGACCTCGAGCACGGCCATGAGCGGAAATTCGTAAAGCCCATCCTGGTCGCTGTTCTCCCCTGCCACGAGTCCCAGCTCCGAAGAACCGAACACATCGAAGGCCTTCGCCCCCAGGGCCGCCTCGACCCGCTCGCGAAAACCGGGGACCGAAGTGAAGGGTTCACCGGCCGCAATCATTTTCTTGACCCGAACCCCGGCCTCGGCGAGTCGCAACGCGAACGATGGGTTGGTCACCAGCGTATCGATCTGAAAACGGGAAACCAGCTCGGCCACCCGCGCCGCCTCGCCCGGTCCGTGGGGAAACACGGCAACGCCGGCGCCCATTAGGGCCTGGTGGAAAAGCCACCCGCCAGCGAACACGTGATAGCTAAAGGTGACGAGGGCGGAGCGTCCGAGCCCCAGGGTCTGGAAATATGGAGCCAGCCCCTGCCACTGGAGCTCAACATCGGCCAGCGACATAAATTCCGGCATCCAGCCAAGCCGCGGGCTGGGGGTCAGATGGACCAGCGCCGCACCGTCGGGCACTTCGGGGTGGTCCTCCAGATAGGCGAGCCATTCCTCACGTGGCGTGGGCTCGATTTCCTGGAGGTCGCTTTCTTGAAACGTTTCAGGGTCAACGTTCCGCAGCTTTTTCTCGTAGATGGGATGCGCTTTCGCCGCAGCAATGACGCGCCTTAGACGCTCCAGTCTTTCCACGGTTGCCTCCTATGCCGCTCAGTTTACCCGACGGCTTCTCATAATCCAGAGACACCCGCCTGCGAGCGCGGACGCCACTTATGCAGGGTGCCCACGGTGCTTAAAAGAATATCCGATAGCCAAGGCCTTTTCGTGATGCATACGGTCGTTGTGTTCAACCATCGCGTGCGTCCCGCTTGGGGACGCAAAAACCCCGCCCAACAAGCCCAGTTCCTCCCGGTGTCTTGTGCATAACGCCGCCGCATGCGAAAATGGGTTCAACAACGCCTTGGGCAAGGGCACCCCCTGCCC
>CAZXOY010000061.1:0-5571 GCA_964642655.1 uncultured bacterium
CACCTCCACTTCCAGCGCCGCGTACCAGAGGCGGCGCTTTTCTCGCGCGGTGAGGTCGATGTCCCAGCCGCGCACGCGGGCGTAGTCGACCAGACCGCCGAGGGTGTAGTCGGCCTTGAGGGCCTGATAGTAGCCCCAGACGAGCTCCCGGAGGGTGGCCTTTTCGCTCTCGGGGTCGGCGCCGGTATAAGGGACGTAGAACACGACGAAGAAGCCGAGGCGGGCGTAGTAGACCGCGCCGGCACCGGCCGAGGCCGGCTCGAGGTCGCTCCGCCCGTCGCCGACCTCGACGTAGGGCGTTTTGGGGATGGGGCCGCCCTCGCCGGTGCGCCCATCCTGCACGCCGGGAAGGCCCAGGGCTTTCGTGAGCAGAGCCTGGGCGATGGGGTCAAGCGGATTCGCCATAAAGGGCCTCCAGGGTCTGTTCGACCTCCTGCATCCAGGACCGGGGCAGGGTCACGCCGCCCGGGCCTTTTTTCCAGGGCAACATGGGGCGCGCGGGTATGCGGTCGGTGCCGAACTGGTGCCAGATCGCCTTCCTGTCGGCGAATCCCACGGCCACGGCGTCCCGTCCCAAAAGCCGCCAGTTGAGGCTCCGGCGCATCACCCCGGTGTCCTGGAGGATCTTCGCGCCGCGCCCTTTCTTGCGGCGTTTCTCGAGCGTCGACGGGGCAAGGGGCTTCCACGGCTCGCCGTAGGGGTCGGCCTCGCGCTCGAAGCCCTGCTCGAGCTTCTCAACAAGCGCCTGGCCGATCGCGGCCAGGGCGCCCTCGAGGTCGGGCTCGGCCATACGCCTGAGCCTTGCCTTAAGGGCGTCCAGGCCTCGGACCTCTAGGGCCACCTCACCACCCCCGCGGCTCGGCCGAGCGCACGCGCGGCGTGCCCCAGGGGCTCGAGTCCCCGCTCACCCCTGCCGGCTTGGCCTCTCCCCTGGCCACGCGCTCGAGCCAGCGGATGGCGTCGCGCTTTTTGAGATAGAGGTTCGAGCCCTCGCCGTCCTCGGGGGCGAGCCCGGCGGAGACCGCGAGGTCAAAGGCGGCGATCGCGCACACCGCCGCCTTCAGGTCGTCGCCCCAAGTAGAGAGCGGCGTCGTGTACCCGGCCGCCGCCAGGTAGGAGTCGGCGAGGGCGGAGGCGGCCTCGAGGGCGCTCGTCTTGTCGGCGTCGGCAACCCTCGAGGCCACGTCCGGCGGCAGCGCCAGGGCGTCGAGCTCGGCGGGGGTGGCGTAGGCCACTTATTCCTCCTTCGCGTCCTCAGGCTTATCAGCCTTCTGGCTGGCCTGGACGCGCTTCGTCGAGAGCATCGGCTCGGCCTCGAGGACCTTCGCCACCTTGGGCTCGACCTCGACCTCGGTCCACTCCGGCGGCCAGTACCGGCCGGCCCGGAAAAAGCCCCGCTTGGCGAGGGCCTTCACCATGAGCTTCACCTTCTTAGCCACGGCTCACCTCCTACCCTTCCGCCCGGGCGGCGAGGAACCACAGCGCGTACCCGGCGTTGCCCCGGGCGTCCACGCCGTAGAGGAACTCGCGGTGCTTGAAGACGTGCTCGTCGTCGGCCCGGGTGAACTGCTGGAACTCGGGGCGGCGGCGGAGCTGGAAGATGAAGGGCTTGATCGGCTTGGTGGTGTCCATGAGGTACCAGACGGTGGGCTCGTCCGCAAGCTCGGGGACGACCAGGAGGTCGGCGGTGCCCTTGAAGACGTTGTCGGAGCCCGAGATCTGGTTCGCGTTCAGGATCTGGCGGGCGGTCTCCTCGAGCTGGGGCGGGACCACCAACAGGTTCGGGGTTACGCGCAAGGGGCGGCCGTCCTCGCCCTTAAAGGCCATCATCGCCGCCCGCACCGTGCCGTAGTTGGTGGCGTTCAGCGGGGTGGTGAGGAAGAGGTTAGACTGAACGCCCTTCGCCGGGTCGTTCAGGTCCACCGGGTGGTCGGTGTCGAAGAAGTACTGGCCGTCGTAGCTGGTCTCGGTCTTGCCCTTTTTGAGGACCTCGAGGACCAGATCGTCCGGCCAGAGCTTGGCCTGCATGCCCATGCTCTGGATGAGCGGGGTGTAGACGCCGAGGTTATCGTCCTCGATGTCGTTGCGATCCACGCCGATGGTGAGTTCGAAGTCTCGGTTCTCGATGGTGTAGCTGTGCTCGGTCAGGTTGTGGATCACCCGCTCGCCCACCCACTCGCGCAGGCGGGGGATCTTGGCCATCCAGCCGTAGGTGTTGGACTTGGCGCTCGAGGGCACCTCGGTGGCGATCTTGGGGTAGATCGGCTGGGCGCTCTCGAAGGCCTGCTGGAAGATCGCCTTGAAGCTGGTCCTGAGCGCGTTCAGGGTTGCGTCATTGACTTGCATCACTCACCTCCTAGAGGATCTCCACCCAGACCCCGTCGGCCTCGACGCCGAGCACCTTGCCGGCGGCGCTGCGGGTGGCGGTGCCGTCGGTGGCGGCCACGGTCTCGTCGTCGACGATGTAGCAGGTCTTGCCGAGCGAGGCCTGACCCACGGGGTCGGTGCCGTCGTTTTTGAACTTGAAGGTGCCGCGGCGGACGCGCACCGCCTTCGCCCCGGCGGCGCCGCCGGTGTTGTCCACGGTCTCCTCGGCGCGGCCGATCGCCACCAGACCGGTCGCGGTCTTGCCGGCGGTGGCGTAGCCGCCCTCAAGCACCACCAGGGCGCCCTGGTAGATCACCGCGTTCGCGGCCACCGGGACCTCGAGGTCCCGCACCACCGCGTCCGCCCCCATCTGGGGGGTGAGCCTCGGCTTGCTGAGTGCCATTACTTACCTCCCTTCGCCTTGAGGAACGCCTCTTCGGAGATCCCGAGCTGAACGATCACGGCCCGCTCTTCGTCGGAGAGAGCCTGGCCTTTCTCGGGCTCCTTCTTGCCCCCGGTCTCGACGTGCTTCGGCGCGTGCTCGAGGTAGGCCTTGAGCGTGGCCAGCGGCACTTCCTTCGCCCAGCCCTCGAGGGCGGGCGGCAGCTTGCCCTCCTGCTTCGCGGCCTCGATGAGCGCCGCACGCTCCCTTTCCTCAAGCTCGGCCTTGAGCTTCTTCACTTCCGCCTCCGCCGCCTCGGCCCGGGCCGCGCCCTCCTTCCAGGCGCGGATCACGCCGAGCATCTCGGCGGCGTCCTCCTTGCCGGTGAGGGCTTGGACCTCGGAAAGCGCCCCCTTGAGCCGGGTCAGCGCCTCGAGGGCCTCGGCCTCGCCGGCGTCCTCCTTGAGCCCCAGTGCCTTCAGCAAAACCTTCATCTTCTCCTCCCTTTCCCAGGGGGCCTGCGCGCCCCACTGGTGGTAGTGCCGGGCGATGTGCTCCCGCACGGCTGGCAGATCCGCCTCGGGGATGTCCACCCCGCCCCGCGCGCCCATGAGCGCGGCGGCGGCCGCCATCACCCCCTGGCGGTGCACCACAAGCCGCCCGTCCCGCACGTCGTGGTGGGGCAGCTTGTAAGCGCCGAAGTTCTCCGGGTTCTCCCCGTCGACGTACGCGAAGGCCTTCGCGTACTTCTTCCAGTCGATCGTCTCCTTATCGCCGCTCCCGTCCCTCGAGGCCCAGCGGCGCACACGGGCCACAGCGGCCGCGGCGTCCCAGGCCCCGTCCACCACCTCCCCTTCCTCGTAGGGCACCGCCTTGGCCACCAGCGGGGTCATGCGCTTGGTGGCCGGCAAGTTAACGAGCGCTACGTTGATGAGCTCGATGATCCGCCGCCCCTCGTCGACCCGGAATGTGGGCGAGAAGTAGCGGTATTCGCGATTCGCGAGCAACTCCCGCGCCTTCGGGGTCCACTCGACGTTGACGGCCCAAAGCCCGTCCTCGCGGACCTCGAGGTCGAACCACCCGGCGGCCGGCACCGGCCCGTTGGTCACTGGATCGACCGTCTGGTGCTCGTAATCGATCGGGAGCCGGTTCCCGTAGTCCCGCCAGGCTTCCATCACCCGCCGGGCCGCCTCCTCGTCGAAGAGAAAGCGGCCCTTGGTGGTGTCGATCTCGCCGAAGGGGAAGATTCTGAACTCCGTTGGCGGGCCCGGGCCGACCTCGAGGGCCTCCAGCCGAATGACCTCCATCACGCCTCCTTTCCGTGGTAGACTGCCCTTAGAAACCCACCGGGGTGGGCCTGGGTTCCCGATACCCCGGTGCAGGACGCGCGGCCCTCCAGGGGGCCGCATGCCCGTTTATTGGGGCCTGGCATAGCGCAAAAATCCCTTCCGCATGTTCTGCAAGTAGCTCGCCGACCTCGACTCGATAAACGTAACGCCCACCAGGACGCCGCGGTGGAACTCAAGGACCAGTACCGCGTGCCGCTTCCTCCCAAAGCGATACACCTTCAAGTACCGCTGCCTGAACACCACCCGCCGCCCGCCGACGCGGCGCATGGGCACCAGCCAGACCTCCTCCGGGTCCTGGACCAGGTCGGGCAACCAGGAGAGGAAGCGCTCGCGCTTGTCCGGCACCAGGTGGTCAAGGAGTCGGGAATCAACGATGACAGGCAGGCTGGTCGGGTCCTTGAGGTAGGCGGGCAGCGACCCGAGCGCGCCCTCGAGGAGCCCGAGCCACCTTTCCCGGTCGCCGATCTCCTCGAGGGTGGGCAGCGGCTTCCCCGGCGCGGGCCGGGCGGGAAGTCGCTCCGGTCGGCCGTAACTCCGCCAGTCGGGCGCCTCGCCGGCGAAGGCCTCCTCCCAACCGCCGGGGTCGCCGATCCGCGCCCGAAGGCCCCGGGCGTAGGTGTCGGCCCAGTCCTCGGCGTCGGGCGGCAGTCCGAAGCCCTCCTCGGGAGGCTCAGCGGTGGGGGCTTCGGTGATGCCCCGGCGCTTGGCGTCGGCCTCGGTGAGGGCGCGGATGCCGCTGCGGCAGTTGAAGTGGAGCGGCGGGGTGTTGCTCCGCCACCAGGGATCGTCGGCGGGGAGCACGGTTCCGTCCCGTTCGCGGCAGATCACGGTGGTGCGGGCGTCGAGGATGGCGTCGTACATCCAGTAGGGCCGGGTCTTTTTAACCGCCGGGTGGTTGAGCTGGGCCCAGCGGCCGGCGGAGTAGGCGCTCTGCACGTTGGTGCGGAAGGCGGTCTCGAGGTGTCCGGGGTGGGCAGTCTGGAAGCGCTCCATCACCCGCTTTCGCCACTCGTCCAGGGTCTGGCCCGCCTCGAGGGCGTCGACCAGGGTCTGGTGCAGCCACGCCAGGCGGTCGAGCTCGGCGATACCCGCCATCGTGAAGGCGCGGCGCTTGGCCTCGGCGGAGAGGCGCTTGAACTCGCCGGGAAGGAGGGGGACCTTCCCCTCGAACCAGCGAACGGCCTCCTCGAAGCGGAGGGGGTCGGGGCTAACGCTCCACATCAGAGGTCCCTCAACACCGCGTACCGCCCACCAAACTCGGCCATGAGAAGCGCCCGCTCGGCGAGCCGGGCGATCTCCTCAGGGGAGGCCTCCCGGAAGTGGCGCAAGAGGATCGCCCGCACCTCGTCGTAGGACTGGGCGCGCTCGAGCTCCCGCATCACCGGCTCGAAGGCCTTCCGCTCGGCCTCGGCGGCCCTTTGCACCAACCGGTCGGCGACCGCGTCGGCGTAGAGCTGGCCCTGCACGAAGCCC
>CAZXOY010000061.1:5671-9345 GCA_964642655.1 uncultured bacterium
CGGCCAGGGCGCAAGCTCGCGGTCGCCGTAGTTGAACTCGGCGAACCAGACGAGCACCTGCTCGCGCTGGAAGGTGGAAAGCGATTCGGTGTCGGCCTCGAGGTAGTCCTGACGCACCTGGTCGTGGACCTTGGCGGCTGCGTACGAGCCGCCCTTGACCTCGGTGGTCAGGTTCTGCCCTAGCACGGCGATGCTGATCGCGGAGTCGGTCTGAGCGATGAGATCCCTAAAGCCCTCCCAGTCGCGGGCGGCGGCCTCGAGGAGCTCGACGTCGAAGCCGTTGCCCTGGGCGTCCTGGGGAAGTTCCACGAGACCCTCGGAGGCCAGGCTCGCCAGCGAGTCGAAGAAGCGCTCGCGATCTTCGTCGCTGGCCTCGGAGGGCACCCGGGCCTTGATCGTGGGCAGGCCGTGCTTTTCGCTCCAGCGGGCCCAGTCGCGCCAGGCGTACTGGCGGATGAGCCAGGGGATGGCGAGCCGCCGCACCAGGGCGCCCATCCAGGGGCGGCGGGCGCCGCCGGGGGCAAAGAGCGCCCACTTGCCGTCGCCGGGCGTAATCGCCAGGGGCCCGTCGGCGGTCTGGACCTGGAAGGCCTCGAGGTCGGTCCGCCAGGCGAGGAACTGCGGATGCCACACGCGGACCTCCGGCACCCAGCGGTCGCCGGTCCGCCACACCAGCTCCACCGGCACCGCCCCGAGGAGCAGGCCGTAGCGGAGCAGCTCGCGCGTGACGTCCTCGGGGAAGATCCGCCAGTAGACGCTTTCCACCTCAGCGGCAAGCTTCTCGGCCCCGCCTGGAGCCTCGAAGGCGACCGGAAGCCCCAGGATCCCGTTCACCCGGGTGTCCATCACACCGGCCACCCGGTCGTCGCGGAGCATCTGGTCGGCGAGCAGCGCGGCCTCGTAGAAGTCGCCCTGCTCGAGGAGCATGAGGGCATTCCGCACCCGGGGCACGCTCCAGTTGGTAAAGGTCGCCACCGGGGGCTCGCGGTAGGCCCGCCGCTTGAGCTTTCCGGGCATCTAAAACCTCCTCTTCAGGCTGGGGCGACGCTTGGCGAACGCCGGCCCACGACGTACCCCATGAACCGCCAGAGCCAGCGCCATGACCGCGTCATCGTGCATTCCGTCAGGAGCCGAGTACCGAACATGCCCACTGGGCAGCGCCTCAGCCCTGAACGCCATGAGCTCGGCCTCGAGGGCCGGCTCGCGGTAAAGGAGGAGTTCTCCCTGCTCTAACGCAACTACCAACCGTTCAACCAACTGGGCCTTCGTTTGTGGCGTAAAACGGAACGCCTCGACCCGTGACCAACGACGACGCAACGCTTCGAAGACCGGGTCGCCAACTCCGGTGGCGTCGACCACTCCAAGGGCGTTGTAACGGCGAAGGATACCCGCCACCCGGTCGGCGGTGACCGTCCAGGTGTCGCCCCGCCAACGGATGTGAAACGCTAACCGCGCTGGAATCTCGCTGGCGTCGAGGACACGCACATCGGTGTAATCGGTGGTTCGCGCCAGGTCCACCCCGGCAACGTAGCGCCGGCCGGCTCGGGGCTCTTCCGGCCCCTCGAGGACAAAGACCGCATCAAGCACCGCGTCGCGGAACACGCCACCCTCGGCGTCTACGAACTCGGCCTCGTACTCCTGCCGCCAGGCCAGCTCGGGCATGGTGCGGCGGCGGGCCTCGAGCTCATCGGTGCTGATGTGAGGGTTCGTGCGGGTGGGCATTTGCCAGCTAGCCCACTCCGGGTCACCGCCCTGGCCTCGGGCCCAGAGCTCGAAGAAGTAGTTCCTGCCCTTTGGGGTCGAAGCAAACCAAGCGGTGCCCCGGTAGTCGGTGAGAGTCGGCCCGATACTCTCCTCCCAGGCCACATCGAGCCTCTTGGCGAAGGCGGCCTCGTCGACGATCGCCAGGTGGTACGCCCGGCCGCGACCGGCCTTGTAGGGGTCGTCGAGGGTCCAGAACTCCACCACACCGCCAGTGAAGAGTTCAAGCCTGGGATGAGGCGACTGGGCCGCAGAGACCACAACCCGACCCAGCGTCCGCCGCATGCGACCGTAGGCCTCCTCGAGGAGGGCGTAGGTAGGAGCGAACCAGCCCACCCGCCGGCCGTCGATGGCTGCGTTCACCGCCAGGTCCTCGAGCAGCGTGGTCTTGCCCCAGCGGCGCCCGCAGGCCAGGACGTTATAGCGCCGGGCTTCGGCAAGCACCCGCTCCTGGCCGGGGTGCAACCGTGGCAAGCGCACTTCGACCTCAACCGTCTTCACGGATCACCTTCACCCGGATCTCGCCGACCTGCTCCTGCTCGGTGCGCTCGGTGTAGCCGCGGTGTTTGCCCAACCGACTAAGCACGTATTGGAGCGCCCAGGGCCGGCGTTTCTTGACCGCATCGAAGAGGCCTTCCTCGGCGACATCAAGGAGCCGCTCGCGGGCCTCGTCGCGCACCTGCTGAAGCTCGGGATACCTGGCGATATAGGTGCTCAGGTGCTCGCGGGTCACGCCCAGGAGTCGGGCCGCGTGAGCCACGACGCCGTGGGCCTCCATGAGCGCCGCTGCCACCTTGCGTTTTGTGAGCTTGGCCATGCGTGACCGTAAGGGTTCGTAAGTTCCTGGTTGCGGGGGCGGGAATCGAACCCGCGACCTCCGGGTCATGAGCCCGGCGAGCTGCCTCTGCTCCACCCCGCCCCAAAAGCAAAACCCCCGCCATCGGGCAGGGGTTAGTCCATGCTAGTGATTTTATATCAAAAAGTGCGGGAAGATGCCAGCCTAAATATGGGTCGGAGGGGAGTCAAGCTTCCAAACTTGCCGGGCATCCTCGGGAACAACCAGTTTGTACTCGCCACCCGGCTCCTTTACGACGGCGAAAAGATGTCCCGGCGATCCTTTTCCCCAGCGCCTCTCATCGCTCATTAGCCTTGCGCTTTTAGATAACTCATCGCTCTGCCCTCCGAAAATGGCACCCATGACTAACTCAGCAAACCTTTTATAATCTGCACGGCCCACGACAAGAAACCCATTTTTAGGTAGCTGACCTTGCTCTGAAGTCATCCAGACCGTCGCCAGCGTTCCCTCTCCAGCTGGCCCACTCAAAGCCAAACCCACCAAGCGTACGGAAATCCAGGCAACAATTTGTTTAGCCATAGAGTGATTTTACCGCGTCAAAGACACTCTCTAGGTGACTCGCCAACCACAGCATCGCCTCCGCCGTGGCCCGGCTCCCCGCGTTGTGAAAATGGCTGTCAGATTTAAGCAGGCTTCGCCGACCCTTACCATACCTGGCCATGTCTAACCACAAACGCACTTCTCCCGGCGCCTCTCGGATCGCTTTGAGAAGCTTTTCCTCCGGCACCCACCCGATGGGCGTCAGCACGTGCCGCCCGAGGCGGATCCGCGGACGCCGGGCCCACTCGCCGATGAGGGGCGGTGGGGCCTCGGTGGAGAGATGCTCGCTCGCGTGCCAGGCCACCAGCTTCTCGGGCACGCCAAGCTCCCGGGCGATGTGCTTGACGATGGGCCGCACGTCCCGCCCTGCCGTCCGGGCGTCCAAAAGCTCGAGGTCGTAATCCGGCCCACGCAAGCTCCGGCACACCGGGCACCCCCGCACCTGCCGCGGGGGCAGCCCCCCAGGGCGCACGCGCACCGAGGGGGGCGTGTCGTGGAGTTCGCGGGTCTTCCAGGC
>CAZXOY010000062.1:0-9054 GCA_964642655.1 uncultured bacterium
GGAGGGGAACGTGGCAGCAGAAGTTTTCTCCGATGCATGGGCCAAGGCGTGGTGCGAAAGGCTGAATGGCAGCGAGGCCTACCAGAAGGCCGCGGCGAGGTGGGAGGGGGCGCTGATTCTCGTGGTCGAGGCTGATCCATCGCTTGGCATTCACGAAGACCGGGCGGTGTATCTCGACCTCTGGCACGGGGCGTGCCGGGATGCCCGGGCCGCGACCCCCGAGGACTTCGAGGACGCGGCCTACGTCATCACCGCCGACCCCTACAGCTGGAAACAGGTCCTCGAGGGCCAGCTCGAGCCGATCTCGGGCATCATGCGCGGCAAGCTCAAGCTGACCAAGGGGAGCGTCGCTTCGCTGGCGCCGTTCGTGCTCGCGGCCCGGGAGCTGGTGGCCGCGGCCACGCAAGTGGAGGCCAGCTTTCCGGAAGGTTGGGCATGAAAGCGGTCACCTGGCACGGGAAGCATGACGTCCGGGTGGAGGACGTCCCCGAACCAAAGGTCACCGAGCCCGCCGACGCCATCGTGCGGGTCACGTTGGCGGCGATCTGCGGCTCCGACCTCCACCTCTACCACGACGAAATTCCCGGCATGCTCCCCGGAAGCGTGCTGGGGCACGAGTTCGTGGGGGTGGTGGAGGAAGCGGGCCCGGCGGTCCACGCCTTTAAAAAGGGCGACCGGGTGGTGGGGACGTTCCACATCGCCTGCGGCCACTGCCGGGCCTGCCGCCGCGGGGATTACCATCAGTGCGAGCGCGGCGGGGTGCTGGGCTACGGTCTCGCCTTCGGCAACCTTCCCGGGGCCCAGGCCGAGTTCGTCCGTATCCCCTACGCCGACGTGAACCTGCGCCCTATCCCGGAGGGCATCAGCGACGAAGCCGCCATCTTCGCCGGCGACATTCTGACCACCGCCTTCGGCGCCGTGAAGGACGCCGGGCTCACACCCGGGGAGAGTTGCGCGGTGATCGGCTGCGGTCCGGTCGGGATCTTCGCCATCCAGAGTGCCCAGGTCTTCGGGGCGGCCAAAACCCTGGCCATCGATCTCGTGGAAGGGCGACTCGCCCTCGCCGAGCGCCTCGGCGCCATCCCCATCGACGCCAGCCGGTCGAACCCCGTCTCCCGGGTGATGGCCGAGACCGGCGGCGAGGGGGCCGACGTGGTGATCGAAGCGGTGGGCGGGAGCCAAACGCTTAAACTCGCCTTCGACCTGGTGCGCGGTGGAGGGCGGGTTTCGGCGGTCGGGGTGAGCTCGGAGGAAACCTTCGCCTTCCCCTTGATGAGCAGCTTCACCAAGGCCATTCACTTCCACCTCGGCGTGGCCAACATCCACCGCGACATCGACGCCACCCTGGCCCTGGTGGCGGCGGGGCGAATCGACCCCACCGCAGTCATCAGCCACCGCCTGCCCCTCGAGGACGCCCCAAAGGGCTACCGCCTCTTCGCCGAGCGAAAAGCGACCAAGGTGGTGCTCATCCCCGCCTGACCCTGACCGGCCGACAAAGCGCCGCCGCGGCCACGGCCGCGGCGGCGGCGAAAAACCACTAGCGCTTTCTGAGATACCGCCAGGAAAGCGGCGGCATCTTGACCTCCTTGCGGAAAGTGCGAACCTCGAGGACATCCTGCCAGCCGCCCGGTGGCAGGGGCATGACCGCTTCCTTCTCGGCGTTGTTGAACACCACCAGCAATTCATCCGCGCCCGGCTCGCCGCGGAAGAAGGCGAGCAAAGGCCCTTTGCCGTAGTAGCTCCGGATCACCGGCGAAGAGAGCGCCTTCAGATCGCGCCGCAAGTTGGCCAGCAAGCGGTAGGTCCCCGCCATCGCCTGGTCGCAGGCTTGCCACTGGATGGGGTAGCGCTGCTTGTCGTAGGGGTCTTTTTCGCCGAGGAACGCGCACTCGTCCCCCTGCCAGACCACCGGCACCCCGGGCATGGAAAAGAGCAGGGCAAAGGCCAGCGCCTCCCGCTTTCTCGCCTCTGGCCCGGGCACATCGCCAAACTTCCCCCCGCCCAGATCGGTGAGCAGCCTCGAGGTGTCGTGGGAAGCGATCAGGTTAAAGCCCATGGCCGCCGAGGCCTCGGGCATCTTGGCGTAGAACTCGGAGATGCCGAGGAGGGCCCGTTTGCCGTTGGCAAAGGCCTGGGGTTTGCCCTTGGCGTAGGTGAGGAGCACTTTGCGGCCGAGGGCGTAGTTCATCAGCGAATCGAAGCCCTCGCGACCCACCCAGTCGGGGCGCAGATCCCAGATCTCGCCCACCAGGTACACATCGGGCCTGACCTTTTTGAGCTCGGCCTTGAGCGCTTTGAAGAAGTCCTTGGCCGCGATCAGCTCGGTGGGCACGTCCACGCGCACGCCGTCGAAACCAAACCCCACCCAGTACTTGGCCACCTCGATCAGATAGCGCCTGACCGCCGGGTTGCCGGTGTTGAGCTTGGGCAAGGAGGGCACGCCCCACCACGCCTCGTAAGCGGTGGCATCGCCGGGCTTAAACGGCCACTTCTTGATGAAGTACCAGTTCCAGTACGGCGAGTTCGGCCCCTTTTCCACCACGTCGCGGAAGGCCCAAAAGCCAAGTCCGGTGTGGTTGGGGACGAAGTCGAAGATCACCCGAATGCCGGCGGCATGCAGTTTCTCGATCAAACGCCTGAGCGTGGCCTTGTCCCCGAACTTGGCCGAGACCTTCATGTAGTCGTGGGTGTCGTAGCCGTGGGCCGAGCCCGACTCGAAGATGGGGTTCAGGTAGACGAGGCCCACCCCCTGGGCCTTGAGGTAAGGGATTTTTTGCTCGATGCCGGCGAGGTCGCCGCCAAAATACTCGTGGCAGCAAAGCTGCGGGGTGATGGGACCATTCCACGGGGAGAGCTGGGGGCGGAAGCTCGGGTCTTTTTCCCGCCACACCTGGTTGAAGTTGTACTCGTCGCTCGAAAGCGCCGCCCGGTCGTTACTGGGATCCCCGTTCCAAAAGCGCTCGGGGAAGATCTGATAGCCAGCGCGCCCGGCAACCCAGGGGATGGCCCGGAACCCGTTACCGTCGTAGCGGTAGGGGCCGAAACGCTTGGTCTCGCCATTTGCTTTCTCCACCTCGAAGCGGTACGAAAAAGCCCCGCTGGGAACGCTCGCCCGCCATACCTCGGTGCCGCGGAAGACGAGCTGGCGGTGCATGGGGTAGGCGGTCTCCCCCACGATCACCGAGGCCTTGGCCACCGAACCCTCGTTGGCCCAAAAACGGATCGAGACCCGGCCCCCGGCCTCGGAAACGAAGGTGGCCCTGGCCGCGTCGTGCTTGAAGCCGAGTTCAACCGGCCCCGACGTCCGCACCACCGGGGCGGCCACGATGCGCACCGCGTTCTGGCCCCCAAACCCATCGTCGATGCAACCGTCGGCCTTGGGGTCGACCATGGGGCGACCGAAGGCCTCGTCGTTGCACATGTCTTTGGGCCACTGGCCGTTGATGAAGAACTTGTAGGCGTACTCGCCGGGGTCGAGGTCCAGGGTAACCGACCAGCTGCCATCCGGGTTTTGCTTCATCGGGGTTTCGCCCCAGCTGTTGAAGCTCCCCCGCAGGGAGACCGAGCGCACCTCGAGGCCCTCGGGGGGCTGGTAGGTAAAGGTCACCGGCACCGCCAGGGCCAAAGCCGAGACCACCATCGCCAAAACGATCGCCATCCATCTACGCATCGCTCGCTCCTTCCAAGGGTTCGATCACCAAAAGGCCTTCCACCGTGTGCCGACCGGAAAGGACGGTTCCCAAGAGCAGGTCCCGCGCCGGGGGCAAACGCACCTCCACCGGTTCGGGCGCGGCCATCACCCAGATCTCGCGCCCGCCATAGCGCCGCCGGTAGGCCAGGACCCCGCGCGGCGCCGCCAGGGGCAAGAGCCCGCCGCGGCGAAGCGGCGCGTGTTGGCGCCGCAAGGCCACGAGCCGCTTCACCCACTCGAGGACATCACGATTCCACCGGGATTCATCCCAGGGAAAGGTGCCCCGGTTCATGGGGTCACCGCGCCAATCGTCGTAGGCATTGGCCTGATTGAGGCCGATCTCGTCACCGTAGTAGATGCCCGGGGCCCCGGGGAAGGTGAGCAGGATGCCAAAGAGGAGCTTCAGCTTTTCCACGTCGCCGCGCACCCGCCAAAGCGGCCGGGGGATGTCGTGCGACCCGATCAGGGTGTACATCGTCTGCCGCACCCCCAGGGGCAAAGCCGCGTAGTGGTCAAAGAGGATGCGCCAGACCTCTTCGGCGCTCAGGCGGACGGGGTGGCCAAAAAGATCGCGTCCGCTCAGCCATTCGAGCAGGGGGTTGGCGAAACCGGCGTAGTGCATGGCCCCATCCAGGGTGTGGGCCCGAAGGTAGGGAACGGTATCGAAGGAGAGCTCCCCGAACACGTACGCCTCCGGATTCTCCCCGCGGGCCGCCTCGCGGATCGCGCGCAGAATGCGCGCGTTGCCGCGATCGGTGCCCCCTTCACCGACTTGGTGGGCCACGTCGAGCCGCCATCCATCGGCGCCCCGGCGGATCCAGTGGCGCACCACGGCCTGCGGGCCGGTGATGAAGTAGCGCCAGGCCAGCTCGCTTTGGTAATCCACCTTGGGCAGGGTGGGGACGCCGTAAAAGGCGACGTAGTCGCCACCGGGCAAGAAGGTGTAGACCTCGCGCCAGGGGGCGTTCGGCTGGGTTCGCGCGGCCAAAAACCCAGCGAAGCGGTCACCGGTGTGGTTGAAGACGCCGTCGAGGATGAGCTTCATCCCCCGCCGGTGCAGGCCCTCGACCAGGGCCTCAAAAGCCGCGTCACCCCCCAGGTGGGGATCGACGGCGTAGTAGTCCTCGGTGTCGTAGCGGTGGCTCGAGGGGCTCTTGAAGATCGGGGTCAGGTAAACGCCCTCCACCCCCAGCGACTCGAGGTGGTCGAGCGCGTCCAAAACCCCCCAGAGGTCGCCCCCGTAAAACTCGAGGGCTCCCTGGGTCGGATCCGGCGGGGCGTCCCAGTCTTTGGCCACGATCGGCCTTCCCTGGTAGGTCCACTCGCCGGAGCGCGGGCTGCACTCGGGGCAGGCGTTTTTAAAGCGGTCGGGAAAGATCTGATACCACACCCGCCCCACCGCCCACTCGGGCACGCCGGGCGCGGCGAGCAGGTGAAAGAAGCGGTCGTAACGCGGCAGCGAAGCCTCCTCGCCGAAGGCCCCGAAGTAGCGACCATCCAGAAAGAACACGTAGCGGAGCACCGGGGCGCTGACGGGAACGCGGCCCACCAGGCCGCCGGGGGCGGCCTCGAGGGGCGCGCGCAAAAGCTCACCGTGGGAGAGGTAAATCACCTGGCCCGAGCGGGCCTTCGTGCGCACGAAAAGCCGAACCGTATCCCCGAGCTCGGGAACGAGGGGGTCAATGCATTCGGGTTCCCAGTCGTGGTAGGCCAAACTCACTCTTTCACCGCCCCAGCGGTGTAGCCGGAAACGAAGTACTGCTGGAAGCCGTAGAAGACCATCAGGATGGGGAGCGAACCCAAAACGCTCGCCGCCGCGAACACCCCCCACTTGGTGGAAAACTGCCCGGTGGTGAACGAATAGAGCCCGATGCCCACGGTCCACTTCTCGACCCCGGTCAGCACCAGGTTGGCCAGGATGAACTCGGAGTAGGTCCCCACGAACTGCAGGAGGAAGATGAACACGAAGATCGGGGCCGAAAGCGGGAGGATGATGCGCAAAAAGGCCTGCCAGCGGCTGGCGCCGTCGATGTAGGCCGCCTCCTCGAGGCTGTGGCCGAGCGACTCGATGTAGCCCTTGTACACCCAGCTGCCGAAGCTGATGATCCCCCCGGAATAGGCGAGCAAAAGCCCGGTGAAGGTGTTGAGCAGATCGAGCGCGGAAAGCAGGTAATAAATCGCGATCAGGGCCAGGAATCCGGGGAACATCTGGACGAAGATGAAGGTGAGCAAGAGGGGATAGCGCCCGGGGAAGCGAAAACGGGCAAAGGCGTACCCCGCGGTGGCGGTGAGCGCCACGGCCAGGAAACCGGTGGCGCTGGAGAGGAGCAGGGTGTTCCGCACCCAGAGCAGGAACTTGCTCTCGGTGCTCCGGCCGCCGAACTGCGAGGGGCTGACCAGGACCACCAGCAAAAAGGCGAGCAGGGCGAAGACGAAAAGCGCCCGCCCCTGCAAGCTGGCCCAGGGCTCAACCGGCCCCAGGCGCTTGAGCTTGTACCCCGACCAAAGGGCGAGGAAGAGGGCCAGCGCCGCCGCTGCGAGCAAGGCCCACTGGTAACCGTAGATCACCACCCCCTCGACCAGGCGCTGGTAATTTTCGAAGCTGATCCGGGAAAAGTCGGGCAGCACCTTGGCCCGCACGAGCAAGAAGGGGCTGTCCACCCGCCGGAAGGAGAAGAGGTTGTTGGTGGGGTCGAAGGAGGCGGCCACCACCTGGATCACCGGGTAGAAGACCAGCACCACCAGGCTGACGAGGAAAAGGTGGATCAGGGCGTAGCCGAAAAAGGTCCACACGCTCTGCTTGCGGCGGGTGAGTCGGTTTTTGATTCCGATGTAGACGGCGCTATAGACGAGGAGCAAAAGGGCAATCCCCAGGTAACCGGCAAGCACGTAGCGCCAGCCCCCGGGGATGAACACCGAACCGAAGGCCGGGCGCGGCCGCACCGACGCGGCCAGGGCCTGGCCGATGGTCAGCAGATAGGTGGCGGCCTCGAGGCCCGCCACCACCGCGAGCACGTCCCGCCAGGAAGAACCGAACCGGGCCGCGATCAGGCCGAGGAACAGCACCCCGGCGAGCAGGGAGAGCGCAAGCGTCGCATCCCCGCGCTCATAAGCCAAAACCAGCCAGGCGTTGCTGCCGCCAAGGCCGAACACGACCTGGCGTACCACCACGTAGATCGCGGCCACGAGCGCACCGAAGACCACCCGTCTCATTTCCGCTCCTCCTTCAGCGCCCCCGTGAACTTGAAGTTCACCAGGCTGATGCCCACGGTGATGGCGAAGATGACCAGGCTGATCGCCGCCCCGAGGCCGTAGGCCGACTGGCCCTCGGCGCGGAAGGCGGTCTTATAAGCCCAGGAGATCAGGATGTCGGTGGCCTGTGCCGTGGAAAGCCGCCCCTCCGATGAAGGACCGCCGCCGGTGAGGAGGTAGATGATGTTGAAGTTGTTGAAGTTATAAGCAAACGAGGAAAGGAGAATGGGAATGAACGGCGCGCGCAAAAGCGGAAGGGTGATCCGCCGAAAGCTCTGCCACGAACTCGCCCCGTCCACCCTGGCCGCCTCGTAGAGCTCGTCGGGAATGGTGGAGAGCGCCCCCAGGGTGGCGGTCATCATATAGGGAAAGCCGAGCCACAAATTCACGAGCAGCACCGAGACCTTGGCCCAAAGGGGGTCGAGCAGCCAGGGGATGGGGTAGACGCCGAGAAGCCCCAAAAGCCGGTTGATGGCCCCGAACTGCTTGTTGAGCAGGGCCACCCACATCTGGATGGTGATGACCCCGGGCAGGGCCCAGGAGATCACCAGCAGGGTGCGGTAGGTGTTCCGGAGGGGCAGGCGCCGGTTGTTGAGCACGATGCCCAGGATGAGGCCCAACAATGCCGTTGAGAGCACCGAGGCGAAGGCGAAGACCACGTTCCACAAAAACACCGGGATCAGGGCGCGGGACGCGTTCGCGAAGATAAAGACGAAGTTCTTGAGCCCCACGTAGCTGAAGGTGTTGACCCGGTAGACGTAGCGCGGCTCGAAGTCCGGCGCCCGGGAGAGAACGAGGCGGTCGCCCTCGGCCCGCTCGATGCGGTCGTACACCCGCCGCCCGGCACCGACCAGCTCCACGAGCTCTTCCGCGCACCCGGCATTCCGGCAACGGAGCGAGGTCTCGGCCGGGCCCTCGAGGATCAGGGTTCGACCCTCGAGGGCCACCACCCGGGTCTCGCTGGCGCGGTCGGGTTTGCCGTTGTGCAGCCCCGAGTAGTTGGTGAACGCCAGGTAGACGGTGAGCACGATGGGGTAAACGGTGAAGGCGAGCAAAAAGAGCATCGCCGGGAGCAGGTAGTACCAGTCGGTGAGGTAAGGAAAGCGCCGGGCCAGCAAGATCAGGATCGGGATCAACGCCAGCGCCGAGGTGATGAGCAGGGTGTAGTTTGGCACCCCCTCGGGGTTGCTGGCGCTCGTGGCCAGGCGCTCAAGCGCCCAGTAAGCGAAAAGACCAATCGAAAACGCCGCCAGGATCGCTGCGCCCAGCAGGCCGATGGCGACGAGAAAACCACGGAGTCCGGGAGGATGTTTGTACATAGGCAAGAAGGGGCGGGCCGAAGGCCCGCCCAATGGCAACGGTTACTCGCCCTGAATGCCTTTTTGGATCTCCTCGACCATCTGGTCGATGATCTTCTTCACGTCGGAGTCGGGCTTTTGGATGATCAGGCTGAGGGCATTGCCCCAGGGACCCCAGACCTTGCCCATCTCGGGGATGTTGGGCATGGGGTCACCCATGGCGATGGTGGTGGAAAAGCCCTTGACCACCGGGTCATCCTTCAGCTGCGAAAGCGCGCCCTGGGAAACCGGAATGCGACCGCCGGCGCGGTTGAAGCTGATCTGCGCGTCGGGGCGCACCAAAAGCTTGGCGAAGTTGATGGCCGCCACCTTGTTCTTCGAGTAGGCGTTGAGCACGATGCCCTGCACGCCGACGAAGGGGCCCCAGGCCTTACCACCGGGCGGCGCCGGAAGGGGGGCAATGCCAATGTCGAGCCCGGCCTTCTTGTAGTCGCCGAGCGCCCAGGGGCCGTTCAGAATCATGGCCAAGACGCCGTCCTTGAAGGCGCCGTCAGCCACGCCGTAGTCCACGCCCTCGGGGATGAGGCCGTACTTATAGCGCAGGTCCTTGATGAACTGCCCGGCCTTATAGCCGGCCTCGCCACCGAGCCCGAAGTCGCTGGGGTTCAGGCCGCCGTCGGCGCGCTTGCCGAAGACGTAGGCGCCGTAGGCCTTGAACCAACCGTAGTTGAAGTAGGGGTTGCCGAGGTCGTAGAGGAAGCCGAAGGTGTCCCCGGTGGTGTACTTCTGGGCCAGGGCGATGAACTCATCCCA
>CAZXOY010000063.1:0-6939 GCA_964642655.1 uncultured bacterium
CTCGGCGGCCTCGGCCACGCGGTAGGCCGAGGCAACCAGCGCCCTGGCCTCCTCCAGACCACGGCCGCGGTGGTAAAGGCGTGCCAAAACCTCGCCTGGGCGTACCGGGTCGCCGATCTTTTTCAGCAAATAGACCCCCACCCCGTGATCCACGGGATCGCCTTTTTTCTCCCGCCCGCCACCGAGCCGCATCGCGGCCACGCCCACCTTCAGGGCATCCAGGGCCGAGACCACGCCCCCGGCGTCCGCCCGCACCGCCTCGACCTCGGGGGCCAGCGCCAGGCGCTCCGGATCATCGACCACGCGGGGGTCACCCCCCTGGGCAGCGACGAACTCGCGGAACTTGGCGAGCGCCGCCCCGCTTTCCCACACCGCCCTCGCCCGCTCGGGTGGCAGCCCGGCGAGCGCCAGCCCTTCCTCAGCCAGGGTCAACGCCAGTTCGGTCAGGTCGGCCGGCCCTTCCCCGTTCAAGGTCCGAATGGCCTCTTGGACCTCGATCGCGTTCCCCACCGCCTGCCCCAGCGGCTGGTCCATCCTCGAGATCACCGCCGCCACCCGCCGGCCGGCGCGGCGACCGAGGCGAACCATAAGCGCCGCGAGCTCTCTTGCCGCCTCGGGCGTCTTCATGAACGCCCCCCTGCCCACCTTCACATCGAGCACGATGGCGCCGGCGCCGGCGGCCAGCTTCTTGGACATGATCGAGCTGGCGATCAGCGGGATGCTGTCCACGGTCGCGGTCACGTCGCGCAGGGCATAGAGGCGGCCATCGGCCGGGGCCAGCTCCGCGGACTGCCCCGCCACCACCATCCCGACCGTCCTGGCCTGACGCAAAAACTCGTCTTTATCCAGTGAACTTCGGAATCCCGGGATCGATTCCAGCTTGTCGATCGTGCCTCCGGTGTGGGCCAGGCCACGGCCGCTCATCTTGGCCACCACCGCCCCGGCAGCCGCCAGAATCGGGGCCACGACCAGGGTCGTCTTATCGCCGACGCCGCCGGAGGAGTGCTTATCGACGGTGGGTCCGAGCCCCGCGAGATCCAGCACTTCGCCGGAGCTCGCCATGGCCTCGGTCAGGGCCAGGGTCTCGTCCTCGTTGAGTCCGCGGAAGTAGACCGCCATCAACCACGCCGCAACCTGATAATCAGGCACCTCGCCTGCGGTAAACGCCCGGACCCAGGCGCCGATCGCCGCTGGATCGTGACTTTTCCCATCTCTTTTTTCGCGGATAAAATCGACCGGATGCATCATGGGGCATTGTACGTTCGAAACGTGAGAGAAATGCCGATTTCGCGCTGGGTCTTTCTGGCCCTGGCCCTCTTCGCGATCCAAAGCCGAGCCGGTGCGCAGGGGTTCACCGTGGTGGCGGTCGGTGACATCGGCACCTGTACCCTCACCGCGCGCTACGCCACCGCCAGGCTCGCGAAAACCCTGGTCTCGAATGCGCCGTCAGCCATCCTGCTCCTCGGCGACATCGCCTACCCCAGGGGAAGCGCCAAGAATTTCCGCCAGTGCTTCGATCCCGCCTGGCGCGAGCTCAAACCGCTGGCCTGGGCGGTCCCGGGGAACCACGAATACCTCTCCCCGGGGGCCGGGCCGTACTTCGATTATTTCGGGTCCCGGGGCGGCCCCCGGGGAAAGGGGTACTACGCGCTCAGGCTCGGCGGATGGCTGATCATCGGCCTCAACACCAACTGCGCCCAGGTTGGTGGCTGCAGCCCCGGCTCACCCCAGTACCGCTGGCTCTCGGCCACCCTCGAGGACCCGAGCGTGCCTTGCCAGCTCGCCTTTGGCCACCACCCCCGCCTGAGCTCAGGGCTCCACGGCGAAAGCCGAGCCCTGGCACCGATCTGGGACCTCCTCCGCCGTCACCGCGTCGAACTCTTCCTCGCCGGCCACGATCACGACTACGAACGACTCGAACCCCAAGGCGAACCCCGCCAGTTCGTGGTCGGAACCGGCGGGGCCTGGATCCGGCCTTTCGGCCGGATCCACCCCGCGAGCCAGGCCCGGGTTCGAGCCCACGGCGTCCTCGAGCTCACCCTTTGGCCCGGGGAATACCGCTGGCGATTCATCGACGTTCAAGGACGAACGCGCGACGAGGGGCGCGGGCGCTGCACCCCCGAATGAAACCTCTACGCCTGGGTTGAAGCGTAGCCCCCAAGCTTTCTCTGGTCCCACCGTGGCATTCGCCACGGTGGGGTTTTAAGCGCGCCCGGCGGAGCCAAAGAGCTCGATGCGCTCCATGACCACCCGCTTCATTTCTTCCCGCGCTGGCCCGAGGATCTTTCGGGGATCGAAGACCTCAGGCTTTTCCACGAGCACCTCGCGCACCGCGGCGGTGAAGGCGAGCCGGAGGTCGGTGTCGGTGTTGATCTTGCTGATGCCGCCTTGAATCGCCAGACGGATATCGTCGGGGTGGATGCCCTGCGCCCCCTTCAGGTTCCCGCCGGCGCGGTTGATCCGCTCCACCAGTTCCTGCGGCACCCCCGAGGCGCCGTGCAGCACGAGCGGCATCCCGGGCAAGAGCTCGGCGATCTCTTTGAGCCGCGCGTGGTCGATGAAGGGACGGCCCTTCCCCTTGTAGGGGCCGTGCGAGGTACCGATCGCCACGGCCAGGAAGTCGATGCCGGTCCGCTCGGCAAAGATCTGGGCCTCGCGAGGGTTGGTGAGCAAGGCGTCCTTTTCGTCGACCGCGACGTGCTCTTCGACCCCCGCCAGCTTGCCGATCTCGGCCTCGACCGAAACCCCCACCGCGCGCGCCGCGGCCACAACCCGCTTGGTCTCGGCCACGTTGGTCTCAAAGTCCTCGCCGGACTTATCGATCATCACCGAGGTAAACCCGAGGCGCAAGGCACGCAGGACCGCCTCGTAGGACGAACCGTGGTCGAGGTGCACCGCCACCGGCACCCGCGCGTCGCGGGCCGCCTCGATGACCATGCGGGCCAGGTAGCCGCCGCCATATTTGATCGCCCCCTCCGACATGGCCAGGATGACCGGGCTGCTTTTGGCCTCGCTGGCCTCGAGGATGGCCTGGGTGATCTCCATGTTGTTGGTGTTGAACGCCCCAACGCCGTAACCTTCCTCACGAGCCTTTTTGAGGATCTCCAAACCCGTTACCAGCATCGCTTGCCTCCTCCGCTATGCTGACATGTTTTCACCGGCGAAAACCAGCAAAACGACCCAGGCGCCAAGCGAGCGCCCACGGGCTTTTCAACATGCCGATGCGAGATTGGCCGTCGTTTGCGTTTTTCCGTGGTCCCCGCCGTGGCCAAAGCCACGGCGGGGTACCTAAACCTGCTCGCCGGTGGCCTTGGTCACCAGGAGCCGGAACTCGTGGGGACTCGTCGCCGCCGCCAGCGCGGTTTCGAGATCGATGCGGCCCTCGAGGTAGAGGCGGACCAGGTGCTGGTCGAAGGTTTGCATCCCCCGGGTCTCGTCGGAAGCGATCGCGTCTTTGATCAGCGGCGTTTTCTCCTCGTCCTTGATGTAGTCCCTGACCAGGGGCGTGGCGAGGAGGATCTCCAGGGCGAGCACCCGGCCCTGCCCCCCGGCTTGGGGCAAAAGGCGCTGGGAGAGAATGCCGAGCAGGCTCTCGGCGAGCAGGATGCGGACCAACCGGTGCTCGGAGAGGGGAAAGAAATCGATGATGCGGTTGATCGTCCGCACCGCGTCGTGGGTGTGGAGGGTCGAGAGCACCAGGTGCCCGGTCTGCGCGGCCTCGAGGGCCACCTCAACCGTCTCCCGGTCCCGCATCTCACCGATCAAAAGCACATCCGGGTCCTGCCGCAAAGCACGCCGCAGCCCATCCGAGAACGACGCCGTATCCAGCCCCACCTCGCGCTGGACCACCAGGCTCCGCTTGTTCCGGTGGAGGTACTCGATCGGGTCCTCGATGGTGATCACGTGCTTGGCGTAATGGCTGTTGATGTAGTCCACCATCGCCGCCAGGGTGGTCGACTTGCCGGATCCCGTCGGCCCCGTGACCAGAACCAGGCCCCGACTCTGGCCTGCCAGTTTCTCGACCACCCCCCTGGGCAACCCCAAAACCTCGAAGGTCGGAACCGAAGCGGGCACCACCCGCATCACGATCCCCACCGCGCCTCGCTGCCGGAGGAGGTTGCAGCGAAACCTGGCCACACCGGGCAGGACGTAGGCAAAGTCGAGCTCTTTCTCGTTCAGAAAGCGCTTCCACTGCGCCTCGGTGGTCAGCGCCTTGGCCATGGCCTCGGTATGGGCCGGGGTCAGGGGCTTTTTGTCGAAGGGAAGGAGCTCGCCATCGACCCGGACCATGGGAGGCGCACCGGCCTGGAGGTGGATGTCGGAAGCCCGGGCCCGCACCATTTGGGCCAGCATCTCCCCGAACTTCACGGGTACACCTCCATGTTGTCGATGAGCCGGACCTCGGGAAAACGACCGGCGACGAGCCCGCGAGCGCCTTCGACCCATTCGGCGAGCGACTCAAGCGTCGCGGGGTCAACGATGGCGAAGTAGTCAAGGCGAAAATCGGGAATCTCCCGGAGAATCCGAAGCCCCGCCGCCTCGGCCTCGGCCACGCTCCCGCCCGCACGCGCCACTTCCCGCGCCGCGAGGAGCGCCCGGTAGAGTCCTGTGGCCTCGCGGCGATGTTCGGGGGTGAGGTAGACGTTGCGGGAGGAAAGGGCGAGCCCGTCCGCCTCGCGAACCGTCGGCACCCCCACCACCTCGAGGCCAAAGTGCAAATCGGCCACCATGCGCCGGATCACCGCCAGCTGCTGGTAATCCTTCTCCCCGAAGTAGGCCCGGCGCGGCCGGACAAGGTTGAAAAGCTTGGCCACCACCGTGGTCACCCCTCGGAAATGCCCGGGGCGGAACGCGCCCTCAAAGCGCTCCACCAGCGGCCCCGTGACCTCCACGTAGCTGGAAAACCCTTCGGGGTAAAGCTCGGCGGCCTCCGGCAAAAAGAGCAGGTCTACCCCAGCCTCGGCCAGGAGCTTGGCGTCGCGCTCGGGATCGCGGGGGTAACGCTCAAAGTCTTCGCCAGGCCCGAACTGCAGCGGGTTGACGAAGACCGAGACCACAACGAACGGGTTCTCCCGACGCGCACGCTCCACCAGGGCCAGGTGACCGCGGTGGAGGTAGCCCATGGTGGGGACGAAGCCCACGCTTTGGTTCCTCAGAGCCTGTTCGAGCTCGGCCACACTGCGAACGGTTTGCACGTGGTCCAGTATAGTCAGGCCGTGGGGAAGAAAAAACGGCAGCAAAAACTCTACAAAAAGCTCGCCCAGGAAGCGAGAAAGCCCACCCTGGCGAAGATCTTAAAACTCATGGCCAAGACCTTCGTCCTGGTCTTGGTGCTCAGCTTCCTCATCGCCGGGGGGATCGCCGCCGGCTTGGACTGGCTCAAAACGTTCTGGGCCCAGCTCGCCATCTACGGCGTGGGCTACGTCCTCGCCTACCGCTGGCTGATGTCGGATTTCATGCCGCCGCCTCCGGATAAGCTAGGGTGAAGGCCCGCCCACCCTGTATAATCTGGGGCAATATGCAGAAGATCACCGGCGAAGCCCTCACCTTTGACGATGTCCTCCTCGTCCCCGCCTACTCCGAAGTTCTACCCAAAGCGGCCGAGACCAAGACCCGCCTCACCCGCCGCCTGACCCTTAACATCCCCATCCTCTCCGCAGCCATGGACACCGTCACCGAGGCCAAGATGGCCATTGCCATGGCCAGGGAGGGCGGGCTCGGGGTCATCCACAAAAACCTCCCCATCGACGTCCAGGCGGAAATGGTCCATCGCGTCAAGCGAAGCGAAGCGGGCATGGTAACCGACCCCATCACCCTGCCCCCCAACGCCCGCCTGGAAGACGCCGAGCGGCTCTTTGCCGAGTACAAGATCGGGGGTTTGCCGGTGGTGGACTTCCACGGCAAGCTGCTCGGCCTGGTGACCAATCGCGACCTCCGCTTTGAGCGCGACCTTTCCAAACCGGTCACCGAGATCATGACCCCGCGGGAACAACTCATCACCGCGCCCCCGGGAACGTCGCTCGACGAGGCCGAGGAACGGCTCAAGCGCCACAAGATCGAAAAGCTTCCCCTCGTCGACGACGACGGTCGCCTGGTCGGACTCATAACCCTGAAGGACATCGTCAAGCGCCGCCAGTACCCGAGGGCGGCCAAGGACGGCGAAGGGCGGTTGCTGGTGGGCGCCGCGGTCGGCGCGGACGCCGAACTCCTGGATCGCGCCAGCGCCCTGGTCGAGGCCGGGGTGGACGTTTTGGTCGTCGACAGCGCCCACGGACACTCCAAAGGCGTGATCGAGGCCGTGACCGAACTGAAATCGAAATTCGAGGTGGAGGTGATCGCCGGCAACGTGGCCACCGCCGAGGGAGCGAGGGCCCTCGCCGAGGCCGGCGCCGACGCAGTCAAGGTGGGGATCGGCCCGGGTTCAATCTGCACCACGCGGGTGGTGACCGGGGTTGGCATGCCCCAGATCACCGCCATCATGGAAGCGGCCAAGGGCCTGGCGGACCTCGACATTCCCATCATCGCCGACGGCGGCATCAAGTACACCGGCGACGTGGCCAAGGCCATCGCCGCCGGGGCCAACACGGTCATGCTCGGCGGCATGCTCGCCGGCACGTTCGAGGCCCCGGGCGAGGAGATCATCAAGGACGGCCGTCGCTACAAGGTCTACCGGGGCATGGGCTCGCTCGGCGCCATGAAGAAGGGCTCAGCCGGACGCTATTTCCAGGAAGACGCCAAAAAGCTCGTCCCCGAAGGGATTGAGGGGATGGTCCCCTACAAGGGCCCCGTGTCCGACGTCCTCTTCCAGATCGTCGGCGGGTTGAAGGCGGCCATGGGGTACACCGGCTGCCCGGACATCGAGACCTTCCGGAAAAACGCCCGCTTTGTGAGGATCACCATGGCCGGCCTCATCGAAAGCCACCCCCACGACGTCCTGGT
>CAZXOY010000063.1:7039-8895 GCA_964642655.1 uncultured bacterium
AATGGGCCTTACCGGTCCGCTCGCGCGAGTTTTTCCTCGACCGAGCGGACCTTTTTCTCCATGCGTCCGGTTGGCCCTTTGCGGATGTCGAACTTGGCGACGGCGTAGACCCGGTTTGAGAGCGGCTCGAGCACGGCGTATGCGCGGCCGATGACCTCGAGGGCCTCCCGCATGGTCTCGGTTTCGAAGATCGTTCCCATCGGCGTCAGCTGGTAGCGAACGCCGGAGGATCTGAGGCTATCGATCACCCGAGCCACGTAGGCGCTGACGCTCTCGCCCTTATCGGTCGGGAACATGGCGAATTCCACCAGCACGGACATGCCCCCAGCATAGCCCGGTGTCGGCGCGCCGACACCGGGCCCGTCACCCCGGGGCGAAGATGGGGGTGCGCTTTGAAGGAGGCTGCGAATGAATAGGAAACACGTTGCCACCACCCTCGTCGCCCTGGCCCTGGCCAGCGCCTACGCCGGTGGCGGTCTCACCGAAGGGCGGCGGGATTTTACCGCCATGCAAACCATGGAGGAAGGCTACTGGTATTCCCGCTACAATCTCGGGAACCTGGTCATGCGTTCCGGTCTCGGGCTCACCTTCGCCCCACCCAAGGAAGCGGTCATGAAGATGATCCGAGCCGTGGACACTGACCCCAGCGACGGGGACACGGTCTCGGTTCCCCCGGGCGTGACCCTGCTCAAGGCGGTGTTCAAAAGCGGTGACCCCCGCTACACCCAGCCGATCAACGTCAGGGACTTCGCCACCCAGGGCTGGGACCCGGCCACCTTCGAACGAGTGGTGGGCGCCTCAGCCATGGGCTGGACGATGATGAAAGAGATCGAGTGGGCCAAGCAGTTCCACGTGGACTTCCACTTCGGCAGGCCCAGCGACGGCTTCGGGGCCCAGTGGCGCTTCGTGGGCATGGTCATGAGCGCCAGCGCCCAGCGCCAGGGGGCCTACGTCATCCAGGAAATGATGGACGAAGACGGTCGGGTCGTGGATAGCGACGGGCAGGTCGACTGGCCAGGAAACTGGGTGGTCCTCGAGGCCCTCTCAAACCTCAAGGGCCTGCTCTCGGCTGACGCCATGCGCCTCAGCGAGACCAACCGCTACCGGAACCCGGCCAGGGCCCAGATGTTCGGCCGAGCCGCCGACCGCCTCTTCGCGACCCTCGGCGCTCGACAACCCGAGGGAATCCCCGAACGCTCTCTCGCCATCCAGGCCCTCACCTGGTATGCGGCGAACACCCCCGAGCGCGCCCGGGAAGCCGGGCTTCGCCTGCGCACACTGGCCCTGCAGCTCATCGGCGCCCCAACGCGTGGGGCCGGAGAAAAAGCCTACGCCCTTCGCGGACTCATCGAAGCCTGGCGGGTCAGCGGCGATCCGCTCTTTTTGCGCGCCGCGGCCCGGACCTACGGCGATCTCGCCGCGAGCTACAACTTCCCCCAGGGCAGGTTTAACGGTGAGCTCAGCCACAGCATCGACGACGTGGCGGCCATCATGGGTGCCCTGAACGCCACCCGGCTCTTCCTCGGCGACGCGGTGAATCAGGCTCAGGCGAGGTCGTTCTTCGTGAACTTCTTCGAAAGCGCGGTGAACCGGAGCGGACTGCAGCAGTCGGTGCCGCCCGTCGGCGTGGCCAAGGGTGCGTTCGAGCAGAGCGAACCCCCGATCTTTTACGGCTATCCCACGCTTCCCAAGCCGCCGATGGCCGGGGGCAGGTACGGAACCGCCCCGGTCTTCGCCACCCGTATCGCGTGGAACGCAAAGGCCAGCGCCTTCGAGGTCGATGACGCCCGCTTTGAAAGCGCCGGCGCCATGCACGCCTCGAACGAGTTCATCTGGTTCCATAACGAAGAGGTCAA
>CAZXOY010000064.1:0-8623 GCA_964642655.1 uncultured bacterium
TTGTCGAGCGTTCGCAGCGTGACCAGGGCTTCCCGGGCCAGGGTAATGGCTTGCGGGTACTGTTCGAGTTCCAGATAGAGCCGGATCATGTGTCCGAGTGACGGCAGGCCCTGGCGCGAGAAAAGCGCCTCGCTGCCGCCGAGCCTGAGGTAGTTCGATAGGCCGGATCGGAGAAAGCTGGCCAGCGGCCGCAGTTCGGGCATGGCCTTTAGGTCCGCCTCTGCCCGCGCGATCCGCTCCCTCAAGGTCGCGGCCGCTTCGAAGGCCTGTACCGGTCGCAAAACCGACAGCGCGCGCGTGATTGCCTCGAGGGTATCGCCAAGCCCCACGAGCCCGAGGGGTTTGTGGTCACGCGCTTCCTTGTGCGCCCGGGCCGCAATTTCACGCAAGAGCTGCCTCAAAGGCGTGGCGTAGCCATAGCGCCGCAGGTCGGCGAGCGCCCGGCTCCAAGCGCCGAGCTCCAAAAGCGGCGACAAGTCGAAGATGGGCGCAATGCCTTCATCGTCCCTGGCTTCATAGGCGCAGTAGAGGATGCGCTCGGTTCGGGCATGCCCCATCTCCGCAAGAAGCCCCATGGTGGCGTAGACCAAAAGCGGTTGGGCGCGAAAGCCGTGGGTCACGTCGAGGATGACCGAGGCTCCTTCGGGTACGGCCGAGACCAGGATTTCGACGGTTTTCCAGATCTCCGCTTCGCTCTTGCCCGAGGGGATTTCCACCCGTTGCGGAGAAGCCAGCCCCAGGGCGGCAAAGCTCGCCTCCACCACTTCCCAGTTCTTTGCATAGGCCTCTCTGGTGGCCAGGAGCACCGGGCGGTGATCGGGCAAGAGTTCGCCTATGGCGGCCGCCGAGAGCCGGGTCGCTCGCGCGATTCGCTGCCCCAGGCGGTAGCGAACGGGCTGGTAGTTCCCGGTTCCGAGAAAGCTGAGAAGGATCTTTGGCATGCTCTCACCACCTCGGCCAGGGTTTGGCCGCCTCGAGGCCAAGGTCGGAGAAGATCCCGCGGAAGTCGAGGTAGTCCTTTTCCCCGACCGGCCGGGTGCCGTGGGCCAGGATGCTCTCGTGCCTGCGCCTGAGCACGGGTTCGATGGACTTGATCCGACTCCTGAGCTCTTGCGCCAGGGTACCCCGGTGTCCGAGGCGAAGGTCCAGGTCGAAAGCTAGGTCGAGCACGCGGGTTAGGCCCAAGAGCTTTTCGGCCCGCTCTCGCAGATCGGAGCCGATCGATTCTGGCCAGGTGCTCGGGTCTTTGAGGACGACCCCGGTTCGCTGGTACAGGTCGGCCTCCGCCGCCAGCTCCAGCGCCCGGTAGAGCCGGGCCACGGCGTCGTCGTAGCGCCCGGTTTGGGCTCGCCGGTCGGCGTTGGCCAGAAGATCGGCGAGGAGGTTCATCGTCGGCTTGCCTGATTTTTCGGCCGTGCGTGCCAAAAAAGTGAGGCGCGCCTCGAGTTCGGCGAGCACCCGCACTTTGGCCCCGTGGCGCCAGGCCTCGGCGATGGCCAGAGCCACGGGGAGGTGGGCTTTGAGTAGATCGAGCGCCTCGGCGTGGTGGAACCGGTCCCAGGCGGCCATGCCCTGGGTGACGCCCGCCAGGTTGGTGTAGAAACGCCTTTCTGACGGCGAAAGCGAGGTATCGCCGGCCAGAATTCGCCTGATCGCCTCGAGGGCGGAGTCCATTCGCCAGGTGTTCCACGCGCTTTTGAAACTGCGCCAGGCCGAGAGGTGAAAGCGCTCGGTGGGGTCCTCGAGGAGCCGTACCTGCTCGTGACCGGGGATCACCCGGCCGTGCTCGTCGCGTTTGGTCCCGCCGACGTACGAAAAGGTGACGCCGAGACCGGCCAGGGCCAGCGTCACGCCGGAGGTCATGGGCTTGGTGCCACCGGAGATGTCGGCGATGATGGCGCTCGCCTCCCATTTCTTAGCGATTGAAAGGCCCTCCCTGGCGGCGCGGAAGGCGGCCACCAGGCTCTCCGGATCTTCTATGATCACCGTTTGGTAGGTGAGCTCCGGGTATTCCTGCATCACCGCCCCCACCACGGAGAGGGTTTCCTGGCTGGCGAGGAAGATCACCGCGTCGGGCGCGTGCTCGGTGATGCTGGCCACGATGGGGTCCGGCGTTTTTCCGGTGGTGGCGATGAGCACCCTACTTGCTTCGGTCAGTGATGCTGTCATCGTTTGCTGCGATCTCCCTGAGCTGATAGGGCCGGGCTTGGCCGAACCCGAGCGAGGTTTTGGCGCCAACCCCGGCGAAGAAGGCGAACTTCAGCAGCGCTCCGAGCCAGCGCATCTCTTCCTCAGTCGCCCCGGGAAGATGAAAAGTGGCCCGGCCCACAAATCCAACCGCCCGGACCTCGTGTTCAACGGGCCGGGTGTGAATGTTGAGGTGGCGGAGGGTGAGGCGGGCAATGCTGGCCTTGAGGAAATCCGGGGGCGTGACCGGGGCGAAGGTTCGGAACCGTTCCATCAGCGAGCCAAAGACCAGTTTCGGTTCCGGAAGCGGGTAGTGGGCGTCTTTGCGCTTAAAGAACGTTGGGCTGGCGAAGTGCAAGGGAAAGTCGGGCCTGGGGTCGCCATGGAACAGGCGGGGGTAGGTGGCAAGCCCCGCCCAGGCATGGCCCTGGTGAACGATGCCTTTGATCAGGACGTTTTGCCGGCCCAGGGAGAGACGCTGGCCGGCCAGAGTGTAGAGCGTGGGGGAGAGGGCGGCATAGAGCGCTTCGTCGAGGAGGGTCAGCCGCAGCCAGTAGCCTCCAGGCTTGCCCCCGAGACCGAGGGTGAAGGGGGGCGGTTTCTGATCGTCATGGAGTTCGGGCGCGACGTCTCTCAGAAGCCGGTAGAACCACCCACGGACGTGGGCGGGCTCCGGCTTGTCCGGGGTGTCCAAGGGTAAGACGAGGGAGGCCAGGAGCATCGCTAGACCTGCACCAGTTTGGCGACCACCCATCCCAGGGGCAGGCCGAGCGCCGGGTCCGTGCGTCCGGCCGATTTGCGCGTTTTGGGCGGCTCTTCGCTCATCAGGAAATGGAGGGTGTTCGCGATCTTCCCCGATCCAAAGCCGAGCCTCAGGGGAAAGCGCGTCGCGTCGGTTTCGATCTCGCGGGAGAGCGACCGGTAGAATTCCACCGCCCGTTCCCAACCCAGAGCGGCCGCGTGGTCCATATCCTCATCTAAGACCCCCTGGTAGAACGAGTAGGCCGCATCGGCCAGCGCCTCGGGGTCCACGCCACCTGAGACCACGCCTTCCTTCATCAGAGCTTCGTGGTACCGGAAGGAAAGGCGTACCCGAGTTCCGGCCGGAATGACCTCGGCGAGGAAGGTAACGTCTCTGAGGCGGTTGGTGGGATGGACCACCCCGATTCTCTCCAGACGGGTAGCGGGAAGCGGGGGGCTGTCGCCAAGCCGGACGGCGCGGAAGGGGTCCTTCGTCATGTTGGGCCCGCGCTTTTCCAGGTAGTTCAGGGCCAGGGCCTCGAGTTGCTGGGCGGCGCGGAGGCCGCCGCGGCCCGGGCGTAGGACGCCCTCGAGGCCCCGGCGCTGTTTTTTGACCCAGCCGTTCCTCGGGTCGTAGATGAGGTCGGCGTCCTCGAGAACGGGTGCGAGTTGGGCGTAGATCCAGGCGGTGCGGAGCGCCCCTTTGACGCTCGATCCCGGAAGGTAAGGCCCTTCGAGGCTGCGGGGGAGCGGCCTGAACTCGAGCTGGGCCTGGTCCGAGGCGGCTTTGACCGCGTTCAAAAAGGCCGGGCTCGCAGAGAGACGGCCCTGTTCGGGCAGGGGGACGCCTTCCTGGTGCCAGTTGCGGAGGAGCCGCTGGGCCCGGGCGGGACCCTCGGCCACCGCTCGTAAGAAGGCGTCGCGGCGGTCCGGCTCGAGTTCAACCACCAGCCGTGCCGGGTCCAAAAGCACGACCTCTTTCCGCTCAAAGTCGGGCAGGTAGGCGAAAGCCGGATGATCGTGGTCCGCGCCCATGCCGACGTGGACCGGCGTTTTGAGCTCGAGTTCGAGGATGTAGCGCCGCATCCCGTTCATACCCGCACCCCCAGTGTGAAGGGGAAGAGATATTCGCGGACCCGGGCCTCCGTTTCTGGGGCTGGTTCTGGCGTCACGTCGAGCAGCTTCCCCTCGGGCGGGTTGCGGAAAGTGCTGCCTTCAACCGCCCGGATGTAGACGCGCTTGAAAGGGTTGGGCCCCAGCGCGAAGTGCTCTCCGAGCCGCCCCCAATAAGGCTCGAGGCCATACCACCCGTCGCCCTCTGGGGGCAGGGCGGGCGAGAGCAGGGTGTGGGCGTTGGCGCCCGGGGCTTCGGGGAGCTCGATCTCGCCCCCATCCTCGACGTCGAAGACCCCGTACCCGATGCTCTTTTTCCCTCCATACCCCTGGCGGCCAATGGCCATGAGCAGGTCTGCAAACCAGGCCGGTCCGTAGGTTGGGGAGGAGAAGGCGGCGTAGATCACCGCTTCCCGGATTCGGAGGGCGCTCTCGGTGAACAGGACGCCCGGAGCGTGGGTACCGCTGGCCCGGGCGATGCCCACGCGAGTTCGAGCTTCGCTCATCGCCGCCACTTCGTAACCCCGCGGCACCAGGGCTTCGTGAAAGAGCGTGTGGCTGCCGTCCTCGATCGCTTCGGCAAGAGGTGCGTCGCCTTTTTCCGCGACCTTTCGGAAGAGGGAAAAGGACAGGTAGCGGATTCTCTTGAGGGTTTTCCGCTTGCGGGTGTCCTTTTCCATGAGGGGCGGTCGCTTGGGGCGCGGCAAGAGAGGCAGCCGGTCTTCGCCTTTTCGGGCGACGGGGAAAGCCGAGCTTAACAGAAAGGGCGGCGGGCCCTCTTCAAAGGCCTGCAGGAAGGCCTCGAGCCGCACCCGGCCTTCGTGCCAAAGCACCATCCAGGCCAGGTGGCCAAAGAGCGCCGGCGCCCGGGGCAGCTCGGTGACCGGGGCTTTGAAGCGGAGGTAATAGGTTCTCGCCTTCATTGGCCTCTGAGCTGGACAAGCGGCGCGTTTTCAAAGTCGAATTCGTCGAGGTCAACCCAGCGGTCGTTCTGCTTGATCTTAAAGGCCACCTGGCCATAGCCCCGGCTGATGTAGCCGCCGAGGCCATCGAGCTCGACCAGGCGCAGTGCGGTGATAACGTGCTGGAAATATTCCAGATCGGTTTGGCCTCCGTCGTCCAGGTCGAAGACTCGGTAGACCATCTCGAAGTCGAACTCGGCGCCGGCGGGGATGCGCTCGGCGGTGCGGGGGTTGGCGTTGCCGCCAATACGGGGGATGAAGACCTCCTGTTTGACCTCGGTGTAGAGGCTTCCCTTCGCAATCGTTTGCTCGAAGAGCTGATTTTTGGAGTCTTCGGTGAGGTAGGCGTCGCGTACGAGAAGGCGGGTGGGGCCGCGCTTTTGGGCCACCTCCTGGTCTTCCGGCCGGTTGCCCGGGGCGACGCCAAAAATGCGGTTCACCGGGTCCTTGGGGTCGTTAGAGACATAAACGTGATACTTATCGGACTTGGTGATATAGTTGCCGCCCAGATGCCACTCGAGGAGATAGCGCATTTTCCCCTTCAGCGAAGATCCGGGAATATAGGGTTCGTTGGTGAGGGGGTTCCTGATCACGGGGTTATCGACGTCGCCGATCGCCATCATGTCCTTGCTGGTCCCGATGCGGAGGCCGCTTTTCAAGCGCATCCTTCCGCGCACCACCTTGTAACCGAGAAGCTTCATCGGCGGTTCCTCCTTTGCTGTTGTTCCGACTCGAGGGCGTAGAAGTAGGCGAGCACCGCTTCGACGTAAAGCATCGCGGCTTCAAAATCCCTGCCTTCCTGGATCGAGTTCACCACTTCTTCCATGAAACGGCGGAATTCGGTTGCTTTGGCGAGCGGCCCTTCCTTCCGGGCACCGTAGGCCAGTTTGGCCTTGAAGAGCTGAAGCTGGGGCTCGAGCCTGAGCCAGGCCCCCTGCGGATCTTTCCGGCGCTCCGCCCGGTAGCGGGCCTCGAGGGCCCGGAGCTCTTGGAAGTAGTTGCGGAACTGGCTCGATTTCAGCTCGCGGTTTTGCCGGATCTTCTCGGCGACTTCCCTGGCCTGTTGGCTCAAGAGGTCGGGCACCATGTATTCCTTGTTGGGATCGCGGTAAAACTGGATCATCCTTTCCTCCCTCGCGCACCGTAGAGGCCCCATTCCACCCAGACCGGCAGGTGCGCCCACTCCGGCCGGGTATGGTCCAGGAGCTGACTCAGTCGCTCGCGATACCCCAGGAATTTTTCCCCATCGGTGTAGTTGCGCAGGGTGTATGCCAGCTGGGGTTTGTAGAACATTTTCCGCGCCGGGTCTTCTTCCTCCTGAAAGCGGCGGTGGAGTTTGAGCAGGCGGTAAGCGAGCGCGCTGGGAAAGCGGCCATGCGCGTGCTCGTTCATGAGCCAACGCGCCCAGGGCGCAAGGGCCTGGAGCGCGCTCCAGGGGACTGCCTGCCCGAAGAGCGCCAGATGGCCCTGGCCCCTCGAGGGGCTTTCCGGCGCCTTCCCCCGCGCTTTCGCCTGTTCCTCCGCCTGGCGGACCGCCTCGTAGATCATGGGGACGGGGGTCGTAGGCCGCAAAAGCACGAAGCCGCCCGAGAGGCTGAGCCCGGGGTGTGCGGTGTAGCGCTGGTAGAGGGCGTTGAGATCGAGCGCGAAGTCGAGCAAAACGTCCCAAGGGCCGATGAGAAAAAGGTCGTCACCGCCGGAGTAAACGGTGTAGATGAGGCGGTAGCGGCGCGCTTTGGTTTCGGCCTCGAGGGCCGAGAAGCCGAGGTGTTCGCTGTAGTCGGCCGCGTTTTGGATCAGGCCGCCCACCTCGAGGGTGAAGAAGGTCTCGATGGCCCGGGACAGCGTCGCTATTCGCCCCGGGCTCATCGGCTCTTTTAAGTGTGCGAAGCCGCGGGCGAAGGCCTCGCCCATGCGGTCGGCGTCGAGCATGAGCGCGCCCAGGTAGGGCGCGCCCTGGGAGAGGTGGGCGAGTTCGCTGAAGGTGAGGGGCTTGTCCTCGCTGAGGGGTGCGTCGTCTTCCGGGTCAACGCCGCGCTCGTCGAGATGGGCGCGGTAGTCCTCGAGGTCCTCTTTGTTGAGAAAGTCCAGCGCATCGCGGACCGTGGGCAGGTGGCCGAGCAGCGGCCTGAACTCCCAGGGCGCTCCGGAAGGGGTGAAGTCGGCCGCTCCCCGGAGGGCGTAGGCGTGGGCCTCGAGGTCGAAGGCGAGCTCGGGGAAACGGTAGTATGGCCGCGCCGGGGTTTTGGTGGCCGAGAGCGACTGCACCCTGGGCAGGCGTGTGCCGACCTCGCGGTCGCGGATGCACTCCACGCAGGCCGCGCCCGGCTCGTCGGTTTGGGCGGGGCGGACGCCACACACCGCACAGGGGCGGCGGCTTTGCCCCTGACGATTTTGGAAAGGGTCGGGAAAGCGCGCGGTCTGGCTTTTGAGGGGGCGCAGCTTGGCCTCGGCCATGCGTTCGATCAGGCGCTGGAAGATCGCGGCAAAGCCCTGTGTTTTGAGCGTCTCGGGGCTAAACGGGACGCAGTCGAGGACCGGTATCAGCCCCGCCCCCTGCTCGAGCGCCCACGCCTCCCAGGCTTCGCGGTGGGCCTCGAGGGCCTGCTTTGCTTCTTCGGTGTTGGGCAAGAGGGCATAGAACTTCCCTCCGGCGCTCATGATGCGCTGCAAGGGCGGCAGCCCCAGCCGCTCAAGCAGCCCCAGCGCCATGGCCTCGGCGGCCAGGCTGACCTCGAGGCTGCGAGCGCGCAGTCTTTTGGCGATGCCGCCTTGCCCCTGGGCGTCCTTGATTCGGTAGATGTGGCTCTGGATGCCCGACATATCGCCGCCGACGAGTAAGAACTTCGCTTCGGACTCATCGCGAATCGCTTCCACTTTAAGCTCGCCGGCCTGGTGGTAGGCATAAAGCGCAGCGGCGAAGGCGGCGGTAAGCCTCAGGTGGTCGTAGAGCGAGATGCCGGGGTCGCCCCGGGTGTCGGCGGGGACTGGCCAGAGGGTTTCCAGAAAGGCCATGTTGAGGTTGGCGACGAGGGCCGGGAGGTCGGTGGTCAGCGATGTGGCCTGGGCGGTTCTGGCCTCGAGGTGCTCGACCAGGCGCCTGTAGGCGTCGGGCGAGACGTTGGCCCTTGCTGGCTGGGTTGGGTAGGGGAGCCCCGGGGCCAGGCCCACCCGTCCATCAGACAAAAAGGGGTAGGCGCGTTCGGGAGCCTTCTTTCCCAGAATTTGAATCTGGGAGAAAACGCTGATGAGCGGGGTCCGCTCGACAGCCTGGCTCGGCGCGGCGTCCTCACCGGAACGCTCGCGGCTCGCGTAGTTGTCGGCGAAAAAAACGACCCAATCGAGGGGCCGGTCTTCGCGCGGTCGAAGGCGCTCGGGCGTTTTCGCCCCGGCGTGGTGGCGCTTTGCGATTTCGGAAAGCTCGTCGTCGGCGATGAACTTCTGGGCGAAGTAGGCGGTGTAATCCTGGTGGGTATAGCCTTCCTCGCGGTAGTCCGGGGGCGGCGTGTTGCCATAGGCGCGTTGGTAGAGTTTTCCGATGTCATGCAATAGGCCCGCCATGGCTGCAACGCTCGGGCTTAAAGCCATGGCCGCATTTTAAACTCGCTCTGCAAAAGCGG
>CAZXOY010000065.1:0-8244 GCA_964642655.1 uncultured bacterium
CGAGCGAGGTGGGGAAGCGGACGTCGAGGACTTCCGATTCGACGATGCGCATGCTCTACTCCATGAAGAAGACCTGTTCCATTTCAGCCCACCATTCGCCGGGCTTCCGGGTGGGAAGCGGTTCCTGGCAGGGGTCGGTCAGCTCCCACCAGGCCTGCGTAATGGGATCGGCAGCGATCCGCTTTTGATCCTCCTCCCAGTCGTCACCGTGGTACTCCAGGTAGGCGAAGAGCAGGCCCGCGTGGTGAAAGATCGAGTAGTTCCGGATGTTGGCCCGCCGTAAGGTTTCCAGCACGCCTGGCCACGGGTTGGCGTGGAGGCGTTTGTATTCCTCAAATTTTTCAGGCTTGACGCGGATGACCATACCGATTCTTCTCATGGCCTCCTTCACCCCTTCACGGCCCCGACGAGAAGGCCGTGTTCGATGTAGCGCTCCAGGATGACCGCCGCCAGCATGACCGGCAGGATCATGACCAGGATGATCACCGACATGTACCACCACTCGGTGCCCCGGGTGCCGTTCATGGCGGCGACCAGGAGCGGCATGGTTTGTGCGTTGGCCTTGGAAAGGAAAAGGGCCAGCAGGTATTCGTTCCAGGCGAAGACCAGCATCAACAAAAACGTGGCCACGAAGCCCGGAATCGCCAGGGGGAGCACGATCGAAAAGAAGATCCGGTACCGCGACGCCCCATCGACCTGGGCGGATTCTTCAAGATCGAGCGGTATGCCCATAAAGTAATCCCGCATCAACCAGACCGCGATCGGGAGGTTCACCGCGGTGTAGCTGATGATCAGCGCCGTGCGCGTATCCAGCAAGCCGAGCTGCTGAAAGAAAAGGTAGATGGGAATGACCACCACGATCGGCGGCAGGATCCGGGTCGAAATCATCCAAAAGGCGACGTCTTCGTTTTTAAGGGCCGCACGGAAGCGGCGGCCTATGGTTTGCAGGCCCAGGAAAAACAGAACGAGCGGCACCGCAACCGAAACGATCAGCGGGGCTCCGAAGATCGCAACAAAAACGCCCAGGACGAGACACGCCAGGAAGAGGCCGATGGCCCCTAGGCGCGGACGGTACTCGAACCGGGTCAGCCCGTACGCGGCAAACGCGCCAAGCAACAACGTGATCGCTGCGCTCGCCAGCGCCACCGTCGCCGTGTTCGCGTAAGCCCGCTTGAGGTCGGGCCAGAGAACGGTGAAGACGTAGTTCCAGGCGTGGAGGCTCGGTTTGTAATCGATGAAGGGAAGGTAAAAGGGCCCGTTGAAGACCTCGATGGGCGTCTTGAGCGAGGTCACGACCAGCCAGTACAGGGGAAAGAGAACAAAAACCGCGGCGATAATCAGCGAAACGTAAATCACGAGGATCTGCAACGGCGACAGCTTGAGTGAAAAGCGCCCGCCCATAAGTTATGCCCCCTCCCCGGTTCGGGAAAGAACGAAGATCGCGTAAAGGAGACTGATGACCGAGACCAGCACCAGCAGCAAGAACCCCACGGCCGCCGCGGTGCCGATGTCGAGCGTCCGCCAGGAAAAATACGCCTGCAGGGTGATCGACTCGGTTGCCGTACCGGGACCGCCGTTGGTAAGGATGTTGGGGAGGTCAACGATTTTGAAGCCTTCGATCAACCGGATAAGGACGAGGGTCGCGCTCGCCGGGAGCAGGTAGGGAAAGACGACGTAGCGAAAGATCTGCCAGCGGGTGGCGCCGTCGACGGCGGCAGCCTCGATCTGTTCCTGCGGAATGCCCTGGAGGGCGGCGAGGAGGATGATGAAGGCGAACGGGGTCCACTGCCAGGTGTCTCCGATCAGCACCGCCACCCGCGCCCCCCACTCGTAGTTGACCCACGAGAAGTTGGTGAGGCCCAGAGCCGCCCAGATGGGTTCCAGCGGTCCCTTGCTGGTGTCGGTGAGCATCCGGAACATGTACCCGATGCCGACCGGCGTGATCGCGAGCGGGAGCAGGAAGACCACCCGGAAAAAGCGAATGCCGGGAAGCCGTTCTGCGCAGAGAAGGGCAAGCCAAAGGCCCAGCACGTATTGCAAGGCCGTTCCCACGAAGACGTAGAAGAACGTGGTCTGGAGCGTGCCCAGCCGCCCGCCGGGCACGAGGCGCGAAAAGGCCAGCCAGCCGAGGGCAAGGAGTAGCGCGCCAATGATCACGAGCGACGGGATCCGTTTCCCTGCTCGCGTTCTCCACAGGGCCCACCCGATCAGCAGGGCCAGCGCGATCGTGCCGGCCCATACCCAGGGGGCGCTGCCGCCTATCCCCAGAAAGTGGGTCTGCTCGCTGCCGAAGAGCAGCTTCTTGTAATTGGCGAGGCCGACAAACGGCAGGGTCGTCTTCCCAGCGCGGAACTGCAAGCGGCTCAGGGAGATGTAGAGGGAGCCAATCAGGGGGAAGATCGAAAAGCTGAGGATGACCAGGACCGCGGGAAGCAGGAAGACCGACGCGGCCTGTTTCTCAAGCCACAGCGACAGGCGCTGGGGGAAACCGGGTTTTGTCTCCGGCGTGCTTCGCTTGACGTCCTTGGCGTTCATGCGATTTCCCGTTTGGGGCGGGGGCTCTGCCCCCGCCCGGTCACTAGCGGATGCTCAAGCTCGCGTGGTAAGCCTGCTTCTGCGCTTCCCGGCCCTCGGTGTTGGTGATTTCCTCCCAGCCCCTGTAGATCTGATCCATGGCTTGCTGCGCGGTAATCTGCCCGGCCAGGAACTCCGAGAGCGCCTTGTCGAGCACCACCTGCTGGTACTGCTGCGCTTTTGGAATCCGCAGGTCGAGGATCATGTTGGGGCTGTTCAGGCTCTCCTCGATGGCCCCCAGATAGTTCCTGGCCGCCGCTTCGCTGAAGCCGGCTTTAAGCCAGATGTCGAGGTTCTTGAAGTGGGAGATGCGGTATGGGTTAAAGCCCGTAATCCCGATGGTGACGTCCTTTCCGGAAATGGGCGGGCTCGACATGTACGAGAACAGCGCGTAGGCGGCCTCCTTGACCCGCGGCTTGGCGTTCACGTTGATCCCACCAGACCAACCACCGAAGGCAGCGTACGGCGCGTGGTTGATGCCGTCCTCGGCGTAGGGGCAGCGATCGGCCGTGCAGGGCACGAGCTTGCCGGTGCTGCGATCAAGCACCCGGGGGCTCCCGGGCAGGATCACGGCGCCGACCTTGCCCTTGACCTTGGAGGTCTCCGGGTCGACGGCCAGCGTGCCGATGTCCCCCCAGTCGACCGAAAGCGCGCAGCGACCGCTTACGAAGAGGCCTCGCGTGTCCCCGACGTCAAGGTTGAGCTCATCTGGCGGTCCGTAGCGCGTGGTCTCCTTGTAAATGCGCAGGGCCTCGGCGAAGGCCTCGTTCTTGACCAGCGGCTTCATGGTATCGAGGTCGAAGAACGAACCCTGCTGCGTGCCCTTGGACTGCACGAATCCGCCGAAGATGGACCAGAACATCCAGAACGACTGCGCGTTGCGTTTCTTGGCGATGCAGCTGCCGTAATCCGGCTTCCCGTCACCGTTCCAGTCCCTTCCATACGCAGCCTTGGCGATCGCCAGGTAATCGTCCCAGGTCTTGGGCGGAGCCATTCCCAGGCTCTTGAGAACGTCGGTGCGGTAATAGACCATCTGGAAGTCGCCATCGAGCGGGATGGTGTAGATTTTCCCGCCGTAGGTGGCGCTGAAGTTACGGAAGAAGGGTGCGATATCGTCCCACTGGATCTGCTTGTCAGCCTTCACCCGCGGGGTGAGGTCTTCCATGATCCCGGCCGGCACGAAGTCAGCCATCCACTGCGGGGCGAACACCCAGGCGTCGTAGCTGTTGGTCCCCGTCACCGCGTCGGTGAGGATTTGCTGGTAAAGGTCGCTGAACGGCACGACGACGACGTTGACCTTGGCCCCGGTCATCTGTTCGAATTCCTTGCCCCGCCGACGCAAGGGCTCTGCGATCTGCGGCCCGGTAAACGTGAGGACGTTGATCTGGACCCCGTCAAAACGCTGGCTCTGGGTTTGGGCGGACACCAGCCCGCCGAGCGCCACCACGGCGCCGATTGCCAGTACTGAGGCGAACTTGCGCATGGGTTTCAACCTCATGGCTCGTCCCTCCCTGTGTCTCGATCTGCTCCTGCTTTCCTATCCGACTCAAGCCACCTTTTTGCCCTGTACGCCAAACTCACGTTTCGAGTTCTTTCACCTCCCTCCGCCAAGGTGGGTTCGCACCGGCTCGTGTACACGAGATGGCGGCCACGTGGTTGGCGAACGCGAGCATGGCCTCGAGCTCCCCGTCGAGGGACTCAAGGCCCCCCCGGCTGAGGGATCCGCGACGCCAGAGCCAGGCCAGAACGCCCGAAGTAAAGGCGTCGCCCGCTCCCACGGTGTCAACAACGGAAACGCTGGGCGCGGCCGCGGATCGGACGCCCTTACGCGTTATCGCCAGGGCTCCCCGGGCACCCATGGTGACGATCACGGTGGCAGGACCGAGCGAGAGCCATTCAACGGCAGCATCCACCGGATCGCTCTCCGGGTAGAGCCACAAGAGATCCGCCCGGCTCACCTTGACCAGGTCGGCCATCGCAACGAGCGAGCGGAGCCGGTCGAGATAGCGGTCGCGGTCGGGAATGAGCGCCGGCCGCACATTGGGGTCCAGGGACAGCAGGCGCCGACCCGATTCCCGGCGGACGAGCGCCTCGAGCGTCGAGGCCACGGGCTCGGCAACCAGGGCGATCGACCCCACATGGAGCGCCGCGCCCTCCGGGAGGGATTCGGGAAGGTCTCCGACGCCGAACAGGCGATCGGCGGTGCCCTCGTTGTAGAAGGCGTACTCGACCTCGTCCTCGCGCGGGTGCGCAAACGCAAGGGTCGTGGGCTCATCCCCTCTGGTCAGGTATCTGCAATCGACGCCGCTGGCCTCCAGGTGGCCCAGCAGGAGTTCACCGAAGGGGTCTCGCGAGATTCGCCCCAAAAACGCAACGGGCACCTCGAGCCGCCCCAAGCCAATGGCAACGTTGTACGGCGATCCCCCGGGATGCGGGAGATACCCGGGATGCCCCCGGCAGTCTGCCGGGGTGAAATCCACCAGCGCCTCCCCGGCAACGACGATCATCCTTCAACCTCCGCAGAGATCTCCTCGAACGACCGCACCCAGGACTCGGTGAGCGGGTCTTCGAAGAGCTGGCGGGCCACCCCGGGCGCCAGGGTGAAAGCGGTGATCCCGTGCCGGGCAAGGGCAACGATATCGCCGGGCGACCGCACGCTCGCCACCAGCAGCCGCGTCTTGCTCCCCGTCCCTCTCAATGCCCGCGCCATCGCGACGATCTCGTCGTGTCCCGGCCGCCCGGCGTCGTTGAGCCGTCCGAGGTAAGGGGCAACGTAGTCGACGCCTAGCGCCGCCGCGACGACCGCCTGGTGGGGGGCGGCGATGGCGGTCAGGAGCACCCGGCGGCCCTCGCTGACGAGCCGGGCGGCTACGGCGCACCCTTCAGCGCTGAAGGGGATCTTGACCACAACGTGCTCGCCAATCTTGCTGAGCCTGCGGGCCCTGCCGATGAGCTGGCTCACAGACCCACCTGAGGCCTGGAAGAAGACCTCCCTGGCACCCAGCCGGGTGGCCCAGTCGTACAGCTCGGGAACGTCGTGGGTCTTCAGTCCAGCTTGCTTGAGGAGCAGGGGATTGGTGGTGAGCCCGTAGAAGGCGCCGGTCGCAAAGAGCTCCTCGGCCTCACGCCGGAGGGCCGTGTCCAGGTACAGCCGAACCATCCGGAACCCTCCCTCCTCCGGCAAGGGGGCGGGACGATTCGCGCACGATGAGCCGGGTCTCGAGGCGTACGGTTCGGGCCTTGCGTCGCGAAGCCCCCCTCTCCATGGATTCGACGATGATCCTCGCCGCGGTCCGCCCGAGCTCGTAGGCCTGCTGGGCAACCACCGTCAGTGGCGGGTGGACGAGCGCCGTCCACTCCGTGTCGTCGAAGCAGACGACGGAAAGCTCGTCGGGGATCCTGACCCCGACCTCGCGAGCGGCCCGCAGAACGCCGCTCATCATCTGCGCGTTCTGCACGAAAAGAGCGGAAGGGAAGGGCGCACGGGAGAACAGCTTCCGGGCCGCGGCGTAACCGCCATCCGGGGTGTTGGGGCAGGTGAGGATCCAGCGGGGGTCGAGCTCTACCCCCCGCCTCTGCAATGCCTTTTGGAAACCGGCCAACCGCTCGTGTCCGCTGGTGATGCTGGTATCCCCGGCAATAACGGCGAACGACCTGTGGCCCAGATCGAGAAGGTGTTCAGCGGCGGACGCCGCTCCGGCCATGTTGTCTGAAAGAACCGAAGTCACCCCCCTGGCCCCGCTGATACGGTCGAGTTCAACCACCTGAATGCCGCTGCTTTTAATAAACGCCTCGATCCTCGCCGCGGCGTCCCGCGTGGGCTCGATGATGACGCCCTGCACCTGGAACCCGCGCAGGACCTCGAGGTAACGGGCCTCTTCCTCCGGATCCTCACCGGTGTTACAGAGAATGGTGGCGAAGCCGAACTGGCTCGCCACATCCTCAACGCCCTTGGCCACCTGGGCGTGGAAGGGAACCAGGATATCGGACACGATGAGACCCAGCGTCCTCGACCCCCGCTTCCGCAGGCTGCGGGCCAACTGGTTGGGTGAATAACCAAGGGCCCTGGCGGCTTCCAGAACGCGCTTCCGGGTCTCCGGGCTCACCATCTCAGGCCGCGCAAGGGCACGGGACACGGTGGAGGTCGACACCCCGGCCAGTCTGGCAACGTCCTTCTGGTTGATGGTAATGGGCCTATCCTTCTTCGCCACCATTGCCCTTTCTGCACGTATACGCTGGACGCTCGATGGGTTCCTGGCCCTGCAAACGTTTGCTGCAATCGATTGCAGTGAGTATACATGCATTCCCGGGCGGCCGTCAACCCCGGCCACCACCAGGCACGCCAGATGGCTTAGCCGCTCGACGATCACCCGGCGCCGCCTTAACCTGCCCCTTCCCGATGGACGTCATGCCGTCCCGGAATTCTGAACATGCGAAGACGGCATTGAGATCACCCCCGGCGCCCGGTAAACTGCCGGCTTCTCGCTTGCAATCATCCTTGCTCAGGGTAGCCGCGGCCCCGGTGCTCGCTGGACGAAGGTCACGTTTGTTCAGTCATCGAAGGCGCAAGGTCGCGCTCCCTCTCAGCAGAGGGATGACCACGCGTTTTTTAAAGCACTAAGCGCGCAATCTCCTTACGCCGCGGTTCAGGCGCTAGAATTTCCGCCACCCGCCGAGGCTAACCCCCTTCGGCCCGGTCCAGCAAAACGGCCAAGGCTTCCTTTAAGGATACGACGCGAACCCCTTCCACCTCCCGGCCCATCAGGCGGCCGAAATGGCGGCGGTCACCGGTCGCCAAAAGCTCGGCCCCGCGCTCCCATGCCGCCGCCAGGATCGGCGCATCCTTTAGGGGCAGACCCTGGCCCAGAGCGCGCTGTACGAGGCCAGGAGAGGCTTCGGGTACCACCGTGACACCCTCCAGGAGCTCCTCCAGGTAGGCCAGCACTTCCGGTCGCTTGGCCTCAAGGTTGCGCCGGGCCTCTTCCAGCGCGTGAGGGGAGGTTATAAGGGAGCAACCGGCCTTGGGGGCCAGCGTAAGAAGCGCACGGGCCCGGCCTTCCTGCCAAGCTGCGGCGAAGAGGACATTCGCGTCCAGGAAAAGCCGCACCGCCGTTTACTCCTGCAGTGCCCGCAGCCGGGCCCGCTCCTCTTCGGTGAGCGTATCCTCGCTCAAGATCTCCCGAACGCGCGACTCGGAATACATCTCCAGGGGGTAGATCCCCGCGGGACGGAGTACGATCGCCCCGTCGGCAGAGAGCTCCACAACGAAGTAGCCCTCTCCCTCAATACCCAAAGATCGAAGAATGCGCCGGGGGATGGAAATCTGTCCCTTACGGCTCAGCTTTACGAGTTCCATACTTTCATGTTACCAGGCATCCCTGTTTCTTTACTCCCATTATTCCGGGCACAGCCTCGAGAACAACCTTCCCTCCACCCTCTTCACTCTCTAGATGCATAGCGCCTGTTGCTTTCTGCATAAACCGAGCAGATTTTGTCGCGCGGATTAATCCGAGCGACCGCAAGGTGAACGCCCGTAAAGGGGCCCGCTAAAATCCAACCATGGCTTTAATTCAGTGCCCGGAGTGCGGCAAGGGGATCAGTGATACGGCAGAAACCTGCCCCCACTGTGGCTACAGACTCAGGCACAGTAAACCTAGCAGCGCCTCTCGC
>CAZXOY010000066.1:0-7988 GCA_964642655.1 uncultured bacterium
GGTGCCGGGCTTTCTGCCTCGAAGACGAGCCCCCGGGCGTCGGCCCTGACCGTGACCCGATCGCCGTCTTTGATCTCGCCGGCCAGGATCTTTTTCGAAAGCGGGGTCTCGAGTTCGCGCTGGATCACCCGGCGCAAGGGTCGGGCGCCGAAGACCGGGTCGTAGCCGCGTTCGGCCAGCCAGTTCTTGGCCTCGTCGCTGAGCACGAGTTCGATCTTGCGTTCTTTGAGCCGCTCGGCCACCCGCGCCACCATCAGCTCAACGATCTCGACGATCTGGGCCTTGGAGAGCGGTTTGAAGACCACGATCTCGTCGAGGCGGTTTAAGAACTCGGGGCGGAAGTTCTTTTGCAGGACGTCGAAGACCCGCGCCTGGATGCCCTCGTAGGGCAGGCCCTCCTTCATGCCCTCGAGGATCAGCTGGCTGCCCAGGTTCGAGGTCATGATGATGACCGTGTTCTTGAAGTCGACGGTCCGGCCGTGGGCGTCGGTCAGGCGGCCATCGTCGAGGATCTGGAGCAGCACGTTGAAGACGTCGGGGTGGGCCTTTTCGATTTCGTCGAAGAGGATCACGCTGTAGGGTTTCCGGCGAACCGCCTCGGTGAGCTGGCCGCCCTCTTCGAAGCCGACGTAGCCCGGCGGGGCGCCGATCAGCCTGGCGACCGAGTGTTTTTCCATGTACTCGGTCATATCGATGCGGATCATCGCCTCCTCGGTGTCAAAGAGCGTTTCCGCCAGCGCCTTGGCCAGCTCGGTCTTGCCCACGCCGGTGGGGCCGAGGAAGAGGAACGAGCCGATGGGCCGGTTCGGGTCCTTAAGCCCCGCGCGCGCGCGCCGGATGGCGTCGGCCACCGCCTCGATCGCCTCATCCTGCCCCACGACCCGGCGGTGGAGGGCTTCCTCCAGGCGAAGCAGCTTTTCCCGCTCGCCCTCGAGCAGCTTGGAAACCGGGATGCCGGTCCAGCGGGAGACCACATCGGCGATGTCTTCCGCGGTGACCTCGAGCCGTACGTATTTCGCGTTCTTAAGCTTTTCCGACAGCGCCTCGACCTTCTTTTCCAGTTCTGGCAGCCGGCCGTAACGGAGCTCGGCGGCCTTGTTGAGGTCGTAGTTGCGCTCGGCGAGCTCGATCTCCCGCCGCACCTCGTCGAGCGCCTGCTGGGCCTGGCGCAGCTCTTTCAGGATCTCGACCTCGGCCAGCCATTCGGCCTTCATGGCCTCGATCTTCTCAGTGATCTCGCCGATCTGGCGCTCGATCTCCTCGAGGCGGGCCTTGGAGTCGGGGTCGGTCTCCTTTTTCAGGGCCTCGCGCTCGATCTCGAGCTGGAGCTTTTTGCGCTCGAGCTGGTCGATCTCCTCGGGTTGGCTCTCCAGCTGCATCCGGAGTCTGGCCGCCGCTTCGTCGATGAGGTCGATGGCCTTATCCGGCAGGTGGCGGTCGGTGATGTAGCGGTGGCTAAGGGTGGCGGCGGCGATGATGGCCGGGTCGGAGATGCGCACCCCGTGGTGGACCTCGTACTTCTCCTTAATGCCGCGCAGGATGGTAATCGTGTCCTCGACGCTGGGCTCTTCCACCAGCACCGGCTGGAAGCGGCGTTCCAGCGCCGGGTCTTTTTCGATCTCGCGGTACTCGTCGAGGGTGGTGGCGCCGATCAACCGCAGCTCGCCCCGGGCGAGGGCGGGTTTGAGCATGTTGCCGGCATCTACCGCCCCCTCGGCCTTGCCAGCGCCGACGATGGTGTGCAACTCGTCGATGAAGAGGATGATCCGGCCCTCGCTGGCCACGGTTTCCTGGATCACCGCCTTCAGCCGTTCCTCAAACTCGCCCCGGTACTTGGCGCCGGCCAGCAGTGAGCCCATCTGGAGCGCGATGATGCGTTTGTCCTTGAGCCCCTCGGGGACGTCGCCTTTGACGATTCGCTGGGCGAGCCCCTCCACGATCGCGGTCTTACCCACGCCCGGCTCACCGATGAGCACCGGGTTGTTCTTGGTCCGGCGAAGGAGAATTTGAATCGTGCGCCGGATCTCCTCGTCGCGACCGATCACCGGGTCGAGCTTGCCCTCCCCGGCGAGCTTGGTCAGATCGATGCCATAGCGCTCGAGCGCTTCAAATGTGCTTTCGCTGTGTTCGCTTTCCACTTTTCGACCTCCTCGGATTTTTTGAATCACGGCCTTTAGGGCCTCATCCCCGGGCAGCCCGGGGTAGCCCGCCCTGGCCATGGCCAGGAGCAAAACGTCCTGGGCCACGAAGCGGTCTCCCCAGGCCTGGGCGGTTTTCTCCGCTTCCTCGATGACCTGGTGCATCCGGGCCGAGAGGTGCGTTCCGCCGGCGACGCCATCCACGCGGGGCTTTTGCCCGAGTTCACGATGCACCTGGGCGGAAAGCGCCTCGACATCGGCGCCGGCTTCGCTGAGGATCCGGGCGGCGAGGCCGTCCGGATCGCGGAGCATGACCGCCAGCATGTGGGGGAGATCGATCTCCTGATGCTTCATCTCCCGGGCCAGCACCTGGGCCTGGGCCAGGGTCTGGCGGGCGGATTCGGTCCACTGTTCCAGGTTCATGCTCCCACCTCGCTCGTTAATATCATAAAGGTTGATATTGGTCATGTCAACTTCTTGGCCCCCTCGAGACTTTCACCGACCTTCACCTTTCGGGCGTAGGCTTGGGGTATGCACCTGAGCGGGCACGAGGTCTTGGAAGCCCTCGAGGCGCCCCACTGCCCGGTGTGCCGGCTCTCCCGCCTGGCGGCCCGGGCCTACCTCGCTGGCGTGATCGAGGGGGGCATCAACGACGCCGCCCTCCGGGCCGAGTGGCGGCAGCGGGGCGGTCTTTGTGCGCGGCACTGGCGCGAGGCTCGGGACCTTGAGGCCCCGGCCTTTCCCCTCGCCATCCTCAGCGAGGACCTGCTGGCGGACGGGCTGGCCCGCGGCGTGAAGCCGCCCCGCTGTCCGGCCTGCGAAATAGAAACCGAGGCCGAGGCCCGTTATTTCCACGCCCTGCTCGCCCTGCCTTTGGCCGATCTGGAGCGGGCGCTGGCGGAGGGGCGGGGCTTTTTGTGCCTCCGCCACTGGGCGCGTTTGCCCCAGGGCCCGTTGCGCCAGCGTTTTCGCGAGCGGCTGGAGGGGATTTTGGAAGATCTGGCCGAGTTCCAGCGCAAGTACGACTACCGCCACAGCGACGAGCCTATGGGCGAGGCCCGCGACGCCTGGTTGCGGGCGGTGCGGGCCCTCGGCGGGGCGGTGTGATTGAAGGGGGAAGCGCATGTTCCGACGAAGGCAACGGCAGGAGGCGGAAAGGCTCGTGGCCCTCGAGGCCGAACTGGCACGCCTGCGCGAAGCGGTGGCGCTTATGGAGCGGCAGAACGCGCGTCTGGCCCGTGACTGTGCCCCGGCGCTCAAGGAAAACGCCACCCTCCGCTACCAGCTCGCCCAGTGCCAGCGCGACCGCCAGGTGCTGGAGATGCACGTGGGCGGGGCCCGGGCCGAGATGCAGGCCGCCCTCAACCTCCTGGCCGAGCTCGAGGGCCAGCCCCTCTCGGTGCGCCTGGGCCAGGCCGTCTTCCTCTTCGCTCAGGAGGGCCGTGCCCTCGGGGCCCGCGGGCCGTGGGACGAGCTTTTAGCCCTGGCCCGCGAGCTGATGGGCGCATCCCCCGACCTGGACCTCGAGGCCTGGGTGCGCCGAAGGGCCTTCGCCCTGCTGGCCCTCGCCGAACGCGAGTTTTCGGGCGAGCTGCAATCCCTGGCCCACCCCGCCGCGGGGCTGGGCCAGCAGAGGGCGCTCGATGCCCTTCTTACGCGGCTTAAGCAGCTGGCCGGGGTAGCCTAGAGGTATGGAGGGAGAAGCGCGGACCCTCGAACTGGTGTTTCCCGAGCACGCAAACCCCATGGGGAACGCATTTGGTGGTTTCGTCGTTGGGCTGATGGACAAAGTTGGGTCGTACGCCGCGGTGCGGCGGGCGAAAAAGCCGGTGGTGACGGTGGCGGTTGGCCGGGTCGAGTTCAAGGTGCCGATCAAGGTCGGGGACCTGCTCGAGGTCATCGCCCGGGTGGAAAAGGTCGGGCGCACCTCGCTCACCGTCGGGGTGGAAGTCTATAAGGAGCAGCTGCTCCAGGGCGAGCCGAGCCGGGTGCTGGCCACCCGGGGGCAGCTGGTCTACGTGGCCGTAGACGAAAAGGGCGCCCCGACGCCGGTTGACGCCGGGTAAAGCTGGCCGATTGCGTTCTTCGGGGGCCTTTCATTCTGGCCCCCCTTGCTTTAACGTGTGACCTGGGATATATGTCCCTATATGGGCATGAACTACAGGAGGGCCTATGAATAGAATTGCACTCGCGTGGCTACTGGCGTTGCTCGGGCTGGCGCTGGCCCACAACGTCGCCATCGTCAGCGACGCGCCCACCAACCGGGAGGTCTCTTACCTCCTGCGCTGGGTACTCGGATTCGCGGTGGTGATTTTTGCAGTCGTGGCCGGCGCGCTCGCCTATACGATCTGGAAATTCCGGGCCCGACCGGGGGAAGCGGGGCCGGGTGAGGCAGGGGAGACGCTCCCCCCGCAGTTCGAGGAGAACGGTCGCCTCGAGCTGAGCTGGACGGTGATTCCGCTGGTCATCGTGCTCATCCTCTTCGTGCTCACCGCCCAAGCCCTGGTCAAGATTACGCGGCCGATCGCCGGCGCGATGCCGGTGGAGGTGACGGCGCGCCAGTTCTGGTGGGACTTCCGCTATCCCGACCTTGGCCTTCGTACCTCGAACGAGCTCATCATTCCCGTGGGGCGGCCCATCGAGGTCAAGCTCACCTCCGGCGACGTGATCCACTCGTTCTGGGTCCCAAGCCTCAACGGTAAAACCGATGCGGTCCCGGGTCAGACCACCTACAACCGCTTCATGGCCACCGAGCCCGGGGATTACTACGGCTACTGCGCCGAATTCTGCGGGGCCTCCCACGCCAACATGCGGCTCAGGGTCATCGCCCTTGACCAGCAGACCTTCGAGCGTTTCGCCGAGGCCTATAAGAAATACCGTGCGCCCGAGCCGAAGACGGCGAGCCAGCGCCGGGGTCTTGAGGTCTTCCAGGCCAACTGCGCCGCCTGCCACAGCGTCAAGGGCACCGCGGCCAAAGGGGTGCTCGGTCCCGATCTGTCGCTGTTCGGAAACCGGCTCACCCTGGGGAGTGGGATCCTCGAGAACACCCGCGAAAACCTCATTCGCTGGTTGACGGACCCGGGTGCGGTGAAACCGGGGGCCAAGATGCCCTCGTTTGCCAGGCTTGGCCAGGAGGACCTCTCGGCCCTGGCCGACTATCTGGAGAGCTTGAAGCTTGAGGGCTTCGACTTCTCGAAGCTGCCGCAGTTCTAAGAGGGGGAAGACGATGGCAACGATCACCGCGAGCCGCAAGGGTTTCCTGCCCACCTTGTGGGAGTGGCTCACCACCGTGGACCACAAGCGAATTGGACTGCTCTACACGGTTACCGCTTTCGCCACCTTCGGGCTTTCCGGGGTGCTGGCGTTTTTGATCCGGGTGCAGCTGGCAAACCCCACCGGCGACTTTTTGATCGGCGAGGCCTACAACCGGGTCATGACCCTTCACGGGGCCTCGATGCTCTTTTTCTTCATCATCCAGGCCGGGCTGACCGGCTTTGGTAACTTCCTCCTCCCGCTCATGCTCGGGGCGCGCGACGTGGCCCTCCCCCGAGTCAACGCCTTTTCCTACTGGGCCTTCCTCTTCGCCATCTTGCTGATCGTCGCCAGTGCCCTTTTCGGCGACCTGCCGGGGGCGGGATGGACCTTTTATTACCCGATCTCGACCTCGCAGGGTTCGGCCTTCTACTTCGCCTCGATCCTGCTCCTGGGTCTTTCCTCGTTGCTCGGTAACGCGAACTTCATCGCCACCATCTATAACCTCCGCGCCAAGGGCATGGGCCTTTGGCGCATGCCGATCTACGTGTGGTCGGTCTTCGCCGCCAGTATTCTGAACCTCTTCTCGCTCGCCGGGCTGACCGCGGCCACGCTGGTCACCCTGCTCGACGTCAAGCTCGGGCTTTCGCTTTTTAACCCTGCCATCGGCGGCGACCCCATCCTCTTCCAGCAGTTCTTCTGGTTCTATTCCCACCCCACCGTGTACGTGATGCTGCTGCCCTACCTCGGGGTGCTGGTGGAGGTGGCTTCCACCTTCGCCCGCAAGCCGCCCTTTGGCTATCGGGCCATGGTGATGGCCCAGATGGGCATCGTGCTTCTGGGCATGCTGGTGTGGGCTCACCACATGTTTACCGTGGGTGAGTCGCTGATCTTCGAGCTCGCTTTCTCCTTCTTCACCGCCTTGGTGGCGGTGCCCACCGGCGTCAAGCTCTTTAACATCCTGGCCACGCTCTGGGGCGGCAAGCTGCAGATGAAGACCCCGCTCTACTGGGTTTTAGGCTTCATCTTTAACTTCCTGATCGGTGGGATCACCGGGGTCATGCTCTCGATGGTCCCCTTCGACTACCAGGCCCACGACTCCTACTTCGTGGTCGCCCACTTCCACAACGTCTTGATGGCGGGTTCGGGCTTTGGCGCCTTCGCCGGGCTTTATTATTGGTGGCCCAAATTCACCGGCCGCATGTACAACGAGCGGCTCGGGCGGCTGCACTTTTGGTTCTTCCTCTTCGGCTACCTCTTCACCTTCCTGCCCCAGTACGTGATGGGCTTTCTCGGCATGCCGCGCCGCTACTACACCTACCCCACCGAGGTGAACGGGCTCTTGACGCTGAACCAGATCTCGACCTTCGGCGCCTTCCTCTTCCTCATCGGCGGGTTGATCTGGGTGTGGAACATGTACACCAGCTGGCGCTCCGGTCCCAAGGCTCCGGCCAACCCCTGGGGTGGTTGGACCCTGGAATGGCTCACCAGCTCGCCGCCTCCGGCTCATAACTTCGACGTCAAGCTGCCCGAGAAGTTCGAAAGCCCGCGGCCGCTTTTCGACTGGGAGCGGAAAGGCGAAAAGCTCGAGGCCGAGGACCCGGGTCACATCCACCTGCCGCGGCCCTCATTCTGGCCCTTTTTGACCGCGGTCTCGCTCTTTGTCATGTTCATCGGGCTGGCTGGGTATGCCTGGCCCAACCCGGTGATGATCCTCGGGGCCCTCCTGACGGTCGGCGGCCTCGTGGGGTGGGCCCTCGAGGACGAGTACGACCACCCTGTCGAGCACCACACCCTCTCTGGGAAATCGAACGCCTTCATGGGTATGGTGTGGTTCCTCTCGTCGGAGATCGGCCTCTTTGCGGTGTTGATCGCCGGCTACGTTTACCTCCGCGTCTCGGGTCACGCCCTGCCGCCCGAGGGCCGGCCCGAGCTCTGGCTCGCCGCCATCAACACCTTCTTCCTGGTCTCTTCGTCGTTCATCGTTCACTACGCGGCTCACGACCTGCGACGCGGACGGTTTTCCAGCTTCCAGCTCGGGTTGCTCGTGACCATCGCCTTCGGGGTGATTTTCCTCGGCATCCAGACCTACGAGTTCATCAACGCCTACCAGCACCTGACCTGGCGGGAGGACCTCTGGATGGCGGCCTTCTTCCTGGTGGTCGGGCTCCACGGGTTGCACGTGCTCATCGGGGCCACGGGGCTGACGCTCGCTTACTTGCAGTCGCGTTTTGGCAAGCTCACCGCGAAGGCGCACGGGACGCTTGAGTCCTCGAGCCTGTACTGGCACCTGGTCGACGGCGTGTGGCTGGTGATTCTGGCGCTGTTTTACATCTGGTAGCCGCGTGCCCAGCCTCCAAAAAAGGGCCGGCCCTTTGGGCCGGCCCTTGAATTTCACCGCCGCCGGTGTCGGTGGACCTGGTACGGCACACCGGCCGCTCTTTCCGCCGCGCGACCCGATCGGTGTGGATGGGTTTTGGGGGCGGCGGCTCGGCCAACGCGGAGATGCCTGAGATTGGGTACGGGTGTGCGCTTTGGAAAAGGGCCCGCCGTGGCCAACGCTGACCACGGCGGGCGGCACGGACGAGCAGGGCTAGA
>CAZXOY010000067.1:0-7618 GCA_964642655.1 uncultured bacterium
ATCCTTGATAAGCACGCGGCGCGGGAAATCGCCAAGGCACTGCTTGAGAAATACGGCAGCGAGACCTGAGTGCATGGCCGCTCCATGTCGCGCGGCCATGCACCGGCGTCCGGCCTCGGTGCAAAAGGCCGGTGACCACGTGAGACGCTATGTAATCTTGGAATAGATGCTTGCTCACGTGTATAAACCCGGCGCAGTCATCGAGGCTCGGGGGACCCTCTGGCGCGTGATCGAAGCCAGCGAGCCCTTCCTCCGGGCCGAACTTTTAGACGGAAGCCGCAGCGAGCTCTTCTACCTTCCCCTCGAGGCCGACGGCCTCAAGCTCCAAAGGAGCCCCGAACCCCCCACCACCCCCGCCACCGACGCCGGGCTCCACCGCCTCTTTCTGGAAGCCGAGCACCTCCGCACCCTGAACGCCGACGCCCCTTTCCTTGCCCTCCAGCGCTCGCGGGTGGTCCCCCATAATTACCAGCTCGTGCCCCTTTTGATGGCGCTCGCCGTCCCCAACCGGGTCCGCCTCCTCATCGCCGACGACGTGGGCCTTGGCAAAACCATCGAGGCTGGCCTCATCATCAAGGAATTGTTGCTCCGCCGGGCGGCCCGTCGCGTCCTCATCCTCACGCCGGCCCACCTGCGCTACGACTGGCAGGAAGCCTTGCGCCGCTTTTTCCACCTGGCCTTCGAAGTGCTGGATGCCAGCCTGCTCCGCCAGCTCCCCCAGGGCAAAAACCCCTGGCACGCTTTTGAGCGGGTGGTCGCCAGCATCGATTACGCCAAGCGCCCCGAGCAACGGGACCACGTCCTGGCCGTCCCCTGGGACCTGGTGGTGGTCGACGAGGCCCACCTCGCCGCCCGGGTGCGCGGCCGCCAGGAGCGCTTCCGGCTGGTGCGCGCGCTGGCGGAGCGGGCCCCCCACCTCCTCCTGATCACCGCCACCCCGCACAGCGGTCATCCCGAATCGCTCGCCAGCCTGATCGGCCACCTCGATCCAAAAAGCGAGCTCGGCCTGCTCGCGGGCGAACGTATCCGGCGGGACCGGGCTGCCCACCACGTGGTCCAGCGCACTCGCAAGGACGTCCTCGAGTGGTACGCCCGCGAGGACAAAAAGCCCCCGTTCCCGAGACGCGACGCCCGGCCGGTGCCCGTGACCCCCAAAAAACGCGAGCGCGAGGTCTTCGCGGCCGTGGGGGATTACGCCCGATTCCTCGAGGCCACCGCCCTAGGCCCGGTCCACTGGCTGGCTATGCACTTCGCCCGCCGGGCCGCGAGCTCGCCCCTGGCGCTCTTCCGGAGCCTGGGAAACCGCATCGCCCGCATCGAGGAGCGCCTCGCTTCCGAAGAAGACCCCCGCGACCCTGAACCGCCACTCGGCCTGGTGGTGGACCAGCCGGCCGAACGCGGCGGGGAAGAAGAGGGCGACCGGCTGCTCGACACCGCCTTCATTCGCCACGCCCGCGCCGAGGCCGAGCTCGGCTACCTGCGCGCCCTTAAGGCCGCCATCGAACCCCGGATCCGCCGCCCCGACGCCAAGTTCGAGCGCCTCGTGGAAATGCTGACCGGCGAGCTCGCGGGGGGCAAGACGATCGTCTTCACCCGCTACCGCGACACCCTCGACTACCTCGTCCCGTTGCTGAAAAAACATCTCGCCGGCGTCGAGGTCTTCGAGCTGCACGGCGGCCACACCGAGGCCGAGCGCGACGACGTTCTGGACCGCTTTGCAAAGGCCACCCGGGCGGTGCTGGTCGCCACCGACGTGATCAGTGAGGGGCTCAACCTCCAGTACCACGCCTCGCAGGTGATCCACTACGAACTCCCCTGGAACCCGAACCGGCTCGAGCAGCGCAACGGTCGGGTGGACCGTTTCGGCCAGCCACGGCCCGAGGTCAAAATCCGCCTGCTCTTTTACGAAGACTCGCTCGACGCCCTGATCTTCCGCCGCCTGATCCAAAAGGCCATCCGCATCAAGGACGCCTTTGGGGTCGTGCCCAACTACTTCGGCGACGAGGGCTACGTTCGCCGGGTGGTCGAGGAAGCCATGGCCTCCGAAGGCCTTCTGCCGAAGAGCGCCCAGGCCGGTCTCTTCGAAAGCGCCGAGGAAGACGATGAGGCCGCGGCCCGCCGCGCCCGGGAAGAAGGCTTTTACGGCCACAGCGAATTCGAACTGCCCGACGTCGAGCGCTCCCTCCGGCGCGCGTACGCTGGAACGCTCAGCCCCGAACGCCTCGCCGACTTCTTCCAAAGGGCCCTGGCCGACGCGGGGTGGGGGTTCAGACGAAGTGGGGCCGAACTTGAGGTTATTCAAAAGGGCCACCCCCTGCCCAGCTTCGACCCACCCGTGGGCCAGCACTTCACCTTCGACCCCTGGCGCGCGGGCGTCGAGCGGCTCGACCTGGCCCACCCGGCGGTGGTAGAGGCGCTGGAACGGCTTTTGCGCCGGGCCTGGGCCGACCGGGGCGGGGCTCGCAGCGCGGTGCTGGCGGCCGATGTGCCCGAACCGGTTTTCCTCTACCTCTTCCGGGCCCGCTTTCAGGGCCCCGCGGAGGTGGTCGAGGCCCTCTTCGTCGAGGGGAAGACGGCAGGAGGACGAACGCTGGACGCAGAGGAAGCCGAAGCGCTCCTCGCCCGGGTGCTCGAGCGCCCGGCCCGGGACCCCGGCCTCGCCAGCGAGAGCGCCCGGGACCTCCTGGCCCGGGCGGTTCGCCTGGCCCCGAGCGGGCGCGAAGGAAGCCGGCGCGTCCTTATGCGCCTCCAAACCGAGCGCCAGCGCCTGGGAGAGCGCCTCGAGCGCATTTACGGCCGGGAGGTCCCCTTCGCCCGGGAGCTTCCCCGGCTTGAGCCCGCAGCCGACCCCGAGTGGCTGGCCCTGACCGTGCTGGTGGGAGGTGTGGCATGAGCCCGAACTTCATTCGCGTGGTGGGCGGGCTCTTCACCGACGAGCTGCTCGCCGAGCTCGCTCGCGCCGAGATCCCCAAAGATAAGCCTTACAGCGCCAGGACCTTCGGCCACAAGACCGAGGACGATTTGCGCGCCGAAGCGGCCCGCGTGTTCGACGACCTCCGCGCCCGCTACAGCGAAATCCGCGACGATCTCCGGGCCGGCCGGCTCGAAAACGGCGAGCTGCGAAAGCGCTGGCTCCTGCCGCTTTTCCGCGGCCTGGGCTTCGACCCCGTGTACCAGCGCGCTCACCTGAAGGCCGGGGAGCAACGCTTTGCCATCTCCCACTTGGGCTGGCCGGGCGATGGGGCGCCACCCCTTCACCTGGTCGCGGGTTCGCTCGACGAACGGCCCGGCCGGGGCCAAAAGAGCCCCCACGCCCTGGTGCAGGCCTATCTCAACCACCCCGACACCCCGAGCTGGGGCGTGGTGGCGAGCGGTCGGGTGATCCGGCTCCTCGGGCAAAACTTCCAGCCCCGGCCGGCCTTTTTGGAGGTTGACCTGGTCGGCCTGTTCGAGGCCGGGCGTGAGCTCGCCCTGGCTGAGTTCCGCCTGTTCTATAAGTTCTTCCACCAGAGCCGTTTCCCGGACCGCCTCACCGCCTACCACCGGCTCGCCCAGGCGCAGGGCACCCGCGACGCCGAGGGGCTCCGCCGAGGCGCCCGGGCAGCGGTGGTCGCCCTGGGCAACGCCTTCCTCACGCCCGACCTCAAGGCCCGGATCGCCCAGGACGAGCGCGAGCTCGAAGCCTATTACCAGGCCTTGCTCAACCTGCTCTACCGCCTGCTCTTTTTGCTCTACGCCGAATCGCGCGGGCTGATCCCCGACCCCGGAGCCGAATACGCTGCCCAGTACCGGGAGGGTTTTTCCGTGCTCGCGCTGCGCGAGCTCTCCGAGCGACACGACCTTAGAGAAGACCGCGCGGGCGATCTCTTCGAGCGCCTTCTCGTCACCTTTGAGCTCGTCCGGCGGGGCGACGAACGCCTGGGCGTGCCCGCCCTCGGCGGCGAGCTCTTCGACCCGGAAAAGATCACCCTCCTCACCGGCGGCCTCCGGAACCCGGCCGACCGCGCCAGCGCGTGGGAGCATCTGCCCCACCCCAAAAACAGCGAGCTCCTCGCCGCCCTCCGCCACCTCACCCACACCGAGGTGGAGGGCCGGCAGATGCGCATCAACTACCGCGACCTCGGGGTCGAGGAGCTCGGCCACATCTACGAGGGCCTCCTCGGCCTCGTGCCTCGCTTCGACGGTGAGCGCTTTTCCCTGACCGACGACCCCACCGGCCGCAAGGCCTCGGGGAGCTACTACACCCCAAAAGCCCTGGTCGGCGCCGTCATCGAAGAGACGCTCTCGCCCCTGATCGAGGAACGACTCAAGAACGCCTCCACCCCGGAGGAAAAAGCGGCCGCCATTCTCTCGATCCGCGTCGTGGACCCGGCGATGGGCTCGGGGGCCTTTTTGATCGGGGCGCTGGAGCGCCTGGCCGAGGCGCTGGCCGAGGTCTGGGCCGAATCCGGCCGCTACGCGGGCGTCGCCGAGGCTTTGCCCGAAGCGCGCCACCGGGTCGCCGAGCGCTGCCTCTATGGGGTGGACCTCAATCCCATGGCGGTAGAGCTGGCCAAGCTCTCGATCTGGATCGCCTCCGCCGCCCGGGGCCGCCCGCTTTCCTTCCTCGACCACCACCTCAAGGTGGGGAACTCGCTGGTGGGCGCACCGCCGAACTTTTACACCCTGGGCATACCCAAATCCGCCTACTCCAAACGCGGGTTCAAGAAAGCGGACCTGGAGGGCTTAAAGCTCCTTACCGGCAAGGCCCTCACGCGCTGGCGCGAGGAACACGCAAAAAACGGCGCCCTCTTCGACTTCGTCGCCAGCCTGCCCCGCCTTCCCGAAGCGCAGGAGACCGCCGCCGACGTTGAAGCCGCCCACCAGGCCTACGCCCGCTGGCGGGAAAGCGAGCCGGTCAGGAAGTGGCAGCGAATCGCTGACTACTGGACCGCCGCCTGGTTCGCCGAACCCGCCCCTGGCCGCCGCCTGCCTGATCACAAGGGGCTCGACTGGCTGGTAACCCAGGCACGGGGAGCGAGCCTCGCCCAGCTGGAAGCAAGCTCCTACCTGGCGCCACAAACCCTCGCCGAGATCGAGACCAAAGCCCGCCGCCACCGCTTCTTCCACTGGTGGCTCGAATTCCCCGAGGTCTTCCTCGACGCCTCAGGCCGCCTCAAGGAAAACGGCGGCTTTGATGCGGTGCTCGGGAACCCGCCGTGGGAACGGGTGAAGCTGGAGGATAAGCAGTTTTTCCAAGGCCTCGCCCCCGAGATCGCGGAAGCATCAAACAAAAACGTCCGTAAACGCAAGATCGAAGCGCTAAGGGAGACGAACCCCGAGCTTTACCGCGCCTACCAAGAAGCGCGCGCGGACGCCGAAGCGGTGAGCAACTTCCTCCACACCTCCGGCCGCTATCCCCTGACCGGCCGGGGCGACGTCAACACCTACTCCGTCTTCGCCGAGCACGCCCGCGACCTGCTGGGCCGGGGGCGCTCGGGGATGCTCATCCCCACCGGCATCGCCACCGACGACACCAACAAGGACTTCTTCGCCGAGGTGGTGCAAAGGGGCGAGCTGGCGGCGCTTTTGGACTTTGAAAACCGGGAGGCTATTTTCCCCGATGTACATCGGTCTTACAAGTTTTCGATTATCAGCCTCCAAAAGCCCGGCCGCCCCGGCAAGCCCGCCCGGTTGCTCTCCTTCGCCACCCGCGTCGAACACCTGAAGGACGAACGCCGGGCCTTCTCACTCACCCCCGAAGAGTTCGCGCTCCTGAACTCCAACACCCGCACCTGCCCCACCTTCCGCACCAAGGCCGACGCCGAACTCACCAAGGCCATCTACCGCCGCGTGCCGGTGCTCTGGCGCGAAGCCCGCGAGGAGGCCTACGTGCCCGAGGGCATGCTCCTGCCCGACGACCGGCCCCTGGTGCCCAAAACGCGCACCGTGCCCGAGGAAAACCCCTGGGGGGTAGCTTTCCGTCAAGGACTCTTCAACATGACCAGCGACTCGCATCTCTTCAAAACCCGCCCCGAGCTCGAGGCCGAAGGCTTTTCCCTCCAGGGCAACCGCTTCGTAAAGGGGAGCGAGGTCTACCTGCCGCTGTATGAGGCGAAGATGATCTGGCAGTTCGACCACCGCTTCGCCACCTACGACCCCGGCGCCTCCCGCACCCGCGACACGCGCCCCGAGGAGCACGCCGACCCCGCCTACCAGCCCATGCCCCGCTACTGGGTCCCCCGCGCCGAGGTCGAGGCCCGCCTGGTGCGCTCAGGCCGGGAGACCTGGCGCTGGGGGCGGGGGTGGAACATGGGTTGGCGGGACATCTCAAACGCTACCAACGAACGCACCTTCATTACCTCTGTTTATCCACGAGTAGGCGCAGGTGATACATTCCTGCAAATGCTCCCTGATAAGCCCGTGTTAGCGGTGGTCATGCTACTGGGCAATCTAAATTCGGTTGTCTTTGATTTCTCTACTCGCCAGAAAATAGGTGGAACGCATTTGAAGTATCACGTCACGAAGCAACTCCCCGTTCTCCCCCCCTCCACCTACACCGAGCGCCACCTCCACTTCCTCGTCCCCCGCGTCCTGGAGCTCGTCTACACCGCCTGGGATCTGGCGCCGTTTGCGCTCGACGTGTGGAGGGAACTCGAGGACCCAAGCGTCGTCCCGCCCGAAGTGGGCGAGGCCATTCGCCAGGAGATCGCCCGCCGCTTCGCCGAGCACCACGGCGTGGGCCTCGAAGAGGCCCAGGAGGACCCCCGCTTCGCCCCGCCTTCGTGGTTCGAGGGTGCCTACCCCTTCCCGCCCTTCGGCTGGGACGAAGGCCGCCGCGCCCGCGTCCGCGCCGAGCTCGATGCCTACTACGCAAAGCTCTACGGTCTCTCGCGCAAGCAGCTCCGCTACATCCTCGACCCCAAAGACCTCACCGAGCGCGAGCTCGAAACCCTGGTGGAAAACGACTGGGAAGAGGTCAAAGACCCCCTCGACGAAGCGGCATACCGGGAACGCTCCGAAAAGAGCACCTTCCCTTCCCAAACCTTCAGCGCCCTTAAAAACAAAGAACTCCGCGAATACGGCGAATACCGCACCCGCCGCCTGGTCCTCGAAGCCTGGGAGCGGTTGTTTGGGAGGAATTAGAGATGGTCAGGTTAAAAACACTCAGAATCGAGGGCTATAGGTCTATTCGAGACGAAGTTGAAATCCATTTTCCGGAAGGCAAGCCCCTCGTACTTCTTGGCCCCAACAACGCTGGGAAGTCGAATATCGTGCGAGCGCTGGATTTGCTATTAGGGGAGCTTTGGCCTGGTAATCGCAAACCCGAGGACCACGATTACTGGGGCCGGGACCCGAGCGGGAGTATTGAAATAGCAATTGAATTTGTAGGTCATCCGACCCTGAACTCACTACGGTGGCGCTGTACTAACGGTGAAATCACTTTTAATGGCACTGACAAAAGTGGGTATGAGAAAAAGCATATAAGCAATGAAGAGAGACATCGGCTATTTGCTATGGTTATCGAGGCAGACCGGCGTCTTGGCTATCACCTAAGTTACCAAAGCAAGTGGACGCTAATGTCGAAGGTGATGCGACGCTTTCATGAAGCTATGTCAGGTGACGAAGATATAGTTGC
>CAZXOY010000068.1:0-7460 GCA_964642655.1 uncultured bacterium
GCGTCGGGGCGGTGACGACCACGGCAAGCGCGAACACGGCGAGAACGACGACTAAACCCAAAGCCACCGCTCGCCGCCGGGGAAGGCCGCTTCCCCGGCGCTTTGATGTGCCAGACACTGGAATCCCCGCCCGCTTCGCAGTAGCGTGAATCCGTGGTGGACCTTGAGCGCATCCGAGAATGGCTCGCCGAGGACCTCGGCCGCGGCGACGTCACCACCGCCCTGCTCGTCCCGCCAGACCTGGGGGGCCGGGGCCAAATCGTGGCCAAGGCCCCCGGGGTTCTGGCCGGGATCGGGGTGGCGGCGGAGGTCTTCCGGCTCGTCGACCCCAGCGTTCGCTTCGACCCCCGTGCCGACGACGGCGACGAACTGGTCCCGGGCCAGACGGTGGCCGAACTCGAGGGCCCCCTGGCCGCGATCCTGGGCGGCGAACGGCTGGCCCTCAACCTCCTGCAGCGCCTTTCCGGTATCGCCACCCTGACCCGGGCCTACGTGCGCGCGGTGGAGGGCACCGGAGCAAAGATCCTCGACACCCGCAAGACCACCCCCGGCCTCCGGGCGCTCGAGAAGTACGCCGTGCGCGTGGGCGGGGGTCACAACCACCGCTTCGGGCTCTTCGACGGCATCCTGATCAAAGACAACCACATCGCGGCGGTGGGCGGGGTCGCCGAGGCGGTGCGGCGGGCCAAGGCCGGCGCGCCCCACCACCTCAAGGTCGAGGTCGAGGTCACGAGCCTGGCCGAGCTCGAGGCCGCGCTCCGGGCCGGCGCCGATCTCGTCCTGCTCGACAACATGGACGAGGCCACGATCCGCGAGGCGGTGCGGCTCGCCGGTGGCCGGGTGCCGCTTGAGGCCAGCGGCAACATGACGCTTAAGCGGGTCCGCCGCGTGGCCGAGGCCGGCGTGGACTACATCTCGGTGGGGGCGCTCACCCACTCGGCCCCGGCGCTCGATCTCTCGCTCGAGGTCACGCAGGTTTAGGGGGAGGAACGAACGCGACCATGGACCAAGCAAGCTTGATGGAAGAAATCCAGCGGCTCAAAGAGGAAAAGAACGCCGTGATCCTGGCCCACTCCTATCAGCTGCCCGAGGTGCAGGAGGTGGCCGACTTCGTGGGCGACTCCCTGGGGCTTGCCCGCGAGGCCCAGCGAACCCGGGCCCGGATCATCGTCTTCGCCGGGGTCTATTTCATGGCCGAGACCGCCGCCATCTTGAACCCCGACAAGACCGTTCTCCTGCCCGACCCAGAGGCCGGCTGCTCGCTCGCCGACTCGATCCGACCCGAGGATATCCTCACGTGGCGAGAGGCGCACCCCGACGGTCTGGTGGTGGCCTACGTCAACACCAAAGCCGAGGTCAAGGCCCTCGCCGACTACTGCGTGACCAGCGCCAACGCCATTGAGCTGGTCTCGCGCCTGCCAAAGGACAGGCCCATCCTCTTCGTGCCCGACATGTTCCTCGGCGCCCACGTGGCCCGGGTCACCGGCCGCCAGATGGACCTCTTCCCCGGCGAGTGCCACGTCCACGCCGGCATCCGGGCCGAGCACATCGAGCGCATGCTCGAGGAGCGCCCGGGGGCCGAGTTCTTGATCCACCCCGAGTGCGGCTGCGGCAGCAGCTGCCTCTACCTCAAACCCGACGCCAAGGTGCTCTCGACCGAGGGCATGGTGCGCTTTGCCAAGGAGACCGAGGTCAAGGACTTCGTCATCGCCACCGAGGTGGGCATCCTGGGGCGGCTAGAAAAGGAAGTGCCGGGGAAAAACTTCGTTCCGGTGAAGGCCGACGCGATCTGCGAGTACATGAAGATGATCACCCTGGAAAAGATTCGCGCCTCGCTGTTGGAGATGAAGCACGTCATCCGCGTCCCCGAGGAAACGGCGAGGCAGGCGAAGAAGTCGCTTGAAGCCATGGTCGCCGTCGGCTGATGGAACGTCGAACCACCGACCTCCTCATCATCGGCGCCGGCGTGGCCGGGGCCTACGCCGCGCTTTCCGCCAAGGCCGAGGGCGCCCGGGTGCTGCTGGTGAGCAAGGATCCGCCGCCCGCGGGCTCGACCCCCCGCGCCCAGGGCGGCATCGCCATTCCCTTGGATGACGCCGACATCGAGGCTCACCTCGAGGACACCCTGCGCGCCGGGCGGGGCCTGGTGGACCCCGAGGTGGCCAGCGCCATCCTTCGCGAGGCCCCAGCCCACCTCGAGCGACTGCTGGCGCTGGGCGTGCCCTTCGACGAACGTCCCACCCGCGAGGGCGGCCACAGCCGGGCCCGGGTGCGCCACGCCGGGGGTGACCGCAGCGGCCTGATCTTGCTCCAAACCCTCCTTTCGCACCTCGACCTGCCCCGCCTCGAGGGGGCCATGGCCACGAGTCTCCTGCTCGACGGCGACCGGGTGGTCGGGGCGCTTTTTCTGGGCCCCGAGGGCCCGCTTTGGGTCGAGGCGGGGGCGGTCGTGCTCGCCAGCGGCGGGCTCGGGCAGCTCTACCCCGTGACCACCAACCCGCCCGGGGCCACCGGCGATGGCATGGTCCTCGCCTGGCGCGCCGGCGCCACCCTCCGGGACCTGGAGTTCGTGCAGTTCCACCCCACCGCGCTACCGAACGGGGCGCTTTTGAGCGAGGCCTGCCGCGGCGAGGGCGCCATCCTCACCAACGCCCGCGGCGAGCGCTTCATGCCCGGCTACGACCCCCTGGCCGAGCTCGCCCCGAGGGACGTGGTGGCGCGGGCGGTGCACCGCGAGCGACTGCGGACCGGCGGCGCCTTCCTCGACCTCCGGCCCATCCCCGACCTCGAGGCCCGCTTCCCCACCGTGGTGGCCGCCGCCCGCGAGCTCGGCCTCGACCCCAGCAGCGAACCCCTCCCCGTGGCCCCGGCGGCGCACTACGCCATGGGCGGCGTCAAGGTTGACGCCAACGGCTTCACCGGGACCCCCGGGCTCTACGCCGTGGGGGAAGTCGCTTCCTCCGGGCTCCACGGCGCGAACCGCCTGGCCTCGAACAGCCTGCTTGAGGGCCTGGTGCTCGGCGACCGCGCGGCCCGGGCCGCCCTCAACGCCCTGGCGACGCCCCAACACCCTCACCCGCTCCCGGCGGGAAGCCTCGACCCCGCCTACCTCGAACCGCTCCGGGCCCGAATGGAACGGGCCGCCGGTCTCGTCCGGCGGGGGGAGAGTCTGGCAGCGGCCCTCGAGTGGGTCGAAACCCTGCCCCTCCGCGAGGTCGAGACCGCGCCGCGCCCCTGGCTGGAGGCCGGAAATCTGGCCCTCCTGGCCCGGCTCCTCCTGAACGCCGCCCTCCGGCGGGAGGAAAGCCGCGGGGCGCACTTCCGGGAGGACTACCCAACGCCCAGCCCCACCCCCTACCACACCGAGATCCAGGGGCCAAACCTCATTCACCGTCCCCGCTGACCGGCCATGGGGCCTTGCGGGCGCCCCGCGCATCGCCGGGGCCGGGCCGCAATCGCCTCAGCGCCCGGTCTCAAGGGCGATCTCCGCCCAGGCCTCGAGGTGGGCCGCGTCGCCCACCGCGTACACTTCACCGGGGCCGGGGAAGCCCTGGGGAAAGGCCACCCGGGTGATCGAGGTGTTCTTGATCCTGAGCCGCCAGGGCTCGGCGGCAAAGAGTCCGAGCGCGAGCCAGACCGCCACCCGAATGGGGCCGGCGTGGGTCACCACCAGATGGCGCCCCGGTGGTAGCCCGGAAAGGAACGCCTCCAGGCGCTCGCGCACGTCGGCCAGGCTCTCACCCCCCGGGAATCGGGCCCCCCAGGGGTCCTCGCGGGTGGCCTCGAGGACCTCGGCGTAGCCCTGGAGGAGGACCCCTCGAGGCTTGCCGGCCAGCTCCCCAAGGCAGATCTCGCGCAGCCGGGGGTCGGGGCGTACCGGGAGCCTGAGCGACCTGGCCAGGGGCATCGCGGTGGCCATGGCCCGGGCCAGGTCGGAGCTGTAGACCCCGGAAAAGCGTTCCCCCAGCGCCGCCAGGCGCGCGGCCAGCCGCGCCGCCTGCCTCTCTCCGGTTTTGGAAAGGGGCACGTCGAGCTGCCCCTGCCACGTGCCCGAGGCGTTGAGCTCGGTCTCTCCGTGCCGCACCAGCCAAAGCTCCACGCTGGTAGCATATAGGCATGAAAAGAATCATGGCACTCTTGCTCGTGGCCTTCGCCATTGCCGGCGCCCAGCAGGTACCGGTGGCCGGGCTCCACCTGGTCCCCGAGGTGATGTGGCCGGCCCCCACCTACCGCCTGCTGGGCAAGACCTGCGACCAGCTGGTGGCCAAGGTGGCCCTCCCCAAGGGCGCGACCCTCGAAAGCCCGCAGTGCTACCGCATGGACCTCGCCGACCCCGACCAGTCGGCCACCTACCTCTACTTCATCGCCCGCAGCCTGGCCGAGCGGTTTACCCTCGAGCGCGAGACCATGCAGGGCGAAAACGCCCTGGTCCAGACCTGGCGCGGCAAGGAGAAAACGCTCCTCTTCTTCGTGCGTTTCGACGACAAGCGCTTCACCATCGTCGTCGGCTGGCTCCAGGCCCAGAAACCGAAAAGCTCCTGAAGAAATCCAACCCGGGTTACATTTTTCCCCGGATTCACACTCAGGGTGACCCTTCGGTCACCCTGATTTTTGCCTTTTACCCCTGCTATACTATGAGAAAGCAGTTAGAAGGAGGTGAATTCAATGAGAAGCAGGACCCGGTATTTGGTCATTTTCCTGGGCCTATTCACAACCGCATTCCTGGCCGCGTGCACCCAAGCCCCCGCCCCCACCACCCCGCCCGCGACCTCGGCCACGTCTGGAGGGCTGGCCACCCTGGCCACCAAGGATGACGTCATCGCCTTCATGCCGGTGGGCACCAATGTCCTCGCGGTGTCCTTGAAGAAGGGCAGCCAGGTGGCGAGCGTCGGTTCGGTCCTGGCGCAGGCCGTTTCCGTCCAGGCGATCGCGCTCACCTTCAGCGTCGACTCGTGCGCCGCCGACGCCACCGCGCTCAAAGTGGTGTGCGTGGGGTACAACACCTCACAGATCGCCGTCCTCTCGGTCACGATCAGCGGATCGAACATCACCGTCACCGCCGCCGAATACGACCTGCAAAACACCACCTACGCCAACTTCAGCGGCGGTTCCTGCCTCAACTGCGGCGTGCTCACCGATCCCGGCGACAACCGCTTCATCGTCTCCAGCGGCGACGGCTACCGGGTGGTGGACTACACCGGCACCATCCTCGCCAGTTACCTGAACGCCACGGGCCGCGACCTCTGGACCGAAAACTTCGCCTTTGACCCCACCCGCAACCTGATCATCTCACCCGAATACGGCACCTCGAACCAGTACCTCTGGGTCATCAACATCGACACCGGCAAGATCTACCGCTGGAACCTGGGCATGACCGATTCACAAATTCCAAACGCGCCCACGTCCCTGAAGGCTGACGCCGCGACGGTGGACTTCAACACCGGGGTCATCGCGATTTCGGACGAGAGCCAGAAGTTCCTACTCCTCATCAACCTGGCCAAGGCCACCTTCGACAGCGCGAGCGGGACCTTCAGCGCCCCCGCCGCCTACGTCGATATCTCCGGGGTCGCGACCCGGCTTCCCGGTATGGCCGCCGAACCCACCAAACACCTGGTCTTCCTGGAAGAGGAGTTCGGCACCGGCATCGGCGCCGCCAGGCTGCCGTCCAGCACCCCTTCCGGCGCGCCGAGCCTCGGCGACTACGTCGGGGCCACGATGCCAGCCCCCAACGCAACCGGCTGCAATTCATTCTGGAGCAACGTCGGCGACCCCCACGGACTCGCCCTCTTTGCCGACCTGGTCAACGGGCGCCCGATGGGGCTCCTCATCGACGACAGCAAGAGCTGCCTCGCCATCATCGACCTGGAAAAACTCCTCAACGCCCCACGGGCGAGCGGCACGAACACGGTGGATCCAACGTACGACCTGATCGCAAACGGGGTGGTCAAGTTCTACGGCCTCGGCCCCTGACCGCCCGCACCCATCGCCCCAGCACTCGATCGCCGAAAGGCGATCGAGTGCCAATCGGTCCGCCCTTGCCTGCCCCAGGGCCGGGGCGGGAGGGCACCGCCGGTCACCTTTGGATGGGTAAGGAGCCGGAGCAGGCCCAGCATGGTCATGCGGCAAAAGGCAAGCTCCGGATCGGCCTCTTCTTGCCAGTAGGCGAGGGCCCGTTCATGGTGCGGGTGGTCGGGGAGCGAGAGCACGACCAGACGCTCGTATCAAGAAGATCGGGCATGGATGGATAACGCCTCGTCCTCCTCGAGCCTGCGGAGCTCCTCCTTCGTAAGAACCGGGATCGCTCTTCCGGTGGGGGGAAGCGCGACGGGAGGCCGGTCGCGCCGCCCACGGGGCCGCTTCCCTTGCGGGCGCCCGGCGAGCGCCTCCCGCAAAAGCCGGCTGACCAGGGCCTTGAGGGGAATGCCCTCCATGGCCGCGCGCACCTTCAGCTCACGGTCGAGCTCGTCCGGCAGATCGAGTGTGGTGCGCATATGCGCGTATTCGCATATTGCCCACCCCCGCCCAGCTCGGCCCAAGAAAACCGGTCCTCAAAATCCTTCGCCCTCCCCAAAGCAGGCTCCGGTGTTCTACTCTCCCCCGGGAGAGAGAACGGGAAAAGTTGCCAGAGATTAAGGCCGCAGGAAACGATCTCGTTCAGGGTTTAGGGCGGTAGGTGCGGATGAACCTCGAGGGGGTGAGGATCTTCGGTTCGAAATCCTCGCGCGCCATGAGCCTGCCAAAGTGGCGCACATCGCCGGTGAGCAGCACCCCTGCCCCAGAGGCTATGGCCGCGGCAAGAACAGGGCCATCTTTCTCCGGCAACGCCTGCACCATCCAGGGCTCAGGCTCGGCCTCCGGTACGATCTTTACCAGCGCCAGCTTTTTGCTGAACCCGGACATCGCTTCCGGGCGCTTGCGAACAAGGTTCTCGCGAGCCTCGGTGAGACAGTACCCACTGGTGACGAGTTCATAACCGCCCCGCTCAGCTGCAGCCCATATGGCCTCGAAAACCGCACCGCCCAGGGCCGCGGAGAACAGAACGTTGGCATCGAGAAAAACCCGCGGGCGCATGTTCGCAGGTTAGGGTTCAAGGCCCCACGCTCGCTTGAAAGCCGCGAGTTCTTCATCGGAAACCCGGGCGCTCTCTTCAAACTCAGCCAGGCGCTCGTCGCTGTATATCTCCACGGGAAGAACCACGGCCGGCTCGAGGACAATGCGCCCTTCTTCGAGACGAACCACGAGGGTGTCCCCAGACTTGAGGCCAAGCGCCTTACGGACCTCGGCGGGAAGGGTGATCTGTCCTCTTTTGGAGATCTGAGCAATGACCGGCATACCTTCAGTATATCCGACATTCATACTTTCGTGGCCCTTCCAGAGCAACGAGCCCAAAGCCCCGGTGCCAGCCAGGCCATCCCCAGGGCACAGGGGCGGAGATCTCGTGCCGCGAGCCGACCGGGGGC
>CAZXOY010000069.1:0-7340 GCA_964642655.1 uncultured bacterium
ACCGGCAGGTTGAAGACGTTTTGCAAAACGTAAAGCCCGACCAATGCCACCGCGGCGGCGGTGAGCGGGGCGAGGATCCACCCGGCGGCGATGCGCCGGAGCAACCCCCAGCGCACCCGTTCCCCGGGGATGAGCAGCCCGAGCCCCACCACGGCGCCGACCACCGCCTGGGAGCTCGAGACCGGGACCAGCGGCGGGGGCGGGAGCCCCAGCGACGAAACGAAACCGGCGAAGCGTTGCGAAGCGAAAGCCAAGAGCACCAGCGATTGCGAGACCACCACCACCCAGGCCGCGAGCGGGGTGAGCTTAACGATGTCGCGACCCACGGTCATCATCACCCGATAGGAATAGGTGTAGATGCCGACGGCGATCGCCAAGCCACCGAGCAACAGCAGCATCCGTACCGGCGACAAAACCACCACCCCTCCCACCTCGAGGGGCAAAAAAAGCCGGTCGGCCATGGGGAGGAACACCCCCACCACGTTGGCGATGTTGTTGGCCCCGAGGGAGTAGGCGCCGAACGCCCCCGCGGCGATCAGCGCGTAGCGCGCGAGCAGATCCAGGGTCAAAAGGTGCATCCGGACCCCGCGCACGAAGGCGCGCAAGGGGAGGTAGAGCAACACCGCGATCGCGGCCGACATAAAGGGGGTCACCACCCAGGCCGCGGCGAACTTACCGAAGTGGGCGGGGTCGATGGGGCGCCCCACGAAGAGGTTCCAGCCGAGAATCGCCCCCACGATCGCCTGGCTGGTTGAAACCGGGACCCCGCGCCGGTTCATCAGGTAAACCCCCAGCGCCGCGGCCAGGGCCACCATGAAGGCCCCGGGCAGGCTCGCCACCTCACCGAGCCGCCCCAGGCTGGCGGTGGTCCCGGCGCCCGAAAAGACCGCCCCCAAAATGACGAAGGCGCTGGCGATGAAGGCCGCGGTCGAAAAGCGGACCATGCGCGTGCCGACCGCGGTGCCGAAGGTGTTGGCCCCGTCGTTGGCCCCGAGCGACCAGCCGAGGAAGAGCCCGCTCAGCAGAAAGATCCAGGAAAAGGGTTCCATAGCTCAGCCCGCAAGGATCACACCATGCGTTTGATGGTCAGAATCGAAAGTTCGTCGCAGATGTCTTCGGAGGTATCGGCAACGTCGTCGATGCGCTCGATGAATTGCGAGAGGTGGAGTTTCCGGGCCAAGTCCATGTCGCTCGAAAACAGCTTGCGCCCGATCCGGGTGGCCACCTTGTCCGCTTCGGATTCGAAAAACTGGACCTTTTTCACGTGGTCGCGCACCGCGTGCAGGTCGCGGAAGAACGCCCGCGCCGCTTTGACCATCTCCTCGGCGGTGGCCACCGCCCGCTGGGCAAGCTCCAAGATGCCCTCGCCAAGCTCGCCCAGGTCCGGTTGCTGGACGTAGAAGGCGTAGACCGACTCCTCGTAGCGGTTGGTCACCTGGTCGACCTGCTCGATGAGGCTGAGCACGTCCTCCCGGAGCTCGGGAATGAGGGTGTGCACGGTCATCTTGGCCTCGATCTCGCGCCTGAGGCGGTCGCCGTCCTCCTCGACCCGGGTGATCTGCTCGATGTAGCCCTCGAACTCCGGACCCACGCCCTGGCGTACGAAGGACTCGATGGCCCGGGTGAAAACGAGCCCCGCCTCGAGGACGTGGTCGAAGTAGAGGTCGATCTCCGCTTCCAGCTCGCGGACACTGGCAAAGAGCGTTGGGAGCTTCATTGTTTCTCAATACTACCGAACTTCTAAAGGGCCTTCCCAACCCCCGCGGCCCAGGCAAACGACACCCCGGCCTCGGGGCATAATCAGGTTATGGGATACCTGCTCGCGCTCGATCAAGGCACGACCTCCAGCCGGGCGGTGATCTTTGACCTCGAGGGCCGCCCGCTGGCCAGTGCCCAGCACCCCTTAAAGCCCAGCTTCCCCCGGCCGGGCTGGGTCGAACAGGATCCGGCCGAGATCTGGGAGACCACGCTCCGCGCGGCGAAGGACGCGCTGGAAAAGGCCGGGATCGACCCCGGGAAGGTTGCCGCCATTGGCATCACCAACCAGCGGGAAACCACCATTTTTTGGGAAAAAGCCACCGGCAAACCCCTGGGGCCCGCCATCGTGTGGCAGGACCGACGCACCGCCCCCCTCACCGAGCGCCTGCGCCAGGCGGGCAACGAGGCCTGGGTCCGGGACAAAACCGGGCTGGTCCTCGACCCCTACTTCTCGGCGTCCAAGATCGCCTGGCGGCTCGACGAAGACCCCGAGCTCAAAAGGCGGGCCCAAAACGGCGAGGTGGCCTTCGGCACCGTCGACGCCTGGCTGCTCGAAAACCTTACCGGGCAACACCTGACCGACGCCACCAACGCCTCGCGCACCCTCCTCCTCGACCTGAAGTCTCTGGCCTGGGACGAACAGCTCCTCGAGCTCTTCGGCGTTCCCCGAAGCCTGCTTCCCGAGGTCCGGCCTTCGATCGGAGCGTTCGGGACCACCAAGCCCGAGCTTTTCGGCAGGGCCATTCCCATCACCGCCGTGCTCGGCGACCAGCAGGCCGCGCTCTTTGGCCAGGCCGCCTTCACCCCTGGCATGGCCAAAAACACCTACGGCACCGGGGCCTTTGTGGTCATGCGCATCGCCGAGTTCACCCTGGCCGAAGGGGTCCTCACCACCCTCGCCTGGTGGCGCGAGGGGGAGGTGGCCTATGCCCTCGAGGGCTCGATCTTCGTGGCCGGGGCGCTGATCCAGTGGCTGGTCGAGGGCCTCGGGATCATCGAACACCCGCGGGCAGTGGAGGCGCTGGCCCGCCAGGTCGAGGACACCGGGGGCGTCGTCCTCGTGCCGGCCCTCACCGGCCTGGGCGCGCCCCACTGGGACCCCTACGCCCGGGGGCTGATCATCGGTCTCACCCGCGGCACCACCCGCGCCCACATCGCCCGGGCCGCCCTCGAGGCCATCGCCTACCAGACCCTCGATGCCACCCAGGCCATGGCCGCGGTGGAGCCGATCCGTGAACTCCGGGTCGACGGCGGTGCCTCCCGAAACGACCTGCTCATGCAGATCCAGGCCGACGTGCTCGGGGTCGAGGTGGCCCGGCCGGAGTACACCGAAACCACCGCCTTCGGCGCCGCGATGGCAGCGGCGGTGGGTGCGGGGCTTTTGGACCTGGAGGCGGTCAGCCACCGCTGGAAGGAAGCGCGCCGCTTCCGGCCTTCCACCGATCCCGATCGCCGTCAGCGCGGGCGGGCGATCTGGAAGGAAGCGGTCGAGAAAGCGAAGGGGTGGGCAAAATGGCAGACCTAGACCGGAAATCCCTGCTCAAAAGAGCCGAAGACCGTTTCGACCTCCTGGTCATCGGCGGGGGCGCCACCGGCGCCGGGGTGGCGCTCGACGCCGCCAGCCGCGGGCTCAAGACCCTGCTGGTCGAAAAGTACGATTTCTCGGCCCAGACCTCTTCCCGATCGACCAAGCTCATCCACGGTGGGGTGCGCTACCTCGAGGCCGCGATCAAGCGGCTCGACCGGGTGCAGTGGAACCTGGTCAAGGATGCCCTCAAAGAACGCAGCGTCCTCTTGCGCATCGCCCCCCACCTGGCGAGAAAGATCGAGCTCTTAACGCCCCTCTACCGGGCGATCGAGGTCCCCTACTTCCTGACCGGCCTCAAGCTCTACGAAGCGCTCGCCGGAAAGGAGCGGCTCGGGAAGGCCTACTTCCTCCCCAAACAGGAAGCGCTCAGGCGCTTTCCCCAGCTCAAGGCCGAAGGCCTCAAAGGGGGCGTGGTGTACGCCGACGGGCAGTTCGACGACGCCCGCATGAACGTGGCCCTGGTGCTCACGGCGCTGCAAAAGGGCGCCGTCGCGATCAACCACGCCGAGGTCACGGGGTTCATCAAGGAAGGGGGGAAGGTGGTCGGGGCCGAGATCCGCGACCGCCTCAGCGGCGATCTCTTTGCCACCCGCGCCCGCATGATCGTCAACGCCACCGGTCCCTTTACCGACCGCATTCGCCGACTCGACGACCCGGAAGCGCCCCCCATGCTCGCCACCAGCTCCGGGGTGCACCTGGTGCTGCCCGGCAAGTACGCACCCCCCGAAACGGGCCTGCTCATCCCCCGAACCGAGGACGGCCGCGTCCTCTTCGTCCTCCCCTGGCACGGCCACACCCTGGTGGGGACCACCGACGAACCGGCCGCGCCCACCGAGCACCCAAGGCCCACCGAGGCCGAGGTGACCTACATCCTGCGCCATCTGAAAAAACACTTCGCCATCGACGTCACCGAGGACGAGGTGCGCTCGGCCTGGTCGGGCCTCAGGCCCCTGGTCAAAGACCCCCGGGCCCAGGACACGGCCAAGCTGGCAAGGGACCACGTCATCGTCGAGTCCTCCTCCGGCCTGGTCACCATCGCAGGGGGCAAGTGGACCACCTACCGCAAAATGGCGCTCGATGTGGTCGACCACCTGAACCGCACCCGGAACCTGGGGCTTCCCCCCAGCCAGACCCAGGCCCTGCCCCTCAAAGGGGGCAAGATCGAGTCGCTGGACCTGGCCCAGCTCGAGCGCGCCGCCCCCAGCCCCGAGGTGGCCGAGCACCTCTACCACACCTACGGCGACCAAGCTCTGCAAGTCCTGGCCCTGGCCCGTGAGGAGGGCCTCCTCGCGCCGCTCGTCGAGGGGTTCCCCCACCTCGAGGCCGAAGTGGTGTGGTCCGCCAGACACGAGCTCGCCGAACACCCCCTCGACGTCTTGGAACGGCGCACCCGGATCGCCTTCCTAAACCAAAAGGCAGCCCTCAAAGCCCTCCCCCGGGTCACCGAGCTCATGGCGCAGGAAAAGGGCTGGAGCGAAGCGGAGAAAGCCCGCATGCTGCACGAAAGCGAAGCGTGGCTCACAATCGCCCCTTGAACCCCGCACGCCATACGCTATCCTCGTGATCGTGAAACGCCTCCAAGTGCTGGTCGTCCTCACCAGCCTCTACATCGCGGCCGAAGTCGTCTCGAACGCCACCGCCGGCAGGCTCGTTCAAATCGGCCCCCTGGTCCTTCCCGGGGCCATCTTCCTCTACTCCTTGACCTTCACCCTTCGCGACGCCATCCACACCGCCGGGGGCTACGCCGCCGCGCGGGGGGTGGTCTGGGGCGGCTTTTTAGCCAACGCGCTGCTGGCCCTCTACGGCCTCTTCGTTCTCGCCCTCCCCGCACCCGCCTGGTTCAGCGGTGAGGCTTACGCCCAGGTCTTCGGCCAAAGCGCGCGGGTCGTGGTCGCAAGCCTCAGCGCCTATCTCCTGGCCCAGCTCGCCAACACCTGGATCTTCGAACGCGTCCGGGGCAGCATCCTGGCCAAGGTCACGAGCTCGAACGCCCTGGCCGTGCTCCTGGACACCGCCATCTTCATCACCCTGGCCTTTGCCGGCACCGGCGCCCCGCTCCTCAACATGATGCTCGGCCAGATCCTCTTTAAATTCGCCCTGAGCCTCGCCCTTTTGCCGCTGGTCTACGCCGTTCGTCCCCTCCTGACACCGGATCCCACCGATTCGGTGTAAGACTGAGGCATGTCGATCACCGCAAAGGATCTGGCCCTGCCGAGGCTCACGCATCACAACGAAGTCCGCTGCCGAGAAGGCATCTTCTGGACCGAAAAGCTTGCCGGCAAAACCCACCTCGTCACCCTGCGCGAAGCCCCCCTCACACTCTTTCCCCACCACCCCCTCGGCGGCGAGGTGGGCTACGGTGGCGGCGCTTTTGGCCTCAGCCACGAGGCAATCTACTTTGTCTCCCAGCAGCGGATCTTTCGCAGCGACCGTCAGACGCTCGCTGCCCCCCGCCCCATCACCCCGGCATTTGGAGCCTCAGCCGACCCCACGCCGCACCCCCGAGAACCCTGGGTGGCCTACGTCCATGCCAGCGACGACGGCGAAGATGTGCTGGCCCTCGTTCCCGCCGATGGAAGCGAGTGGCCCAAAGTCCTGGCCCGGGGCGCCAGTTTTTACATGCAGCCCACCTGGAACCCCTCGGGGACCGACCTGGCCTGGATCGAATGGGACCTGCCCAACATGCCCTGGGATGGGTCTCGCCTGGTCCTGGCCGAGGTCCTCGAGGGACAAACCCGAAACGCCAGAGTCGTCGCCGGGGACGACAGCACAGCGGTATTTCAACCCAGCTTCAGCCCTGACGGGCGATTCCTACTCTGGCTCGAAAACCCCAGCGGCGAGGAAGGGGACCGTCTGGTCCGACTCGACCTCCAAAGCGGCCGGCGGGCGGTGCTCCATGAAGCCCTGAGCCTCATCGACCCCGCCTGGGCTCAGGGCCTGCGGGTCATGGCCTTTGGCCCGGGCGGCTTCCTCTACCTGCGAGAGAACGACCGCGGGCAGGCCCGGCTCTGGAAGATCAACGTGGAGCGCGGCCAGAAGACAGAGCTTCCTTCGGGTGGCTACAGCTGGTTCTCGAGCCTCGATGGCGACGAGAAGCGGCTCGTCGCCATCGCCAGCGCCCCCGACCGGCCGGAAAGTGTCATTACCTACGACGGGCAAGCCTTCAAGGTCATCGCCTATGGCACCCCCCACCTCCCGGGACCCTTTTCCCCAGGGGAAGCGGTCCGCTTCCAGAGCGCTGGCGGGGCCTGGGTTGAAGCCATCTACTACCCGCCGACCTCAGGCCAGCCACGCCCTCCTGCCGTGGTCAGCGTCCACGGGGGACCGACCAGCCAGCGCACCCACGCCTTCAATCTCCAGGCCCAGTTCTTCGCCAGCCAGGGGTTCGCCTACCTCGAGCTCAACTACCGGGGTTCAACCGGCTACGGGCGGAGCTACCGCGAGGCCCTCTACGGTCACTGGGGTGAGGTCGACGTTGAGGACGCCATCGCCGCGGCGCGCTTTCTCGCCGAATCTGGTCGCGCCGATCCCGCGCGCCTCGGGATCATGGGCGGCAGCGCCGGTGGTTACACGGTGCTCATGACCCTGGCCTCCCACCCGGGCGTTTACCGGGCTGGCGTCAGCTTCTTCGGCGTCACCGATCTCTTCATGCTGGCCCAAGACACCCACAAGTTCGAGTCGCGATACACCGACAAGCTGGTCGGCCCTCTTCCCCAAGCAGCCTCAGCCTATCGCGAACGCTCGCCTCTCCATCACGCGCATCGAATTCGCGACCCTCTCTACGTCTTCCAGGGTGGCAACGACAAGGTCGTCGTTCCCGAGCACGCCGAGGCGCTGGTGCGAATCCTCCGCGAAAACGGCACCCCGCACCGATACAAGCACTACCCCGAGGAAGGTCACGGCTGGCGCGATCCGTCGACGATCGAGGACTTCTATACCGAAGCCCTGGCCTTTTTCCGGTTCCACCTGAGGTAGGGAAAGGGAAAGCCCCCCG
>CAZXOY010000070.1:0-7224 GCA_964642655.1 uncultured bacterium
TCCGGCCCGCCCGTCTCGTGCACCCGAATGGCTTTCATGTTCAGAGTTTAGGCCCAAAGCCAACTGCGGCGCTGGGTGGGGACAGGCCGCATTCCGGCATGGGGTAGCCGGATTCTCTCGGGGTGAGTTCGTGACCCACGGGGACCGATTCCCTCAAGTGGATGAGGTGGGCTGCGCTGCCTTTCGAAGGAAATAGAGTCCGGCCAGGATCAAAACCGACGCGGCTGTGGCGAGGTAAAATCCGGTATCGAAGGAGGCGATGGTACTGAACTGGCCGACGCGGTTTTCGCCCAGCATGCGCGGAACAAAGGGTTTGATCGCACCGCTCAGCGGTGCGTAGGGATCCAGATTGGTTCCGTAATAGGTGAGCCAGAAATAGAGATCACCGACGAAAATTACGGGGAAGAGCAAGGCCGGTAAGGCAAGAAACCTTGCCCAACGAGCCCGGATGAACGGTGTGATGATGACAAGGAACGCTAAAACGATAACGCCGGGGATGCTCAACGTGCGTTCAAACCGCGCTGCCTCCTGCAGCGAACGCATTCCGATATAGTGGTTAAGGATGTCGATTTCCTGCACGTCGCCCGTGAGGCGGTTGATGTAGGCCCATACGTTCAGGCCGTCGGGGTATTGTGGCGCCAGAAGGCGCAGGTGCCAGTAGGGGAGCGGTATCGACGCGATGAGCAAGATCGCGGAGATGGTAAATAGAATGACTGACAGCCGAAAGGCCTTGCCGTTTGTTCGTAAACCGGGGTGATTTCCCTGGAAAGCGGGACCACTGGGGCGCTGGGATGGACGGTCAGCCACAGTTTACCTCCATGTTGTGCCCCCGGGGTCGGCCCCGGGGGCGTTTGATGATGGTTTTAAGGTGAGACCAGCAAATACCCTGCCATTTCAAGGTGCAGTGCGGAGCAGAACTCCGTGCAGTAGAAGCTAAAGACACCTTCCTTATCGGCGTGGAACTCGATGGTGGCCGTTTCGCCGGGTTCGAGGCTCAGGTTGATGTTGTATCCGGGAAGGGCAAACCCGTGTACGGCGTCTTTTGCTCGCTCGATGTTCGTGATGTGCCAGATGACGTGATCGCCTTTTTTAATCTCAATACGCTCGGGGTTGAAATGGCTTCTCAGGGCGGTCATCCAAATTTCAACGGTGTTCCCCCGACGCACCACCCGCTCTTTGCCCGGCAAGGGAGCGTTCGGGTCTTTGGCTTGGTCGATCGGGTTCCAGCCGATTTCTGGGTACACGTCCCACGGTTTGAGCTTGTCGGTGCTTATGATCTGTGCATAGTGCGGTTCTCCCAGTCCGATGGGCATGTCGTAGAGCAGGCGCATGTTTTTGTCCGAACCGGACTGAGAAATGTCAATGAGCTGTAGGTTCTGTGGGCGAAGGGGTCCAACGGGAGCGAACCGGTTCAGCGACCATTTGTCGAGCGAAACGAGGTACTTGCCAACCGGATTGACCGTATCCCCGCCCGGCACGGTGATATGACCGACGTTGTACTGGACGGGAAGTTTGTCAACGACCGTCCAGGGCTGTTGCTTGTGCTTTTTCTGGTACGGCCCGCCGAGGGTCCAGCGCACGACTGCGCTGTCCAGGAAGAGGCTGGTGTAGGCGTACCCCTTGTCGTCGAACTGGGTGTGCAGCGGACCAAGACCCACCTTGATCTGGGCCTCGAGGGCATCCTCAAAGCGGACGATCGGGACGCCGTACTGATCGGTTCCTTCGAAACGCTTATTCTGAATGGCCTTGCGAATCTTTTCGAAGCTAAAGACGGTTACGTGGGGGTCGAGCTTGCCAGAGACGACCACGTACTCGCCACCGGGGGTAACGATAACCCCGTGCGGGCTCTTGGGTTCGGGGACGAAATAGAGAATGCCTTCCGAAATGGCGGTTTTGAGGGGAAGGACTTTAAAGCCCTTCACTTCCTTCGCCTTGCCATCTGCAACCAGCCGGGCGGCTTTTTTTAGGTTGATGACGTGCAGGTAATCCATATCGGCGCGCGATGCGCCCACTTCAATGGGAGGCTTGCCTTCCTCGATGCCCCCGGTGTTTTTCTCGGTGTTAAAGGAGTTGCAGAAGACCCAGCCGTCGCTGACGAGTTTCCCCGCGTCGCAAAGGTCCTGCCAGTACGGCGGGAGTTCGATCGCGAATGACTTTTCAGGATCGATGCGGCCCTTCTTTCGGTCAAATTTCCAGAAAGTGACCATCCCGCGGTATTTTTCCGCGTACTCATTGAGGGGGCTGTATTTCCAGCCGAGCGGGGCAGCGTATTGCCCCCCGTCGATCACCCACTCGGTGTTGGGGGTTACGAAAGCCCCACCATGGTCGCTGAGCGCGATCGGGCTCTGGACGATTTGTTTGGTCTCGAAGTCGCGCAGGTCAATGACGGCGATGCGGGCGTGGGCTTTGTCGTTGATAAAAAGAAACTGACCGTCGTAGTCGCCGTTCGTCTCGCTCAGTGCCGGGTGGTGCGTGTCTCCCCATGTGAGCAGCTTCCCGTCGACACCGCCTTCTTTGAGTACGCGGTAGCTATCCTTGGAATAACCCCATCCCTGCCACGGTTCTGGCGTGAATACGCCGATGACCTTGAGCAGGCGCATGGAGGGCAGACCAATGACGAACACCTGGCCCGAGTGTCCTCCGGAGCTGAACATGATGTATTTGTCGTGCTGGCCGGGGGGCACGTAGGTTTTGAGCGCCGCTACGATGTCGTCTGAACTCAGGCCCCGTTCCTTGGCGACCTGTGCGGCCTCGCGTGGCATGGACTGCCCCAGGGCGATACCGAGAGTGAGAAGCAATAATCCCAGTATGGCAAACAGAGACTTTCTCCCCATTCATCACACCTCCTCTGACTTTCGGGCCTTATGCCCATTCCTTGTGGGACTTATGCCCACGATTGTCACCATAGCCCAGCCCCCCGGGGGTGGGTAGGGGCATGTGTCCTACGGCCGGGCCGTCAAGGACCCGCTGGCCTGGTTTTTTCGTGCATGCAACTGCGATAAAAAGGACAGGGCGGTCCTTAAGTCGGGGTCGGCGTGCGAATCCGCGGCCAGGTGCCTCTCCGCGCCGAATTGAGATCTTTAGCGGAGACGACGCTTAGGGATGTGCTCAGGGGCCGGGGAGCATCTTCTCCTCCGGTCTCTGCAGGTGGGCGACCGCTTGCGTTTGCGTCGGGGCCCCTGCCGTGGCTTTTCCCATGGCAGGTACTTAGAACTTGGGATCCGTTGGGCAAAGCCGGGTGTCGGGAGGGAGGACTGGCCCGGCGCTCAGCTTTGCAAGCCTATCGCAGGTGGCCGGGCCAATCAGGGTTGACCACCACCCCCAGGGTGTTGCTCACAGCCTCTCCGGCGTCTGGAGCAGGTCCTCGATCTCGCCGAGGAACTGGGCGGCTTGGGCCCCGTCCACCACCTGGTGGTCAAAGGTGAGGCTGAGGACGGCTTCACTCCGCCCTTCCACCTTTCTTACCCGCCCCACGCCCAGGATGCAGGTTTGGGGCGGGTTGAGGATGGGGGTAAAACCATCCACCCCGTACATTCCCAGGTTCGTCAGGCTACAGGTGGCGTCCTCGAGGTCGGCCACGGTCAGCTCTTTGTTCCGGGCCCTTTGGGCAAGGTCGCCAATGGCCTGGTGCACCTCGCCCACGGAAAGCACCGGAACGTTTCGCACCACGGGGACGATGAGGCCATCCGGAAGCGCCACCGCTACCCCCAGGTTCACCTCCGCAAACATGCGGATCTCGTTTTCCACCAAGTGGCTGTTGAAGAGAGGGTTGGCCTTGAGGGCCAAGGCCAAGGCTTTGGCGATGTACGCCGTAAAAGAGGGGGGATCCTGAAGATCCTGCCGCAATCGGACCACTGCCTCGATGCCCACACTCCGATGGAGCGTCACCGGTGCCGTTTGAGCGAGGCTTTCCCGCATGCGGGCGGCGATAATCTTCCTTACCCCGGTAAGGGTTAGGGTTTTCATCACGGTCAAGGCCATGCTCAGCCCTCGGTTTCCAGCTCGGCCACAACTGTCCCTGGCCTGATGGGCGTGTTCTCGGGGGCCAGGATGCGGACCAAGATCCCGCTGGCCGGGGCGGTGATTTCAAAGGTCACCTTCTCGACCATCCCCTCAGCCAAGACTTCTCCGGCCTCGACCCTGCTCCCTTCCTGGTAAAACCAGTTGACGAGTGTGCCTTCTTGGTCTTTGTCTTCCCCCCACACATCGGGGATCGTCACCGGAATGATCGGCATGGGGTCTCCTCTTTTCGGAAAAGGGAAGCTGGCTCATCGACGGGCTTTTTTAGGCCAAGACTTCCCGGACTGCTCGCGCGATTCGCTCGGGATTTGGAATGACGAAATTCTCCAAAGGACGGCTGTAGGGTATGGGCACATCCGGGACGGCGACACGCTGCGCAGGCGCCTTGAGCAGGCTTGGATCCGCTTCGACGACGGTGGCGATGACTTCGCCGGTGAGCCCGTAGCTCCGGTAGTCTTCGTCGACCACGACGAGCCGTCCCGTCTTCTGTACCGAGTGAAGGATGGTCTCACGGTCCAAGGGCACCAAGGTGCGAAGATCGATCACCTCGACCGATATGCCCTCCTTTTCCAGCTGGGCAGCGGCCTCGAGGGAACGGTGAACCATCCACCCAAGCGTGACGAGGGTTGCGTCCGAACCTTCTCGTTTCACGTCGGCCTGGCCGAAGGCGATGGTGTAGGGTTCTTCGGGCACGGGGGTGGCCGCGGTGGGCGGGGAAGGCATCCACCCGAGCCCCATCAGCCCCTTGTGGAAGAGGTAGATCACGGGGTTGTCGTCCCGGATGGCCTCGATGAGCAGCCCCTTGGCGTCGTAAGCGGTGGAAGGCACCACCACCTTGAGCCCGGGGACGTGGCCGAAGATGGCGTACAGGGACTGTGAGTGTTGGGCAGCGTCGTTGTAACCGGCGCCGAAGGCAGTCATGAGGACGATGGGGAGGCGCACGCTTCCCCCGGACATGTAGGTGTTCTTCGCCATGTGGTTGAAGATCTGGTCGAAACACACCCCGAAGAAATCGACGAACATCAGCTCCACGATGGGGCGCATCCCTTCAGCCGCTGCCCCAATGGCCGCCCCGATGAACGCCGTTTCGGAGATGGGGGTATCCTTGATCCGCTCTTCCCCGTATTTCTGGAGCAGGCCCTGCGTCGCGCCGAAGATGCCGCCGTAGACCCCGACATCCTCACCCATGTAGAAGATCCGGGGATCTTTTTCCATCTCCTGGTCCAGGGCCTCCACGATGGCCCGCTGCATGGTCAACTTGCGTTCCGCCATGGTTTCCTCCCTTACGCGAAAACGTGCAACAGCGCCTCTTCCGGTTCCGGGTAAGGGCTGGTGCGCGCGAACTCGTACGCTTCATCCAAGGTTTCTTCCACCTGGTTGCGGATTTCCTGGTCCTCGGCCTCGGTGAGCTGCCCGCTGGCCATGAGCCGCTTTCGCATCTGTTCGATGGGATCCCGCTTCTTCAGCGCCTCGACCTCGCCCTTGGGGCGATAGGCCTCCGGATCTCCCTGGAAGTGTCCAAAGTAGCGATACGTCTTGACCTCGATGAGTGTCGGGCCTTCGCCTTGCCGAGCCCGCTGCATGGCCATACCCGCCACTTCGTAGATGGCCAGGGGATCGTTTTCAGGAACATAGACGCCGGGGATGCCGTAGGCAGCCGCGCGATCGGCGTTGGTGGGCACCGAGGTCGACTTCGCTTTGGGCACGGAGATGGCGTAGGCGTTGTCCTCGATCACGAAGATGACCGGGAGCCGCCAGAGGGCCGCGAGGTTCAGGGCTTCGTGGAAAGCGCCCTGATTGGCCGCCCCCTCGCCAGCGAAGGCCACCGCGACGTGGTCCGTACGTTGCATCTTGGCGGCAAGGCCCGCACCCACCGCAGGGGGGAATCCTGCTCCGATGATCCCGCTGCAGCTGAATTTGACGTTTGGGTCAAAGAGGTGCATGTGGCCGCCCTTGCCCTGCCCCAAGCCGGTTTTCTTGCCGAAGATCTCGGCGGTCATTTTCTTGAGGTCCACACCCTTGGCGATGGCGATGTGGTGGGGTCTGTGGGGTGCTGTCACCGTGTCGTCGGGACGAAGGTGGGCGCCCACCCCGACCGCGACCGGCTCCTGGCCTGCGGCGAGGTGCATCTCCCCGGGTACGGGGCCCGCCGAAATGTCAAACCGGGGCGACTTGCCCTCGAGGTACGCCTCGGCCATCCGTTCCTCGTACCGCCGGATGAGTATCATCGTGCGGTACATCCAAATGAGCTGCTCTCTCGTCGGCTGCATCCTCCTACCTCCTTTTTCTGTTTGGACAGCGCTTCAAACTGTTCCCAGGGGTTGGGACAGCCTGTCCACCACTGAGAGGAGCTGGGCTTTGAGGTTTTCTCCTTCTGCGAAGAATCGGTATGGGGTGACCACGATGCCCAGAGAAGCCAGCAAGGGCGCCGCTTTTGCGGAAAGACGCAGTTTGACTGGCACCGCCAGGCAGTAAACCCCCTCCTGATACTCCTGCCGATCGTAAGCCACGCCTTCCATGTGGACGCGAAGGAGTTCCCTTTCTAGCTGATCAGGGTGCGTGAGTGTGTAGGGTGTCCAGGCCTCGAGGGGGGTTTCTTCGATAAAAGCCCTGCGATCCTTTTGCGGCAAATGGGCCAGGATCGCCTTGCCAACGGCCGTAGCATGGGCCACCTGCCGAAGGTTCCGCTCCAGGCGCACCCCGGGTTGGCCACGGTGGCCAAGCACCTCCTCAAGCAGGGGTTCGCCGTTTTCCATCACCACCAGGTAAGTCCGGCAACGGGTAAGACGATTCACTTCAACCAGGGCACCTCGGAGGACATCGAGCGAACCCTCTCCGGGGCTGCTATGTCCGAGGTTTCCCTGAGGGCGATAACGCCGGTCGGGCCCCCGGCTGGCAAATCCTTCCTGGCAAAGGCTGTTGAGAAGATAGTATGCGGTGTGGGCGCTTTTTCCCAACCAGGCGGCGACCTCTGAAGGCGTCACGCCTTCTGGATGTTCCTGGAGGTAGGTAAGCACCCGGAGCACAGCTCTGGCGGTACCAAGTCCTCGAAGACCTCGTCCTTGCTTGAGGCTAGTGCCCATAATTCTCCACTTTCGGCTTGAGCCTACGTCAGGTCCTGGGGTTGCGCAACTTCGAGCGTTGAGGTTGCAAGATTTGCAATTCCCTGCTAGGGGCAACCCGCCTCACGAATGCCGTTGAGCT
>CAZXOY010000071.1:0-6687 GCA_964642655.1 uncultured bacterium
GGCGAAAAGGGCGTCGGCGGGAACGCCCGCCCTCGCCCTGAGGTCCTCGACGCCGAGGGAGGTGAGCAGGAGCCGCATCGCCAGCCTCCCAGGGGACGTGAACGAAGCCGTGTTCGGGGGCCAGGGCCCCGGGATCGGTGATGATTGCCCGCCAGAAGGCAACGGGGAAACGGCGCAGGGCCTGATTCAGGGCGGCGGGGCGGTGGAAGAGTCCCTCCTGAGCCCCGGGAAGGTCCAAGCCCGTGAGGGTGGCCTCGATCCGCTCTACCGTCTGCAAAAACTCCGCCGAGGACCTCAGGGCCGCCTCGAGGTGAATCCTCAGCCGCCTTCTCCCCCTCAGCGGTTCCTTCGGCCAGCGTTCGGCGAAAAAGCGAAGCCCGCCCGCCTCGACCGCCTCTGGGAAATCCAAGGTGTGCTTGGGGCGGGGCCCGGGGTCGAAGACGGCCACCCGCGTCCGTTTCGGCCCCTTGAGGTAGGGGAGCTTTCGGCTTCCGGCAGGAAGGCCTTGATCTGGGGGACGCTCCAGCCGGCGAGCTCGCCCGGGATAGCGCCACGTAGAGGAGGCGGTGCCACTCGTGCTCGAGGCGCTCGTAGGCTTCCTCCCAGAGCTCGTCGTAGGCCTTTTCGCGTTTGAGGGCCACCTCTCCGCTCCCCGAGCGGATCAGCACGTCGGGCTTTCGGGGATCGAACCCCCGCCCGGCGTCGAAGACCAGCACCGCCCGGGCCTGGAGGCCCTTGGCACTGTGAACGGTGGTGATCCAGAGGGTCTCGCCCTCGCCGGTGGCAAGAGGGCCTTCCTCTCCGTGGGCACGGAGGCTTTCCAGCGTAGCGGCGGCCTCCGCCGGGTCGTCGATCCGGGCGACCCGGGCGAGGGCGTAGAGCACGCTGTCCGCGACCTGGGCGTCGAGCGTTTCCAGGTAGCCAAAGTCCTGGACGATCCGGGCGAGGGCGTGGCCGGCGGGGTGGCGGGCGAAGGTCTCTTCGGTCCGCTCAAGCTGCGCCTGGGCCTCGGGGTAGCGCCCGGCCAGGAAGCCTGCGGGATCGCTCTCGTTCAAAACCTCCCGGGCCTGGCTCAGGCTCAGACCCACGAATGGCCCGGTGAGGAGGGCAGCGAGCGTCGGGCGATCGGCGTGGGAACCGGCGGCGGCGTATCGCAGCAGGTGCGCGAGCTCCTGGACCTCGCGCAGTTTGAAGAGGTCGGTTCCGCCCTGCACCGCGTACGGGATCCCGAGGGCGTTCAGCTCGTTGACGAGGGGCAGGGCGTAGTGCCGCCGCTCGACCAGGACCATGATCTCGCGGGGCGGGGTTCCCCGGGCGATCCAGTGGTGAAGGATGGCGGCAGCGAGGCGGGCCTCGACCCCCCGGGCGGCGGCCATGTCAAAGCCTTTGGAGCGTTTGATCTCAAAGATCCGGACCTTGGGGTCGCCCGGGCCCCGGCCGGTGACGGGGTCGGGGTGCTCAAAGCCCCGCACGCCGTTTTCGTGCATTGCCCCAACGTACCGGTTTAAGAACTCGCTCACCACCGAAAGGCGCTGTTTTGAAACCGGCACCCTTGGAGGGTTCCCGGCGGGCGTTTCCCCTTCGTCTCCGACGCACGGCGAAGAACGCGGCAGGACAGGAACCTGATAGCCCTTTTTCTCGTCCGGAACTACGGGGGACAGGAGGATGCGTGCATCCGGCCAGTAAACCCCGTAGGTGGCCCATCCGAGCGCAACTTGCGCCTACCAGCATTCTGGCTCAATCCTTGGTGCGATCGCGGTATTTCCTGCTACGGAGTCGATCGAAGGATGAAAGGCTAGTGCTGTACGCGAGCCCTTCTCGTGCAACTCGTTCAGACCGTCTTGCATCGTACCGGGTAGCAAGGTGTTCCATGGCCTCCGCAAACGTCATCAGCGCTCGCATCACAGACTGTAGCCGCTGGTCCTCGGCAAGGGGGTGTCCCCGCAGTGTCTCGGCCATTTTGGTGGCTTGCTCTTGCAGCTGTTTCGCATCCCTGGGTGAGGTCGGCCGCTTTTCCAGGAGTTTGGCAGCCTCGAGCAGGAAAAGATCAAGCTCGACGGCAAGCCAATCTGGAGAGCCCTCTGGGGCTGGCTCCGGAATGGGGAGGGAGTATAGAACCTCACCCTTAGGCAGCTGCTCGCCGACCTCTAAGACATTTGATTCGTTCGTTGGTAGAAGTAGCGATCTTCGCTCAAGGGCCGCGAAGGGGCTGAGGCGGACCTCCGATTGATTGAGTGAAATCCTCGCTCCAAGGTTCACGGGGCGCTCTACGAAAGCGAGCTCGCGAAAGAAAGCCTCGGCCAGCTCGCCATCTGCTACGTACTGATGCGTTCCTCCACCGAGTCGGGCCAGCTGGGCGAGCAGTTCGCGATCGTATCGGTCGCCAAAGCCCAGCGTGAACGTATAAACACCGTTCCTCGCTGCCTCGAGGGCTTCTTGCGCCAGCGCTTTGCGGTCAGTGAGGCCCACATTGGCCAAGCCATCGGAGAGCAGGAAGACGAACCTAGGCCTGTGCTCGTCGTTTAGGAGTGTGACCCCCTGTTTCCATCCTGCGTGAAGCGCAGTCCTTCCCTGGGCTTCTAAGGTCCCCAGGTATTTCCTGGCTGCATCTCGCGTCAGCCCGCCTATTTCAACCTTGTGGTTATAGCCCACAACGACCAGCCTACCTGCACCGGGAAAGGCAGCGAGCAGAGAAAGCCCGGCTGCTCGAGCTTCATCGAGCTTTCTGCCCGCCATGCTGCCGGAGCGGTCGAGAACCAGCGCAAGATCGGGGGTCAAGGGGCGTCTGTTAGGGGCCTGCAGTTCGACTCGGACGAAATCCTGTCCTCTTAAGACCGCACGAGTTACGGATACGTTGAGTTTGTCGTTCGGCTTCGTGGTGTCGGTTTTTGAGGTCATGGTGTCATTCCTCCTCAGAAGCAAGCTTCTCTACCGAGCTTTCCGGATCTACCCGGATCTCCAGGATTACCTGCCCATCGCTGCTTTGCCGGATGCTCACTTCCCTTAGACGGCCCTCTAGGGGAAAACGAACCAATGCGGGGTTTTCTCCTATATCGATCGTGTGCGCTGTGCTTCGATGAGATCTGCGTGCTCTATATGCTTGCGTTCTCCTTGCACGAGAAAACACCGGTTTCATCCGAAGTTCCAGGTACTCCTTGAGCTGCTTCATCTCTTCAGTCGGAGTGTCGGCAGGAGCATAAAAGTTAATCCGGGTGCAGCGCTCTTTGATCCACTCACCTTCTCGTCCTCTAACAATGTCGAGGCCCAAGGCGTCCTTGTTCTGCTCTAAAAGCTTGGCGAAGTTGCTCGGGCTGCTCGACGAGTTGTAGTGCTGAGATTGAAATCGAGCGCTGCTCCTGGGCCCCACCCGGCCTACGAGGAACACCCTGCCTTCGCAGAGAAATGCGAACACCGCTTGCTTGCCTTTGGGCAGGGGTTTGGGTACGTGCGGAGCGTCTTGAATCTCTACCTCGATCTCGGGCCAGCGGTTTCGAACCTCAGCTATTAAGTCCTTGAGCTCTTCCCTCATCATGGCCCTCCGTGCAAAGCAAACATAACACAACATATAGACCTTGTCAAGTGGGGTTACATTATGGGTTTAGGGGAGCGCCCCGTTACTAACAGGGATTTCATTGTTGCGTCGTATTGCGATCATGGTCTATTCCGGTGGCTAGGGAATGGGATTACCAAGACCATGAGGCGGATCTGACCCAGCCTTTGCACTACGTGGGCGTAACCTATGAAAAATGCCAGGGTATGTGTTCTTTGATCTTGAGTCGACTTCGAGCGACGCGGAAAGCGCCGAGATCCTCGAGATCGCCGCGTATAAAGAGGGCGCCCCGCCGTTTCGGGCCTTCCTTAAGGTCGACGAGGTCCCGGGTGCGAGCGACGAGCTCTGGAAGCTCGTCGGCTTTTCCCGCAACGAGTACCTTGCAAACGCCCGTGAGCCGAAGGAGGTAGGTCCTCGAGGCCTTCCTCGCGTACGTGGACGGCCTTCCCGTGGCCGGGCACAACGTGCTGGCCTACGACGTGCCGGTACTCGAGCGTGCCTTGGCGAACCTTGGCCTGCCGAAGTTACAAAACTCCGTCCTCGACACGCTCCGTCTCGCCCACCTTGTCTTTCCCACGCCCCCCGATGCGCTTTCCAGCTACCGCCTCGAGGACCTCTATCACTACTTCAAAGGCGGGCCCCCAGCCAAAGTCCACGAGGCACTGGCGGACGTGATGACGAACGTCTACGTAGCCGAGGCGCTTAAAAAGGAAGCCACCAAAGTTTCATCCGAGGTCGCCCGGCTCTGGGCCGCACTCGGGCTTGAGGAGACCGGATTTCTTGGCGTTGAGGCCCCGGAAAACCCCGCACGCGATCTGAGCAGCGCGCTCGCCGTGGACGCTGACGTTCCCTGGATCCAGAGCGAGGGCCGTCCTCTTCCCCGGGTCTGGGAGGCCCCCGAGACTCACGCGGCGCTGCTGGGCGATCGACGCGACCCACAGCTCCGTATGATGGAGGCCGTCTACGACACCATGAGGCGGAGTGGCCAGCTGCTTATCGAGGCCCCGACGGGGACGGGCAAGACCCGCGGTTACCTCCTCCCCCTCCTCGCCTTAGAACCTGATGAGGAGCTGCCCAGCATCGTCGCCACACACACGAAGCTCTTGCAGGCTCAGGCGCTGGAGGAGCTCAAAAGGCTCGCGGAATTTGGGTGCGCGGTGAGCGCGGTCAGCCTGAAGACCGCGCGCGACTACCTCTGCCTTGACGCCCTGAAGGAGGCCTTCGAGGACCGGGACGCGCTCGACAACGACGGCCGGGCGATGGTCGGCGTGCTCCTTCACTACGCGAACCAAGGCGGGCACGACCTCGAGGCCCTGCCTGGCTTCTGGCGAAGCCGTCCGGGGTTCCGTGAGGTGCGCCTCCGTGTGGAGACGAACGCTAAGCGCTGTGGTCAGGGCGTCGAGCACCGCCACTGCGCCTACACGCTCGTCCTGGACCGCAAGAAGAAGGCCCGCATCTGGGTGACAAACCACGCCTGGCTGCTTGCCCACCAGGCCACCGGGACTGAGGAGCGCTGCTGCAGGCTGGTCCTCGACGAAGCGCACAACATCGAGGATCAGGCGACCGCGAGCTTCGCGGCCCAAAGCTCGGCAGAGGCGCTCGGGGCGCGGCTGCGGCGGCTCTACGACCCGAAACGGCGCAGCGGTCTCTTTCGTGACCGCGGGCGTCTGGCCCGGCTGCTTGGCGGCGAACCGAACGACGAGCTGCTGGCGTTCGCCGAGGCCTTCCGGAACGGGCGGGCGCTCGAGCTCTTTCACACCCTCGACCGCTTGGGGCAGGACATCGAGTACTTCGTCAAGCAGCACGGTCAGGGAGAGCTTAAGTACGGCGTTCGGCTTGATCTCGTCCCTGCGCTCAAAGGAAAGCCGGCGTGGGCGCGCATCGCAAGCGAGCTCAATGAGGCCAGGCGGGCAGTGATCAAGCTGAAGACGGAGCTGCGAAGGGTCGTGCCACGCTACAGTCGGCTCGACTACCGCCTGGACCCGCTCTATGAAGCCCTCGACACTTTCTCCGACCTGGCAAAAAAGGCGATCGAAGCGGTGGAGGGCCGGCTTGACGAGCGGGTTTCCGTGCTCGAGCTCATCCTCATGCAGGATGACTGGGTGATCCTGGAGCAGCCCGTGGACCTCGTCGCCTACCTCGCGCCCCTCTGGGCGCGGGCCCACGGACTGGTGCTGACGAGCGCCACGCTGGACCTCGGGGACGACTTCGCCTATATCCGGCGCGCGCTAGGACTTCCGGACGCCAAAAAGGAGAAGCTTCCCGGAACACTCCCCTATGACAAGGCGCACCTCGTGATTCCCGGCCACCTGCCCGAGTTCCGCGGCGCTTTGCAAAAGCGCTTCATCGAGCTCTACAAGAAGGAACTTGCTGCCCTGCTCCCCCACGCCGGCCGCAGCCTCACGCTCTTCACCTCGACCGAGCGCCTGCGCGAGGTGGGCGGTGCCGTGCGCGAGCGCCTCTCGGAGACCGGCCAGGCGTTCTACCTGCCGCTTACGCGCAAGGAACGCGAAGACGCCGTGAGCGCGATGCGCGCGAACCCGAATGATCCTGCCCACGCTTTCGGCTCCCGAGCGTTCATGGAGGGCGTGGACATCCCTAACCTCAAGCTCGTCAACCTCGAGCGCATCCCCTTTCCCGTCCCCTCGCGACTGCTCGAGGCCCGGGGGCGCCTCGCCGAGGAGGCGGGCCTGGACCCCTGGCAGGATGTCTTCCTGCCCAAGGCCGTGCTCTCCTTCGTGCAGGCCTTCGGGCGCCTGATTCGCGACCGGCGCGAAGACACGGGCGAGGGTGCCTTCGTACTTTGGGATAAGCGCTTGGTCAACGCCTTTTATCAGACGCGGTTTTTCGACGCTCTGCCGGTTGGCGTGAACCCGCGCGTGCCGCGCACGCGCGGGGAGTTCTACGACATCCTAGCCGAGATCCTCGGCGTTGAGCGAGAAAAGCTTCCGAGCGACGACCTTTTGGCGGCCGCCCAGGCGCGGCTGCGCGCGATCCGCGCCTTGCCGGTGGATCCGTTGCAAAAGGCCGCGAAGATCGCCGAGGCCTTCTGGGAGATCGACCTGGTGCGCGACGCCGAGCGCGAGGAGCGCCAGCGCCAGGCAATCCAGGCGGCGCTCGAGGGCCAACACTCCCTC
>CAZXOY010000072.1:0-6630 GCA_964642655.1 uncultured bacterium
AGTTGGGCTTCTTCGCGCGGAGTACCCCGCCAGGGCAAGCGCGCGACGGGGCCCCCATAACGTGAATGGCTGCTCCGTTCCCGACATGTTGGGAGGCGAATACGTTTCGCTTAGCCGGCGTTTCGGAGCCCGGCGGCGATGCCCAGGATCGAAAGCAGCAGTGCGCGTTCGAGGCCCTCCCGCTCCGGATGATCTTCGGGCAGGTTCCGGTAGCGGCGGAGCAGTTCGACCTGGAGGTGGTTCAGGGGGTCCACATAGGGGTTTCGCAGCTTGAGGGCGCGCGCCAGCGTGGGCTGGTCGGCGAGCAGAGGGGCCCTTTGGGTTTCTTCCACCAGCTCGATTGCCCGGGTGTGGGCAGTCTCGATGGTTTTGAGGAATCGGTGATGGTGTTTTTCGACGAGCTGCAGATAGGCCCGGGCGACTCCGGGGTCGGCGATGGCCAGGCTCTGGGCCGCCGAGGCCAAAAGGGCCCGGAAAAAGGGCCAGCGCGCGTGCATCTCCTGCCGCAGGGGTTTGGGGATGGCCGAAAGCCCGGCCTCGACACCGTACCACCCCGGCACCAGAAGCCGGACCTGGGTCCAGGCCATGACCCAGGGGATGGCCCGGAGGTCTTTCCGGTCCTCGACCCGGCCGTGGCGCCACACCGGTCTCGAGGCGATCTTGAGCCGAGCAATCTCGTGGATGGGGGTGAGGGATTCGAAAAAGCGGAGGAACTCGGGGTCGTCGACAAGGTCACGGTAGGCGCGTACCGAGGCGCGGGCGGCCTCCTCCATGGCCGCTTCCCATGCGGGCTCTGGCGGCGGTGGTGGGGCGAGCGTGGCGAGGGCGAAGTGGTAGAAGATCTGTTCCAGGTTCCGCATAGCGAGCTCGGGGTGCGCGTATTTTTCCGAGAGCGCTTCGCCCTGTTCGGTGAGTCGCATCCGCGTGCCCAGGCTCCCCGGTGGCAGCGCGGCGAGGAAGCGTCCCGCCGGCCCGCCCCCGCGCGCGGTGGAGGTGCCTCGACCGTGGAAGAAGAAGATCGGTACCCCGGATTCGCGTCCTACCTCGGCCACCTGGCGCTGGGCCTTAAAGAGTGCCCAGTTGGCGGCGAAAAAACCCGCGTCCTTGTTGGAGTCCGAGTAGCCGATCATCACCTCGAGGCCACCCCGGGCCCGGAGGTGCCGCTTGAAGACCGGGTTTTCGATGAGCTTTCGCACCACCCTCGGTGCGGCCTCGAGGTCGGCGAGGGTTTCGAAGAGGGGGACCACGTCGAAGGGGGCCCCGCGCCGGGGGTCGAAAAGCCCCACCTCGCGGGCGAGGGCCAGCACCTCGAGCAGGTCGGCGGGGCTCCTCGTCATGCTCACCACGTAGGCCCCCCGGTGTCGCCAGACTGAGAGGGCTTGGAGGGCCAGCTGCAAGGCCCGGCTTTGCGGCCGGTAACCGACCGGCAGGAGCGGTCGGGGGGTCAAAAGCTCCCGGGTGAGGACGGCCTCCCGGGTTTCGTCGTCGGCCTCGGCGTAAAAGCGCATGACCCCGGCCACCTCGAGCATCTCGTCCACCGCCCGTCGGTGGGCGGCGGACTCTTCGCGGAGATCGAGGGGGCAGAGCGTTGCCCCGAATGTTTCCGCCCGCACCCGCTCGGGCCGGACCAGCACCCGGGCGGTCCGTTCAAGGCCCGCATCGTTGAGGCTCGCCTCGAGGTGCGCGAGCGAAGGGGCGAGCAACGCCGGATCGTCGTCGAGCTCGCGGTAGAGACCGAGGAGGTAGCGGCGGAAGGGCTCGCCGGAAAACCGGCTGGAAAGGTCGTGGCGACGGGCATACTCGTCGGCGGCGGCTTGCAGGGAGGGCGGCACCTCTACCCGGGTTTTGGAAAAGGAAAGGTCGCGGATCAGGTCCCCGAGCGCCTCCTGGTAACGTTCGAGCAGGCGTTCTTGGGCGTACTTCTGCACCCAGGCGGTGACCTCGGGGGTGACGTTCGGGTTGCCGTCGCGGTCGCCACCGATCCAGCTACGAAAGCGGAAGGGGAAGCGAGGGGTTTTCAGGCCCCGGCCGTAGTGGCGCCGGAAGGCCTCATCCAGGGCCCGGGCGAAGCGGGCAATGGCTTCCCAGAGGGTGGTGTGGAGGTAGGCGAGCCCGCCCTTGGCCTCGTCCTCGACGCTGGGGCGCTCGGGCCTGAGCTCGAGGGTGGCCCAGAGAACCTCGACCTGGGCCTGGATGGCCTCGAGGTCGGGACCGTTCTCCAGGTGCTGCCAGAGGCGCTCCAGGTGGTGGCGCACCGTGCGGCGGCGCACCTCGGTGGGGTGGGCGGTGAAGGTGAGGTGGATGGTGAGTCGGGCCAGGGCTTCTTCCGCCTCGTCAGGGCCGAGACCCATCGCCTTGAGCTCGCCGATGAGCGCCAGGAGCGACTCCTCGCGCGGGGCCTCGGGGGTGGCCGCGCTTTCGCGCAGCCGGTTGACCCGCTGGCGGTGGCGGTCTTCAGCCAGGTTGGCGAGGAGGAAGAACTTCAAGAACGCGCACACCAGGACTTCGCCCTCGAGAGTCGAAAGGGCCGCGAGGCGGGCTTGGAAGGCCCTGGCCGCGTCTTTGTCCCCCGGGTCCTGGCGCAGGCGCTTGGCCAGGTGGCGGATCGCCTCTTCCATCTCGAACATGCCGGGCCCAGAAAGGCGCCGGATCGCCTCGCCGAGGGCCCTGCCCAGGAGATCCACCTCGTTTTTGAGCGCCTCGAAGGCCGGGGCATCAGGCATTTTTCGGAATATACCCCCCGCGGCTTTTGGACACCAGGGGCGGTGGGGGTCTATAAAAAGAGCATGGTTCTCCGTGTCTCGCTCCTCGTCTCTGCGGTCGTTTTACTCCTGATTGCGCTGGATGCCGGCCTGGCCCGGATTGGCTGGGTCCTCTTTTCGCCCCGGCTCGCCCTTTTGCACGGCCCGCTCATGGTCTCGGCCTTTTTCGGGACGTTGATCGCGCTTGAGCGCGCGGTGGGCCTGCGCAAGGGCTGGACCTACCTGGCCCCCATCCTCATGGCCGCCGGTGGTCTGGCGCTGACGTTCGGGGCCACGTCCCTCGGCACGCTCGCGCTGATCGCCGGCGCCCTCGCCTACGTCGCGGTGGCCCTCTACATTTACCGCCTTCAGCCGGCCGACTTCACCGCCGCCATGGCCCTCGGTGCTCTGCTCCTCTTCGTCGGCGACCTGGCCTGGGCGTTTGGCGCTTCCTGGTCGCTCGTGAGCTTGCTCTGGGCGGGTTACCTGGTGCTCATCATCGCAGGGGAGCGGCTTGAGCTCTCGCGCTTTGTCCCCAAGCCGGCCTTGGCCAACCGGGCCTTTTGGGGGCTTGAGGGGCTGATTGTGGTCGGTTACCTGACGAGCGTCATCAGCCCCGAGCTCTCGGTGCGCCTGCTGGCGCTCGGCTTTTTGGGCATGGCGCTTTGGCTCCTCAAGTATGACGTCGCTTGGGTGAACCTCCGGCGCGAGGGAGTTCACCAGTTCATGGGCGCTTCGCTGATCGCGGGCTACTTCTGGCTCCTTTTGGGCGCGTTTTTGATGCTGATCTTCGGCCTCCCCGAGCGCGGGTTGCTCTACGACGCCGCTTTGCACGCGATTTATCTGGGCTTTGTGTTCTCGATGGTCTTCGGCCATGCCCCGGTGATCTTCCCGGCGGTGCTTGGGCTGCAACTGCGTTACTCGCCGGCCTTTTACCTGCCGCTCTTATTGCTGCACCTGGGGTTGATCCTTCGCCTCTGGGGCGACCTCGCCGCCAACGCCGGGCTCAGGATCTGGGGCGGCGGGCTCGATGCACTCGCCATCGTGCTCTACTTCGCCATGAACGGAGCGGTGAGCGTATTCGGGCGCCTCGCCGGCGGTCGGGGCTGATCAGCGCTCCCCCGGGCCGGACGGGGTGTGCTATACTCTCCCTTCGGCCCATCCCTGCTCCGGGCGAGTGACCCGGAGCCGTAAAGGCCAAAGGGAAGGAGGTGTGTATGCCCATCTACGAGGTCGGAATGATCCTCAACCCCAACCTCGAGCCCCAAAAGCTCCAGCTCGAAAAGGACATCATCTTGAAGGCCTTGGAGAAGCACGGGGCCGAGGTCAAGGAGGTTGACGAGTGGGGGAACCGGCGCCTGGCCTACCCCATCGAGAAGGACACCGAGGGGTACTACGTCTTTTACAAGGTCGAGATGCCGGGTGCCGAGGTGAAACCGCTCGAGCGCGAGCTTTTGGTTCGCGACAACGTCCGGCGCGTCATGATTGTGCGCGATCGGCCCGAGTGGAGGACCAAGAAAGCGTAGACTAAAAAGGCTATGGCCAAAGGCACAAACCGCGTCTATCTCCTGGGTACCGTGACCCAGACGCCCGAGCTGCGCTACACGCCGGGCGGGCTGGCGGTCCTCGAGGTCACCTTGGCCGGGCAGGACAAGATCACCGATGAAACCGGCGGTGTCCGCGAGTTGCCCTGGTATCACCGGGTGAAGCTCTTCGGCCGCTATGCCGAACTCCTGGTGGAGCAGCTCCAGGCGGGTACCCCCACCTTCGTCGAGGGGCGGCTCGATTACCGGGCCTGGGACACCGAGGACGGTCAGCGCCGTTCGGCGATCGACGTCCGTGTCGACCGGATCGAACCCCTGAACCCGGAGGGGCGCGAAGGGCGCACCGTGACCGACGCCCGGGGGCAGGAGCGGCTCTCTGACGCGCTCAACCAGGTGATCCTGATCGGCAACCTGACGCGGGACGCTGAACTCCGCTACACCCCCCAGGGCACCGCAGTGACGCGGCTCGGGCTTGCGGTCAACGAGCGCTACGTGAGCCGGGGGCAGGACCAGGAGAAGACGCACTTCATCGACGTCACCGCCTGGCGCGAGCTCGCCGAGTGGGCCGGGGAGCTCACCAAGGGCGAGCCCGTCTTGGTCATCGGCCGTTTGGTCAACGATTCCTGGACTTCCTCCACCGGAGAGCGACGTTTCGTGACCCGCGTTGAGGCCAAGCGGATCGAGCGTCTCACCCGTGGTCCCGGGGCTGGCGGGCCCGGGGCCCAAACGGTCCAGACGGGTGGGGTGGACGTCGAGGAAGGCCTTGAGGACTTCCCGCCGGAAGAAGATCTGCCGTTTTAGTTTGTGACGGTACGTTGGGGAAGCGAGGATGAGCACGAAAAAGCAGGTCAAGCCGAAGCGTTACCGCAGGCCCAAGGTTTGTCCTTTCTGCACGGGCGAGCTCGAGGTCACCGATTACAAGGATGGGCGCATGTTGAAGCGCTTCATGTCGGAGACGGGCAAGATCTTGCCCCGTCGCCGCACCGGCGTCTGCGCCAAGCACCAGCGGCGGCTCGCGATGACCATCAAGCGGGCCAGGATCATGGCCATCGTGCCCTTCACCGAGAAGCTGGTAAGGAAGTAGGTGGGACGCGATGAAGGTCATTCTTCTCGAACCTCTCGAAAACCTGGGCGACGTGGGCCAGGTGGTCAACGTTAAGCCCGGTTACGCCCGCAACTACCTTTTCCCCCAGGGCTACGCTGTGCCGGCCACCGAGTCGAACATGCGCGCCCTGGAGGCCAAGATTCGGGCCCAGGCCAAGCGTTCGGCCGAGCGGAAGGCTGAGGCGGAGCGGCTTAAAGAGATCCTCGAGGCCCTCACCCTGAAGATCAAGGTGAAGGCCGGGGAGACCAAGATCTACGGCTCGGTGACCGCCCGCGATATCGCCGCCGAGCTCGAGTCGCAGCACGGGATCGCCATCGACCCAAAACGGCTCGACTTGCGGCGTCCCATCAAGGAACTCGGCGCCTACGAGCTCACCTACAAGCCCCACCCCGAGGTGCCGATCGTCCTCAAGGTCTGGGTGCTCAACGAGCAGGGTGAAGGGGTCTTCGTGACCGAGCCGGAGGCTGAAGCCGAGGCAGAGGCGAAGCGCGAGAGCGAGGACCAGGGCCAAGCGCCAGAGGCTTGAGCCGGGGCGCCTGCCCGCGGGCCCGGGAAGGCAATGCCCGGGCCCGAATGTTCCTGTGGGCGTCGTGGCTGGGGTTTTTCCGTGGCGCCGGGGAACGCCAGGGGATAAGATGATGGCACCCCCGGCCGAGGTCGGTTGAGGTTCGGTATGGAAGGAAGGGTTCCGCCCCACAACCTCGAGGCCGAGATGAGCGTGCTCGGTTCGGTCCTCGTCGATAGCTCGGTGCTGGAGCGCCTCGAGGGCTTGATCAGCGCCGAATCGTTTTACAAGGCGGGTCATCAGAAGATCTGGCGGGCCATGGAGGCGCTCGCGGCGTCGGGCGAGCCGGTGGACCTGGTGACCCTCTCCGAGGCACTGCGCCGGGAGGGGGTCTTGGACGAAGTGGGCGGACTCGCCTACCTGGTGGGCCTCTCCGAACAGACGCCGACCGCCGCTTACGCCGAGCACTACGCCCGCATCGTGGCTGAAAAGGCCGTGCTCCGCCGGCTCATCGCCGCTGCTGGCGAGGTGATGAAGCTCGCCTACGACGAGGCGGGCAGCGTGGAAGAAATCCTCGACGAGGCGGGGCGGAAGATCCTCGAGGTCCAGACCGACGGGCACCGGCGCGAGTTTTCCGAGATGCGCGATCTGGTCCACGAGACCTTCGAGCACATCAACGAGCTCTACGAGCACCAGGGGATGCCGAGCGGGGTGCGCACCGGGTTTAAAGAGCTC
>CAZXOY010000073.1:0-6568 GCA_964642655.1 uncultured bacterium
TGGTGGCGTGGGCGAAGGGTGCGGTGGAGGTGAATGCGTCACCGGAAGGGGTGACAAGTCATGATTAAGGTGGACACCGTGAGCCTGGACCACGCCAAACGCATCGCCGCGGACGTGCACGCAGGGCTCGCGCCCCTCGAGGCCCTCCCGACCAGGACCGCGGATCAGAAGGCTTACCTGGACTTCCTCAACCGGCTTTCTCCCCGCTACGCCCGTCATGTGCATCTCTACCAAAACAAACCCGAGCCCCACGAACCGCAGGGCGCTCTCATGCAGGTCGCTTTTCCCCCCTGGCCTGGCGAAACCCAGGTCCGCGCCGCCTACGAGCTTGCTGTTGAACGTTTCCTCGAAGCCCTGGAAAAGCAGGGCTATGTCGTGCTCTCCCAAAACGCCACCGGCGCCAGGCTGTATGCCCCCAAACCTCTGAATCTAGAAACGGCGTGGCAGGACTTCCTGGAGGAATACCTGGGCACGGAGAACCTGCAGAAAACCCTGGGCGTCCTTTTGAACTCGGCCCGCCTGGCCGGGCGGGGATTCAGCGCCCCCAAGGTCCCCGTCGTTACCGAGGGCGTACGCCGGTTCCTCGCCGCTTGGTATCTGGCCAACCTCCTGACGGTCAAAGAGCGCCTCTCAACCCGTGAAAGGAACATCCACAACCTCCGTTCGCGCCCTGCTCTAGACCCCAAGGGCGAGCGCAAGCTAAAGCAACTGCAAGAACTCCAGAAAAAAGAGCAGGAAAAGTACCGGGATGCTCTCAAGACCGCCCTCGAAAACCTGCTGCAAGAAGTCCACAAGATCCACGCCAGGCGCAAGAAGCTCAAAGCGCGCCTTAGAAAAGCCACCCCGAGGAGCCGCCCTCGCATCGAAGCTGACCTCGAGGCCACTTCACCCCCCATCACACCCCGTACGGCGCTTTTGGTCCACCGGGCGCTGCGCCGGGGGTGGGACGCGTTCCAGCTCCTGGATAAGGTCTTAAGCTCCCAGCCCGAACCCCTGCGTCAGGAAATCATTCAGCTCGTTCGGGGTTTTGGCCCGGTCGCCAAAGGACAGCTGGCGACCGCGGTCGGGAATAAATTTGCCAAGGTACTCACAGAGTTTCTCCGGGTTCTGGATACACCCCTGAGCAAAAACCGGATTCCCCCACTGGTGCAGATCGCTTCCGAACGCTCATCGAGCAACCCCGGAACCAAACCCGCGGGAGACCGCGGAGCTTTCTGCTACGGGTGTGGCCGCCCTTTAAACGGGGAAGGCTTCAAAGCCAGCAAGCTGATCTTTTCTTCGCCCAGCCAGAGACTCCAAAGCGGTACCGGCCAGGAAGAACCGTTGGTGTGCGCGACCTGTGCCGCGCTGAGCCTGGCCTCACCCCTCAAGCCGGGGGAAGGCAGCGCCCTGGTCCGGGTCGATCCCAAGGGGCCCGCAGGGTTCGATGCCTCGGAACGTGCCCGCCAGTTCGCCCGGCTCCTCGTTACCGGGACGCTCAATATTGCCGCCGGCCGCTACATCCAGCTCAATAGCCCCCTGGTGGGCCAGGGGCAGAAGCGAAAACCCCTGGCACAAGCCTTCGGCCGCGTGGTTTACGCCCTGGCCTACCTGGGACAGGAGGTCAACCCAGCGGTCATTCGACGCATGGAATTCCGCCTCATGGAAGGGAGCCAGGAGATCCTTCTCCCTCGGCGGGCCCTCTGGCTCTCCAGGGCCCTTCAGGAAGCCTTCGGCACGCGCCTAACGGAAAACCGAGAAGCGAACCGCGACCTGGGGGAGGCCATGCGCCTCGTCCTGGCCGACATGCCTTTTCATGCGGAATACCTTCTGGCCAAACGCTACCGAAAGGTCGTCCAGCCTTACGGGCTGGAAGAAAGCCGGGCCGTGTATTCGCACTTGCTTGAGGAGGAGGGTATGAGCAAACTGGCAGAAAGGTATAAAGACGTGGCCGGCCTCACCGGGCTCCTCTACGCCTGGGCTTCTTACGTGAAGCAGGAGGTCGCCAAGCAAGGGGGCAATCCCAAACGGGAGATCGTCAAGCTTCTGGATAACCTGGAAAGTCCCAACACCGTGACCTACGTGGCGGCCTACACCCTGGACACCACCCAGGCCACCCTGTTCAAACAGCCGGATACCCACTTCATCTACGCAGAAGCGCAAAGGCTCCTGACAGAAGCCGGGGTCACCCCCCGATTCAGCGAATCAGAACACCTCCTGGTGGCGAAGGACGATCTGGATAAAGCTTACGTCTACCTCATGGAAAAGTACGGTCAGAACGAAAAGCTCTGGAAGAACTTCATCTACGAGGTTCGACTGGCCCTGGCGAGCCGGTTCCCTGCGTACATCCGGAGCGAAAAGGAGGACTAGAGCATGGCGAGCGGATTGTCGGACACCAAGCCCAAGTACCACTGGGACCTCTATGCCCTCTTCGTGGCACCGCAGGAGGTCTTTTTTGGCCACGAAACCCAGGTCAATTTAAGCCTGATCGAGCGAGTCGAGCTCCCTGACGGCACCGAGCGGGTCTACCTTTCCCCTACCAAGCGCCGCGGGGTCGAACGCCGCGCCCTCCTTTACGCCCCCGTCCACAAGAACGGGGAGAGCAAATTCCTCACCGACCTCCTCGACTGCGGTATCCCCGGAACCTGCGGTAAAGAAGACTGCCCTATCTGCCGGGTCTACGGGGCCCTCATTACCGACTCCAAGGGCGGAAAGGAGCGCACCACCTTCATCGGCCGCCTGACCCACGGGGGTGGGGTGGGGATCCCCGCCCTTGGCCCCTCAGAGAAGCAGCGGGCGATGCACCCCTCGGATCTACGCCGGGGCGGGGAGCACGAGCCCCAACCCTTCAAACGCGAGTATGGAGCCCCGGGGCTCGTCTTCCCCGTTTACAACCACGTCCTGGCCGCCAGCGAAGAGGAGTTTCTGGCGGTAGCCTACGCCTTTTTAGAAAGCCTCCCCCGCCTGGGCGCGGGCAACCCCAAAGGGCTCGCGCTCCTCGAGGACGCCGACGGCCCTTACCTGGTCCTGGACCGGTACCTTTCCCCGATGGGCAAGCGGGTGGTGGTGGACCCGCTCGCCCACGACGGGGAACGCGAAGATCCCTCCCGCCATCTCGAACGGGTCAAGCGCGAGTTCCGTGCTTTGAGTGTCGAATTCCCCCACGACCATCCCCGCTTCACGAGGTGGCATGGCGAAGCGGCCTTACAGAAACTCCAGGCAATGGCCGACACCTTCATGGCCTCCCTCGAGCGCTACTGGGGGTAAGCGGTGTACGCCCTGGCCCTCTCCATACGGCCCACCTCCGCCCTCACCTTCCGTATTCTCCCGGGGTCCATCCTGGACATCGCCACCTACCCCTTCGTCCCCCCCACGACCCTTTCCGGTTGGCTCAGACGACTTTGGATCCTAAACGAAACGGGGGAGGTGCCGGGGCTTAAGGAAGGGAACAGTCCCAGCTATTACGTCCTCCCCCGACGCTACATCCCTCTCGGCGCCTATCCAGCTGGGGAGTACCGGATCCACCGCACCTTCCGGCACGGGCCCAGAGCATTCTCCCACCAAGAGTTTTCCCGGCTGCGCCGGGCGGGGAAGGGGCCGAAAAACAGCGATCTTCAACTCCACACCTGGGAATACCTCGTGGCGGAGCGCTTTCTCGGAGCCCTGCTCGCGCCGCGGGAAGAAGACCTCCAGCCGATTCAGAAAATGGTGGGCCTAGGCTTCAAGCTGGGCAAGGAAGGATTTGCCTACCTCGAGGCCGTCGAAGGCCCCGTCGGGGTAGAACCCGAAGCGATCGAGGGCCGCCCCCTCGGGTTGCTCGAGCCCTCGGCCTGGGAAGGCGCGGTCGCGGGGGCCTATCAAATTTACCGCTTCGCCTGGGATGAAGGCGCAGACCCCGAGCCGGGGAGCCTTGCCCCGAGCCCGGTCAGGGGCTACCAGGGCGCATACCTGGTCCAGCCCAGCGGGGAAGGACGGGTGAAAGGCTTCAGACTCGGAGAGGCCCTTTGGCCCTGGAACCTTGTGGAGTGGTGGCAAGATGCGTGAGGGCATCGGACGGGTTTTCTTCAGAGCCAACGAAGTGGGCTTCCAGCCCCTGACGAATCACCAGGCGCTGGTCTTGAAGATCCTCGCTTCCTGGCAAGCGGGGGAAAAAGAAGCCCCCCTGAAGGTGTGGGAACCCACCCGGGCGCCTTTGCTCCTCGCCGCGCGCTGGCATGACGACGGAAAACGCCTTCGCTTTCGCATCGTTAAAGACGAGCAGAGCAACAAGCTCACCTACAGCTTCCGGGGACACCGGTTCGACATCGCCCCGGAGGTCCACGACCCCTACGCCCGGGCCTTGATCCGGCAGCACCACGACTACGCGACCGACAGCGTGGTGAACGCCGCCTCCGAGTTTTCGGACGCCAAGGGCACGCGGTTCGCCGAGGATCTCTACCTCCTCATGATGGCCGACCAGCTGGAAGCCGAGGTCGCGGTCCGGATCTTCGAGGGCAAGGCCGGGGAAGTCCGCCCCTTCGTGGAGTTCGAGCTGGAAAATCCGGGAGAAGAACGCGAAGCCGAGGCCTTCCGGCTCGACCCATGGCCCTTCCAGGAAGAGGCGCTGGAGCTGGAATTCAAAGCCTACTTCCACCCCTACCGGGGCGAGGGCGCGGCCGAAGTCGAGGGCTGGGGCAAAGCGCTGGCCGAAGCCCTGGCCGAGGGCCGGGTGCCCGGTGGGTTCCGCCTCGAGACCCGCCGGGTCAGGCTCATGCCCCGGCGGGAGGAAGCGGACAAAGCCCTGCCCAAAACTCCAGAGGCCTTCTACGCGCTCTTCCCCGGCCGTGACGGAGGGCCCATGAAGCCCACGGAATTCCAGCAGGCGGTCTGGGAAGCGGTGGCCTCCGGCCACCCCGCTCACCTTCTCCTCGCCCCCACCGGAACGGGCAAGACTGAAGCCGCAGCCTTCCCCGCCCTGGCCCTGGGAATGCGCCTGGTCTTCGCCCTCCCCGCCAGGAGTCTGGTGGATGACCTCGAGGACCGCTTCGCCCGCTATCTCCAGTACCTGGCCAGCCACAGCGGACGAACCTACCGCCTGTTGGTGGACACCGGTCACCGCCAGGTCCGCCGCGCATTCCACCCCGACGGCAAAGAAGACGTCCTCAAAACCCGCCACCTCTACAAGGCGGATGTGATTCTCACCACCCTCGATAAGCTCCTCTACCGCTACTTCGGCTATGCGGATGGGACCAAAGGGTACGTCTTCCCCCGGCGGATCCACGACCAAAAATCCCTCTTCATATTTGACGAGGCCCACGTTTACGAAGCGACCGCCTGGGCCAACTTCAGGCGACTGGTGGCCGCCCTCCACCAGGCAGGAATCGCCTACCTCATCATGACCGCGACCATGCCCGAGGCCTACCGGAAGGCGCTCGACCCCTTCCTCGAGGGCGTGCTGGCCCATCCGAAGGTCAATCGCCCGTACAGGACCTTCCGTTATCTCCCCGATGGAGACCTCCTGACGCTCGCCCGCCAGCATCGCGGCAAACGGGTCTTGGTCGTTGTGGAGCAGGTGCGTCGGGCGGCGGAGATCTACCGGGCTCTGAAGAAGGAAGCTGGGAACGGCGTCTTCCTCTACCACGGGCGCCAGGCGGAATCCGTTCGACGACGGGTTTTTACCGAGGTCAAAGCCCGTGATGAGAAAGCTCTGCCCTACCTCCTCATCACCACCCGCGCGATCGAAGTAGGCGTCGACCTGGACGCCGAGGTCCTCATCACCGAGCTCTGCCCGCCGGAAAACCTCCTGCAGCGTATGGGCCGGGTCAACCGTCGGGGCTCGGCCAAGGGGGAAATCTACGTGGTGGGCAGGCCTGAAGAATATCCGGAATGGCTCGCACCGCTCCCCGACGGATACGGGAGCGTCCTCAAAACCCTTCACGGCAAGGCCCTCGGGGAATCGGATGAGGCAATACTCAAACGAACCATTGCTCGGCCCGCCTGGACCGACCCCCGCGCCGAGACCCTCTTTGAAATGCTCCACGAATACGTCTACCAGGCCGAGCTTCTCAGCGAACCTCTGTGGCGGCGCGGCTTCATCGCCACCCGGGGCTGGGAGCCGACGGTCATCCTCCGCTCGGGCGAGGATGCCGTGGAAGTGCCGGTGGGCCTTCTCATCGGTGGCAAAGACAACCGGGTCACGGCTTCCGTCAAAGAACGGCTTTACCCGAACCGAGAGCGGGGCCGGGAGCAGGTGGAAGTGCCCTTGCGATCCGGGGAGCTTTACCGGAAACACGTGGTGGTCGACTACCCCTTTCCCTACGACCCTGAGGAAGGGTTCGTGGAAGTTCCCAAAGTTTTCCAGCCTCTCTTCCATCCCGACCCCCAGCACGTCCGACTCCTCTACGACGCCCCGAAAACGACGTTTGCAGCGGAAAGCAATGGGGCGATCGTCGACACTGACCGGCTCTCCGGAGATCGTCACAAAGCCGTGCTCTGGTACCTCGCCGATTCGGCGCAAATCAAATCACCAGACACCGATCCGGAGACGGAGGAGGCCTGATGCCCCAGGCGGTGGTCCTGGAGCTTGCCGGGGAAAAGCGCCCCCGCCACC
>CAZXOY010000074.1:0-6245 GCA_964642655.1 uncultured bacterium
TCCACCGAGACGGGGAGATAGGTGCAGCCAGCCCCGGCTCAAACCCCAACCGAGAAACGTGTAAAACAGAAACAGAAAAGCGAACACCACCGCCACGCGCAGGGCGTAGGCGAATGTCCAGCTTGGCAGCAGTAATGCTGCAAGAACGAACAACATGCCTACTGCAAGGCGAACAACGCGGCCTACGAGTCGAGGGCGCAGGTCCCATCCAGTCCCACCCATGCTTTACCTCCAGGTTCAGCCGAGTGCCTGCGACAGGTATAGGACTCGGTCAATTTGGCCAACATCATCCCATGGCCCCCACAGTCTACCCGCGGTGACCGAGCACGTGCTGGCGGCCAACACATTTGAGATGCTTCGGGGACCGAGTCACCTCAAATTTCTCCGGGGTTTCCATGGGAGCCGGGAGAGGCGGGGGATCCCGTTCGCCGATCGCATCCGGCCCCCTCTTCGAGGCTTCGCCTCGCAAAGCCCATCGGGCTATCGCTGTCCCGGAACCGCCGCTCATCTACCGACCTGGTCGCCTGGCGGGTCCGTAGACGGTGAACAAAAAGGAGCAGAGCAGGCATCCAAAATGCTCCGGCTGACGTAACCTTAAAGGGGTGTTGGAGCAGCTGATCCGCCAGGTGGCCGGGGGTTCGGAAGAGGCCTTCGCGTCGCTCTACCGTGAGCTCCGACCCCAGCTGTTTCCAATGCTGCTCCGCATGCTGGGAACCCCTGAGGAGGCCGAGGAAGTGTTCCACGACGCTCTCCTAAAACTGAAGGAAGCGGCTCGCAACTACGACCCGCGAAGGGCCGGGGCTGCCACCTACGCTCGGGTAATCGCTCGCAACCTCGCCCTTTCCCGTCTCCGTTCCAGGAAAGCCCGGCCGCAACGCCTGGAACCGGACATCCACCAGATGCCCCATGCGGCGCCCGCAGACCCGCCGCCACTCGACGACCGCCTCCGGGTACGGAGGGCGCTTTCCAGTCTCGATCCCCTCGAGCGACGGCTGCTCGAGGCGGCCTTCTATCAGGGCCTGACCCACCGTGAGCTGGCCGAAACCTTCAACCTGCCCCTGGGAACGGTAAAGAGCAAACTCCGGCGGGGGTTGATCAAGCTTCGCCGGGCACTGGGGGAACCGTGAAACACCCGCACGAACTCCTTCCCGACTATGCCATGGGACTTCTCGATGATGACGCGCGTGAGCGCGTTGAGAGCCACCTGGCTCACTGCCCGGCCTGCAGCGGCGAGGTTCGGGCGCTCCAGGAAGCCTACTATGCCCTTCCGCTGGCGCTCGATGTCCCGGCATCCTCCAGGCGCCGGTCCCGAGGCCTTGTGCTTTTGGTCGCGGCGGTCGCGGCCGGCCTCCTCCTGTGGTTCGCGATCCCCGCCTACCGTCAGCTCCAGCTGGAGGCCCGGATCCTCGCCCTTCTGGCCGAGCCCGGGACCCGGGTCGAGACCCTTCGGGCCGCCGACGGTCGCTTTTTGGGGCGGGTCGTTGTTGCCAGCAGGGGAGAGGCCGTTTTTCTGCTCGCCGCTCCCCCGCCCCCGGGCCAGGTGTATCAGGCCTGGGGACACACCGAGGCGGGGCCTGTCTCGTTAGGGGTGACCGGTGGGCGGATACTCAGGGTTCGGGTGTCGGGCTTTCAGGCCGTAGGGGTCAGCCTTGAACCTTCAGGCGGGAGTCCCCGTCCCACGCATCCATTAGGCAGGGTCCCGCTTTGATGCATCCGCCTTCATCTCGCGTGCGTATTTAGGGATGGAGGTGAAGATGCGGCTCTATGATCGCAGGCAGGTACTCAAAACCATCGGCGCCTTGACGGTCCTCCTGTCCGCCCCTCGCGGGCTGGCGGCCGGAACCAATGGAAAGATGAAGCTCGAGGCCCAGGCCCGGACCTATCCCGATGACTTCACGGGGCTCGTCGTTCCCGGGGGGAAGCCTTTCGCGGCAAAGCCCGTCGGCCAAACGCCGCAAGGCACGAGCGTTCTCATCCGTATTGAAAAGCAGCAGCCCCTGCACTACCACAAGACCCACGCGGAGGTGGCCTATTGCCTTTCCGGCGAAGGTTACGCCGAAGTCGCTGGCGAGGAGACGCCCCTTCGCCCGGGGCTCGGCGTGCTCATTCCCCCGGATACCGCCCACGCGTTCTATGGCCGTATGGATCTCCTTTCCCGGTTTAGCCCTCAGCTCGCCGGGGATGTGATCCTGGTCAAGGAGGGGCCCGGCCCTCGTGCTGGCGCGCCGATTCCCTTCGCTTTCGCCACCGCGCCCGTGGCCAGGGGAAAGCGCTTTTCCGCCAAACCCCTCGCCAACCACCAGCTCGCCACGGCGGTCGCGCTCAACATCGACGACGAACAGCCCCTCCATTACCACCGCAGCAAAGATGAGGCCATCTACGTCCTCGAAGGCTATGGCGGGATCGACGTGGAGGGTCAGCTTTATCTGGTGAAACCGGGCAGTGTGCTCCTGATCCCCGCCACGGCCCGGCACAAGCTCGCCGGCCGCTTCCAGGCGCTCTCCGTCTTTACCCCAGCCCTGGCCGGGGACGTGGTGTTCCTCTAGATCGCCGGGCCGTTGCCCGCACCGGGTGCCGGGGGTGAGGCCCGCCTGGCCGGCTGCCCTGGAATGGGGACGGCCGGGTGAGGCGCTCCGCCCTGCGGGCGTAGGCTAAAGTATGGACCGCACCCTGTTCCATATCGGCGAGCTTGCGCGAAGGTGTGGTTTGAATCCGCGTACGATCCGCTATTACGAGGCGAGGGGTCTCCTGCCCCCGCCCCAAAGGACCTCCGCAGGGTACCGTGTCTACACCGAGACCGACCTCGAACGCCTCCGCTTTATTCGAAAAGCCAAGCGGTTGGGTCTCACCCTGGAGGAAATCCGGGAGATCCTGGTACTGCGGGACCGCGGGATGCGGCCCTGTCCACGGGTGAAGTCTCTGCTCCGACGAAAGATCGCAGTGATCGAAGAGAGGCTACGCGATCTGGAGGCCTTAAAAAAGGAGCTGACATGGCTACAACGGGAAGCCGAGACGCTCAGCTCCGAGAGCGCCGTTTTCTGCGGTATCATCGAACACCCCCTGACGAGGGCTTGACCTTCTAGTCAGCTGGAAGGTGTAGGTTCGTTCACGGGGCAAGTCAATGGCGTCAGGGGTTACCGCACCTTCCCGCCGGCTTCTGCTCAAGATCGGGGGGATGTCTTGTTCGTTTTGCGTCTCGACGATCACGCGAGGCCTGGGGCAGATGGAGGGCATCCTTGAGGTAAGCGTAAGTCTTGCTCATGAAGAGGTCCTCGTCGTGTACGACCCGGGCCGCACGAGCGAGGGACGTATTCGGGCAGTGCTCGTCGACCTCGGGTACACCTTGCGCGACCCGCGGCGGGAGAGGGCTTTTGAGGAGGAGAAGCAGGAACTAAAGCGCGCGCGGGTCCGCCTCTTTTGGGCGCTCGGGTTTACCGCGGCAAGTGCCCTTCTGATGGGTGCGCGCTGGCTTGGCCTGGGGTCGCAGGCGGCCATGGAGCCCTTGATGCTCGCGCTCATGCCCGCTCTGGCTCTGGCTACGGTTTTCGGGCCCGGTTCTTACATTCTGCGGATGGCGTATCACGCCCTTCGCCGCGGCATACTCAACCAGCACGTCCTCCTGGAGTTTGCGGCTTTTTCCGGGCTTTTGGGGGGCGCCCTTGGCCTTGTGGGTCGCGTTTTCGAAATTCCCTCGCTCGGCTTTCCGGCGGCCGACTTTTTCGCGGTGGCGACTTTCGTAACCGCTTACCACGTACTCTCGGGGTACACCTCGCTCGTGGTGCGGGCTCGAGCCTCCGAAGCGGTAAGGAAGCTCCTTTCCCTGCGTCCGCCAACTGCGCGGATCGTTCGGGGCGGGGCGGAAGAAGAAGTTCCCTTGGAGGCTGTTCGCGTCGGGGATCTGGTACGCGTGCGGCCCGGGGAGGCGATCCCGGTCGACGGGGTGGTGGTCGAAGGGAATTCGGTGGTGGATGAGAGCCTGGTGACGGGGGAGCCCCTGCCGGTCGAGAAGGTGCCGGGAAGCGAGGTGGTCGGCGGTTCCGTAAACGGGCCGGGGAGCCTCCTCGTCGAAGTGCGGCGGGTGGGCGAGGAGAGTTTCCTGGAGCGGGTTGTACGTGCGGTGGAGGAGGCACGGGCCCGGAAGCCTGGCGTGCTCCAGCTCGTCGATCGGGTACTCCGGTACTACGTGCCTGCAGTGATAGGGTTTGGCGTGCTGGGGTTTGGGGTTTGGACGCTGGGTGCCTGGCTCCTTCTCGGCGCGGCGGATATTCCGCGCGCGATCTACGCAACCCTTGCCGTTTTCGTGATGGGGTACCCCTGCGCGCTCGGGATGGCTTCTCCGCTTGCCATGATCCGGGGTGGAGGCGAAGCCGCAACGCGGGGCATCCTCATCCGTTCCGGCGAGGTCTTTGAAGCCTTCAAAGACGTTCGGGTGGTGGCCTTCGACAAGACCGGAACGCTCACCCAAGGGAAGCCCGGGGTTTCCGCCGTGGTTGCGCGCCCGGGCGTGGATGAGGTTGCGGTGCTCCGGCTGGCGGCGGCGGTTGAGGCCCGTTCCGAGCATCCCCTGGGACAGGCGGTGGTTGAAGCGGCGCACGCCCGTGGGCTTGGGATTCCCGAAGCACTGGACTTCAGCGCGTCTCCCGGGCGAGGCGTGGAAGCCACGGTGGAACGGCGTCGCATACGCGTAGCAAGCCCACGCTTCCTGAAAGGGGCCGGGGTCGACTGGGGCGGGCTTGATCGGGAGTGCGCCTGGTTGCAGGCGAGAGGGATGACCGTCGTCGGGGTTGCGGTTGGAGGTGAGGTCCTTGGCTTGATAGCCTTCAGCGATTCCCTTAAGCCCGAGGCCAGGGAGGTTGTGCACAGGCTCCGGGCGAGGGGAATTCGGCCGCTCCTCCTTACGGGAGATCACGCCCGGACCGCCCAGGTGATCGCCCACGCGCTTGGCATAGAGGACAAGGACGTGCACGCGGAGCTCCTTCCGCAAGAAAAGGCCGAGCGTGTACGTGCCCTCCAGCGGGAGGGGGTTCGCGTTGCGTTCGTGGGCGACGGAACAAACGACGCCCCTGCGCTGACTCAAGCCGACGTGGGCATCGCGATCGGAGCCGGCACCGACATCGCGATCGACTCTGCCGATGTTGTCCTCGTGGGAAAGCGACTTGTTGCTGTGGTAGAGGCGTACGAGATCGCCTGGCGGACGTACCGGAAGACGGTGGAGAACCTCCTGCTGGCCTTCACCTTCAATGGTGTCGGCGTACCCCTTGCGGCCGCGGGCCTGGTGCACCCGGCCTGGGCCATGGCGGCCATGGTGGCGAGCGTGAGCGCGGTGCTGTTCAACTCGTTTTTCGGCAGGCTCATTCCCCGCTAGCACGGCCGCGCCAGACTCCTTTGCGGGATGCAGCTGGGCCGGACATCGGTCACCGAGGTGCCTCGCACTCTATGGCAAGTACCGGCCCGGTGTGTTTCATAGCATCCGGAACGGGGTATTTCGCGTTCGCGTACACCGTGCTTTGGGGCAGGGCAGAGGAAGGCGGAACCGAACGGGGGGCCAGAGCGTTAAAGATTTGCTGAAGGCGCTTGCAATTCAACGAAGAACGCCCCTCACAGAAACCGGGCGCAGGAGGCTGTCGGCTTTAGCCGACAGAGCGCCCTTGCCCCTCCCCCGGAAAGCTGACGGCTTTAGCCGTCAGTAGCTGACCTTCCCCTGCCCCGAGCTCGTCCACACCCTGAAGTTCCAGGCAAACCGCCTCTCTAATTCCGCTATAGATGAGCTCCCATGTCCCGAGGGGGTATCGCGTGGCCCTGACATGCCGGCCAACCTCCCCGCGCATGGACTTACGGAGGAAAGCATCCGCTCGCTCCAGGAACCGTCTGTATTTTTCACAAACCTCCGCCGTAACGGGAAACTCGAGATCTGGAGACGGCGTCCCGGAGTCGCTGACCTCGGGAACAAGGGGGATATCAGCTTCCAGCTCGATCGGTTGCCCGTTGATCACGCACTCACACATCCCGCCACCTTCGCTATGGTTTGCCCCTTGCCCCTGAATTTGTTGCCCAACAACCCGTAAAAGGCTTCACCCCCCGAAGCGCTGCCCGTTCAAGACCGTCCAGCGGCCCGGAATGCTCGGAAGCTATCCACGTCCGGGGGTGCGACCGGTGATGCCCTTAGCATAGACGCCCAGGACCGGCGGCCTGCAGGTCCGTACCGAGCGGACGGTTACCGGGGCCTAGAGTAGCGCCCCTCTCGC
>CAZXOY010000075.1:0-6123 GCA_964642655.1 uncultured bacterium
GAAGAAGGGCTGTGGTGGGTGCCTGAGATCTTGCACTTATACAGCCCCTTGAAAAGGGCGTGGGAACGCCCTTCATAAAGGGCTAGGATGAAGACCCACGCCCAGGCTTTATTCTGGCGCCTGCGCGCGATCTTTACCACCGTCCATCAACGAAGGAACTTCGAAGCCCTGCTACGGCTCTTCCTGAAGGGCGAAGGCAGACCCCTGCCCCAGCGAAGCCAAACCTGCTCCTCCTCGGCCCTGTCTCGCTTCCTAAACCACGGCGACTGGCCCACCTGGAAGCTTGCGAGGCTTTTGAGGGAGGGCGGCTTCGAGGCCCTAGCCCGCTTCGCCGCCGCTCGAAGGGGAAGGAAGCCGAGGCTCCTTTTGATCCTGGACCTCACCAGCCTGGAGAAGGCGGGAAGCTTCCCCGAGCTTGGCCGTTGGCTCCAGGTCTTTCACGGAACCCACGGGGTGCACCTGGTGGTGCTGCTCTTGGTCTACGGCTCCCTCCGCTTGCCCTTTGGCTTTACCCGCTGGCGGGGAAAGGGCTCGCCCTCGCCGGCCAAGCTCGGACTCCGCCTTCTTGAGCAAGTTCCCGCCTGGTTCTACGTCTATCGTCCTTTGGTGCTGGCCGATTCCGCCTTTGCCTCGGCAGCGTTCCTCAAGGGGATCAAAACCATGGGGCTTGATGCAGTCGTGGGCATGAGGAAGGACCGGGCTTGGCTTCCCTGGGGGAAGCTTGAGCACCTGGAGCCCCGGCGCCAGGGGCGTGCCCTCTGGCTTCAGGGCCTTCCCTTCCCGGTGTGGGCGGCGAGCTTTTACCTGCGGCGCCCGGAGGGGAAGGTAGAGAAGCGCTTCGTGATCAGTACCGAGCCCATGAAACCACCTGCCTTGGTTCGTTGGGGCCGGCGTCGCTGGAAGATCGAAGCCTTCTTTAAGGTCATGAAGCAGCGGTTTGGGCTGGGGCGGTTCGGGCAGAAGAGCCCTGTGGGCGTGTACCGCTTCCTGCTCCTTAGCTTCCTGGCCTTCCTCCTGAGCCAGCTGATGGAACCCCTTCCCCCTACCGGTGAAGCCCCCGACTGGGGTAGGCGGGCCGAGATGGCGGCCGTACTCCTGCTTCTGCCCCTCCTTAACGTGGAGCTCTTGATCGAGCGGGAGCGGTTGAGGCGCATGCTCCGGGAGTTAGGAGTGGGGCCCGAGGCGATGGAATTGGGCCTGGAATATGCATGAGGTGGAAAGGTGCAAGATCTCAGAGAAACGCACGCCCGTGAGTGTCGGTGGAATAGCCATATCTCGCCTCAGCCCCGTCCCCTTCCGCGACCTCTGGAGGCACGAGGCGCGTGGTTTCTCCTCCTGGCTTAGCGAAAACCGTGACTATTTAGAGGAGGTTGTTGGAATAAGCCTTTCCCTGGTCGAGCAGGAGTCCGCCTCCGGCGACTTCTCCAAAGAAAGCATCCACAGGGGGTGGAGTTAAAGCCTCCGTGCCGCCGCAAGCGCATCGGCCGCCCTCTCCCTGAGGCCGAAGGCGTCGAGGGTAAGCTCCCCGCGGGCGATCCGCGCTCGCAACGCCTCCTCGGCCTCGGCGCGGGACAGGGCCTTTTGGAGCACCTCGTGCGCCCGGCCCGCCGGCACGACCACCACGCCGTCCCCATCCATGACCAGGTAGTCGCCGGGGTGCACAGCTACGCCCTCGACCTCGACCGGCACCCCCAAGCCGAGCACAGCCTCCTTCTTCGCGCCCTTCGGGCTGACATAGCGCGCCCAGATCGGAAGCTTGAGCGCCGCAAGCTCACTGACGTCGCGAATCGCTCCGTCCACCAGCGCCCCCGCCGCGCCCCTTGCCCGCGCCTGGAGGGCAAGCAGTTCGCCGATTAGCGCCACAGGCTCGGGCCGGGGCATGGCGAGGAGCAGGATCTCCCCGGGCCGGAGGAGTTCCATTGCCGCGTGCGCGCCCAGGTTATCGCCCTGGGCGCAGAGCACGGGGTAGGCTGGGCCCGCGACTCGCGCGCCCGCGACCAGCTGCTGGTAGCGCACAGGGATCAATCCCGTACGACCCGCAGCCTCGTAGACCGTTGAGCTCCCGAGCCTTGCCAGCAAGCGCACCTCTGCGTCTGTGAGCATCATCACCGAGTCTAAGGCTGACCCGGGCCGAACAGCACGGAGCGGCATCATGGGGATCTGCCGGTGCATCACCTAGCCGGGATAGTCTTGACGCCAGGAGCTGCGGAGATTTGCCGCCAACGGGCAGCGGATGACCGAGGATCGAATCCGAAGCGGCTGTCCACAATTGGCGCACGCGCCTGCGATACGTGGGCAGTCGCAGCTGCTGGGCCTAAAGGCAGATATCAGGAAGAAGTGAGAGAAACGCACCGCAGATCTTATCCGCTTCGCCCTTTCCGGCTACCCACAAATGGGGAATCTGCATAACCAGGTCTGAAAGCATCACCTCAAATCGGACGCCATTCGCGAGTCGTGCATAGGCCTTGGAGCCCCTATGCTGGGCACATAGTGGCAAGCAAGTACGATGCCCTAGCTGGGTGGCTTCAGGCACATGCTGATGATCGGCTCGAGCTCTCGTTTGACGAAATTGAGAGCATCTTAGGGGCTGAGCTCCCGAAGAGTGGCCGTAAATATCCTGCCTTCTGGTCGACCGGGAACTACGTCGGATGGATGCTCAAACAGGCCGGATGGGAGGCCAGCCTGCAAAGTAAGCGCGGCATAGTGTCATTCAGGCGAGTTCCCGGCGCACTGGTTCCGCGGGATCGTCCTCCAGCCAAAGCTAGGGTTCCGAGAAGGCGCTTAAAAACGGCTATGAGCTCTAGGGACAGCGTCAGATCCGTACATCCCCCAACGGCGAGTTCGGCATACCGCCCTGACTTAATTCTGATCGGCTGCGTCAAAGAAAAACGCGCTGGCCGCCACCTGGCTCGCGAACTCTACGCTTCACAGCTCTTCAAACGACGTCGGGCATATGCCGAGTCCCTGGCAGCGCCCTGGTATATCCTCTCAGCCAAGTACGGCCTCGTCGAACCAGATCAGGTGATTGACTCATATGACCTATCGTTGAAAGACCTTCCCGCCCACGAACGGCGAGCGTGGAGTGAGAAGGTTTTCCGCGATCTGGAGCAGAAAGCGGGTTCGCTTAATGGAAAGGTCATCGAGATCCACGCAGGCCAGGAATACTTCGGCAACGGCCTCAAAGAGGCACTCGGCAAGCGGGGCGCAGTGGTTCGCGTACCGACCCGGGGGCTGCCTCTGGGCAAACAGCTAGCGTTTTACGACTGCCTTGCCGAAAGTCAGAGCGGAACGACCGACAGATGCGGGGCTGGGCCTCTTGTCCTGAACTTGACGCGGGATTTTACCGACGGGCGGTTTGACCTGAGTGCCCGCAAGGGAGCGCCCAGGGCAGGCTGGGAAGCCATGCCGGAGTTTGTCGTTGCGAAGCGACTTCAGGCTCTATGGAGCGGTGACGATCGCCTCCGAGTATTTCTTACCCTGGTGGCGGCAATGGACCGGGCCCGTGACGCTGACCGGCTCTGGTCCCTTGCCGGCGATCTGTATGAGAAAGAGCCCTGGGTGTTTGAGCCGAGAGAGGTGCTCCGGCGGGGAGTGGAAGAGCTCTGGCATATTCTCGTTGAATCCGGGGTAAGCCAGCGCCACGATGTGGACACCAGGGCCTGGTACCGGATCGCCCAGGCCCTCATTGCCCCCGAGGCGCCCCATTCCATCCAGGAAGCCGTTCGAGAGGGGCGCGGCCACGCGAGTGTTTTACTGCGCGACGTCCGGTCTACGGACGACGCCGGCCGACCCTGGTTTCCGCTCCTCCGTGGCCCCAAGCTTTCGGCGATGTGGGTACGGTTGCTAGTTGCCCCGGGAGGTGCGCAAATTGACGGACTCCGTGAGGTGCCCGTCGCGGTCGACGTTCATGTGCGAAGGGCGAGCGAGAAACTGGGGGTTATCGACCACACCGACGGAGGAGGCAAGCAACTTCGCCTCCGGATCCAAAACGCATGGCGCCGCTGGGATCGCTGCGCGGTCGGGCCTCGCGCGGTGGCGGGTACCAGCGCCGCCATTGATCCAGCGCTCTGGTTCCTGGGGAAGTGGGGATGCTCGTTCTGCGAGAGCTGGGGAAAGAAATCTCCCGTATCCCTCGCGTGCCTGTGGTGTCGATAGAGAACGTGAACTCCCCCACTCCGGGCCGGCGCCCTCACTGGTCCCCGGCCACCGACCGAGGGCGATGAAGAATCGCTGACCAGAGGATCACTGGGTGGCGTAGGTCGGCGGGAAGGAATGCCGCGCGTTCGGGAAGCGCTGGCGAGCCCACTCCCAGGTCAGGCGTCACCTGCTTTTCGTCTCGCGGCATTGCGCCAGATCTGTGATACCCACAGGGGGCAAGACCATTTCCTGCTTCTACACCGCCGACCAACGTTTTACCGGCCCCTTGCTCATGAACACCCCCCGTCGCTACTGCTCTACGACCAAACATGTGCCCAGATTATTCGAGGAGCAACCCATTCCCTCATGCCAGCAACCACAAGCACCGCAGAGTATGGGGGCTTCAGTGAACAACGTGTTGGGAGGTTACATCTAGAAAGCCCAGTCAAGTCCCGTAGACTTCACTGTGTTTCGAACCTCCACCAATCCGCTAAGTTGATCCGCTTGGCGAACTCCGTTGGCTGTTCTTCACTACGTACTCTCGGTTTGGGAGCGCGGTGCAAGATGACTTCCTTGCAGCTTCTGGACAAAGACATCGTCGCCGCCGCGCGCAACGGCGCCCACCGGATCATAGATCCCTGCATCATCCACCTCCTCGACCGGGGTTTTCCCCTGGATGAAACAGGGTCGGTTTGGATCCCTCTTTTGCCAAGGTCTTAGGGGAGACGCCGGGCAACTCCGAGCGGTCGGCTCCCGGCCCCCGGGCGCGCCGGCCGATATACTGTGCCGAGGTCGCATCAGGGAGGGCGCGATTATGGCCGTGACCAGCCTTCACGAACTTTCTGTCAAACTGGACAACCTGCTCGTCGCGGGACTGGGTCCGGAGGGGTTTCCCGGGGTCTTCAGGCAGCTTCTGTTGTTGCTGGCGAAGGGAGAACCCGTGACACCCGAGCAGATCGCGGCAGCGCTCGGAACGTCGCGGGACCAGGCGGCGCGCCTTTTGCAGGAGCTGCCCAACGCCGAACTCGATGAGCAGGGCAACCTCGTTGGAATGGGGCTGACGCTCCGCCCGACGCCCCATCGGTTCGAGGTGGGAGGTCGCACGCTCTACACCTGGTGCGCCCTGGACGCCTTGCTTTTCCCCTTCCTGATCGGGGCCTCGGTTCGCATCGAGTCGCCATGTCCGGTCAGCGGAGACGTGGTCAGGGTGAAGGTGAGCCCGGATGCCGTGGAAAAGATAGAGCCAGCCAGCGCGGTAGTGTCCATCGTGACGCCCGAGACCGTGGACGACGTGAGGGGCGCATTCTGCCAGTACGTTCACTTTTTCCGTTCGCCCGAAGCGGCGGACGCCTGGCTTGCCAACCATCCCGCGGCCGTCATCATCTCCGTGACCGAGGCGCACGCCCTGGGGCGCATGCTGGCGAGGCGCTTCCTTTCCGGCACCTCCTGAGACTCATCGAAAGCTCCAAGGGTTAAAGCCCGGAGGCCCACCACTTTCCCGGTTGGGCAGGCGCCTCAGACGTTTGCGGGAAAGCTTTCGCGACGCCTTACTTGTGCCCTACAGGTGGCCCCGGGACCCGGAGGCCTCGGGCGGGGCTTGGCTACCCCGGACCGGGCCCGCTCTGGCGGCGGTAACACACCGGGGCCCCTCCTGTCCCAGCCTCGATCGCCTTTCCGGCCCGTGCCCCGGCCGCGCGGCGCCCGGATCCGGTGCGGATGGGTTGTCAGGTGTAAACCTCTTGGCGTATAAAGGTGGTGCACACCTGCTATGGAGCAGGTATCGGAAGGAGGCGTCCGCGATGTTTTGGTTACCGGAAGGCCAGGCACGCGTCTTGAAAGCCGTCGCCCGCATCGCCCGCGAGGAACATTCTCCCACCGCCCACGATCTCCTACCCCTCCTAGCGATCCGCCATCAGAGCCTGCGCCAGCACCTCGAGGCCCTGGCCGCGAAGGGCTACGTCGTGCTGTACCCCCAGGGCCGCGGCC
>CAZXOY010000076.1:0-5997 GCA_964642655.1 uncultured bacterium
GTTGCCACAGTGCCGGCAAAAGCCGATCTTCGAGCGGACCTCGAGCAAAGCACGCTCCAGGACCTCGGCCGTTTCCGGATTGAGCGACAAAAAAAGCGCGAGTCGCTGCGCGGTTTTCGGTCCAACACCCGGGAGCCGTGCCAGCGCCCTTGAAAGCTCGGCCAGAGGCCGCGGGTACTTCAAAAGCCCCCTCCCAAGAGCCCGCCGAGCTGCCCGAGCGTGCCGGCCATTTCCTCCTGGGCCAGCGCGCTCGCCTTGGCCTGGGCGTCCTGGATCGCAAGGAGAACCAGGTCCTCCAGCGCTTCCACGTCATCGGGATCCACGGCCTCGGGCTGAATTTTCACCGCTCGCACACGACCGTGGCCGTTGGCAACGACCTCCACCAGTCCGCCCCCGGCGCGCCCCACCACTTCCGTCTGCTCGAGCTTTTCCTGGATCTCCGCGGCTCGAGCTTGGGCACGCTGCGCTTCCTTCATGAGCTTCTTTAGGTTCATCGTCCCTCCGACCTCCCATTATAGGTGTTGCCGTAAACTGGGCATGTCATGGAACGCCCTCGCAGACTTCGAATGCACGCCAAGATCCGCCGGCTGGTGCGCGAAGTGTCCGTCGAACCGAGGAACCTCATCCAGCCCCTCTTCGTCCACCTGGGCAGGGATCCGGTGCCGATCGCCTCCATGCCCGGCCAGTGGCGCCATTCGTTGGAGAGCCTCCTCGAGGCCGCCCAGAAAGCGTACGAGGCCGGCGTCGGCGGGGTGATCCTCTTCGGCGTGCTCCCCGACGAGGCCAAGGATGACCTCGGGCAGGGAGCCTACGACGAAGAAGGGGTGGTTCAGCAGGCTCTCCGGCACCTTAAGCAGCAGCTTCCGGAACTCTTGCTCATCGCCGATACCTGCCTTTGCGAGTACACGTCCCACGGCCACTGCGGCGTCGTCAGCGGCCACACGGTGGACAACGACGCCACCCTGGCGCTTTTGGCCAAGACCGCGGTGAGCCAGGCCCGTGCCGGCGCCGACATCATCGCCCCCAGCGCGATGATGGACGGGCAGGTCGCCGCCATCCGGCGCGCGCTCGACGAGTCCGGCTATGCCCACACCCCCATCCTCTCCTACGCCGTCAAGTTCGCCTCGGCCTTCTACGGGCCCTTCAGGGAGGCGGCGGAGAGCGCCCCGGCCTTCGGAGACCGCGCCAGCTACCAAATGGACCCCGCAGCCGGGACTTGGGACGCCCGCAGGGAAGCCGCGATCGACGACGCCGAGGGCGCCGATATGCTCATGGTCAAACCGGCGATGGCCTACCTCGACCTGATCCGGCTGCTGAAAGAAGAGTTTTCCAAGCCGATCGGGGCGTACCTGGTCTCGGGCGAGTACAGCATGATCAAAGCCGCGGCGCAAGCGGGGTGGATCGACGAACGCCGGGTGGTGCTGGAAACGCTGACTGGGCTGCGCCGGGCGGGCGCAGCGTTCATCCTCACCTACCACGCCACCGAGGCAGCCGGCTGGCTCAAGGCGGGCTGAGCAAGCGCCCGCGGTCCGCCCTGCGACCGCCGGTCGCCCAACGCTTCCCGGGCCCCGCCATGGGCGGGGCGCTTAAGAAAGCTCGCTGCTCTCGGCGGCCGGCTCCAAACCGCCGGTCAGGGACATGGCCAGCGCTACCAAACTCACCCAGATTCCGGCGAGGAGGTAGGTGGTCGTCACCCCGATCACATCGGCGATGGCGCCGCCAAACACCACGCCCACCAAAACGGCGGTCTGGGCCGCCGACCCAACCGCCCCGAAGATCCTGGCCCGCAGCTCGGGCGGGGTGTGGGTCTGGAGAATCCCCCGGGCGGGGATCAAAAAGCCCATGTTCAAAAGCCCGCTCAGAAAATAGGCGACCATGACCCACCAAAAGATCGGCCAGGCCCCGACCGAGGCGATGAAAAATCCAAACACCAGCATGGAGATTAAGAACACCCGTCCCCGGCGATAGCGGTCGAGGAGAGAAGCAATGAGGAGGGCGCCGGCAACCGCCCCCGCGGCCATGGCCATCTCGATCACCCCGTAACCAGCAGAACCCACCTTCAAGACCCCGAGGGCCAAGACCACACCGAGGACGTTCTCTACCGACCCAAAGAGCGCGGCGCTGGCCAGGGCCAGTGTGGTGCGTCTGAGCGGGACCACGCTCAGGAGATAGCGGTAACCTTCCACCACCCGCCCCCAATACCCGTTGGAATCGGTTTGCGGCGGCCGGAGCGAGGGCAGGCCCGAAAGCAACGTCGCCGAGGTGACGAAGGTGACGGCGTCGATGTAAAAGGCCGGCTCTGGACCCACGGCAGCCACCAGCAAACCGGCCAGACCCACGAACGCGACCTCGGAAAAACGTTCGGCAAAGGAGATTAGCCCGTTCGCGTGGTCGAGCGAGGACTCGGGAACGAGCTCGGGGGTGGCGGCCGCGATCAGGGGCCGCTCGACGCTCTGGAGGACCTGGACGGCAAAGACCAAAAGCCAAAGGAGCAACAGTGATCGCTCGCCGATGATGGGAATCCAGATCACGAGCGCAGCCTGACCGAGCTGAACCCCAACCAGCACCCGGCGGCGCTCGAGGGTGTCGGCCCAGGCCGTGAGCACCGGGGCAAAGACCGCGCTCACGACCAGCTCGGCGCTCATGATCAAGGCCACCGTCCCCGCGCTTTCGGTCAGGGTGTAGACGAGCACCATCAAGGCAATCCGGTGAATCTTATTCCCGGATTCGTTGACCAAGGCGGCAAAAAACAAGCGTTTGAAATGAGGATGTCGCAACGCTCTGAACATGGCTCGCAAATATTGTACTGGTTCTTGCCTAGCGAGCACGGTCGTGACCGTTAAGATGGAACTGCCATGTCCCCGTTCGCCCTCGCGATCATCTTCTTCCTCGTTTCCTTGGGCCTGTTTTTCGAGCTCAACCCATTGCTGCTGGCGGTGGTCAGCGCGCTCGTCCTCCTCGCCAACTTGGCCTTTCTCGCCGCCGTCGGCGGCGCCTGGTGGGGCATGCTGGCCTTGGTGATGCTCGGGGGCGCGATCGTCCTCATGCCCCGCCGTAGCGGAGAAGGTCTCCTGGTTCGCCGTAGAAAACGGCTCCTTCCCCCCTCAGAGCGCGAGCCCCTCGAGGCCCGCTACCAGATCCTGGGCCGGATCGGTAGCGGCGGCATGGCCACGGTCTATCGAGCCAAACGCAAGGCCGACGGCCTGATGGCCGCTTTGAAGATTCCCCAGGACCGTTACGCCCACGAACCCAGGTTTTTGCGCCGCCTGCACCGCGAGGCCGAAGTCCTCAAGCGGCTCGATCATCCCAACGTGATCAAGGTCTACGAGCACGGCAAAGCGGGAGAAACGCACTTCATCGCCATGGAACTCGTCGACGGGGTGAGCCTGGAGCAGCTGATCGAACAACGCAAGCTCACCCCCGAGCTCGCCCTCCAGATCCTGCTCCCGGTGGCCCGGGCCCTCAAGCACATCCACGCCCAGGGAATCATCCATCGCGACATCAAGCCCAGCAACATCATGATCAAGCGCGAAGCCCTGCAAAAGGGCAAGGTCGACCCTTCGGGCGTTCGTCTCATGGACTTCGGAATCGCCTCGGGCCGCGAGCACCCCAAACTCACCCACCTGGGCTCCCGGGTCGGCACCCCGACCTACATGAGCCCTGAGCAAGCAAAGAGCGAGCCCCTCGAGGACAAGAGCGACATCTACAGCCTGGGCGTGGTCCTCTACGAAGCCCTGGTCGGAGAACCGCCGTTCGGGGGAAGCTATGGCGAGGTGGTGCAAAAGCACATCAACGCCCGTCCCGTGCCCCCAATCCAGAAAAACCCCAAGGTCCCCCCTCGCATCAACGACCTGGTCATGCGCATGCTCTCCAAAAACCCCGACGAACGCCCCAGCATCGATGAGGTCATCGAGGCCCTCGCCGCCCCACCGGAGAGCCCGCCACTGCCGGAAGCGTCGCTCTTTTTGGTCCTGGCCGTGGACGATGCGGACACCCCGATCCGGATCCTCGACCCCGCCTTCCGGCCGATCAAGGCCTTCGGCCAAAGCCCGGTGGATGATGTCGCCGTCGACGCCAGTGGGGCGATCTGGGCCCTGTCGTACAACCCGGGCGAAAGAGGGGGAATGCTCACCCGCTACACCCCAAGCGGCGACCCGATCGCGAGCTACGGCAGCTACGGCCTGAAACTCGGCGAGTTCCTCCGCCCCATCGCCATCACTGCCGATTCGGCGCAGAAGGTCTACGTCCTGGACGCCGACAATCAGAGCATCACCCGGCTCGACCTCGAGGGCCACGCCGAGGTGCGTTTCGGCGGCGCCGGAAAGGGCAAGGGCAGTTTCGAAGATGCCCGGGCCATGACGCAAAGCGGCGGGTCGCTCTTCGTCCTCGACTACGGACGCCGGGAGGTCCAGCGCCTCGATGAAAACGGCAACTACCTGGACCGTATCGTCCTCGCTCAGGGGCCGGAAAACCCGGCGCCCCGGCTCCTCACCGGACTCGGCCCGGCCAGTGACGGCAACGTGCTCATCTACGATCAGGACGCCTACCGCATCCGCAAGGTCTCGCCCAAGCGGGCCCTCCTCTCAAGCCACCCCCTGCCCAACCACAACGGCACGGGGCTTGCCCTCGTCGACCTGGCGGAAACACCTGAAGGCGTGATCTACGCCGTGCGCCGGGGCGCGAAAACCCTCTTCCGGATCGAGGGCGAAAAAACCGAAGCCATCGAGATCGGCCTGCCCATCAAGGCCATGGCGCTTTGGTGGCCGGATCAACGTCCGTAGGGGTCAAAGAGCCGCGCGTACTCCTCCAGCGCAAAGCGATCGGTCATGCCCGCGATGTAGTCGCAGACCGCCCGGTGGAGCCCCTCCTCTTCGACCGCTTGCTGGACCGTGGGCGGAAGCATCTGGGGCATCTCGACGTAGGCCTCGAACAGCCGGATCAAAACGTGGCGGGCCTTCCCAACCTGCCGCACCACCCGGTAGTGGTGATAGAAGTTGTGATAGAGGAACGCCCGCAGCTCCGAAATCTTTTTCCGCGCTGGTTGCGAATAACCGGCGAGCGGCGTCGTCGCACGCCTGACATCCTCCAGCGTACCCACCCCAGCCGCCTCGATCCGGGCGTGGGTGGCCTCCACCACGTCGGTGATCATGTACCCGAGCAGCTCGCGGATCAGGACCCGGCGTTCGAACTCGCCGAGCCGAAGAAGATCGATGCCCGCCTCCTCGGCCACCTCGACCAAAAGGCTCACCTCGCCGAGCTGGGAGGGTTGCAAAAGCCCGCTGCGCAAACCATCGTCCAGATCGTGGGCGTTGTAGGCGATCTCGTCGGCCAGGTTAACGATCTGGGCCTCGAGGCTGGGCCGCATCTCGGGGTCGAAGTCCGGGTTCGGGACGTCGTAGCTGGTCTCGTGCTTGGCGATGCCCTCGCGAACCTCCCAGGTAAGGTTGAGGCCGCGGAACCCGGGATAGCGGCGTTCCAGGTGGGTCACGATCCGAAGCGACTGAGCGTTGTGGTCAAAGCCGCCGTGCCCGGCCATGAGCTCAGCCAGAACCCGCTCCCCGGCATGGCCGAAAGGCGGGTGCCCGAGGTCGTGGGCGAGGGCCACGGTTTCGGCAAGGTCCTCGTTGAGCCCGAGCGCCCGCGCCAGGCTGCGGGCCACCTGGGCGACCTCGAGGGTATGGGTCAGACGGGTGCGGTAGTAGTCGCCCTCGTAATTGGCGAACACCTGGGTCTTGTACTCGAGCCGACGAAAGGCGGTGGTGTGGATGACCCGGTCGCGGTCCTTTTGAAAGGGGGTTCGGTAGCGCGACTCCGGCTCGGGGTGGGCCCGACCCCGGCTCTCCGATGAGCGGACCGCGTAGGGCGCCAAGGCCCGATCTTCCAGGGCCATAAGTTGCTCACGAGTCAAGCGCATGTCTTCAGTCTAAGGCGCCGGCCCGCCGACGCGTAGCGCGAGCCACAACCGCCGCTTAGACTAAGGCCGTGGTGACGAACAGA
>CAZXOY010000077.1:0-5594 GCA_964642655.1 uncultured bacterium
AGGCGTGTAGATTGCCCCGAGCTCGACCCGGGGGTAGGGGAGGGCGCCGAGGGGGGTGAAGACGGCGCCTGCCCCGAGATCAAGGCTGCCTTGGAGGTTGCCCCAAAGCCCTGTGGCTTCGAGGAAAACCCGGGCCAAAAGGGTCAGGGTGAGGTTGCCCTCGATGCTCGCCAGCTCAACCCGCCACCCAAGCGGTCGCTGGGGCGAGTGCACGGTAAATCCCAGCGACCGGTAGGTCTGACCGCGGCACTGCCCGTATTCGAGGTCAAAGGCAAAGGGTTGCTGCTGGAGCACGACGCCTGCCGACCACGTCGGGCAGCCGAGGCCCGCGGCAAGGCGAAAACCGACTTCGGGCTCGTCGGCCTGGGCCCGAGCGAGGAGGGCGACGAGAACGAGTGCCCAGACAAAACGAGCTGGAATCCCGCCGTGCTGAAAGCGCTGCTTGAATACCCCGCCACGGCTTTGGCCGCGGCGGGGGCTTGGGGAAGTCGCAGACAACCGCAATCCTCGCATGGGAATGTTTGAAAAGCTTTTGTGCGCTCGCTCAACGTTGCTCGAGTTCCTGAAGCTTTTTCTCGGCCCAGGCTTGCTCGTAGCGGTCGCGAGCATCCTTAGGCGCGAGACTCAGGGCAACCTTTAACTGCTCAATGGCCCGGTCCCGCTGACCGAGACGCAAAAGGGCCCTTGCGAACTCGGTCCTGTGGATGATCTCTTGCGGTTCCAAACGGATCGCCTTTTCGAAAAGGGGCACCACCCGGCCGATGCTCGCGCCGTAGAGCCAGCCGACCCCCTTTTGTGAGAGTTCGAGGTTCCAAAGCGCCAGCGCGACCCGGGCCCCGGCGTGGTCGGGGTTTCTCTCCAGCGCCTTTTCCAGGTTGTCGCGGACCGCCGAGGCCAGGGAGAGGCTTTGCAAAATTCCCCGGTACTGGGCCAGGCGCCCCAGTGCCCGCGCCAGTTCGAAGTAACCCTCGGCGTTTTGGCTGTCGAGCTCGATGGCTTTTTTGGCTGCCGCCTCGGCTTTGGCGAACCAATCCGCGCGGTCCCGGTCATCTTTGGCCTGGTACATGGCGTAAAAGCTCGCGGCCCGGGCAGCGAGGACGTAGCTCTGGGCGTCGCCGGCCTTGAGGCCCGAGCGGTAGGCTGCCTGGAAGTCACCCTGCCGGAGGAGATCGGCGGGGTTTGCGAAGGCCAGGGTCAAAAGGAGTGTGGCGGCTAGGATCCATCGCATGTTTTCGCCTCCTAACTATGGGGGCATTCTAAGCGATAGCGGCGGGCGGGGTCATGGCGTCCCGGTCAGGCCCAGGCAGCCCGGGAGGACCATGGCCGCCTCGTCGTAAATGGTGGGATCGCCCTTAAACGTTTCCCAGTCGGCCATGAGCCGCCTGACCTTTTGTTGGTAAACGCTTTTTCTGGCGGGATCGAAGTACGAAAACGGGCAGTAGGCCACCCGCCCGATCGTGACCATCAACTCGACCCGTCCCAAGCTGGCGCTCCAGCTCCCCGGCTTGCCCACGACTTTCCCCGCGGTCACGGCATCCCCCTGACCGACCGTCGGGGCTTTGACGTGGTCGATGGAAACCGTTTCGCAGGCGCTTCCTTTCTGGGCGAAGCCGATCTCGTAGTCGGCGGTGTCAGGCTGGTAGACGAATCGGACCACGGTGCCCTCGATGGGGGCGTAGACGTCGGCCTGCGGGTCCACCCGGTATTCGAACGTGGGGAGCGTCTTTGGTCCGGTCGGGCCGCCGACCACGGCGTTGAACTCGAGGAAGACCTTATCCTCCTGCCGGTCGAAAACGAAGGCGCCGGCCCGGCCGGTGGTTGGATCGTAGGGGGCAAACGCCACGATCAGGTTTTCCAGGACCGGGGCCGAGCCGGGGCTGAAGGCGCAGGCGAAACCATCATCGCCAAGGCCGCAGCCAGAGAGCAGGGCGGCAAAGGGGAATGCGAAGGCGGCGAGCGCCAGTTTCGTCAGCGAGCGCCAGGTTTGGGGCATTTATGAAAAGTATGAAAGCAGGGGCGGCGCCTGTCAAGCGAACGCCCCGGTCCCTGGAGGTTGTGAGTTAATAAGCGCAATCTACTTGACATAACATATATCAAAAAGCTAAGCTTATACATGAAGGGTGAGACGCTCGGCGAAGGCCGCGTCGGTACAGGTTCAGCGCATATGCCTTCGGGGAAAGGAGGTATCCGGTGCTGGGTCGAGCAGAGATCGAACGTATCCGTTCCCTGGTTGAGGCGAAGGCGCCCGTGCTCTCGCTCTACGTCGCGCTGAGAGAGGCAGAGGCGGCGGCGCAGGGTTCAAAGAAAAAGCCTTACCTTATCCGAGCCAAGGAAACGATGAAGCGTCTGGGGGTGCCGGAGACGCTGGCGGCCAGGGTCCTTGAGCGTCTGGAACACGATGCGCCCGAAGCGCTCACCCGAGCGATCTTCGCCGGCGAGGATTTCCTCGAGGTCTTCGACCTCGGCGTCCTCCTGCCGGTGGTTGATCCGGTGCGCGGTCTGGTAGAGGCCCGCTACGGCGAACCCTACCTGGCGCCGCTCCTCCTCGCGCTCGATGAGTACGAGCGCTACGCGGTGGTGTTGCTCGATCGGGAGCGCTGGCGGGTTTTCGAAGTGTTCATGGGCGAGATTCGCGAGGCCCTCGACGCCTTCCGGGCGGTCGATCCCGAGGCCTGGCGCCGGCTCTCCGAGGCCAAACCCGGCACCCCCCAGGGCGTGCAGGCCCGGGGCGGTACCGCCACTGATAAGTTCGATCGCCGGCTTATGGCCTGGACCCACCGCTTTTACAAAGCGCTTGCCGCTGAGCTTGAGCACTGGTTGGACGAGGTCGGCGCCTCGAGGGTCATCCTGATGGGCGTCGCCGAGGAGACGCGCTACTTCGAAACCTTCCTCTCCAAGGCGGCCAGGCGCAAGGTGGTCGGTCACGTCGGCGCCCCCGGTGGCAGCCGGGTGCCGGCGAGCGCCGTCCTCGAGCGGGTGCGCCCCCTCATCGAGGCGGTCGAGCGTGAGGAAGAGATGCGGCTCCTCGATGCCATCCGGGAAAAGGGGGTTTGGGGCGTGGGGCCGGTCCTCGAGGCCCTCGGCCGGGGCCAGGTGCACGTTTTGGCGGTGCCCTGGGATGCCCGGACGGAGGTGTTTTACTGTCCGAACCAGCAGCTGGCGGGCGTTTCTCCGGAGGCGCTCAGCTCGGTGTGCAAGGACCCGGAAAAGCGTCTTCTCAAAGAGATCGTCGCCGATCTGGCCCTCGCGTGGGGGGCTCGAATCGAGTTCATGCGCGGGGAGAGCGGAGCCAGGTTGGAAGAGGAATTCGGTGGTTTGGCCGCGCTTTTGCGGTGGTAGGGGAGGTGAATGGAAATGAGGCGAGCCATGGGATGGGATCCGATCCGGGAGATTGAAGAACTGCAGGAGCGCATCCAGCGCATGATGGGCCCGAGCGTGGTGGGCCGTTCGGAGGGGCGCACCTTCGCGCCGCTGGTGGATGTGTGGGAAGACGAACAGGGCTTGCACTTTGCCGTCTATCTGCCGGGGGTCGATCCGGCGAAGGTCGATGTGACCGCCGAGGACGAGACCCTGACCCTCCGCGCGGAGCGCCCCTTCGAAGAGAAAGAAGGCGTCACCTGGCACCGGGTGGAGGGGCCGTACGGAACCTTTATCCGCTCCTTTGCCGTGCCTTCGACCTTCGACCTGGGCAAGGTGGAAGCGCGCTTCAAACACGGCGTGCTCTACCTCCACGTCCCGAGGGCAGAGGAGACCAAGCCCAAGAAGGTGACCATTCAGGTCGAGCCGTGATGCGGTAAGGGGGGTGACAGCGTGTTGATGGCGGTGAGCGAGTTCGAACGCCTCTTTCGCCTTGCGGCATCGATCGACGTCGATAAGTCTGACCTCAAGCGGCTCTCCGAGCTCTTGACCAAAAAGCTCCACGACCTCCTGGTGGTGGCCGAGAAAAACGCCAAGTTCAACGGCCGCGACGTGATCCACCGAGCTGATTTGCCCATCACCAAGGGCCTTGAGCAAACCTTGCGCGATTTTGAAGATCTGGACGTGGCCCTCCGGCTCGAGCCGGTGCTCGAGCGGCTCTCCAAGCTGCCCCCGCTCGACCTCGAGGTCGGCGAGGACGTGCGCGAGATGTTGCCGGAGCTCGCCGGGGCGTTGGTGGTCGCCACCGCCAAGGTGCTGCGCGAGATCGACCCCGGGCTTAAAAATCCTCAGACCGAACACTGGGCGCGGGCGACCCGGATCTTGGACCTGCTCCTGTGAACGATCGCGCCGTTGGCGGCGCCACCGGGTCCCGCACCCGGTGGCGCTCGCTCTGGTAAAAAGGAGGTGCTTTGAAGCCCGAGGTGGTCATCGGCTGGGTTTTGGCTGCGGATCTTCGCGACCAGGCGCTCCTCGCGGCGTATGCCGAGGCTAGGGAGCGCCTCCGACAGCTGCTCGTGCGCTCGTTCCCTGAGTTTGACTGGAAGGTGGACTATGGCGAGCGCCGAATTCACCTTCCCCGCGGCGCCCTCGACCCGGTGGCCCTCCTCGAGATCGGGGTAGACGAAAAGCTGCACCGGCGCTGGGACTATGCCCTGGTCGTGGTCCCCAACGAGCTGCTCTCGAGGCACCGGCCCTACGCTCTGGGTGTGCCCAGCTCGGCCCTCGAGGTGGCGGTGCTTTCTTCCTCGCGGCTCGGCAGCGGTGAACCGCTGGTGGACCGGCTCTTGGCCCTCTCGCTCCACCTCCTCGGCCATCTGTGGGGCCTGGGGCACGCCGAGGCGGGGCCGATGCGCCCGATTGACGATCCCGAAGCGCTTGAGGTCGCTCCCTTTCTCCCCGAGGAGGTAGCGGAGGTGCGGCGGCACCTCGAGGATGTGGTGGTGGCCCGCCTCGAGGAGGAACGCGCCCGCTGGAACGTGCTCAGCTTCTACGCGCGCACTTTTTTCGATGATCCCCGGGGCATCGTCAGGACCATCCGCGAGTACGCCCCCTGGAAGATGCCCATCTACCTCGGCCGACTGACCGCTGCCGCGGCGATCTCGACCGTGTACCTGGTGATGACCTCCGACGCCTGGGCCCTGGGGACGCGCCTGCCGGGCCTCGGGCTCGGGCTTTTCGCTTTGATCGGGTTTTTCAGCGCCGCCTTTTTCCTGTTTTACGGACAGGACCTCGGACGATTGGGGCACGAGCGGACATGGCGCGAGCAGCTGGCCCGAACCCGGCTCGTGCTCTTTGGCACCGTGGTCGCGGGCATGGCCACGCTCTGGGCCCTGGTCTTTTTCTTGACGCTGGTCACGGGCCTTTTGATTCCCAGAACGCTTCTTGAGGCCTGGATCGGCTCGCCGTTTGAGTGGCGAGAGCTTTTGCGCTTTGCCACCATGAGCGCCGCGATCAGCGTGCTCGCCGCGGCCATGGGCGGGAACCTGGAAGAAGAGGCGGAGATCAAGGCCGAGTTTTTTATCGACGAGGAACTCTAAGGGCCCCCGCCGTGGCCTTGGCCACGGCGGGGGCCCTGAGAAAGGCATCCGTCAAGCGTATTTATTTGACTTCGGGAAAGCCGTTGACCTCTTCGTTATGGAACCAGATGAACTCGTTCGAGGCGTGCATGGCGCCGG
>CAZXOY010000078.1:0-5378 GCA_964642655.1 uncultured bacterium
ACCCCGGTGGCCTACCTCTGGGCCCGCACCGTGACCTGCACCAACCCCACCTGCCGCGCCGAGGTACCGCTGGTGCGCCAGTGGTGGTTGGCGAAGAAGAAAAACAAGCGCTTCGCCCTCTTGCCCATCGTGGACGAGGAAGCAAAACGGGTGCGCTTTGAGGTGGTGCGCGTGGAAGAGGGCGAGACTTGGCCCGATGCAGGAACGATTCACCGGGGAAACGCGGTGTGCCCGGTGTGCGGGACGGCAATTCCCGTAGAGCACGTGCGCCGAGAAGCCCGTGATGCAAACTGGGGCGAGCGCATGCTTGCGGTGGTGCTTGTTGGGGATGGGGAAGGTAAGGAGTACCGCGCGGCTACCGCAGACGATGAGGCGGCTTTTGAAAGAGCAAGGGCCAGGCTTACCGAGTTGGAGGCCAAGCACGAAGGTCCCCTGAGCCTGGTTCCGGACGAGCCCTTGCCTCCGGTGGGCACCCTGGGCTTTCGGGTCAACCTCTACGGCATAAAAACCTGGGGCCAGCTGTTCAACGCCCGCCAGGCGCTGGCGCTCGTCACCTTCGCCAAGTGGGTGCGCAAGGCCCACGCCGAGGTGCTGCGGGCTACGCAGGACGAGGAGTACGCGCGGGCGGTGGGGACGTATTTGGGGATTGTTGTAGATCGCGCAACAGATAAAGTTTCTTCATTAGTCACCTACGAATCAGATAGAGAAAAAGTATCGCATACATTTACGCGGCAAGCCTTGCCTATGGTATGGGACTATACCGAAACGTCTCCTTTTGCAGATATCGGCTGGCAGAATCCTTTATCGTGGGTTGTCCGCGTAATTCAGCATTGCGCCAACACTTCTCGTAAGCCAGCCACCGTCCACCGCGCCTCCGCCGCCCGCCTCCCTTTCGAAGACGCCTTCTTCGACGCCATCGTCACCGACCCGCCCTATTACGACGCCGTGCCCTACGCCGACCTCTCGGACTTCTTCTACGTCTGGCTGAAGCGCACCGTCGGCCACCTCTACCCCGAGCACTTCCGCACCCCACTCACCCCCAAGGCCGAGGAGATCGTGCAGAACCCGGTGCGCCACGGCGGGGACAAGGAGAAGGCCAAGCGGTTCTTTGAAGAGATGATGGCCCAGGCATTCGCCGAGATGCACCGGGTGCTCAAACCCGGGGGCCGGGCCACGATCGTCTTCGCCCACAAGAGCACCGAGGCCTGGGAGACCCTCATTAACGCCCTCATCGGGGCCGGGTTCACGGTGGAGGCCAGCTGGCCGCTGCACACCGAAATGGCAACACGCCTCCGCGCGCGCGGCTCGGCGGCGCTGGCCTCCTCTACCTTCATGGTCTGCAAAAAGCGAAACGGCGCCGGGGTCGGCTACCTGAACCGGGTGCGGGACGAGATGGAAAGCGCCATCGCGCCCAAGCTCGAGGAATTCTGGGCTTCCGGCATCAAGGGCGCCGACTTCTTCATGAGCGCCATTGGACCGGGGCTCGAGGCCTTCAGCAAGTACGCCGAGGTCCGGCGCATGAGCGGCGAGCGGGTCAGCGTGGGCGAGTTTTTGGACGAGGTGCGAAAGATCGTTCTCCGCTTAGTCTTAAAGCGCATTTTCGGTAACGGCGGCCGCGAGGCCATGCTCGACGAGCCCACCCAGTTCGCCCTCTCGGTGCTCTGGGCCTACGGTTTCGAACTTCCCTCCGACGAGGCCCGCAAACTCGCCCAGAGCACCGGGGTCGAGCTCTCCGAGCTCGGCAGCCTGGTTCAGGTCAAGGGGGAAAAAGCCCGGCTTCAAAAAGCCCGGGACCGCGAGAAAAAGGACCGGCGCTTCGGCTACGCCAAAATCGAGGGCCAGCCGGTGCCCCTCGTCGACGCCCTGCAAAGGTGCATCCTGCTCCTTCCCCGGGGGCGCGGGGCGCTCGCCGAATACCTGGAAGAGGTCGGGTACCTCAAGAGCGAGACCTTCTGGATGAGCGCCCAGGCCTTCGCCGAGATCCTACGGGAGAAAGACGACGGCGAAAGTCGAGCCCTCGATGAGCTCCTCACCTACCGCGACAACCTGCCCGCGCATACAGGTCAGGATAGGCTCTTATAAAAAGGGGGGGTCATGGCGAGCAAGCTCGAAACCGCGCTCAAGATCTACGCCGACGGCGTCAAGCGCTTCATCTTGCAAAAGCTCAAGGCGGCCCACGGCACCGGGCCCGGATGGGTCGAGACCTACGGCCATGCCCTAAGCGAAAAGCGGCGCGAGAACTTCCTGGAAGATCTCAAGCGAGGCAAGAGTCCCGAAGAAGCCGTGGATCTGGCTCACTTTAAAGACGTGCTCCTGGGAAACCGGGACGTGTTCAAACCCGCGCTGGGCCGTTTTTACAACCGGGTCGTCACCTGGGCCGACGAGATCCAGGAGGTGCGCAATGACTGGGCGCACCAAAAGGAGATCCCCCCGGAAGAGGAGTACCGGGCGCTCGACAACATCGCCCGCGTGCTGCGGGCCATCGGCGCGACCGAAGCGGCCGGGCAAATACGGGCTTTGATTCAGGCCCCGCGCGACCAGGAAAAAACGCCCGAGCAACCTCCGCCACCCCAGGGGACGCTCGTCCCCTGGTGGGAGATCGCCGAACCCCACCCCGACATTCGCTTCGGCCGCTTCGACGAAAACACCTTCGCTGCCAAACTCGACGATGTGGCCAGCGGCAACGCCGCGCCCGAGTACCTCTTCGCCGACGAGTTCTTCCAAAAGACCTACCTCACGAGCGAGCTCAAGAGTGTCCTTAAGGACACGCTCAAGCGCCTGGCCGGGGTGGGCGGCGAGGCCGTAGTGCAGCTCCGCACCCCCTTCGGCGGCGGCAAGACCCACGCGCTGATCGCGCTCTACCACCTGATCAAGGATTCCGCCACCAGCGGAGGCCTGCCCGAGGTGCAGGCGATGGTCCGGGAATCCGGCCTGGAAGATATTCCCCGCGCCCGGGTGGCGGTGCTGGTGGGAACCGCGCTCGACCCCCTGGGGCGCGAAACCGAGGAAGGACTCAAGATTCAAACGCTGTGGGGCGAGCTCGCCTATCAGCTCGGAGGCGAGGCGGCCTACCGGTTCGTAGCCGAAGCCGACCGGGCGCGAACCGCCCCGGGAAAGGAAAGGCTCATCGAGCTCTTACGAGGCCACGCCCCGTCGCTGATTTTGATGGACGAGGTGCTGCTCTACCTCGCCAAAGCCGCCGGTGTTCCGGTCGGCACCACCACCCTCCAGGCGCAGACCCTGGCGTTCTTGCAAGAACTCACCGAGGCGGTGGACAACGTCCCGGGGGTGGCCCTGCTCACCACCTTCCCCGAATCGCACATCGAGTACATGGAGGCCAACCCGGAGAAGGTGGAGGCGGTCTTCGCCCGGCTCGAGAAGATCTTCGCCCGGGTGCAGGCGGTTCGGGTTCCTGTGCAGGGCGAGGAGATCTACGAGGTCATCCGCCGCCGGCTCTTCTCAAACGTGGACCATGGCCGCGCGAGGAGCGTGGCCGCGGCCTACCATGAGCTCTTTCGCCAACACGAGGACCTGCCCGACGAGGCGCGGACCCCGGGCTATCGCCGGCTGATCGAGCGCGCGTTCCCCTTCCATCCCGAGCTCGTACGACTGCTCTATGAACGCTGGGGGACGATCCAGGGCTTCCAGAAGACCCGGGGCGTGCTCCAGCTTCTGGCCCGCATTGTGGAGCAGAATTACCGGTCGAACCAGGCCCGACCTCTGATCGGACCGGGCAACGTGGACCTCAAAAACCCCGATCTCCGCGCCGCGGTCATCAAGCCCTTGCAGGATGCCAACTGGGAGTCGGTGATTGCGTCGGACATCGTCGGGAAAGCGCGCGAGCTCGACGAGCAAATCGGCGGCGAGTACAAGCGCCACCGCCTCGCGGAAACCGTCGCCACCGCGATCTTCATGTTCAGCCACTCGGGGGGCGGCAAGGACGGGGTCACCAAGCCCTGGCTCGATTTAAGCCTGATCTACCCCCAGGGCATCACCCGCGAGCTCGTGAGCGACGCCCTCGACCGGCTCAAAGGGCGGCTCTTCTATCTCTACGAGAACGGCACCTGGGTCTTCAGAGCCCAACCCAACCTGAACGCAGTGCTTAACGATGAGCTCGCGCTCGTCCCCGAAGAGCGGATCCTGGAACGCATTTACGAACTCACAAAGCAGCTGGCGGGCAAAGGGGCCTTTCGACCCATTTTCTGGCCAAAAAACCACAAGGACGTCCCCGACGACACCTCCTTGAAGCTGGTCATCTACGCCCCGGAGCACGCGGACGAAACCGACGAATCAACGCGCATCCGCCACGTGGTGCAGCAAAACGCCCCCGGCGGCCCGCGGGTGAACAAAAACACCCTGGTGCACCTCTTCATGAGCCTGAACGCAAGGCCCGGGCTCTTCGGCATGGTTCGCCAGGAGATCGCTCTGGAAAACCTTCGCAAGCGGAGCAGGGAGCTCGCGTTGAGTGAAGAGCAAAAACGCGAGCTCGAGGACAGGCTCACTCGCATCCGAAATCAGCTTCCAGAACGCATCAAGGCCGCCTACTCCGAACTCTACGAGCCCATCGACGGCCAGGGGCGATTTCGCTACCACCCGGCCAAGACATACGTGCAAACCGAGCCCACGCTGGTCGCGGCCGTCGAAAGCCTGCTCAAACAGGAAGACCGGCTCCTGGCCTCGCTGGACCCCGGCCTCATCACCCGGGGCTACGACCTGTGGCCGGGCGACGAACCCTTCCTGAGTCTCGACCGGCTGAGGAACTACTTCTTCCGTCTGCCCGAGCTCCCAATGCTCGAAGGCGACGCGGTGCTCAAAAGGGCGATCGCCGAAGCGGTGCGGATCGGGATCGCCGAGCTCGCCGTTCGCCAAGGCGACGCGTTCGCCAAGACGTGGGTGGCCACGAATTCGCCCAAACCGCAAGAGATCCACCTGAGCGAGACCTACGTCCTCGCGAGGCCGGGGACGTTGCCGAACCGGAAGCGCCAAGATGAAGAAACTCCAGATCCCACCAAACCCAACATCAAGAAGCCAGACCCCGATCCCACACCCCCGCCCCCAGGACCGACCCCGCCACCCCCTGCGGTGCGTTCGGTCCGCATCCGCCTGAACCGGCTCGACCCGTCGCAGGTCCCGGCGATCATCGACCTCATCTCGGGGCTGCGAGACGCCGGGGGCCAGGTCGCGGTAACGGTGACACTGGTCGCCGAAAACCCCGAAGGACTCGATGAGAACACGCTGGCCCTGACGGTCAAAGAGCTCCTCAGCCAGCACGGGTTCGACTACGAGTGGGACGAGTCGTGAGCCTGCCACCGGGACCCGGCCTTTAAGCTGAAGTATGCCCTCACGATTCACTCGCGTTTGGATCACCGGCGGCTCAA
>CAZXOY010000079.1:0-5328 GCA_964642655.1 uncultured bacterium
TTCACCGCCACCCCCAAGAACAAAACGCTCGAGATGTTCGGGGAGCGCGTGGCGGAAGGCGGCGAGGTGCACTACCGGCCGTTCCACCTTTACAGCATGCGCCAGGCCATCGAGGAGGGCTTCATCCTCGACGTGCTCGCCCACTACACCCCGGTGAAGAGTTACTACCGGCTCATCAAGACCATCGAGGACGACCCGCTTTTTGATGCCAAGAAGGCGCACAAAAAGCTTCGCCGCTATGTTGAGCACCACGAGCACGCGATCCGCCAGAAAGCCGAGATCATGATCGATCACTTTCACCGCCACGTGAAGTGGAAAATAGAAGGCCAAGCCCGGGCCATGGTGGTAACCAGCAGCGTGAACCAGGCGATCGAGTATTTTTTCGCCTTCCAAAGCTACTTAAAGGAAATAAAGAGCCCTTTTAAAGCGATCGTCGCCTTTTCGGGGGAACGAGAGTACAAAGGTCAGACGGTGAGCGAAGCGATCTTGAACGGATTCCCCGAGAGCCAGACACCGAAGAAGTTCCGCGAGGATCCCTACCGTTTCCTGATCGTCGCTGACAAGTACCAGACCGGCTTCGACGAGCCCCTCTTGCACACGATGTACGTGGACAAGCCGCTCTCTGGGGTCAAAGCGGTGCAAACGCTCTCCCGGCTCAACCGGGCACACCCCAAAAAGCACGACACCTTCGTCTTGGACTTCGTCAACGACGAGGACACGATCAAGAAGGCGTTCGAGCCCTACTACCAAGGCACGATCTTGGTCGGCGAAACCGACCCCAACCGGTTGCACGACCTCTTGCGCGAGATCAAAGAAGCGCAGCTTTTCAGCACGGAGGAGGTCGACGAGGTGGTAGGGCGCTTTCTGAAGGACGCGCCGCGCGAGACGATCGAGCCCATCTTGGAGGAAATTGCCAAGCGTTACTGGGAAGACCTCGAAGAAGACGAGCAGGTCGAGTTCAAAAGCCGGGCTAAGGCGTTCTTGCGCGCCTACAACTTCCTCGCCGCCCTGCTCGACTACACCGTAGCCGAGTGGGAGAAGATGGCGGTCTTTTTAAACCTCTTGGTTCCCAAACTGCCGGCGCCGGTCGAAGAAGACCTGTCGCAAGGTATTCTCGACACCATTGACATGGAGACCTACCGCCTCGAGGTCAAGGAGACCCGAGCCATCGCCCTGCCCAAGGAAGAGGGCGAGGTCGAGCCGGTGCCCAATTCGGCCCGCGCCAGGGTACCGGAACCCGAGCTCGAACCCTTGAGCGAGATCATCCGGGAGTTTAACGAACGCTTTGGCAACATCGACTGGAACGACGAGGACAAGGTCGTGCGCTTCGTCTTCGAAGAGATACCCGAAGAGTTAAAGAAGGACGAACGGGTGAATAACGCGCGCCAGCAGGGAGACCATCAAAATCTCAAGATCGAGGTGGAACGGGCGATCAAAGAAATCGTTCTCAAGCATATGCAGGACCAAACCCAGCTTTACAAGGAAGTGATGGCCCGTGATGAGTTCCGGGGATTCCTCGTAGAAAAGCTGCTTGAACTTATCTCCTGAAGGCCCTAGCCCCCGATGCCGAGCATCACCCGCTCGCGGCGGGTGGGCAGGGTGTTGCCAAAGGCCGGTTTCCGGTCGGTGGCCATCAAGATGGCGTCGACCAGGGCCTCGACGGGGTTGTCGGCAGAAAAAGCCCAGGCGATATCGAGCTCGAGTTCGGTCAGGAGGCAGGGCCGGATCTTTTTGTCCGAGGTGAGGCGGAGGCGAGAGCAGTTGGCGCAAAATGGCTCAGAAACCGGGTTGATGAAGCCCACCGTGCCCTCGGCCCCGGGAATGCGGAACACCCGGGCCGGCGAGCTGGGATCGGTGGGCACGGCCTCGAGCGCCCCATAGCGCGCCTCGATCATCGCCCGGATCTCGCGCCCGGGGATGAACTGGCGCTTGTACTCCTCGAACGGGGCGTTGTTGAGGTGCATGTATTCGATGAAGCGCATGTGCAGGGGCCGGTCGAGGGTCAGCTCGGCCAGGGGGACCACCTCGCCGTCATTCATGCCCCGGATCACCACCGCGTTGAGCTTCACCGGGTGCAAACCGGCTTCCAAAACCGCCTCGATGCCGTCCCAGACCTCCTCAACCCGACCGCCACGGGTAATCTGTCGGAAGACCTCGGGGTCGCGGGCATCGAGGGAGATGTTGACGCGGCGAAGCCCGGCGTCCATCAGCTCGGGCAGGCGCTTTCTGAGCGCGGTGGCGTTGGTGGTCACCGCCACATCGTCGATCCCCAGCTCGCGCGCCACGGCCACCATCTGGGGCAGCTCCTTGCGGACCAGCGGCTCGCCCCCGGTGAAACGGATGCTCTCGGCACCGAGGAGCACGCCGGCCTGGATGAAGTTTTTGACGTCCTCGACGCTGACCGTACCCGGGGGGTCAGCCATCTCCATACCCAGGGGGTGACAGTAGGTGCAGTGATAGTTGCACCGGGGCGTGACCGAAATGCGGAGGTCTTTAATCAAGCGGCCGTAGCGATCGGTCAGTCTCATCGTCGCCTCGCGTATTGCATAGTATAACCACACGCGACCGGCGCGCGAGGGCGAATGCCTCACATTTCCTCTCGCGCCGGGCCGTTTTCCCCGATCCCGGTTTCCGCCCTAGCCGGCCCGCATGGTCTCGGGCATCAGCACCAAAACCGCGTGCCCCTTGGCGGTCAGCACCTCCTCGGCGTAGAGCTCGGTGGCCACCACCACCTTCCTTTCCTTCACCTCCAGCGCCCGCCCAAAGAGCACCAAGGGGACCAGCGGCGTGGGTTTTAAGTAGTCGACCTCGAGGTGGGCGGTCACGAAGCGGGGCGCGGGCACCGCCCCGACCGTTTTCCCCTCGGAAAGGAGCTTGAAGATCGCGGCCGAGCCGGTGGCGTGGCAGTCGATCAGGCTGGCGATCAGCCCCCCGTAGGTGAAGCCCGGCACCGCGGTGTGGTAGGGCTTTGGCGTAAAGCGGGTCACGGTGCGCTCACCCTCTAAAAAGGTCTTGATCTGGTGGCCCTCGGGGTTGAGCCGGCCGCAGCCAAAGCAGTGGGCCACGTCGTCGGGGTAGGTGTCCTGAATGGCGATCTTCATAAGGCCTCCAGGAGTTTTTTGGCGATGACCAGTCGCAAAATCTCGCTCGTCCCCTCGCCGATCTCCATGAGCCGCGCATCCCGCCAGTAGCGCTGGGCAGGATAGTCCATCACGTAGCCGTAGCCGCCGAGGATCTGAATCGCCTGGTCGGCCGCCCGCACCGCCGCCTCGCTGGCGAAGAGCTTGGCCTGGGCCGCGGCCATGGTGTAGGGCCGGCCGGCGTCCTTGAGCGCCGCCGCCTTCAGGTAGAGGAGCCGGGCGGCCTCGAGCTCGGTGGCCATCTGGGCGAGCTTGAAGGATATCCCTTCGAACTCGGCGATCGCGCGCCCGAAGGCCTTTCGTTCCACGCTGTAGCGGGCGGCGAGGTCCAGGGCCGCCCGACCAATGCCCACGCTCAGCGCCGCGATCCCAACCCGGCCGCCGTCGAGCACCTGCAGCACGTCGTAAAATCCCTTGCCCTGTTCGCCGAGCAGGGCGTCTTTGGGGAGGTGAAGGTCCTCGAAGATGAGCTGGGCGGTGTCGGAGGCGCGAAGACCGAGCTTTTCCTCCTTGCGGCCGATGCGAAGCCCCTTGGCCCCGGCCTCAAACACGAAGGCCGAGATTCCGAGGTGCTTTTTGCCTGGCGGCGCCGGGTCGGTGCGCGCCATGACCACGTAGGCCCCGGCCACCGACCCCTGGGTAATGAACTGCTTGCTGCCGTTCAACACCCAGCCGTCGGCGGTGGCCTCGGCCCGGCTCGCGAGCGCCGCGGCGTCGGATCCGGAGCCGGGTTCGGTCAGTCCCCAGGCCCCGAGCCACTCGCCCGAAGCCATCTTGGGCAAAAAGTGCGCCTTTTGCGCCTCGCTGCCCGCCAGCAGCACGTGACCCGTGGCCAAGGAGTTATGGCTGGCGACGGTCAGGCCGAGCGCCCCGTCGGCGTAGCCGATTGCCTCGATGATCTGCATCGCGGTGCGCGCCGGGAGACCGAGCCCGCCGTAGGCCTCGGGCACCATGAGGCCGAACACCCCGAGCTCTGCCAGCTCCCGGACGATCTCGAAGGGAAACCCTCCCTCCCGGTCGCGCGCGTCCGCCGTCGGTATGACCCGCTCCTTGAGGTAGCTCCGAACCGCCTGCAAAAGCTCGCGCTCCTCGGCGGTGGCTTCAAACCACAACGATTCGCTCATCGCATGCGACCTCCTGTGCCTACGAATATAACGCCTTTTCTCCTGTCGGCGCAAAAAACGAGATGCAGCGGCCGGCGATGCCCCTCGAACCCGGAAGGTGTGCTATAGTGGTCGGGCCGTGAACGAAAACCGCAAGGCACACACCACCGGGCACCGCGCCCAAACGGAGGACATTTAGGCATGGCTGTGGAAGCAGGCGAAATCGTCAAAGGCCGGGTCACCCGCATCATGGACTTCGGCGCCTTCGTACAGCTGGAAAACGGCGAGTCGGGACTGGTGCACATCTCCCAGATTGCCCATGAGTTCGTCAAGCACGTCGAGGACTTCCTCCAGGAAGGGCAGGAAGTCGAGGTCATGGTCCTCGGCCGCGACGCCAAGGGCAGGCTCGATCTCTCGATCAAGGAGCTGACCCCGAAACCCGTCGCCCCACCCAAACCGCGCCGGCTCCCCCGCCAAGCCCCCGATTTCGAAAACAAGCTCAAAAGCTTCATGCGCGGCGCCAGCGCGCCCATGGAGGCCAAGAAAAAGGGCAAGGGCCGCAAAAAGCGCTGAGCTGACGACGTCAAAACGCCGCCCGCCCCTTTCGGGGCGGGTTTTCCCTGCTTTGCCCGGGCCGCCGGGGTCGTGTAGCATATTTGTGCAACACGGAGGTGAACGATGCGCAAACCGCTCGTGGCAGTGCTCGTCGCGCTCTTTCTCATCGGCTTGCAGGTTCCGGCAGGGGCCAAATCCCATCTCCTCCGGCTCGCCACCACCACCAGCGTCAACGACTCGGGCCTGCTCGACTTCATCCTTCCCCGGTTCGAAAAGGAAAGCGGCCTTAAAGTCGAGGTCATCGCCGTGGGCACCGGCCAGGCCCTGGCCATCGCCGGGCGCGGCGACGCCGACGCGGTGCTGGTGCACGCTCCGGACCTCGAGGCCCGCTTCCTCGCCGAGGGCAAGGGCGTCGACCATACCTGCATCGCCAAGAACAACTTCCTGGTCGTGGGGCCCGAGTCTGACCCCGCCGACGTCCAAAACGCCGCCGACGCCGTCGACGCCTTTCGCCGGATCTTCAACAAAGG
>CAZXOY010000080.1:0-5042 GCA_964642655.1 uncultured bacterium
ACGTCCAAAACGCCGCCGACGCCGTCGACGCCTTTCGCCGGATCTTCAACAAAGGGGCGCTCTTCGTTTCCCGGGGCGACAACTCCGGCACCTACCACAAGGAACGCGCGCTTTGGAAAAAGGCGGGCCTGGTTCCCGATCAAAAGCCCTGGTACCTCGAGTCGGGCTCGGGCATGGGGGCCACCCTTACCCTGGCCAGCGAGAAGGGTGCCTACACGCTCACCGACCTCGGCACCTTCCTCTTCGTGGGCTCGAAGACGAGCTTGGAGGCGCTTTTCGACCGTGACGACCCGCTCTTGCTCAACCAGTACAGCTTCATGGCGGTGAACCCGGAAAAATTCCCCTGGGTCAACGCCGAAGGGGCCAAGGCGCTTCGCTCCTACCTGCTGCGTAAAGACGTTCAGGCCAGGATCGGGGCCTACATGAAGGACCGTTTCGGCCGTAGCCTGTTTGAGCCCCTCGCCGGACGCTGTATCATCCCCGTGAAGTGAACGAGACCCTGGAGATCACCCTGCGCAGCCTCTGGGTCAGCGGCGCCGCCACGTTGCTCGCGGCGGCGTTCGGTTTGCCCCTGGGTCTCTGGCTCGGCACCCGGGGGCGATCGCACCTGGCCGCGACCTTCCTCTACGCCGGCATGGGGCTGCCGCCGGTGGTGGTGGGGCTTTTCTTTTACTTCCTCTTTTCCCGGTCCGGCCCCCTCGGCACGCTGGGGTTGCTCTATACACTGCCGGCGGTCATCATCGCCGAATCGGTGCTGGCCTTCCCCCTGATCGCGGGGTTCACCATGGCCGGGGTGGCCTCCAGATTTGAGGAGGTCCGCAAGCTGGTGCGGAGTCTTGGCGGCAGCGAGGCCCAGGCGCTGCTGGTGCTGCTTACAGAAAGCCGCAAGGTGATCGTGGCCGCGCTGGCCGCGGGTTTCGGAGCCGTGATCAGCGAGGTGGGCGCGGTGACCATCGTCGGCGGCGACATCCGCCACGCGACGCGCGTGCTCACCACCGCGGTCGTCCTCGAAACCCGCAAGGGGGATCTGGAGCTCGCCGCCACCCTGGGGATCATCCTTCTCGGGGTCACCCTGGTGGTCAGCGGCGTCCTGGTGGCATTCGGAGAGAAGCGTTGACCGAGCAGGCGCCCGATCGAAAAGCCCATCCCGAGGTCGCGCTGAGGGCCATTGACCTCGGGAAAACCTACCCTGGCTTCGCCCTCAAAAAGGTCAGCCTCGAGGTCCGCCGGGGGGAGGTGCTCGCCGTCATCGGCCCCTCGGGGGCGGGAAAGAGCACGCTGCTCGGCCTGCTCGCCGGCCTGATCAAACCGGACGAGGGGCAGATCGAACGTCAGGCCTTCGCCGTCTACCTCGACCAGACCCCGTATGTCCTCGAGCGTTCCGTGCTCGAAAACGCGATCCTCGGGCTCTCGCTCAAAGGTGTGCGTCGAGCGGCCGCCCGCGCGGTGGCCAGGCGTTGGCTGGATCGGGTGGGCCTCGATGCCCTCGCCGACCAGCCGGCAAAAACCCTCTCCGGGGGCGAGCGGGTCCGGCTGGCCTTCGCCCGCGCGCTGGCCACGAGCCCCGAAGCCTTGCTCCTCGACGAACCCACGGCCAACCTCGACCCGGCCAACGTGAACCGGATCGAGCTGCTGATCCAGGAAGCCCGTGACGAGGGGCTCGCCATCGTCCTGGTGACCCACAATCTTTTTCAGGCCCGGCGCCTCGCCGACCGGGCGCTCTTTCTCCTCGAGGGCAGGGTGGTCGAAGAAGGCCCGGCCCCCTCTTTCTTCGACCGCCCCAAAGACCCCCGCACCCGGGCCTTCCTGAGCGGCGAGATGGTGTGGTAGCGCCATTCCCTGGATGGTCGCCCACCGGCCGGCGCGCAAATCACACCGCTCTCTTGGGTAATCGCCGAACCCCCTCTCTCGATGGGGGTGACTTTGGGCACCCGAGAACATCAAGCCCCCGAGCCGAATGACAACGTGTCCAGCAATACAGTCTTAGGTTTTCAGCCGGGAATAGTCTTGGGTAGACCAAACATTGGGAGTTTATCTCAATATATAAGACTACCGATCCCGCGCACTCGTCACCCGGTCACTCAGAGGAGGTGTGGCATGAAAAGGTTCTGGCAAGTACTCATCTTGCTCTTGGGGATTTCTTTCCTAGCATGGGGCCAGCAGTATCCGTCGAGGTCAATCACCCTCATCGTTCCCTGGGCCGCCGGGGGTGGCACCGACCTCGTTGCTCGCGCCTTGGCCTCCGTACTCAAAAAAGAGCTCGGCCAGCCGGTACAGGTCGTCAACCGCGTCGGCGGTGGGGGCGTCGTAGGCCACCTGGCCATTGCCCAAGGGCGCCCCGACGGCTACACCATCGGAATGGCCACCGTCGAAATCACCATGATGCACTGGATGGGGGTCACCCCCCTCACGTACGAACAGTACACGCCCATCGCCCTTGTGAACTACGATGCCGCGGCCATTACCGTGCGCAAGGATGCCCCCTGGCAAACGGTACAGGAATTCATTGAAGACGTACGGAAGAACCCCGGAAAATATAAGGCTTCAGGCACCGCCAGAGGCGGGATCTGGGACCTCGCCCGCGCGGGTTTCTTGAAAACTCTCGGATTGCCCGAATCGGCCGTTCCTTGGGTGCCCAGCCAGGGTGCCGCCCCGGCGCTGCAAGAACTCCTGGCCGGTGGCGTGGATGTTGTCTTCTCCAGCCTTTCCGAAGCGAGCAACCTGCTCAAAGCGGGTCAGGTGCGGACGCTGGCCGTGATGGCCAACGAACGCAACCCGGAATTCCCAGACGTCCCCACCCTCAAGGAGTCGGGCGTCGATTGGACCATGGGCGCCTGGCGGGGAATCGTCGGTCCAAAGGGAATGCCCGAGGAAGCGGTCAGCCGCCTCGAGGACGCGATCGCCAAGGCGGTCAAGGATCCCGACTTCATCTCGCTGCTCAAGCCCGGCGGGTTCGGGATCCGCTACCTGCCAAAGGCCGAGTTCGAGCGCTTCCTACAGCAGGAAGACCAAAATATGGGCGAGCTGCTTAAGGCGGTCGGTCTCGCCAAGTAGCGGGCGACTCTGGGAGGGGGACCGGGCGTGGGTACGTACCTGTTGGGAGCGCTCTTCGTCGTACTCGGTGCATGGGTGTGGTGGTACTCGGGGTTTTTTCCAAACCTCGATGGTGGCTATCCCGGTCCCGCATTGTTTCCGAGAATCGTAGCACTCGGACTTCTCCTCGGCGGGGGCGGGCTCGTGTTTTCAAGCTGGAAATCCGGCCAAAGTGCGGCCTTGAAACCGGGCTCGCTCTCCGCTGATGAATTCAGGCGCTGGCTGCGCGTCCTGGCTGCTGTCGCGTTCGCGGCCCTGGTGCCCCTGACCTGGGGGGCATTCGGTCCGATTCCGGTCGCAGCCCTCATCATGTTGATTTTCGGGCTTCTGTCGGGCGCCCCTTTTCTTACCTCTGGGATTATTGCGATCGTCGGCGGTTTGGCCCTGTATTTGCTTTTCTTCCGCCTGTTGGGGGTCCCCCTTTGAACGGGTTTGGCTTCGAATCGCTGGTGGCGTTTTTGCTCGGGGCCGTCTACGGCGCTTTCTTCGGGTCAATCCCTGGACTGACTGCCACCTTAGCCGTAGCACTCTTCGTACCCGTCGCCTTCTTTCTCGACCCTGCGGTTGCGCTCCCCGCCATGATCGCCATCGCGGCGGTTGCCATCTTCGCCGGGGACGTAGCTTCGGTCGTCGCTCGCATGCCGGGCACACCGGCCAGCGCAGCCTATGTCGACGAAATCGTAGAGCTCGCCCAGAAAAAGGGGCCGGCGTACGCCCTGGGCATTTCCGCCTGGAGCTCAGCCTTCGGCGGTGCCGTTGGGACAGCTGTGTTGGTCGTCGGAGCGAGCGGACTCGCGGCCCTGGCCACACGTTTTTCATCGTTCGAGTTTTTTTGGATCGCGGTGCTCGGGCTCACCGCCGGAGTCTTGGCATCCGGCGCACCCCCTTTGAAAAGCCTCCTTTCGTTGCTCTTTGGCGTACTCCTCGCCACCGTTGGCATCGATCCCACCTTGGGGTTCCCGCGCTTTTACTTTGGAAACCCCAATCTTTTAGGGGGCGTCAATTACATCGTGGCGATGATCGGACTGTTTGGCTTTGCAGAAGTACTGGACTTCATCCACCGCGGAAGCGATCTCAAAGCCAAGCCCGTCGTACAAAAACAAACGCTCCGCCGGCAATACTTCAACACCCCGCTGCGCTTCATTTGGAAGGAGCGCTGGCAGGTTTTGCGTTCGGCGCTCTTGGGCACATTCATAGGATTCCTGCCCGGTGCCGGGGCCGACATCGCCGCCTGGGTCTCAAGCAGTCTCGAGAAGCTCCGGTCCCGAAATACAAATCCAGACCGCGTGGTCTTGACCGGAAGCGCGAGCAACAATTCCGGAATCGCCGGCGCGTGGATACCGGCGCTTTCGCTGGGTATCCCCGGGGATACCATCACTGCCATCGTCCTCGGCATATTTTTGATCAAGGGCATCACGCCAGGACCGCTTCTCTTCCAACAACAAATCCAGCTCGTATGGCAAATATACCTGGCATTCGCCGTGGCCAGCGTCATCTTGCTTCCGCTGGTCGGGTTTTTTATGGCCGGACTCGCGACCGTCGTCAGCCGAATTCCTTCGCGGCTGCTCATGGGGCCTATCGCGGCGCTCTCCGTGGTTGGCGCCTATGCGATCAACAACAACCTCTTTGACGTCTGGGTGATGGTGGCGATGGGCTTTTTGGGGTTTTTCCTCAAGAAAAACGGTTTTCCACTGGCCCAACTCGTTTTAGGCCTGGTCCTCGGTCCAATAATCGAGCAAAACTTCATGGTCAGTGCCATCAAATCCCGCTGGGACCTCATGGCCTTTTTCGACCGGCCGCTGGCCCTTTTCTTGATGATTCTCACCCTGGTCGTGCTTTGGTGGGGCCTCCGGATGCAACGTTTTCTCACCGTCACCTTGGGCGGGAAGGATCGGACGTGAAGGTCTTGATCACCGACGCCGAGTATCCCGACCTGGCGATCGAACGCC
>CAZXOY010000081.1:0-4825 GCA_964642655.1 uncultured bacterium
CTTTTCGTGCTGTCGTTGGCCTTAATGATGTTTGGTGAAACAGCATTTACCAACTCGAGGAGTAAAAGATCATCTGAGAAGTGGCGATATCGAATGAGCTCGATGTTCCGCTGTATTTGACTGATGGCATGTTCGTCGTAGCGCGTGAAGTCTCCGGCGATGCATATGAGCCTTGGTGCGGTCCAGTCAATGTTATCTGCTGCTTCCTTACCGAGCGTCTTTAGTACGAGTAGTTCGAAGTCTCCCCGGTGATCAAGAAGCCAATCGAGATAGAACAGCCCTTGATTAATGACGTTTTCGTTTAGGGCCCGCTTATATTCAATGATTACGGGACAACCGTTTTCGTCAATCCCTAATGTATCGATTCTACCTCCGTGCTTACGTCCAGTATCATACTCGCTGGCAAGAAAGCGCACCCCGAGAAGTGTTTCGAGGTTTCGTTCTATGAGTGTCTGCAAGGACCTCTCCAGTGTTGCTGCGTGCCCTGGAAGTTCAATGACGTGATTCCCCCGGATGCGGAACAGCTTGAGATCACCCATCTTCTACGCCCCTTTGAGGTGGATTATATGTTCCTCAAGAAGGAGTGTTATGTTCAGTGGGGAATGGTTAATGCAGGCACTCGGGTTTGTGAGCCCACATGCCCAGGAGTGCGTTGAAAAAAGAAAACCCCCGGCCTTCGCCGGGGGTGCCTGGCTCCGCGGGCAGGACTCGAACCTGCGACCAGTCGGTTAACAGCCGACCGCTCTACCAGCTGAGCTACCGCGGATCGCGGCCAAGCCAGGCTAATCTTAGCAAAGGGTCTATTTGGCATCAAGCCCTGCCGCGCCTTGCGGCAGGGCCAAAGAGTGGGCCGGTTGCTTTTTGGGGGCCCCGCCGTGGCATTCGCCACGGCGGGGTGTTTATACGAGCCGGCTGCGGAGCCAGGAAGAGCCAAAGTCGATGAGGTTCACCACCAGCACGATGGCGATGATGCCGATGATCATCTGGTCGTACTGGCCGCTGGCCATGGCGTTTTGGATGAAAAAGCCGATGCCGCCAGCGCCCACGAAACCGAGCACGATCGAGACCCGGAAGTTGATCTCGAAACGGTAGAGGGTGTAGGCGACGAAGAGCGGCAGCACCTGGGGCAAAATGGCCCAGCGCACCACGTTGGTTCCGGAAGCGCCGACGGCCTCGAGGGCCTCGATCGGCCCCCGCTCGACGTTCTCGATGGCCTCCGAGTAGAGCTTGCCCAGATCGGCGATCGAGTGGATGGCCATGGCCAGGACGCCGGCAAACGGCCCAAGCCCCACCGCGGCCACGAAGACCAGGGCCAAAATCAGCGTGTCCACCCCGCGGTCGATGTTGTAAAAGGCGCGCATGAGGGTGAAGACGAGCCGGGTCAGGGCGCTGCCGCGGGTGAGGTTTCGGGCGGCGAAGAAGCTGGTGGGAACGGCGAAGATCGCCGCCAGGAAGGTGCCCACCAGCGCGATCTCCACCGTGAGCGCCATCTGGCTCGCCACTTCCTGTAAGGGGAAGATGTTGTGCGCGGGGTCGGCGAGGTTGGGTGGCCAGGCGCGGTCGAGGAAGTTCACGAAGAAGGGCCAGCCCTCGACGAGCCGTCCCAGGTTGAACTCGGTGGCGTAGAACGATGGGACCAGGACCGAGAAGACCAGGGCGGCGATGGCGCCGCTTTTCAGGTCGCCTTCCTCCGCGAGCTCGGGGTTTCGGATGAGGAAGAGCCCCGAGGCCAGCATGAGCCCGGCCAGGAAGAGTACCGCCATGGTGCCGTATCGGGCCGAGGCGGGCTTGACCAGACGCAGCCCCTGGGCCGAGAGCGCTTTGGGCACCCCGCTTTGGAGGTCGGCGAGGGTGCGGACGGGGGGCAGTTCCTTGAGGCCGATTTCCCGGCGGGTGGCGTTCAGGGCCTCGAGCTCGGCGTTGTAGCGCTCGATCAGAGCCTGGACCTCGCGCTCGGGGACGGGGGCGAGGAGCTTGTAGTAGCCCACCATGCGCGGGAAGTAGGTCTGGCCGCTCGGGCTTTGGAGAAAGGCAAAGGTGGCGACGGCGGCGATCAGGGGCACCGCCAGGGCCAGCGCTTTTTGCTGCCCCCGCAAAACGAGGAAGAGCCCGAGACCGAGCCCCACCGCTACCGCGGCCTCGACCACGCCGGGAATGGGCTCCAGCCGGGCCAGGAAGACCGGCCTCGCCGACCAGAGGTAAACCAAGGCGATCGCCAGAGCGCCCCCCAGGGCTCCGAAGAAGCCGTGCAGCTTCCTCGGCCAGGGGACGAGGGCCAGCAGTCCCACCACGAGCAGCAAAATGATCGGCGGCCAGGCCGGAATCAGCCCTGCCGGGGTGGGGTAGACCGCCTCGCGCGAGAGGTAGCCGATGGCGCTGGTGAAGGGGAAGGTGAAAAACGCGATAAAAAGCCCGAGCCCACCGGCGTAGAGGAACCGACGGGCCGAGCCCCGGGCCACGGAGACCAGTGCCGCGGTCGCGAATCCGAGAAGGGGGTAGAGCCAGCTCATAGCGCCTCCAGACTTCCGGCGTAGATCTTTTCCGCGACCTCCTCGGTCAGCGCGTTCACGGGGCCGTCGAAGACCAGCCGCCCCTGGTTGAAGGCCAGCACCCGCTGGGCGTATCGGCGGGCCAGTTCCAGAACGTGGATGTTCACCAGGACGGTCACGCCCTGGGCTTCGTTGTAGTCCTTGAGCAGGCCGAGGATGACGTCGGAGAGCCGCGGGTCGAGACTGGCCATGGGTTCGTCCGCCAGCACCAGCTGGGGTTCCTGGGTCATGGCCCGGGCGATGGCCACCCGCTGTTGCTGCCCGCCGGAGAGCGCGTCCACGCGGACGTACTTTTTATCCGCAAGGCCCACCCGTTCGAGGTAGGTCTCGGCGAGCTTGCGGTCGTGGTCCGAGTAGAGCCCGAGCAGACCCTTCCAGGTGGGGAGATACCCCAGGCGCCCGTGCAAGACGTTCTCGATGGCGGTGAGCCGGGTCACCAGGTTGAACTGCTGGAAGATGAAGCCCACGGTGCGGCGAAATCGGGAGAGGGCCCGCCCCTTGAGCGCCGAGACCTCGACCCCGCCAACCCGCACCGAGCCGGAGGAAGGGCGCACGAGTCCGTTCAGGGTGCGCAAGAAGGTGGACTTTCCCGCGCCGGAAAGGCCGATTACGGCCACGAACTCCCCGTCGTCGATGCGTACGCTGACGTTTTTCAGGGCCCGCGTGCCGTTGGGAAAGGTGACTGTGAGTTCTTCGACCTCGATCATCGCTATGTCGTTTGCGGGTGGTGCTTCCGGGATGTTTGAGCGTGAAATCCCCCATGCTGGGCAGCGCATGGGGGATCAGGCGTCGTTGGCAATGTGACCTGGCTCCCTACTCCTTATCCAGCCCGAGGAGCTTCCTGGCCTCGCGGACCACGTCGTAGTCCTTGTCGGTGGCCGGGACCATGTAGTCGATCCGGTAGAGGTTTTTAAGCAGGTCGCAGCCCTCGTCGACCTTGCAGCTCATGATCGCGGCCTTGATCTTCTCGGTCAGCTTGGGGTATTTCTCGTAGAACTGCTTCGAGACCGAGAAGGTGTCGCCGGGGATGGGCTTGGTGTAGAAGATGGCGTGGATCTGGGCCGCTTCCTCGGGCGAGAGGAACTGGGTCCAGGCGCCGGATTTGTTCTGGTCGTCGTTGGCGAAGACGGCGGCAGCGTCGACCGAGCGGTTCAGGACCGCGAGCACCGCGGCGTCGTGCTTCCCGGCGAAGACCTGCTTGCCGAAGAAGGTGTCGGGGTTGATGCCCCGTGCGAGCAGCGCGGCGCGGGGGAAGACGTAGCCGGCGGCCGAGTTGGGGTCGACCCAGGCGATGGTTTTGCCCTCGAGGTCCTCGATCCGGTTGTAACCCGAGTCCTTACGCACGATGATCGCGCTCCAGTAGAAGGCGTTGCCAAAGCGGACGCTCTTAAGGAGCACCTTGGCCCCGGCCTCGCGGGAGGCGATCACGTAGCCGTCGGGCGGGAAGAAGGCGAAGTCGAGCTTGCCCGAGCGCATGGCCTCGACCAGGCCGCGGTACTCGGTGGGTAAAAAGACCTCGACCTCGACCGCGCCGCCCAGCTGGTCCTCGATGAAGTTGGCGATGGCCTGAGCGGCCTGCGAGAGCTGATCGGAGTTTTGCGTTGGGTTGAAGCCGATACGAACTTTCAGGGCGCTTTGCGCCATGACACCGCTGAGGCCCAAAAGGGCCAGGAACAACACCAGTGCGCGTTTCATAACATCCTCACTCTAAGCCTCGGGGGCAAAACTTCGCAATACTCGATGGCCATTTGCCCCGCTGGTGCAGCCGGTTGTGCCAAAAAATAGGTGGGGACGGGAAAATTTTTACTGCGCGGTTTGCCGCTTGGGAGGTGGAGTTGGGATCCGGGGCGAAGGTTCTGAAGGGGGGCTGGCCCGCTGGGCCCGCGGCCGGCGGGTTCATTGGTGCACTTTCTGCTGGAAATCAGTCCGATAGCCTGCGAGGTATGCCGAACGTCCACATGTTTGCCGGTTACCTTACCCTGACCGTTGGGTTTCTCACGGGCATCTACCTTCTGACCCAGCCTTCGCCGCCCCGGTGGGCGAAGATGGCGACGGGACTCTTCGACCTGACCGCACTCCTTGGCCTTTTCGCTTACTTCAGCCTCGGCGCCGGAGACCGGCCTTCACTCCTTCACCCTTTGCTCGCCGTTCTGGCGGCCGCCGGGGTGCATTGGGCCGTGGCCCGGCGGGGCCACGTTCCCGGGCTTGGCTTCATTCTCGCCGTGTTGCTGATTTTTCTCTCGCGACCGGCCTAGATGAGGGCCGTTGCCGCTGCA
>CAZXOY010000082.1:0-4675 GCA_964642655.1 uncultured bacterium
GCGTACCCCTCGACCCGCCGGGCAGCCTCGAGGTCCTTTTCGGTCACGCCCCCCGCCGAATGGGTGACGTAGGCCACTCGCACCCGCTTCCACAATAGGGTGAGCTCGTCGGGATGGTGATCGTGACGCTCGGCGTCGAGGGCCACCCGCATCGCGAACGCCACCTCATCGGCGTAGCTCATAAAGGCAAAGGTCTTCTCGATCCTGCCGCCGACATACGCCCAGCCGGTGAGCTCGGAAAGTGCTCGTTTGATCGTTTCTTGATCCAGTGCCGACATACCTTACTCTACGCTCTGGCCAGAGGCTCCGCCCTGTCGACGACACGAGGCCGCTGGCCCCGTGCTGAGCGATTCCACCCCTGGCTCTTCGCCTGTCCGTATGCTATACTCCTCGCTGGCACCTCGCCCAGGGCTTCCCCCAAAGCCCGTTCGTCCTGGCGCGAGGAAGTGAGTCTGAGCAAAGGGAGGGCGCCTCGTGAAAACCTACGTGCCCAAGAACGTAGAAAGCAAATGGTACGTCGTTGACGCGGAGGGCAAAACCCTTGGGCGCCTCGCGGCCAAGATCGCCCATATCCTCCGCGGCAAGCACAAACCCGACTTCACCCCCAACATGGCCACCGGGGATTTCGTGATCGTCATCAACGCCGAGAAGGTGCGGCTTACCGGGAAGAAGCTCGAGGACAAGATCTACACCCGCTACTCGGGCTACCAGGGTGGCCTCAAGCGGATCCCTGCCGGTGAGATGCTCAAGCGTCACCCGGAGCGGGTCATCGAGCACGCCGTCAAGGGCATGCTCCCCAAGAATCGCCTGGGGCGCAAGCTCTTCAAGCGGCTCAAGGTGTACGCTGGGCCCAACCACCCGCACCAGGCCCAAAAGCCCGAGGTGCTCGAGCTGGAGGTTAAGTAATGGAGCAGTACTACGGGACCGGACGCCGTAAAGCCGCCGTGGCTCGCGTCTTCCTCCGACCCGGGGAAGGCAAGATCGTCGTCAACGGCAAGGACTTCCAGGAATACTTCAAGGGCGTGATTCGGGCGGTCAGCGCGCTTGAACCGCTGCGGGTGGTGGACATGGCGGGGAAGTTCGACGCCTACATCACCGTCCGTGGTGGCGGCACGTCGGGCCAGATCGACGCCATCAAGCTGGGAATCGCCCGCGCCCTGGAAAAGTACAACCCCGACCTGCGCCAAAAGCTCAAACCCGCCGGCCTGCTCACCCGCGACGCCCGCGTGGTCGAGCGCAAGAAGTACGGCAAGCACAAGGCCCGCCGGGCACCCCAGTACTCCAAGCGTTAAAGGCATCGCCGAAGTCGGGCCGGGGTCTTCCCCGGCCTTTTTTGTTCATGGCCACCGGCATCCGATAAGTTGATGGCATGGCGAATTTTGAAGAACTGGGACGCCGGGTTCTTGAAAGCCAGCCCTTCAGCCGCTTCCTGGGCGCCAGGCTCCGGCGCTTTGAAGAAGGCGTTGTCGAGCTGGTCCTCGAGGTCCGCCCGGAATTCCTCCAGCAGCACGGCTTCGTGCACGGCGGGGTGTTGAGCTATTTGGTCGACAACGCCCTGACATTCGCCGGAGGTTCGGTCCTCGGCGAAAACGTGGTGACCGCCGAGTTCAAAATCAACTACCTGCGCCCCGCCAAAGGCCCCGTGCTCTTGGCCCGGGCCCGAAGCCTTCACCGCGGCAGCCGCATGGCGGTGTGCCAGGCCGAGGTCTTCGAGGAGGGCGAAATGCCCAGGCTGGTGGCCGTGGGCCAGGGGACGATCGCCCGCACGAAGGTCTGATTTAGGATAGCGGCTATGGACGTTTTCCAAGCCATCATCCTCGGGATCGTTCAAGGCCTCACCGAGTTCCTTCCCGTTTCGAGTTCGGGCCACCTGGTCCTCGCCGACCGCTTCCTCTTCGGGGGGCAACAGCTCCCGCTCTGGGTGGACATCGCCACCAACACCGGGACCTTCCTTGCCGCGCTGGTGGTCATGCGCCGCGAGGTGGCCGAAGCGCTGACGGGGTTCTTCGGCGGGCTCTTCGACCCCGCGGCCCGAAAAGGCGCGGGGTGGCGGCTGGCCTGGCTGGTGATCGTCGCCTCGATCCCCGCAGCCGTGGTTGGGCTTTTGGTCAAGGACATCTTCGAGACGTTCAACACCCCCTTTTTCGTCTCGCTCGGCCTTTTGTTCACCGCCTTCGTGCTCTGGACCACGCCGCAAGGCGGGAGCAAGAACACACCCCACGCGGTGGGCTACCTCGACGCCATCCTCGCCGGACTGGCCCAGGCGCTCGCCATTTACCCCGGGGTCTCCCGATCGGGCACCACCATCAGCGCGTTGATGCGGCTCGGGGTGAACCCCGGGTTCGCCGCCAGGCTCTCGTTTTTGATGTACGCGGCGGCAAGCCTCGGCGTGACCCTGCTCGGGATCAAGGACGGGCTTCCCCCGGGGATCAGCCCCGCCCCCTTGGCCTCGATGGTGATAGCCTCGTTCGTCAGCGGGTACCTGGCCATGCTCGCGCTGTTTGGGATCCTCAAGGCCGGGCGGTTTCGCATCTTCGCCCCTTACGTGCTGCTCGTCGCCATCCTGACCCTGATCTTCGGCTAAGTACCGGCTGAGGGCCGGCCTGCCGCGGAGCTCATCCACCCTCGCCCAGCCCGAACGGGCCCCGCGCCCGTTCGAATTCTTGTACATATAGTGCACTAGTGTTATAGTGCACTCAGGAGGTTAGTTTGCACTGGCGGATAGACCCCGAAGCAGGTCCGATCTTTCGCCAGATCGTCGACTCGGTGAAGGCCGGTCTGGCCCGGGGGACGCTCTCCCCTGGCGCGAAGCTCCCCTCGGCCCGGGCCCTCGCCGAAACACTCCGGGTCAACCCCAACACCGTCATCCGCGCCTTTGAAGCCCTCGAGCGCGAGGGGATTACCGAAACCCGGCGGGGGCTTGGCACCTTCATTCGGGCGGCGGTCGACGTGGTGGCGATCCGGGAAACGCTCATCCGCCAGGCAGCGCGGCGCTACCTGGAAGAAGCCCGAGCGCTGGGGCTCACCGACGACGAGGCGCTCTTGGAACTCAAGGAGGTCATGCATGCTGGCGAAGGTTGAAGGGGTGGAGAAACGCTACCTCAATCATCAGGCGTTAAGCGGGGTCAACCTAAAGCTCGAGGCCGAACAGGTGGTGGGGCTTTTAGGACTCAACGGCGCAGGTAAGACCACCCTGCTCAAGCTGCTCGCCGGGCTTTTGCTTCCCGATCGGGGCCAGGTCGAGGTCCTCGGCCGGCCGCCAAGGCGGGTTCGGGGGCAGATCGTCTACCTTCCCGAACAGGACCCCTGGCCCGCATGGGCAACACCTGGAGAACTGGCCCGGCTCGTGAATGCGCTCTTTCCCGATTTCGATTCCGCCCGCTTCCATGAGCTCATCGCCTTCATGGAGGTACCCAAACGACCGCTGGGGCAGATGAGCCGGGGCCAAAAAGCCCGCGCTCGCCTAGCCCTGGCCCTTTCGAGAAGCGCCAGGCTCTATCTGCTCGATGAACCGCTCGCCGGGATCGACCTGATCAGTCGCGATCGAATCCTCAAAGCCTTGGTCCGCGAATGGCAGCGCCAGGCGACGATCGTCCTGTCGACCCATGAGGTGGGCGAGGCGGAAGGGCTTTTTGATCGGGCCATCTTTCTCAAGGAGGGCCGGGTGGTGCTCGACGCCGAGGTCGAGGCCCTCAGACAGGAGGGGAAGAGCGTAGTCGAGACCTTCAAGGAGGTACTGGCATGAAGGCCTGGGTCCAACTCGTCGCCTGGGAGCTCCGGCAGTCCCGAAAGGCGCTCCTGTTTCTGGGTGCGCTGGCGCTGGTGCCTCTGCTTAAGGCCTCGACGCTCTCATCGGCCGCCGCCGTCGGGGTCTTTTGGGGCTCGACGCAGCTCGTGCTCTGGGGCGGGGGCACCGTGCTTTTGATCTATGGATTCCTCGGCCCGCTGCGCGACGCGCGCTCGGGCCGCCTGGCCCAGTTCATACTCTCGCCTCACCCTGGCCCGGTCCACGCGCTGGCTCGCCTGGCCGCGACCTGGCTCGGGCTGGCCTGGGTCACGCTTCTCATCACCGGCGCCAACGCCCTGATCCTCGGCCGCTTCTTTCCCGAAGCCCCGGGGGAACTCTTTCGCCTCAGCCTGTATATGCTGGTGACGCTCGGACTTCCGCTTTCAGGGCTTTTACTCCTCGCCGGCACGGTCGGGGTCGCCTACGAGCTTTCCCGCGCCGGTCTTTTGGTCGGCGCCTTCTTTTTTCTCGGCGCGCTGAAAGGTCTTACCGCGGCGCTGGTCCTTATCCAGGCCGTGCTCGGCGCCTGGGGCGGGGTCTGGATCGGCTCGCTGACCTGGAGCACGGCATTCGTCGCTAACCTGGGGTTTGCCCTGTTCAACGGAACGCTGCCTCTCTTCCCCCTCATCATCGGACCCACCCTCGCCCTGGTCTTTGCCCTGCTGGCGGGGCGGGTCCTCGAGGAGGTGGAGCTCTAATGGATCTCGGCAACCTCCTTTACGGACTCATCCTTTTCTACGTCACCTACCTCGCGATCTTTCGCAGCAAGAGTCAAACCGCCAAGGCGCTGGCGCTCATTGCGATGGCCACGCTGATCTATTTCTGGCTTGCCAGTTCGCTCTGAACGCCAAACGCCGGATTCTCCCTCCTTCCGGCCGGATCGGAATC
>CAZXOY010000083.1:0-4560 GCA_964642655.1 uncultured bacterium
AGGACTCCAGGCAGATCCGGCGTTAGCTGTCATTTAGATGTCAAAGAGAAAGGGCCCTGCGCGGGGCCCTTCGCCATTTTACCCATCATCACGGGCTTTTTCTGGTGGCGGTGGGCGGACTCGAACCGCCGACGCCGCGATTATGAGTCGCGTGCTCTAACCAACTGAGCTACACCGCCTCGCTGCGGCCAAAGACCGCACCCCACATATTAGCCATGGGGGAAGGACGCGTCAACTGGGATTTGCCTATACTATCGGGTATAATGCCGGCTTGGCACACCCCGGGGGACCCGCGGGGTCTGATGGGGAGAGGAGTTTTGCAGCATGAAGAAAGTTGTCATCGTCGGCCGCCCCAACGTGGGCAAATCGAGCCTTTATAACCGCCTCGTCGGCCGCCGCGACGCTGTGGTTGCGGACGAACCCGGTGTGACGCGGGATCTCAAGGAAGCCGTGGTGGAGACCGATACCGGGCGGTTCCGGCTGGTGGATACCGGGGGGGTGTGGTCTGGCGATGCCTGGGAAGAAAAGATTCGCGAGAAGGTCGACCGGGCCCTCGAGGACGCCGACCTGGTGCTCTTCTTGGTCGACGGCCGGGCCGAGCTGGCCCAGGCCGACTACGAGGTCGCCGATTACCTGCGAAAAAAGAAGAAACCGGTTTTGCTGGTGGCCACCAAGATCGACGATCCCAAGCATGAGCTCTATCTGGGCGAGCTTTACGGGTTGGGGTTTGGCGACCCGATCCCGACCTCGGCTGAACACCGCCGGGGTTTTGACGAGCTGATCGAGCGCATCTGGGCCACGCTTCCCGTGTACCAAGATCCTGACGAAGGCGAAGTCGAGCCCTTGAAGCTGGCCATCATCGGCCGGCCGAACGCGGGCAAGTCCTCGCTCTTGAACGCGCTCCTCGGCGAGGAGCGGGTGATCGTCTCCGAACAGGCGGGAACCACGCGCGATGCGATCGATGTCGAGTTCGACTTCGGCGGTCGCCGGTTTCGTCTGGTCGATACCGCCGGCATCCGCAAGCGCCCGGAGACAGCGGTGGAGTGGTTCGCCATCCTGCGGGCCCAGCGGGTGATGCGTGAGGCCGACGTCGTGGCTTTGGTGGTCGATCCCTTCGAGCTCGGCGACCGCGAGCTGAAGATGGCGAATGAGGCCCTCGAGGCCGGGCGTCCGGTCATCCTGGTGGTGACCAAGTGGGACCTGGTCCCAAGGGACGAGCGGCGAGGCGTGCGCCGGGCGATCCGGGAAAAGCTCGCCCACCTGCAGCACCTGCCGATGGTTTTCGTGTCCGCCAAGACCGGTGAAAACCTCACCCGAATTCTGAGCGAGGCGGTCCAGCTCTACGAGGAGGCCCACCAGCGGGTCGAGACCAGCGACCTCAACCGCATGGTTCAGGTCTGGTGCCTCAGGACCCGGATGCCCAACTTCCGCGGCCGGTCGCTCAAGATCTTCTACGCCACCCAGGTCCAGGTGGCTCCGCCGACGTTCGTCTTCTTCGTCAATTACCCCGAGTTCGTAACCCGGGCCTTTGAAAACTACATCAAAAACCGAATCCGCAGCGACCTCGGGTTTTCCCGGGTCCCCTTCAAGCTCACCTGGCGCGGGCGCAAAAAGTCAGGCGATTAGGTGGTTGCCCGAGGCTTTCTGCCGCTCCGACAAGGCAATCTCGCGTCGGTATGCTGAAAAGCTCGCGGGCGCGTCCTTAGGTCTGGGGCTTGAGGAGGCGCGCCAGGCCCTCGACCGCGCCTTCCCTGAGCGAGAGATCGGCGACCGGCGTCAGGGGGGTGGGTTCCGGGTTGATTTCGATCAGGTAACCGCCGGCCATTTTGGCAAGCCGCCCCAGCGAGGCGGCGGGCTCAACCAGGGCCGAGGTGCCGATCACCAGCGCCACCTCGGCGCGGAGAAATGCGGCCTGGGCCTTTTCCAGGGCTCCGGCCGGCAAGAGCTCGCCGAACCACACCACGTCGGGGCGCATCAGGGCACCGCAGTGGGAGCAGCGGGGCGGGGGCTCGAAGCTTTCCGGTGGCGGCAGCGGCTCGGTGTGGCCGCATCGGGTGCAGCGGGCGCGGAGGATGCTGCCGTGGAGCTCGACCACGCGTTTTGAGCCCGCCCGCTGGTGCAGGCCGTCGACGTTCTGGGTGACGAGGAGGAACCCCTCGCTCTTTTCGGCCTCGAGCTCGGCCAGCAGGTGGTGGGCGGGGTTGGGCGTCGCCTGCTGCACCCTGGCATAGCGCCAGGCGTACCAGCGCCAGACCTCCTCCGGGTTTCTGGCAAACCCCTCGGGGGTGGCGTAGTCTTCGAGGCGAAAGTTCTGCCACAGCCCGCCGGGGTCGCGAAAGGTGGGGATCCCTGAAGGGGCGCTGATGCCCGCCCCGGTCAGCACCGCGACCCGACTGGCCTGCTCGATTCGGGCCTTGGCTTCCTCGAGTCCTTCCACGTTCCTTATCCTAGGGAAGGCATGCCTCGCCCGTCGGCCAAAACCCTGGAACAGCGTCTGGCGCTGCCGCTTTTCATCCTGGGCGCGATCTTCCTCATCGGCACCGGCGGCTACTGGTGGCTTTGGCGAAACGAGGGGGCGACGTTGCTCGACGCCCTCTATATGGTCTTCATCACCACCACCACCATCGGCTACACCGAGGTGCTGCCGGTGAAGACGCCGCTTGAGCGCGTCTTCACCATGGCCGTGGGAACCTCCGGCATCGCCACCCTGTTCTACGTGCTGGGCGTTTTCATGGACTATGTGGTCGAAATGAGCGCCACCCGGCGTAGGCTGGTTCGTATGGAGCGGGCCATCGAGCGTATGCGGGACCACGTGATCGTGGTTGGTTACGGCCGCGTTGGCCGGCAGGCCGCCGAGCAGCTCAAGGACAGCCGGGTTGGTTTCGTGGTCGTCGAGCGCGATCCCGATCGCGTTGCCCGGGCCATGCACGACGGGGCGCTCGTGCTCGAGGGCGACGCCACCGACGACGAGGTCCTCAAAAAATCCGGCGTGGAACGGGCCCACGGTCTGATCGTGACCACCGGCGTCGATGCCACCAACCTGTTCGTGGTGCTCTCGGCGCGCAGCCTGAATCCAAAGCTCTTCATCGTCGCCCGCACCGAGGACGATTCGGTGAGGACGAAGATGTTGCGTGCTGGGGCGGACCGGGTCATCGACCCCTATGCCGTGGGCGGGCGGCGACTCGCGAACCTGGTCGTGCGCCCGGCGGTGGTGGACTTTCTGGAGACCACCTTGCGTCGGGGCGGCGCGCCGCTCTCCATCGAGGATTTGCGCGTGGAAGCGGGCAGCGTGATGGATGGGAAGAGCCTTGCCGATCTCGAGATCCGCAAACAGCACCAGGCCACGGTGCTGGTGGTGATCCGCGATGGGGTGCCGGTGGTCAACCCGGCGGCGGATTTCGTCTTGCGGTCTGGGGATCAGATCATCGTTTTGGGGGTACAGGAAGCGCTCGCGACCCTCGAGGGCCTGGCGCGGGGAAGCGGGAGGCGAGGCGCATGAGGCTCTACAGCGCGGATGCAATGCGGGCGGTCGACGAGCGGGCACGGGCGCTCGGATATCCCACCCTGCTGCTGATGGAAGCGGCGGGGCGGGCGGTGGCCGAGGTGGTCGGGCGGCGCTACCCCGGCGCCCGGGTCTGTGTGCTCTCGGGCAAGGGCAACAACGGTGGCGACGGGTTCGTCGCCGCGCGGTGGCTCAAGGCCTTCGGGCACGAGGTCGCCGTTTTCGCGCCGTCGGAGGTGAAAGCGGGCGACGCGCACGTCATGCGCTCGGCGCTCGTGGTCGCGGGGGTCGAGCCCGAGCCGGTCGAAGAGTGGACGCCGGCGGGTTTCGACGTGGTGGTCGACGCCCTCTTTGGCACCGGTCTCACCCGGCCCCTCGCCGGTCGGTGGGCGGAGCTCGTCGAGCGGGTCAACGCGAGCGGCCTTCCGGTGGTGAGCGTGGATCTCCCCTCGGGGTTGCCCTATCACCCCCACATTCGAGCCCGGGTCACGGTGGCGCTCGCGGGGCTGAAAAGTGAGCACCTCTTCTACCCCCACCGCGAGGCGTGCGGAGAGGTGTGGCTGGCGGGGATCGCCATGCCCGACTCCGCCTACGAGGCGGCGGCGGATGCGCCGGAGCTCATCCTTCCCGAGGCGATGCGCTCGCTCCTTCCCAGGCGTTCGGGCAACGCCCACAAGGGTAGCGTGGGGCGTGTGCTGCTGGCTGGGGGTTACCGGACCTATCCCGGTGCCCTCGCGCTGGCGGCGAGGGGTGCCTACCGGGCCGGGGCTGGCCTGGTGGGCGTGGCCTATCCCGGGGACGCGCCGGTGATGCCACTGGTGGAGGCGGTGCGGCTGCCGGTCGCTGAGTGGCGCGGCGATGCCCTGCCCCCTTTCCGGGCCGATTCAGTGGCGGTGGGCATGGGGAGCGGGCCTTTGGGGGTGTCGGCGGCGCGCGCGGTGCTCGAACTCGGGCTCCCCACGGTGATCGATGCCGACAGCATTCACGGCGAAGTGCTGGCGGCCTATGCGGAGCGAGGTCGGCCCGTGGTGGTAACCCCGCACCCGGGCGAGGCGTCG
>CAZXOY010000084.1:0-4150 GCA_964642655.1 uncultured bacterium
GCCACCACGGAAAGACCTTGAAAAAATACTCATTGTCGGCTCCGGACCCATCACCATCGGTCAGGCGGCCGAGTTCGATTATTCGGGAACCCAAGCGGTCAAGGCCCTCAGGAAGGTTGGTTACCGGGCCATCCTGGTGAACTCGAACCCGGCGACGATCATGACCGACCCCGACCTCGCCGAGTCAACTTACCTCGAGCCGCTGACGCTCGAGTATCTGGAATCGATCATCGCCAGGGAAAGACCCGACGCCATTTTGCCCACCCTCGGAGGGCAAACCGGCCTCAATCTTTCGGTGGCGCTCTACAAGGCCGGCGTGCTCGAACGCTACGGGGTCGAGCTCATCGGCGCCAACGTCGAGGCCATCGAGAAAGGCGAGGATCGCGAGGCCTTTCAGGCGGCGATGAGAAAGATCGGCCTCGAGGTCCCCCGGGGCCAGATGGTCAGCCGCGTCGAGGAGGGTCTCGCCTTCGCCCGGGAGGTTGGCTACCCGGTCGTGGTCCGCCCGTCCTTTACCCTCGGCGGCACCGGCGGCGGCATCGCCAGGGACGAGGCCGAGCTCAGGGCGATCCTCGCTCGAGGCCTCGCCCTCTCCCCCACCCACACCGCGCTGGTCGAGGAAAGCGTCCTCGGGTGGAAGGAGTTCGAGCTCGAGGTGATGCGCGACCACGCCGACACCGTGGTGGTCATCACCTCGATCGAGAACTTCGACCCAATGGGCGTGCACACCGGCGACTCCATCACCGTCGCGCCGGCGCAGACCCTCTCTGACGTCGAATACCAGCGCATGCGCGACGCCGCCAAAGCGATCATCCGCGAGATCGGCGTCGACACCGGCGGTTCCAACATCCAGTTCGCTGTCCACCCCAAAACCGGGCGCATGGTGGTGATCGAGATGAACCCCCGGGTCTCGCGTTCTTCGGCCCTCGCCTCCAAAGCCACCGGCTACCCGATCGCCAAGATCGCCGCCTTGCTCGCGGTGGGGTACCGGCTCGACGAGCTCCCCAACGACATCACCCGCAAAACCCCCGCCTCCTTCGAACCCACCATCGACTACGTGGTGGTCAAAATCCCGCGCTTCGCCATGGAGAAGTTCGCCACCCTGCCCAACACCGAGGGCGGGCTTTCCGACCGGCTCGGCACCCAGATGCGCTCGGTGGGCGAGGTCATGGCCATCGGAAGGAGCTTTAAAGAAGCCTTCCTCAAAGCCCTGCGGGGCCTCGAGGCCGACGTCCGCGCCGGCGTCCAGGAGCTTTCAACCGAAGCTTTAAAGGCGCAGCTCTATCCAAACCCCCGCCGACCGTTCGTCCTCCTCGAGCTTCTCCGCCGGGGTGAGGCGCCGGACACCCTTTATGAAGCCACCGGCATCGACCCCTGGTTCCTCCACCAGCTCGCCGAGATCGTCGCCAGCGAACGCCAGGCCAGACGCCGGGGTCCGATCGGAGACTGGCCTCGGGAAGCGATTTACCGCACCAAACAGCTCGGCTTTTCCGACGCCGATCTCGCCGCCCTCACCGGCCAGGACGAAGGCACGGTTCGGGCCATCCGCAAGCAAAAGGGGGTCGAGCCGGTCTACAAGACGGTGGACACCTGCGCCGCCGAGTTCGAGGCCTACACCCCCTATCACTACTCCACCTACGAGGAGGAAGACGAGGTTCGGCCCACGGAAAAAACCAAGGTCGCCATCCTCGGCTCGGGCCCGATCCGGATCGGACAGGGGGTCGAGTTCGACTACGCCACCGTCCACGCGGTGTGGGCGCTCTCCGAGGCCGGCTATGAGACCATCATGGTGAACTCGAACCCCGAGACCGTCTCCACCGATTACGACACCGCTGACCGCCTCTACTTCGAACCCCTGACCTTCGAAGATACCCTCAACCTGATCGAGCGGGAAAAACCCCTCGGTACCATTCTCACCCTCGGCGGGCAAACGCCTTTGAAGCTCGCCCGCCCCCTCAAAGCCGCCGGGGCCAGGCTCCTGGGCACCGATCCCGACGCGATCCACGCCGCGGAAGAGCGCGAGGCCTTCAACCGGCTGGTGAAAGAGCTCGGCATCCCTCAACCCCGAGGGGCGGTGGCGGAGAGCCCCGAGGCGGCGCTCCGCCTGGCCCGGGACCTCGGCTACCCCCTCATGGTCCGGCCCAGTTACGTGCTCGGCGGCCGGGCGATGGCCGTGGTCCGGGATGAAGCCGGGCTCAAAGCCTACCTCGAGGCCATCTACGCCGAGCTCGCCGAAAGCCCGAGCATCCTCCTCGACCAGTACCTGGAGGGGGCGCTGGAGCTTGATGTGGACGCCATCGCCGACGGCGAGCGGGTGGTGGTGGCCGGGATCATGGAGCACATCGAGGAAGCCGGGGTGCACTCCGGCGACTCGGCGGTGATCATGCCCCCGGTGAATCTGGACGCATCGACTTTGGAGACCGTACGCGACCACACCCGCAGGCTGGCCAAGGCCATCGGCGTTCGCGGCCTTTTGAACGTGCAATACGCGATCAAGGACGGGACCGTCTACGTCCTCGAGGCCAACCCCCGCGCCTCCCGCACCGTTCCCTTCGTCTCCAAGGCGATCGGCCACCCCCTGGCCAAATACGCGGCCCTGATCGCGGTGGGGAAAACGCTCATCGAGCTCGGCTTCACCGAAGACCCCACGCCGCCGATGTACGCCGCCAAGGAGGTGGTCATCCCCTGGATCAAGTTCCCGGGGGTTATCCCCTGGCTCGGCCCGGAGATGCGCTCGACCGGGGAGAGCATGGGGCTCGACGAAGACCCCTACCTCGCCTACTACAAGGCCGAGCTCGGCGCCGGGCAAAGGCTTCCCCTTGAGGGCCGGGTCCGCTTCATCGACGTCGATGGCGACACCCGGCGGGCGTACCTCGAGGCCGGCTTCGTTGAAACCGAGGGGGCCGACTACGACCTTCTGCTCGCGTTTGCCCCTGATCCCGAGCTCAGGCGTGCCGTGGAGTCCGGAAAGCCCTTCATCACCACCCGGGCCGGCGCGCGGTGGTCGCTCCGGGCCATCCTCGCGGCGCGTAAAAAGACGCCCGTCATTCGGTCGCTGCAATCATGGCACCGAGGGTAAAGGACCTCACCCGAATCCTCCACCCCGGCCACCCGGTCTGGCCGGGCGACGCCCCTTTTGAACTGAAACCCACCGCCACCTTCTCCAAAGACGGCGTCCTGGTGCACGAAGCCCGGCTTTCGCTGCACACGGGGACCCACCTCGAGGGCCCGGGCCACGTGCAGCCCGGCGGGGCCACGATCGCCGACTTTCCCCCTTCGTTGATGCTCGCCGAAGGCGTTCTCCTCGACCTCGGGGCCCCGCTTCCCGAAACCTTACCGCCGCTGGTTTTCGTCAAAACCGGCGAGCCCGACACCTGGCAGGCGTTTCCCGAGGCCTACCGGCCCCTGCCACCGAAGCTGGCCCGGGCGCTGGTGGGTCGAGGGGCAAAGCTCGTCGGCACCGATGCCCCCAGCGTGGACCCCCTGGATTCCCGCGACCTCGAGGTCCACCGGATCCTGGCGCGGGCTGGGGTGTGGATCCTCGAAGGGCTGGCGCTGGCAAAGATCGCACCGGGGCGCTATCGCTTTGGTGTCTTCCCCCTCAAGCTTGCCGCCGCGGAAGCGGCGCCGGCGCGGGTCCTGGCCTGGACGGTATAGCGAACGCCCCCGGCTCTTGCCGGGGGCCATACGCCAAAAAGCCCTTACTTCTTCTGCGAGCCCCGGGCGGCGTCGGCGTTCATCCGCTTGCGGTCGGGCTTGATGCGGGCGGCCTTGCCCCGGCGCTCGCGGAGGTAGTAGAGCTTGGCCCGGCGCACCTTGCCGCGGAAGGTGACTTCAATCTTGTCGATGAGCGGCGAGTGCAGGGGGAAGATACGCTCCACCCCAACGCCGTGCGAGATCTTGCGCACGGTGAAGGTGGAGTTGAGCCCGTGGTGCTTCATCTTGATGACCGTGCCCTCAAACGCCTGGATTCGCTCGCGGTTCCCCTCGACCACCCGGTAGGCGACCCGGACCGTGTCGCCGGGGCGGAACTCGGGGATTTCGCTTTTGAGGTAGGGTTTCTCAACGACCTTGAGCAGCGCGCCTTTGTTGATCCTCATTGCATTTCTCCTTTCCAAGCGGAGCCTTTTGGCTCATTGGAATGTGATCT
>CAZXOY010000085.1:0-4141 GCA_964642655.1 uncultured bacterium
TCCAGCTATGACAACTTAAGCTACATACAACAAGAATCGTTCTTATTGTTATATTTTATTATTCCGACCTGTATTGACGGGATTTGCGTCACCCATTTAGAATCGTCACCGATGCGGCGGCTCTCCGATCTCAACCCCGGTGACGGCGGGCTGGTGCGGCGGGTGGTGGCACCGGCCAGCTTGCTGCGCCGCCTCTACGCCCTTGGCCTTCGCCCCGGCCTCGCCATCCGGCTGGTCCGGCGGGCACCGCTCGGGGGTCCCCTCGAGGTCCAGGCCGGGGAAAGCCTTCTTGCCCTGCGACATTCGGAAGCCCAAAAGGTTTACCTCGAGGTCGAGTGATGGGCTGCCCGCGTTGCGATGCCGCGGTTCAAACGAGATCCAAAACCTACACCATCGCCCTGGTCGGCAACCCCAACACCGGCAAGAGCACCCTCATCAATGCCCTGGCCGGCAGCGATCTCAGCGTCGGCAACTGGGCGGGGACGACCGTCGAGCGCCTCGAGGCCGAGCTCATCCACGCTGGCCAGACACTCACCCTCGTCGACTTGCCCGGAACCTACAGCCTCTTTTCCACCACACCGGAAGAGCAGATTGCCCGCGACGCCTTGCTCCAAGACCCCCCCGACGCCATCATCGCAGTGCTCGACGCGGGCAACCTCGAACGCAACCTCCCCCTGCTGCTCGAACTTCTCGAGCTCGGCCACCCGGTGGTGGTGGCCCTCAACATGATCGACGAGGCCAAGGCAAAGGGGTACGACATCGATCCACGGGCCCTCGAGACCGAGCTCGGGGTTCCGGTTCGCCCCACGGTGGCCAGCCGCGGTCAGGGCCTCGAGGATCTGATCGACCTCGCCATGAGCGCCAAATCCCCCCGGCCCCTCACGCGCTATCCCCCGGCCATTGAAGCCGCGATCGAGGCGCTCACCGCCACCATCCAGCGGCCGGAGGAGCGGTGGATCGCGCTGGCGCTTTTGGCCGGCGAGGACCTGCCCACAGACCCCGAGCACGCGCACCAGGCCGAAGAACGTCGCGCCGCCCTGTTGGCCGAGGGCGTCGACCCCTTCATTGAGATCACCGGTGCCCGCTTTGGCCTGGCACGGGCCCTGTTCGAAAAAACGCTCAAGGGCCGGCGGCCCGTTCGGAGCGTCACCGATCGCATCGATCGCTTGGTCCTGCACCCCTGGTTGGGTCCGCTCTTTTTCCTCCTGGGCATGCTCCTCGTTTTCCGTTTCACCTTTTCCCTGAGCGCCCCCTGGGTCGGCTTCATCGGAACCGCGCAAGCCGTTCTTGCCGGCTGGATCGAGGCGCTGCCGCTGCCCGCCCTCCTCGCCAGCTTTTTGGCCGAAGCGCTGGTGGGGGGCGTCGGCACCGTGCTGGCCTTCACCCCGGTCCTCTTTTTCCTCTACCTGGCCATGGGGTTCCTCGAGGCCAGCGGCTTCATGGCCCGGGCCGCCTTCATCGCTGACCGGCTCATGCACGCCGCCGGGCTGCCGGGCCGCGCCTTTATCCCCATGGTCCTCGGCTTTGGCTGCAATGTGCCCGCGGTGTATGCCACCCGCACCCTCGAGGCCTGGACCGACCGGGTGCGCACCGCGCTTGCGATTCCCTTCATGTCCTGCAGCGCCCGGCTCCCGGTTTTCGTCCTCTTCGCCGCCATATTCTTCCCCCAAAACGCGGCCCTGGTCGTCTTCGGGCTCTACCTCCTCGGGCTCGCGGTGGGCCTCGCCACCGCCTGGCTCCTCGGACGCCTCCTCAAGGCCGACCCCAGCACCGGCGTCATGGAGCTTCCGCCGTACCGATGGCCCCGGGCGGACGTTCTGTGGCGTCAGGCCAAATCGAGAACCATGCGCTTTGTCACCGGCGCCACCGGACCGATCCTGGTCGCGGTCATGCTGATCTGGGCGCTTTTGCACTTCCCGCCCGGCTCCCTCGACCGCAGCCTTTACGCGACGATCTCCCGAGGCCTCGGTACGCTTTTCGCGCCGCTGGGGCTCAGCGACTGGCGGGTGGTCGGGGCCCTGATTCCCGGTTTCGTGGCGAAGGAGGTCGTCGTCGGCGCGCTGGGGCTGGGGTTCCTCGGCGCCCAAGCGCCGGACGCCGTGGGCTGGCTTACGGGACTGGCCACCCTCGCCGGCGCCCTGCTCGAGGCCATTCGCCAGACCCTCGCCGCCCTGCCCGCCCTGGTCGGCCTTTCCCTGCAGCTCCCCAGCCCCACCGTCGCTCCAAGCCCGCTCTCGGCTTCGCTCCAGTCGGTCCTGAGCCCGGCCGCGGCATCAGCCTTTCTCGTCTACGTCCTGCTCTACACCCCCTGCGTGGCCACCCTCTCCGCCCTCCGCCAGGAGTTCGGCCGACGCTGGATGCTCATCTCGGTGGCCTACCAGCTCACGCTGGCCTACCTGCTGGCCTTTCTCGCCTACCGGATCTTGGCATGACCAAGCAGCTCTTGCGCGCCCTATCCCGCCCCGCCCGGGTGAACACCCTGGCCGAGCGGCTGGGCGTCGAACCAGGCACCCTGGTGGCGATGCTCGAGGTCCTCGAGGCCAAGGGCTACGTCGTCCGGGCCTATGAGGGCTCCCCCCACTGTCCACCCAGTTGCGCTTCGTGCGCCATCCGAAGTCTGTGCCCGGCCGCCTTCGCGCCGGCAGCCGCGCCCACCACCTGGCGGCTGACCGAAAAGGGGCGGCGCGCCGTAAACTAAAGGCCGTGACCCGGCGAAGCTACTGGGAAAACCCCTACCAGAGCGAGTTCGAAGCCACGGTCCTCGAGGCCTGGCACGCGGAGGGCAAGCACTTCGCCATCCTGGACCACACCCTCTTCTACCCCACTTCCGGAGGCCAGCTCCACGACACGGGGACCCTCGGCGAGGCGAGGGTTCTCGATGTCTTCGAGCCAACGAAACACGGTGAGGCCATCGTCCACGTTGTCGACCGCCCCCTGGCGGCAGGGACCCGCGTTCGGGGAAAAATCGACTGGCCCCGTCGCTACCGGCACATGCAGCGCCACACCGCCCAGCACATCCTCTCCCAGGCGTTTCTCCGGGCCGGGCGGTGGAACACCGTGGCCGTCAGCCTCAAAAACCCCGTCTTCACCATCGACTTCGACCTGCCACCCGACGAAGCGGTGATCAAACGGGCCGAGGCGCTCGCCAACTGGGCGGTCTACGCCAATCTCGAAATCCGGGCCCGCTTGGTCGAGGAAAGCCAAGTCCCCCTTCTGCCCTTGCGGCGCCTGCCCAAAGTGCGGGGGACGGTGCGGGTGGTGGAGATCGAAGACTGGGACCTTGCCCCTTGCGGTGGAACCCACCTGCGGCGCACCGCCGAAGCCGGACCCATCAAGATCCTCGGTTTCGAACGGGGCAAAAAGAACACCACCCGCGTCTACGCCGTTGCCGGATGGGAAGCGCTCGAGGACTACGCAGCAAAACACGAGGCGCTGAAATCGCTGGCCCTCAAGTTTTCATCGCAGCCCCTCGAGGTCCCCGCCCGGGTGGAAAAGCTCGAGCGCGAACGCTTCGAAGCCCGGGGGGAGGCCTTAAAGCTCAGGGAAAAACTCGCCGAGTTGATTGAAGCCAAGCTGGCAGCTCACGGCCAAACCATCGCCGCCGAAGTTCCGCTCGAAGTTCTGAACGAACTGGGCAAGCGCCTCGCAACCCGGCCAGGGACGCTCGCGCTGCTCGCCTCACCCCAACCACCCAAGGCCCGCCTGCTGCTGGTCAAGCACCCTGACCGCCCCGAGAATCTCAAAACCATCTGGGAACGCCTCCGTGCCCTCGGCGCCCGGGGCGGGGGCAAGGAACGCTATCAAGGCGTGATCGACCTCGAGAAACTGAAGGACGCCTTACAAACGCTGGCTCCAGATCAAGGAAGCTAGAAGATATGGCGTCCGAACTCCTCGAAGAAGCCCAGAACTTAAAACCCGGTGACCGGCTGCGCGACCCTCAGGCCCGGCGCTATTTTCTCGTTTTTGGCGTACGCATCTACGACGACTACGATAACGGCATGCTCGACACCTACTACGACCTGGTGGGAGAAGATGGCAAACGGATCGTGCTCCAGGCCATGGCTGTGAGCCACTGGGAACGGATCTGAAGCCCTGGCCTTTTTCCGGTTCCACCTGAGGTAGGGAAAGGGAAAGCCCCCCG
>CAZXOY010000086.1:0-4139 GCA_964642655.1 uncultured bacterium
GCGCCTTGAAGCTTTGGCGGGGAGTGGATATAGTGGGTATTTGCTGGGGGCACTGGCCCCAGGAGGTCATGGCATGTTTGCGATCATCGAGACCGGAGGCAAGCAATACCGCGTGGAGGAGGGGCAGCGCCTCCGCGTGGAGAAACTCAACTACGAGGTCGGGGCTGAAGTCGAGTTCACCCCGCTGTTGGTGGCCGGCGACGACGTGAAGGTGGGCTTTCCCAAGGTGGAAGACGCCAAGGTGATCGCCGAGGTGGTTGCTCACGGCAAGGGCAAAAAAATCTTGGTGGAAAAGTTCAAGGCCAAGATCAACTACCACCGTAAGAAGGGTCACCGGCAGCCGTACACCGAGCTGGTTGTGAAGGAGATCCGGGGGTAAGCCATGGCACACAAAAAAGGTCTGGGTTCGACCAAGAACGGCCGCGATTCGATTTCCAAGCGGCTCGGCGTCAAGCGTTTCGATGGCCAGGTGGTGCGTGCCGGCAACATCTTGGTGCGTCAGCGGGGCACCAAGTTCAAGCCCGGCAAGAACGTGGGCATGGGCCGGGATTTCACCCTCTTCGCCCTGGTTGACGGGGTCGTCGAGTTTCGCAACAAGGGGCGGCTTGGGCGCTACGTGAACGTCAAGCCGCTGTCCTGACGGGGGCGGGGCCGCTCCGGCGCCTGGAATGTTTCGCGACAAGATAGAAATTGAGGTCATCGCCGGTCGCGGTGGCGACGGGGCGGTGAGCTTTTTTCGGGAAAAGTACATCCCTAAGGGCGGGCCGGACGGCGGTGACGGCGGTCGGGGGGGCGACGTCTACCTACGCGCGAGCGATCAGGTTGGCTCCTTGGCCAAGATCTCTCGGCGCCGTTATAAAGCGCCCTCCGGCGGCCATGGCGAGGGTGGGGGACGTGCCGGGCGTGCCGGCGAGGACCTGTGGATCGAGGTTCCCCTAGGCACCCGGGTCTACGATGCCGAGACCGGCGAGATCATCGCCGATCTCGTGGAGGCGGGTCAGTCGGTCCGGGTGGCCCGGGGCGGCGAGGGCGGGCGGGGCAACGCCGCCTTCGCCACGCCGACCCGCCAGTCGCCGCGTTTCGCCGAGGCGGGCCTGCCCGGCGAAGTGCGGCGGCTCGTTCTTGAGCTCTTGTCCCTCGCCGACGTCGGGCTCGTCGGCTACCCCAATGCAGGCAAGTCGAGCCTGTTGGCGGCGATGACCCGTGCCCAGCCCAAGGTCGCCGACTACCCCTTCACCACTCTGGTGCCCAACCTCGGGGTTTTGCTCAGCGAGGACGGTCTCCGCCGTCTCACGATGGCCGATATTCCCGGGATCATCGAGGGCGCCCACGAGGGCCGCGGGCTCGGGCTTGATTTTTTGCGCCACATCGCACGGACCCGCTTGCTCCTCTACACCCTCGACGCCACCGAGGCCCCGGCTGAGGTGCTTGAAACGCTGCAACGCGAGGTTGAGGCCTACGATCCAGACCTCCGGCGGCGGCCGGCGCTCGTGGCCCTGAACAAGGTGGACCTCCTCGAGGCCCCCGAGGTCGATCGCCTGGTCGATGACCTGGCGCGTTTCGGGTGGCCGGTGCTCCCGATTTCGGCAAAAACCGGTGCCGGCCTTGACGCGCTCGCCCAGACGCTCTTCGCGCTGCTCGAAAAAGCGCCGAAGATCCGTCCGGTGACGCCCAAACGGCGAGAAAGGGTCCAGGCGGGCCTGCGGGTCCGGCAGGTCGAGGAGGGGGTGTTCGAGGTCGAATCCCCCGAGATCGAGCAGGCGGTGTCGCGGATTCGGGGTGACCTGCTCGAGGCCATGGAATACCTGCAGACCCGATTCAAGCGTCTGGGCCTGGAGGCGGCGCTCAAGCGCGCCGGGGTGCGGGCCGGGGACACGGTGCGGGTGGCGGGGCTGGAATTCGAATACGTCCCCGATCTCTAGGTGGTACCCTCTTAAACGTGCGCGTCGGGCTCTTTGGTGGCAGCTTCGATCCTATCCATGTCGGTCACTTACTCGCGGCGAGCGAATCGGCTGACCGCCTGGCGCTCGATCGGGTCGAGTTCGTGACCGCGGCCCGTCCACCCCATAAACGACCCGTCGCCCCCGCCGAATGCCGGCACGAGATGGTGGTCCTGGCCACCGTAGCCGACCCCCGTTTTTTCGCCAGCCGGCTGGAGCTCGATTACGCGGGGCCCAGCTTCACCGTCGACACCCTGCGCCGGGCGAGAAAACGCTGGCCGGAGGCCGAGCTCTTCTTCATCACCGGTGCCGACGCCTACCGGGACGTGGCCACCTGGAAGGAGCCCGAGGCGCTGTTCTCCCTGGCGACGATGGTCGCCGTGTCCCGACCCGGCTACGACCTGACGCGGCTCGACCCGTTCTTCCGCCAGCGGGTGGTGCTGCTCGAAATTCCGGGGTACGAGGTTTCCTCGACCGAAGTCCGCCGCCGTATCGCCGCGGGGCATTCCATACGCTACCTGGTGCCACGTGAGGTGGAGGTCTACATTGAAAAACACAGGCTCTACCGAGTACGCGACCAGGCTTGAGGCGCTTTTGTCTCCCGAGCGCCGCGCTCACTCGGAACGGGTCGCCGAGCTGGCCCGAGAGATCGCCCTGGCGAGTGGGCTCGACGGCGATCGGGCCTACCTGGCCGGACTGCTCCACGACATCGCCAAGGAGCTTCCGGAAACGGAACTCCTTCGCCTGGCCCCTCCCGAGAACGAGGCCGAGCGGAGCCACCCGCTGGTGCTGCATGGGCGGGCTGGGCGCCGTCTGGTCGAGGGGTGGGGGCTTCGGGACCCCGAGATCCTCGAGGCCATTGAAGGGCACGTCTACGGGGTGTTGCCCGGGCATGGCCTTGGTATGGCGGTCTACGTGGCCGATGCCGCCGAGCCCGAGCGCGGCTTCAACGACGACCTCCGGGCGCTGGCGCTGGCGGGGCGTCTCCAGGAGGCCTACCGCCTGGCGGTCGAGCGCAAGGTGGCGTACCTGAAACAGCGGGGCATACCGGTGCATCCGCGTACCCTGGAGGTGATGCGCGAGCTTGAAGCCCTGGCCTAAAATCCTCGCCGGGCTGGTCCTGGTCGTCCTGGCGGTGATCGTCGGGCGCTGGCCCGAGCCTCAGCAACAGGCCCGTGGGCCGAGCGGCAAGCCGCTTCCCGAGCTCAACGTGGTGATTGCAGCTCGGGATATCGACTATTGCGGACCGGCGACGCCGTGCGGCCCAGGCCGGCGGACCGACACCATTTTCTTCGTGCGGGTCGTAGGAGCCAGGGCCTGGGTGATCGCGGTCCCCCGGGACACGATGGTGCGCGTCGAGGGGTACCGGGGCAAGGTGAACGCCGCCTTCGGCTTCCTGGGGCCGGATGGCCTGGAGCGGGCCGTTTCCGAGCTGGTCGGGTTTCGGGTCGATCGCCACATGATCTTCACTCTGGATCTGGTGGCCCGGGTGGTGGACATGGTGGGTGGGGTCGACGTCACCTTGCCCGCACCGATGGACTACGACGACAACGCGGCCAACCTGCACATCCACTTTCCGAAGGGCCGGGTTCATCTGAACGGGGCCGACGCGGTCAAGTACATGCGCTTCCGGGGGTGGGAGGGGAGCGACCTGGGCCGTCTCGACCGGATCAAGGAGGTCATGCTCAAGGTTCTGAAGAAGGTCGCGAGCCCCGAGTACTGGCCGAGGCTGCCGCAGATGGCCAGCGCGGTCTGGAACGATTTGGAGACCGATCTTTCGCTCGGTCAGGCGCTGGTGTTTCTCCCGTATCTGAGATCGCTCGAGCTCAAGACCGCCACGCTTCCCGTTGTTGAGGATGGGCCTTACCTCGAGGTCGACACCCTGCGCCGGGCCAGGTTCCAGCGCGTGCTCTTTGGCTTGGGGCAGGGGGAGGTCGTGGCCCTGCCCAAGGCCAGGGTGATGGTGCTCGACGGCAGTGGCGCCGATCTCGGCCCCCGTTTCGTCGAGGGGTTGCGTCGGCTGGGTTTGCCGGCCCCCGAGCTGCGCCGGATCGGGGTGCGGGAAGTGAGTCAGGTGGAGGTCGCGGGGGCCCTCGAGGCCGGCGCAATCTATGCCGAAGCCACGCACCTCCCGCTCGTGACCCGCTTCCGCCTGCACGTCCCGGCCGACGTCGTCATCGTCTTGGGGCGCGACCTGGT
>CAZXOY010000087.1:0-4095 GCA_964642655.1 uncultured bacterium
ACTACGTCTTCGTGCCCGAGGCACTGGCCCTTATCGGCCAGCGAAGCGGGCGTAAGATCCGGCTGGGCGACAAATGGAAGGTGCGAATCGAGGGGGCAAACCCCGCCGTGAGGCAGATCGACCTCGCACCGGCAGAGGAGGTGAAGGACATGGGTGAAGAAAAGAAGAGCGAGCAAAGCGCGCAAAAGCGCCGCCGCGTGGTGGGACCCCCGGAGGGCAAGGACCGTCCCGAGCGGCCGGTGCGTTTGACCGTGAACCGGGTTTATTTTGGCGAATGGCGCGGCGAAGAAGAGCGCAAATCGAACGGCAAGAAGCGCCGTCGCTGAGCGCTGGTCGAGGCGGGTTAGGACCTTGGCTGCCAAAAAGGATCTGGGCCAGGGTACGGCACGCGCCCAGGTCTTTGGGTGATCCTCGAGGCGGGCAAAACCTTGGACTCGGTTTTCGTGCCAGGGCCTGTGCTGGGTGTAGGGTAAGTGCGAAGGCGCGGCGCTTTGCCGCGTGAGAGGAGGGTTAAATGAGTGAGGTGAAGTTCCCCGGTATCCCCACCACGGGGGACGGGTCGGAAGCGGCGGTTTGGGTTGAGACCCACGTGTCGCAGGCGGGTATCACCTACCCGATTACGCCGTCCACCAATATGGGCTACGGCTATCAGGTGGCCGTCGCCAACGGGCGCACCAACCTCTGGGGCGATCCCCTGGTTTTCCTCGAGCCCGAGAGCGAGCACTCGGCGGGCACCGCCGCCGAGGGGTTTGCCCTGGCCGGCGGCCGGGTGACGTCGTTTACCGCGAGCCAGGGGCTGGTGCTGCAAAAGGAAGTGCTCTTTACCATCTCCGGTAAGCGCTTGCCGGCGGTCTTTCACATCGGGGCCCGGGCCCTGACCAGCCAGTCCCTCAACATCCACGCCGGTCACGACGACGTCTACGCCGTGGCTGATGCGGGCTGGGGTATCCTTTTCGCCACCAACGCCCAGGAGGTGGCCGACCTGGCCCTGATCGCCCGGCGGGCGGCCGAGGCCAGCCAGACCCCCTTCATGGTGGTGCAGGACGGGTTTTTGAACACCCACACCGTGGAGAATTTCCGTCTTCCCGAGCCCGAACTCATGCGCGCCTTCGTGGGCGACCCCAAGGAGCGGCTGCGGAGCCTTTTTGACCCCGATCATGCCATCATGAGCGGCGTGGTGCAAAACCAGGATGCCTACATGAAGGGGAAGATCGCCCAGCGCGCCTTTTACACCCGGGTTCCCAAAGTGCTCGAGGAAGCCTTCGCCCTTTTCGGACAGCTCACCGGACGGCACTACGATTTCGTCGAGGGGTACCGCCTCGAGGACGCCGAGTACGCCATCGTGGGCATGGGCAGCATGATGGGCACGGTGGCCGCGGTGATCGACTACCTGCGCGACCAGGGCGAGAAGGTGGGTGCCCTCACGGTGCGCAGCTTCCGGCCCTTCCCCGGCGTACGGATCGTGGAAGCGCTCAAGCATCTCAAGGCCATCGCCGTGCTCGAGCGCACCGATGAGCCGCTCGCCGAATCCAACCCCCTGCTGCGCGAGATTAAGGCCGCATTCGCTGACGCCCTCGATGCGCACCCCGCCTATCCCGCGATCGAGCGCTCGCCCAGGTTCTACGGCGGCGCCGCGGGCCTCGGCGGGCGCGACATCCGTCCTGCCGACGTGGTGGCGGTCTTCGACCACCTGAAGCAGGGTGGCGAGCGCCGCTATTTCGCCCTCAACATCAAGCACCCGCTGGCGCTCTTGCCCAAGGGCGATCCCGACGTCGTCGAGCCCGGAACCTTCCGCATGCGCGGCTACTCCGTCGGCGGCTACGGCTCGGTGACCACCAACAAGGTCATCGCCAGCGTGACCGCAGATCTCTTCGACCTCTACGTCCAGGCCTTCCCCAAGTACGGCTCCGAGAAGAAGGGGCTGCCGACCAACTACTACCTCACCGTGGCCGAGGCGCCGATCCGGGTGCGCGCCGAGCTCCGCTACGTGGAGATGATCGCCATCAACGACCCCCGGGCGCTCGAATACACCAACCCCTTCGGTGGTCTCAAGGAGGGCGGGGCGGTATGGCTCCAGTCGCGGCACGTGGATCCCAAGGAAATCTGGGCCAGCCTGCCCGCGTATGCCCGCCAGATCATCCGCGAGAAAAAACTCCGCCTCTTCGCGATCGATACCGTCAAGATCGCCCGCGAGGTGGCCACGCGGCCGGATCTGGTCATGCGCATGCAGGGGATCGTATTGCTTGGCTCGTACTTGAAGATTGCCCCCTTCGCCGAGCGCGCGAGGCTTGGTGAAGCCGATCTGTGGCGCGAGGTGGAGAAGGTCATTCGCAAGTACTTCGGCAAGCGGGGCGAGAAAGTGGTCGAAGCCAACATGGCGGCGATTCAGCGAGGGTACCGTGAACTGGTTGAGGTGCCCGAGGAGGTCATCGCTTGGGAACCGGAGGAGGTGGTCGCGTGAAGGGCCAGAAAATCGAGGCGGGCGAGCTCGACCTCGAGATCGAGTTCACTCCCGAGCCCGCTCTCGTGGATGTCGATGCCTACAACGAGGGCTTTTCCAAGGTCGTAGATGCCTACAACGAGGGCCGCGCGGATACCGAATGGCCGGCGGACCTCGATTTGGCACGCAGTTTGATTGCCCCCGGAACAGGGGCCTACCGCGATTTCTCATACATTGCGCCCGAAATTCCCGAGTACTACAACGATAAGTGCACCGGGTGCATGGAGTGCGTCACCGAGTGTCCCGACACCGCGATCCTGGCCAAGGTGGTGCCCGAGAGTGCCCTTGAGGCCGAACTCGCGAAGATCGAGGACCCCGAGACTCGCGAGCGCATGCGCGCGCATTTCGCCAAGACCAAGAAGTTCTACGATCTGCCCAAGAAAAAGGGGCACGAGCCGGGGATGTTCTCAATCTTCATCGACCCCACCAAGTGCAAGGGGTGCGCGGAATGCGTGGAGGTTTGTGACGACGACGCCCTGGGCATGATCGAGAAGGGCGACCGCACAGTGCCCGAATACAAGGAGGCGTTCGACTTCTTCAAGGCCCTGCCCGACACCCCCTCGGTCTACATCAACGAGCGCACGCCGATCGACATCATGCTCACCGACAAGACCCACCTCTACGTGGGCGGCGCCGGGAGCTGCGCGGGGTGCGGAGAGGCCACGGCCCTCCGCATGATGGCGGCGGCCAACGCCTTTTATTACGGGCGCGAGTGGGGCATCGTGGCCGCGACAGGCTGCAACACCGTCTACTCCTCGACCTATCCCTACAACCCCTTCCTGGTGCCCTGGACCAACTCCCTCTTTGAGAACGCCGCCACCGATGCGATGGGCATCCGCCTGCGCTGGGACCAGATGGGCTGGCACGACAAGAAGCTCTGGGTGGTCGGCGGCGACGGCGCCATGTTCGACATCGGCTTCCAGGCGCTCTCCCGGATGCTGGCCTCGGGCATGAACATCAACGTCTTGGTGCTCGACACCCAGGTTTACTCCAACACCGGGGGCCAGGCTTCCACCGCCACCTACCTGGGCCAGGAAACCAAGATGAGCGCTTTCGGCAAGGTCTTGAAGGGCAAGACCGAGCAGCGCAAAGAGATCGGGGAAATTCTCATGATGCACCCCGATGTCTTCGTGGCCCAGACCACCGCAGCCCACTTCAACCACTTCTACAAGGCCATCTTCGCCGCCAACGAGTACGAGGGGCCCTCGGTGGTGATCGTCTACACCACCTGCCAGCCCGAGCACGGCGTCGGTGACAGCATGGCCTCTCACCAGGCCCGCCTCGCGGTGCTCTCCCGTACCTTCCCCGTCTTCATCTACGACCCCCGCAAGGGCGAGCGCCTCTCCGAGCGCCTCGACCTCAAGGGCAACCCGGCGATCTACGACGACTGGTACATCGACCCCAAGACCAAGGAGCCCGTCACCTTCATCGACTTCGCCCGCAGCGAAGGCCGGTTCGCCAAGCACTTCGACAAAGATGGCAACCCCGACGACGTCATCCTCGCGGCCAACGAAGACCGGCTGCGCAACTGGCGCCGGCTCCAGGAGCTCGCCGGGATCCTGGACAAGAAGAAAAAGACGGCCTAATAAGCACTG
>CAZXOY010000088.1:0-3989 GCA_964642655.1 uncultured bacterium
GAGCTCTTTAAACCCGGTGCGCACCCCGCTCGGCATCCCCTGGTGCTCGTAGAGCACGTTGATGTGCTCGAAGGCCTCGTGGGCCAGGTCCTCGGAATCGTGAAACCCGTGCCGGCGTTCGTCAGCTCGGACCTCCAGAAGCTCTGTCACTTTCCCCGTCCCGGCGACGGCCAGGTCGCGGAGTGCTGCCTTTCCAGCGAAGATGCGGGCGTAGTGCTCGGCGTAGGCGGCCGGCTGTCTGACGAGTTCGATCAGGTAAGCGCGTCCCCCGACCTCGTCCAAAATGCCGTCTCCGCGCAACGCCTCGGCAAGGGTGTCGGGATTCACCGGCTCGCCCGACGCGGCGAGCGCCTCCATGGCCCGCCAGATCTTCTGATGGCTCGCCTTGTAGAACGACTCGGCGCTGATCAGACCTTTGAGGCGCTCCAGCAGCGAGCCGTCGACCAGGACCGAGCCCAGCACGTTCATCTCGGCCTCGATGATATGGGGCGGAACAGTTCCTTCCATGCCAAACCTCATGCTATCCCTGTCGGGGTTGCGTCGATCGTATCGCCTGAGGGCGCCCGGTCACTACTTTGATGGCCGACCAGCACGACCGACAATCCGCCACCCCTTGCCCAACCAATGGCTGAAGGCCACAAGATGCCCGGAACCGGGCTGTCCCCTCGCTGGCTGCCACAGCAAGGGGCCGGTTGGACTCAGCCAGGCTCCGGCGGACTTGCTCCCGAACAGAGGGGAGCAGAACCACCTGCGAGGCGTCTCCCGCAGGCAGCCAGCGTCAACCGATCGGGCGGGTCAGTCGGGCCACTGGCCACCCCAACCCGGCCCGATCCGGGCCGGCGATGGGTCGGGTGCCGTCGCTCCCGAACCCCGGCTCGATTTCTCACCCCCTCCCGTAAAGCGATATCCCCGCGGCCGCCAGGCCGCGGGAACGTTTCAACGAGCGCCACAAGCAGGCCTCGAGGTCCGTCTGCAAATCGCCCCCGGGGTGTTCTCACCCTCGCTCCGCGGCCGGCACTCTCGGGCGGACTCGCACGCCGATCAGCCGCCGGTCATCCGGCGACCGGAAGCGAGCAGGGCAGGTGCGTTCCACCGGTGGTTTCGGTGGGGCTGCCTACGCCCTCCTTCTTCGCTAAGCTCCACCCCCGCGACCGAAGGTCGCGGGAACGTTTCAAACCGGTGCCGCGAACCGCCCCTGTGCCCGGGGCTTTTTGACCGCGCGGACCCCCGTCAATTTGTCGCCCCTCGGGTCCTCGAGTGTCGTCGCCTGACCCTTCGTTCAGGCCTCGCCGTCCGTGGTCCTCGAGGGCGTCTTCCCCCTTCGCGCCGCGTCAAAAAACGGGCGGGTTTCCTCGAGTGTCGGCGGGGCCTCGAGCGCTCTCCGTCCCGGCCCCAAAACGGGCGCCGGTGAAGGCCGCGGCCAGTGCGTCATGAGGTGGCCTCGAGGGCGGGCGCTGAATGGTCCGTTCGGCGTGCCGACTGATGGGGTGAGGGGCCCTCGAGGGCGGCCCCGGAAACGCTCAGGATTCGTTCATAAAGCGCTCATGGGTCTCATAAACCTGTGACAACCCCCCCTACTGGCACCCTCTTCCACCCCTGTCACCGTGCAAGCTACTTTTTAGCATGCCAACCCCCGGGGAGTGCCAACGCTCACAACGCGGCCCGATAGCAATACTTCACATATATGCCTAGGTCTCAAAACCCCGGGGGGTTGTCACTGTCAAACCCCCCTCTATAAGGTGTCAGAATAGTGCCACCCCCTTTTCGGCGAGGGGGGTGCCCAGTGAAGAAGTTCACGAGCAAGCGGGGAAACCCGGGGGCGGGGTTGGCGTTGCGGCCGTGCATCTCCCGGCGAAGCTTAGGTAAATACATCCTGACCACTATAGCTACGCCCAAGCGTACGAGAACTTGTCGTAGCGTGCCCACCACTCTCCGGCGCATGCGGAACAACACGCCTTCTGCTCCGTCCTCAGGGGGCGTACTCCTACATGCACGGGACTTGCACAGTGTGTAATGAGCGTGCAATCATAGGGCCATGGCAGAAAGACTCGAAAGAATCGTTGATGAAGAAGAACAAATAACCAACCAACTGGGCTGGGAAGACTACCTGACGCTGTATCAAGAGTTGCTGACCTGGGACGAGGCGGCGCAGGAGTTAGGTGTGTCTCGGCGTACGCTGTCGCGCTGGCACGAGGCGGTGATGAAGTTCGTGGAGGCGGGGATGATGCCCCAGGGCAAGATTCCGCGCAGCGAGATCGAACTCATCCGCGTCGCCATGCCGCTCGTTGATGTGTTCGGGAGCCGCAGCGAGGCGATCAGCCACATCATTCAGAACTACAAAGCGCCTGACAAACCGGGCGTACGGCTGGAGCTGCCACCGGACGAAGTCAAGCGGGTTGCATCTGAAAAAGAAGAGAAAGAGAAAGTGGTGACCAGCTATGCGTTGCAGCTTCAGGCGGAGGTGCTCGTCAAGTCGCGTCGACTCAACCAGGGACTGCTCGATCGGGTCAGGCGAACGCGCGAGTACCTGGAGAAGGCCGCGGCGGAGATGCGAATGATCGAAGAGGAGTTGAACGGCGAGTGGTACAAGAAAAAGGAACAGGGGAAGTGGTAGAGATGTCAGACTGGCTCGATGCGCTACTCGGCGAAGAGAACGAAAGTCCTCAGAAGCCGGTTCGGGTGGCTATCACGCTGAAGGGGCGTCACGCACGAATGCTTCAGGTTCTCGTGCATATCGCGAGACAGCGGCGACCCAAAACGGCCCAGACCGGAGCGATTGCCCGCCGCCTGCTCGAGTACGGCGTAGAAGCGGCGTACAAAAAGCTGCCCCGGGACGTGCGGGAGCGTGCGGAACTGGAGGTGCTCGAGGCCATCGACGAGGGTGGCGGTGCTACGTCGCCAAGCTGAGCGTGGGCGAGAGCACGAAGGCGGCGCGAGCCGGGCCAGCAAGGACGGTAGTGGGGTGGCGAGCAACTGCGCATAGACACCGCCCTGCTGATGTCCGGTGCGTGCTGGGCAGGACTACGGAACCTCAGTCAGGCAAGTTGCTTTAAATACATGCAAGGGAACCGTGCGAGCGAAGCGTCAGCCCGCCCGATCTGGCGTTGTCCGGCAATCTGCCGTACACTTGTGATTGAGGAGGAGGGATGCCCAAGACCGCCCGACTGGAATTCCGGCTCGAGCCAGAGCAGAAAGCGCTCATTGAAAAGGCCGCGCGGCTGAGCGGGGCTTCGGTGAGCGAGTTCAGCGCCATCACTCTTCTGGAAAAGGCGAGGCAGGTCCTCGCCGAACACCGGCAGACCGAGCAAATACTGATCGGGGCGGAAGCCTTCGATCGCCTTGCGGAAGAGCTCACCCGGCCGGCTCGGGTGGTTCCCGAGCTTCTTGAGGAACTTCGAAAGGCGTCCCGGTGATCGAACCACCTCTCAGGGTTGAGCCGCTCGGACGCCACCACGACCGGGCGGCTTTTTCCTGCGGTAAGCGATCCCTTGACGAGTACCTGCGCCGGTTCGCTGGCCAGGACAAACGCCTGGACCTCACCCGTTGCTTCGTGCTCGTGAACGAAGAAGCTCCCACACGCATCCTTGGCTACTACACCCTTGCGGCCGCGTCCATCGTACCCGGGAAGGGCCCGGGCCGGGTACGGCGGCTGAAGCGCTACCCCCAGATCGGGGCCCTGCTCCTCGGCCGGTTCGCCATCGACCGGCACGCGCAGGGAGGGGGGCTGGGCCGGAAGCTCCTTCTTCACGTCCTCACCCACGCCGCGCGCCTGGGCAACGAGACCGGCTTCCACCTGATCCTGGTCGACCCCATCGATGAGCAAGCGGCTACCTTTTATCGCAGGTTCGGGTTCACCTTCCTGCCAGGGGAGCGGCGCATGTACCTGACGCTCAAGGACATCCTGGCCACGCTTGCGGCCATCGACGGGGATTGACGTCCGAAGCGATGCCCGGCAGGGGAGAGGTCGCTCGCGGCAGGCGCAGAAAGGC
>CAZXOY010000089.1:0-2429 GCA_964642655.1 uncultured bacterium
GTGCGGTCGGTACGTCGAGGAAGGGTGCGGGGCTTGTTTGCTCCTTGGAGGCAGACTCAGGTTGCCGCTTGAGTGAGGTCGCGGCGACATACCCGGCGATACCGATGAGCCCGTAGGCAACGACGGTGCCGAGGGTCCACCAAAAGCCCCGCACGAGCTCGCGCGTGGGCTTTGGGGCCGGGCGCCCTTTAGCGCCGGGCATCTTTGGCCCCCCTTCCGCCACTCGGTTTTGGGGTGAGCGCCGCCTTTTGCTCGTACTGCGGCCGGATACGCGCCAGGGCCGCCTCGATCATCTTCTTTGCGGTCTCCCGGTCGAGGCCCGGGGCGAGCTGGTCGAGGATTCTTAAGGCCTCCTCCATCTTCCGCTTGGCGCGTTCCTCGGGCGGGAGGTCCTCGGCGCGCCTGAACTGCTCCTCGACGGCGAGGACCGCCTGCTCGGCGGCCTTTGGCACGTGCTCGGAGAGCCACTTTTGATACTGGCCGGCCAGGATGAGCACGACGCGCGCGAGCACCGGGCCCACCCCTGGGACAAGCGCGAGCAATCCGGCGAGAAAATTCGCGATCAGCATCACCACGCCCACGGCGAGCGCCGCCTGCACCAGCCACCAGAAGGCGACGTCACCCGGCGGGATGAGGTCCTTGACGCCTTCCACGGCCTACCCCCGCAGCGAAGACTCGAAGCAAAAGCCAGCGCCACCGAAGAGTGCGCACAGATCGGGGCGCACGCCGAAGTCCACGGGCACGGGGGCGTTCGGCGGCCAGGGCGAGGGGACCCTCTGGCTCGGGGAGGCCTCCCGCTTATCGAGGAGCTTCAGGCCGTAGTAGCCCACGGCGTAGGCTCCAGCGGCAAGGAGCAGGTATTTGACCAAGTTCTTCCTCATCACTTCACCTCCGTGATCTCTCGGATCTCGATGTTCTTGCGCTTGAGCACCCCGGTGAGCTCGCGCAAGATCCGGGTGCTCTCGCGCATGTAGATTTGAACTTCGTGGTTCGAGCGCTCGATGCTCTTGAGCGTGCGCACCATTTCCCGCCCGTGCCAGAAGAAGAGCGCGACCAGGGCCAGGAAGGAGGCCTTGCCGATGTCAAGCTGGGCGAGGAGCGCGAAGAAGTCCATCAGCAATAGACCCCCTGAGCTTCAAGGTCGCGGATCTTCTTTTGGAGCTCGGCGACCTTGGCGTTGGCCGCGTCGTAGTCCGCCTTGGCAGCCGCGTACTTTTTGCGCAGCGCGGGCAGGGCGGCGCGGGCGTCCTCGACCTGCTGCTTGAGCGCCTTAATCTTGCCAGCGACTTCGGTATACGTGCCGTCGTACCAGTAGGCGCCCTTGCTCGGCGGCTTGGGGATGCTCGGCGTGCCAGGATCTTTCGCCGCGCCCTTGACGTACTCCTGGCAGCGCGTCAAGAGCGCCGTCGAGGCCTCCTTGTGGAACTCGGTCCAGCCGTTCGCCCCAAAGAGGCCCGCGTACTGATAGTCCCACGTGGCGTTCCAGGCGAAGTCCTTGCACACGCCCTCGGCCTCCCTGAGCGCGTCCTGCATGCGCAGGTAGGCCTCGTCGGCCTGGGTCTTATAGCGCCTGAGGTCCTCACGGTAGGCGGTGAGGAGCTGGCAGTAGGTGGCCTTGGCGCGTTCCTGCTGGTCGGGCGCCTGGGTATGGGTGGGGATCGCCGAGGGATCCTGCTGGGGCAGGACGCCGGGATCCTCGGGCGGGGCCCCCAGCGCCTCCAGCGCCTTGGGCCTCGGCGCGGCGCGCGTCAGGCCATAGAGGATGAGGCCCGCCCCCGCGGCACCGAGGGGCAACAGCATCCAGGCCTTCATTTCCCCTCCTTTCCGGCGGCGTAGATGGCCAGGGCAACGAGGCCCGCGCCGGCCACCGCGACGATGGCCCCGCGAAGCGCCGTCGCCGCCTGGAAGTTGTAGTAGATGCGGGCCCGCTGCACGTCGGCCTCGCTCCAGGCCACGTCACGGCCGAACCAGGCCTCGGTCTCGGCCTGGCGCTCTTGCGAGGCGAACCAGCTCTTGAGCGTGTCGTACCAGCCCAGTTGACCCTTGAGCTGGTTCTCGCTCACACGCTCGATCGCCGAGGCCTGGCGGTCGGCGGCGAAGTAATTCGCGATGCCGGAGACGATGCTGCCGCCGAGGTCGAGGAGGGCCGTGAGCGGTTCCACGCGGGCCTCCTAGTTAAGGAGCTTGATCAGCACCACCGCGCCAAGCGCCGCGGCCGCACCCCAGGCCCAGGGTGGAACGTCCTGGTACCAGGGTTTGGGCTCGGGCACCGGCTGAACCGTGATCCCGGAGGGCTCGGACTGACTCGGCATCAGGCCGAAGGCCCGGCCGTATTCTTGAACCACCGGGAAGAGGTTTTGAAAAAGGTCCGCGGCCTGGTTGACGGCGTTCATCCACTCGTAGTCGTATCCGCCGCTCTGGGTGGTGTA
>CAZXOY010000089.1:2529-3934 GCA_964642655.1 uncultured bacterium
CGGCGCCGGAGCGTCTCCTTGTCCGCGCCGGGGACGTTGATCGCCAGGCTCTCCAGCTGCACGAAGTGGCGCGCCCGGTCGCTCCACTCAATCTCCAGCGGCGAGGTGACCTTAAGCGCGAGCCGGTAGCCCTCGACGAGCAGCCCGGTGTTGGCGACGGTGGGGCGTTCCTCGCGGTCGTGCTGGTTGACGGTGTGCACGGCAGAAAAAGAGTTGTTGTAGAGCGGGATCTCTGAGCGAATGCCGCCGCCTTCGCGGACGATCACGAACTTGAACTCGCCCTGGGCGCTGACGTAGAACACCTCGACCGCGGTCCAGGCCTCGCCGACCGGCACCGAGAGGCTCACGGTCCCGGCGTTGTAGTCGATGGCCTGCACCGGCACCGCTACGAATCCCGAGCCCTTATCGGCGTACGCCAGCACTTCGGGGTGACGGGTCGAGGGCAGCGTCGGGGCCTTCATTTTGGTCTGGACGATGCCCGGGGTGTTGACGGTCAAGGTGTACGCCGATCCGCCCGCGGTGTTATCGTAGCCGGTGCTCGTGGCCTTGGTGCGCAGGTAGAACTTGAGGTTGCTGCCCGGGCGGATCACGAAGGCGGAGTCCTCGGGTACCTTCCAGACCGCGAGGGTGATCTCCTCGTTGGCGCGCCAGGGCTCGGCAGCCTGGAAGTCCTTGGTGTCGATGAGCGCCCGCTGGTAGGCCGGGGCCACGGGGCGCGGCCCCGGGCGCGCGGCGGCAGCCGCGGCCGGGACCGGCTTGGGCTTGGGGCGTTTGAGCATGTCTAACAGTCCCATCTCGCCTCCTCAGACGGCCTTGACCTGGACCTCGAGCTCGAAGATGGTGGCGGCGTTGGTGAAGTCCACCGCCTCGGCGGCCTCGATCCAGACTTGCAACTCGTCGCCGGGGCCCAGCACCACGCCGGGCTTGGGCACGGCAAAGTTCAGGCGGGTTTGATCGCGGTACTTCTCATTGCGCTGATCGCCGATGGCCAGGTCGTAGAAGGTGCTGTAGGGGATCTTGGCGAAGAACTCCTCGCCGTCGAAGCCGGAACGCTTGAGGTAGAAGTAGACGTAGGCGTCGCGGCTGATCTCGGCCCCAGTCGAATCGGCGAGCTTCATGATTAGCTGGGCGCCGTTCGGAATCCCGACGGCAGTGTTGTCGGGCACCTTGTAGGACGCGACCTGCACCTTACGCCCGGCGATGCCCGGGCCGATGACCGAGAAATTGGCGTTGCTCTTGGTGATCGTTTCCTTTCGAGCCATGTCTTCCCCCTTAAGCAAAGCTGAGGCCGAATCCCTTGAGCAGGCTCACGGTGGCCTCGGCCATGAGCCCCAAGCCAACTGCCTTCTCCGCCTCCTCCTTGGTGCTCACCACGATGACGGCACCAAGGAGCCCGATGCCTAGC
>CAZXOY010000090.1:0-3906 GCA_964642655.1 uncultured bacterium
CACCATGAAGGCATCGTCGCTCCGGACCTACGCCTACCCCGACGGGGAGTACTGGCGGGAGGTGCGGCATGCCTGACCCCACCGCCCGCGTACGCCTGGCCCGAACCGGGCTCGAGCTCACGCGGATGGGCTTCGGTGCCGCGGCCATCGCGGGCCTTTACGCCCCGGTATCGGAGGAGGTGGCGGCGGGGACCCTCAAGGCCGCCTGGTCCCTGGGTTTACGCTATTTCGATACCGCACCGCTCTACGGGCTCGGGATTTCCGAGCAAAGGCTCGGGCGATTTCTCAAGACCAGGCAACCCGGAGAGTACGTCGTCTCCACCAAGGTTGGCAGGTTGCTGCGAAAGGGCGTCCCCCACCACCCCACCGAGTTCGACCCGGAGGGCAGGCCGTTCTTTCCGGTGGGGTCCGAGTTTGGCGTGGTTTTCGACTACAGCTATGACGGGTTCATGCGCTCTTTCGAGGAAAGTCTGGCGCGCCTGGGGATTCCGGGGGTGGACATCCTGTTCATTCACGATCCGGATGCTGGGGGGCGCAGCGTGCGGGAGGTTATGCGGGAAGGATACCGGGCCCTGGTCGACCTCAAAGAGCAGGGGCTCATCAAGGCCATCGGCGTCGGTATGAACGACGCGAGCTGGCTCGCAGAGTTCGCGCTCGAGGGCGATTTCGATGTGTTCCTGGTGGCCGGGCGCTATACCCTGCTCGACCAGTCGGCGCTTGAGGTGCTGCTTCCGCGCTGTGCTGAGCGGGGAATCGGCGTTGTCATTGGGGGTGTCTATAACTCCGGGATCCTGGCGGATCCGCGACCGGGTGCCACCTACGACTACCTGCCGGCCCCGCGCGACATCCTGGACCGGGCGCAAAAGATCAGGGCCGTCGCTGACCGCTACGGGGTGCCGCTCAAAGCGGCGGCCATCCAGTTCCCCCTCGGGCATCCCGCGGTCGTCTCTGTTCTGAGCGGCGCCAGGACGCCGGATGAGCTTCGCGAGAACGCGGCGATGTTCCGCCGGCCCATACCGCAAGAGTTCTGGGCGGCGCTCGTTGCGCGCGGTCTTCTTCCGGAGAACGTTCCTGTTCCGAAGGCAGAGGGGTGAGAGCGATGGCCGGACGGCTTGAGGGAAAGGCGGTGCTTGTGACCGCGGCGGGTCAGGGGATCGGGCGCGCGATCGCCGAACTTTTCTCCCGCGAGGGGGCCGATGTCCTGGCAACGGACCTGCGGCCCGAGCTCCTCGAGGGCTTGGGGTGCAAGACCGCAAAGCTTGACGTCACGGACAGGACTGCAGTCTTCGAGACGGTCAATTCGCTTGACCGGCTCGACGTCCTGGTCAACTGCGCAGGTTTTGTCCACCACGGCACCATCCTGGAATGCACCGACGATGACTGGGATTTCTCTTTTGACCTCAACGCTCGCTCGATGTTCTGGACCATGCAAGCGGCCATCCCCAAGATGCTGGCGCAGGGCGGTGGGTCGATCGTCAACATCTCCAGCGTGGCCTCCTCGATCAAAGGCGTGCCCAACCGCTTTGTATACGGAGCAACTAAAGCCGCGGTCATCGGCATGACCAAGGCGGTGGCGGCTGACTTCGTCGATCGCGGTATCCGCTGCAACGCCATCTGCCCGGGAACGATTGCAAGCCCCTCCTGGGAAGAGCGGGTGGAACGGCAGGCACGGGCCACGGGTAGGGATGTCGAAGAGGTGCGCCGTGAGTTCATCGCCCGCCAGCCGATGGGCCGGGTCGGCACGCCGGAGGAGGTCGCCTACCTGGCCCTCTACCTCGCTTCCGACGAGTCGGCCTTTACCACCGGAGCCATTCACCTGATCGATGGGGGCTGGACCACCTAAATACCCTGCCGACGTTCGCTTCGCGCCCTCGCGCCCCGGCAAGCTCGAAAGGTACAAGCCCGAACGAGGTGATCAGAATGAAGCTTGTTCGTTACGGAGAACCTGGCAAAGAAAGACCCGCGATCCTTGACGAGAAAGGAAGCTTACGCGATCTTTCCACCGTCATCGAGGACATCGGCCCCGATGCCCTGCTCCCGGAGACCCTCGCGCGGCTACGGAGTCTCGATCCTCGAACGCTGCCCCTGGTCGAGGGGCGTCCCCGCCTGGGTGCTTGCGTGGCCGGGGTAGGGAAATTCATCGGCATCGGCCTCAACTACCGTGACCACGCACGGGAGACCGGGGCAGAGCCGCCGAAAGAGCCCGTTGTCTTCCTCAAGGCAACCAGCTCCATTTGCGGTCCCGACGACGACCTGATCATCCCCCGCGGCTCGCAAAAGACCGACTGGGAGGTCGAACTCGGAGTGGTCATAGGCCGGCCCGCGAAATATGTTCCGGTCGAGACCGCCCTCGATTACGTCGCCGGATATTGCGTCGTGAATGACGTGTCGGAGCGGGAGCTCCAGCTTGAGCGCGGCGGGCTCTGGGACAAGGGCAAGGGTTTCGACACCTTCGGTCCCCTGGGCCCCTACCTGGTCACCGCCGACGAGGTGCCGGACCCGCAGGACCTCCATCTCTGGCTCCAGGTCGACGGGCGACGCTACCAGGACGGCACGACCGCGGACATGATCTTCGGGGTGGCCCAGCTGGTTAGTTACCTGTCGCACTGCTTCACCCTCTACCCGGGCGACATCATCACCACCGGCACACCGGCCGGTGTCGGCCTCGGTCAGAAACCATCCCCGGTCTTCCTGCGCCCGGGTCAGGTCGTCCGCCTCGGAATCGACGGTCTCGGGGTACAGACCCACCACACCGTCGCCGACGCGTAACGGGATCGGCCATGGTCATCGATGCCCACCAGCACTTCCTGTTCCCCAGCCGGATCCGGTATCCGTGGCTGGACGACCCATCGCTCGCCCCGATCCGCCGTGACTTCACCCCCGCCGACTTGCGGCCGCTCCTCCAGGAAGCTGGCGTCGACAAAACCGTCCTTGTACAAACCCGATCGAGCCTCGAGGAAACCTACGAGTTCCTCGCGATCGCTGATCAGACGGACTTCGTCGCCGGGGTGGTCGGCTGGGTGGACCTGGCCGACCCGCACGTCGGCACCACCCTCGACGAGTTGCTGAGTTCGCCCAACGGCCGTTACCTGGTGGGAATCCGGCATCAGGTTCATGATGAACCGGACCCCGGCTGGCTGCTCCGGGACCCGGTACAGGCGGGCATTTCCGAGTTGGGCACGCGGGGTTTGGTTTATGACTTCCTGACCCGGGTCCGCGAACTGCCAGCCTGCCTTGAAACCGCCCGCAATCACCCCGAGACCCGCTTCGTCGTTGACCACATCGCAAAACCCAACATCGCTGAAGGCCAGTGGGAGGCGTGGGAGGAACGGCTCGCCCCGCTCAGCGAGCTGCCCAATGTCTGGTGCAAGCTTTCCGGAATCGTGACCGAGGCTGACTGGCACGGCTGGACCGTTGCGCAGATCGCGCCTTACGTACGAAGGGTCCTCGAGCTCTTCGGTCCCGAACGCTGTCTTTTCGGGAGCGACTGGCCGGTCTGCAACCTGGCTGCTTCCTACGGCAGGGTTAAAGATGCGCTTGAGTCGATTCTTCTCAGCATCGATCCCGACCTTTTCACGCCCGGCAGTAAGCAATGGGCCGGGATCTTTGGCCGTAACGCGGCGACGGTTTACCGTCTGGGGGAGACCTGATCGTCGGGTCTTGCGAATCCAGGCGAGCTGGCGGGGAATGCATCGGGTGACCGTCGAGGGCGGCCCGGGCTCAGGCGGACCTCAACCCGTGTTTTGACGGCATGAGAAGGCGCGAAAAGGGCGTCTGGGAGGAGGTTCAAAGTGTTTGATGGAAAGGTTGCGGTGATCACGGGGGCCAGCCGGGGCATTGGCCGGGCCATCGCCCTGGCTCTGGCAAAAAGGGGCGCCGACGTGGTCCTGGCGGCCCGTGACCGGG
>CAZXOY010000091.1:0-3756 GCA_964642655.1 uncultured bacterium
TCGGCGTCGAGGTCCGGGACCTTTCGCAGATGTCCGAGGGCCTTCTCGAAAAGCCGCCAGGCGCCGCGGCGGTTGGTCTTGGCCTTGTGAAGCGCAGCGGCGAGCTGGATCACGCCGTGGACGAGCTCGCGCTCAGGGCCCGATAGGCGCATCCAGAGCGGCTCGAGGGCCTCGTGCACCTCCCAGTAAAGGCCCCGCTCCCAGAGTTCCCGGGCCTTTTCCACCTCCGGCCACTCCACGCTTCCAGGCTACCCGAATCGTATAAAGTAGGTCAGGTATGGCGGAGATTCAGACACTGACCGACGACACGTTCGAAGCTGCGATCAAGGATGGCCTCACGCTGGTGGATTTCTGGGCCGAATGGTGCCAGCCCTGCAAGATGATCGCTCCCATCGTCGAGGAGATCGCCAAGACCTACGCCGGCAAGGTCAAGGTGGCCAAGCTCGACGTGGACGAGAATCCCCGCGCGGCCATGCGCTACCGGGTGATGAGCATCCCCACCGTGATCCTGTTTAAAAACGGCGAACCGGTGGAGGTCTGGGTCGGCGCCCAGCCCAAGCGGAACTACCTGGAAAAGCTCGAACGCCACCTGCCCGCCTCGGCATGAAACCGCTCGCCCTCGACGCGATGGGGGGCGACTTTGCGCCCCGGGAAACGGTCGCCGGCGCGCTGCTCGCCGCGAGCGAGGGCGTGCCGGTGGTGCTGGTGGGCGACGAGGCCCGGCTCAAAGAGGAACTCGAGCGCCAGGGCGGCACCCTGCCCATCGTCCACGCCCCCGAGTTCATCTCGATGGCGGAGCACGCCACCGAGGTGCGTAAAAAACGCCAAGCCTCGATCGTGGTGGCCACTCGCCTGGTCAAGGAGGGCGAGGCCAGCGCGGTGGTGAGCATGGGGCACACCGGGGCCACCATGGCCTCGGCGCTCTTCGTTTTGGGGCGGGTCCGCGGCATCGAGCGCCCGGCGCTGCTCGCCGAACTGCCGGCTCACACCCCCTCGGGCAAGGTGCACGTCATCGACGCCGGTGCCAACGCCGACGTCAAACCGCGCCAGCTTTTGCAGTTCGCCACCATGGGCTCGGCCTACGCCGAGCACGTCTACGCCATCGAGCGACCGCGGGTGGGCCTGCTCTCGATCGGCGAGGAGCCCACCAAGGGCAACCGTTTGGTCCTCGAGGCCCACGCCCTCCTCGAAAAGAGCGACCTCAACTTCGTGGGCAACGTCGAAGGGCGCGACATCATGAACGGCAAGGCCGACGTGGTCGTTTGCGACGGTTTCGTCGGCAACGTGGTCCTCAAACTCGCCGAGGGCGAGGCCAAGGCCATCTTTCGCTGGCTCAAAGAGGCCCTCGAACAAAGCACCAAGGCCAAGCTGGGGGCGTTGCTGCTCAAAGACGCGCTCAAACGCCTGGTGGCCCGGCTCGACCCGGCAGAATACGGGGCCATGCCCTTGCTCGGGGTCAAAGGGCCGGTCTTCATCGGCCACGGGGCCTCGGACAAAAAGGCGGTGAAGAACGCATTGCTCCGGGCCGCGGCCATGGCGCGTTCGGATTTCATGGAAGCCCTCGCCGCCAGCGCTTAGACTGGTGGCATGGCGAACGAGCTTTTGGGCCTGGCGGGGGCTGGGACCGGCGGCCTCCTGGCCAAGGGGCTCATTGCCCTGGTCGCCGCCTTCCTCGCCTATCACCTGGCCAAAAGCGGCAGCCGGGGCTTTGCCTGGATCGCCGAGCTGACCAAGGACCCCCGGGACGACGTCTTCTGGCGCTGGCTGGGGCGCGCGTGGTGGCTGGTGGTCTTTGTTGGTCTGGTCTCGTTCCTCACCTACCTCTTCAGCATCGCCATCGAGCCCTTCCACACCTGGGGCAGCCTCCTCATCCGCTGGATGGGCTCAAGCGGGCTGGCGGTGCTCTTCATCGCCGTGGGCACCTACGTGGCCTACCGTCTGGTGGGGCTCATGTCGGCCCGGGTCAAGCTCGGCGAGGGGCCGGAATTTATCCGCGAGCAGGTCCGCACCAAGACCCTGATGGGGGTGGTGGAGTCCACGCTCAAGGCGTTGGTCATCACCCTCGGCACCTTGCTCGCGCTCTCGAACATGGGCATCAACGTCGGCGCCCTGGTGGCCGGAGCCGGGATCGCCGGCCTCGCCATCTCCTTCGCCGCGCAAAACCTGGTGCGCGACGTGATCAACGGCTTTTTCATCCTGCTGGAAGACCAATACGGCGTCGGCGACATCATCAAGGTCGGCGACCTGGCCGGCGGCGTCGAGCGCATGAACCTCAGGCTCACCGTGCTGCGGGACCTCGAGGGCCGCGTCCACTTCATCCCCAACGGCCAGATCAACCAGGTCACGGTGATGAGCCGCGACTGGGCCCGGGCCCTCATCGACGTGGGCGTGGCCTACAAGGAAGACGTCGACCGGGCGCTCAAAATCATCGAAGATGAGGCGGAAAAGTTCTACCACGACCCCGAGTGGCGTAATAAGTTCACCGTGGACCCGCCCATGGTGCTGGGGGTCAACGAGCTCGCCGACAGCGCGGTGGTGATTCGGGTGCTCTTCAACACCAAGGCCAAGGAACAGTGGGGCGTGGGCCGGGAGTTCCGTCGGCGCATTAAAAACCGCCTCGACGCCGAGGGCATCGAAATCCCCTTCCCCCAGCGCACGCTCTGGTTCGGCGACGCGGTCAGGATCGAGCGATCATGAGAAGGCTCCTTCCGGCGCTGCTCTTTTTCTCGCTCGCCCTGGCCCAGGTGTACTGGCCGACGCCCGCCGGGCTCGCCGTCGGCGACGAGGTCGGGGGTGTGGCCCGCTTCCTCGGCATCCCCTACGCCCACGCCGGCCGCTGGGAAAGGCCCCGCCTCGCCACGTGGCCCGCGCGCCTCGAGGCCCGAACCCCCGGCCCCGCCTGCCCCCAGCGGGGTTCGGCCGAGATCCGGCTCGGCGCCTACCTGCCACCGCAAAACGAAGACTGCCTCAACCTCAACGTCTGGATGCCGCTTTCGCCCCCGCCGCCCGGGGGATTCCCGGTGATGGTCTTCATCCACGGCGGCAGCTTCACCGGCGGCGGCGGGGCGGTGCCCATCTACGACGGACGCGCCCTGGCCCGGCGCGGCGTGGTGGTGGTCACCATCAACTACCGGCTCGGGCCCTTCGGTTTCCTGGCCCTGCCGGGCCTGGCCGCCGAAGACCCCGACCGCTCCACCGGCAACTACGGCCTTTTGGACCAGATCGCGGCCCTGCGCTGGGTCCACAAGAACATCGGCGTCTTTCGCGGGAACCCCGAGCGCGTCACCGTCTTTGGTGAGTCGGCGGGGGCGATGTCGGTCTGCGCCCTGCTCACCAGCCCCCTGGCCCGGGGCCTTTTCCAAAGGGCGATCCTCGAGTCGGGCGGATGCGACCAGGCGCGAAGCCTCGAGGATGGCTACCGCGTGGCCGAAGCGATTGGAAAACGGCTCGGCTGCGGCCTCGAGGACACCGCCTGCTGGCGGCGCTTGCCGGTGGAAGCGCTGCTTTCGCTCCTCGACGGCGTCGACGCCCTGAGCGATTTCCAAAAAGAGCCCTATAAGCCCCACATCGACGGCTACGTGCTCGACCAGGACCCCGAAGCCGCCCTCCGCCAGGGGCGGGCGAAGGATATCGCCCTGATCGCCGGGGCCAACGCCGACGAATACAAGCTCAATTTCGGCCTCTACGGGCTCGGCCCCCGCAGCTGGCCGGCGTTTGAAGCCCTGGTGAAGACCCGGACCAAAGAAGACCCCGCCG
>CAZXOY010000092.1:0-3366 GCA_964642655.1 uncultured bacterium
CACCTTGTTCACACTGAGCGCCAAGCGAGTGACCGGGGCCTGGTTCCCCATCGTGTGGTCTGGAGGGGTTGGCAGGGTCCTCTCAAGGGAAACTTTCTTCATGACTCAAAAAAGACTCCGGTGAGGTTACCGGCCGTCGGCGAAAGGTTACCGGTTCGGCGATCGAACGTTACCTGCGCCAATCGCGATCGGTGACCGGCCTCAGTGAAAACTAGAGGTGTGGTCTTTCGAACGCGCCGTCGCCACGGCTGCCTCGCGCTCAGCGCTTCACATGCGCGGGCAGGGGCTCAACTCCGGTGTGCAAAAACCGGCACCCCGCAGTGAGAGAGTGGGTAAGTTGCAAGAAGGGGTTCAAGCGTGGAGCAGGGGGCACCGGGTCCATCGCGACGGAGGTGAATTGTGAGCAGCGGATTCACAACCTGCGCCAACACGGGAGCCGTGGCTGTTGTACCAATCGCCGTGGCAATTTCTGCTCATCAAGACCGGATCACAGTTTGACGGCTGGCGGCGAGAAGGAATTCCGCAAGGGGGCGCGACATGCTCATCGCCCAACACCTTCGCAAACAGTTCGGTGATCTGGTGGCGTTGGATGGGGTCAGCCTCGAGCTCCGCCCCGGCGAAACGGTCGGGCTGCTCGGCCCGAACGGCGCCGGGAAAACCACGCTCATCAAAATTCTGATCGGGCTCCTCGAGGCCGACGGCGGGGACGTCTATGCGCTTGACGAAGCGGGCAAACCCCGGCCGGTGCGCCCCACCGACTTCGGGATCGTTCTTGAGGGAAACCGGAACTTCTACCAAAACCTCCCCGCGGTGGTCAACGCCGTTTACTTCGGGGCCATCCGTGGCCTTACGCCCCGCGCTGCCGGCGAGCGGTTTCGGCACTGGATGGAGCGGTTTAAGTTGGCGGATCGGTTGAACGACCCCCTCTCGGCGTTTTCCCGGGGCATGCAACAAAAAGCAGCGATCGCCACCGCCCTGCTCCACGACCCGCCCTTTTTGCTCTTGGATGAACCCACGCTGGGGCTAGATCCGGAAAGCAAGAACGAGCTCGAACGAATGATCGTCGAGCTCGCGCGCGCGGGCAGGGCCGTTTTGCTCGCCTCCCACGACATGGGCACGGTCCAGCGCGTCGCCGACCGCGTGATCTTCCTGAATAAGGGGCGGATTGTGCTCGAGGATCGAACGAACGCCGCGCTCAGGCGCTTTGCCACCCCCTGGTTCGTCATCCAGTTCGCCCGGCCAGAAGCCGAAAAAGCGCTGGCAAGCCTCGCGCACCCGAAGGTCCGGCTTCGCGACGCGTCCACCCTGATCTTCGAAGGCTCCTGGGAAGCGTTGAAGCACGAGGTCCTTGACCACCTCACCGGCGAAATCGTCCGCGTTAGCCGGGAGATGCCAAGCCTCGAGGACCTCTTTCTCCATCTCGTCGGAGGGAAGTGGGCCTCATGATGACCCTGATCAGAGCCGAGCTGCTTTTGAGCCTGGCGCAAATGCGCAGGTACTTTCTCAATACCATCTTGAGCCTTGGGGTCATGGTTCTTTTCTTCTACGGCCTTTTCTACGGCATCTCGCTCTTCGTCTCGGCCCCCCTGGAGGGCCAAAACCTTTCGAGCCTCGTGCTCGGGTTCGTGGTCTGGACGTTCGTTTTGGGTATCCTGCAGGGGATCGCCGAGGACATCCAGCGAGAGGCGGTGCGGGGCACGCTCGAGCAGCTCGCCATGAGCAAGTACGGGCTGACGACGATTCTGCTCGTTCGCAGCGTCTTGACGGTGTTCGTCTCGCTCTTGCCAGCCGGAATCATCGTTGCATTCCTCACGCTGATTACGGGCGCCGAGCTGGAATTCCGCACCGGGGGCCTTTTGGCCGTGGCGGCGCTCGGGATGGGGGCGATGGGCCTTTCGCTTCTCATGGGCGCGCTGGCCCTTTACTTCAAGGACGTTTCCATGCTCTTCACCATCGTTCAGTTCGGGTTTTTGCCCTACGTGCTGGCCGTGAGGCACTGGGAGGGATGGATGGCGCTCGTCCCGTTGGCCCCAAGCCTCTATCAGGTCAATACCGCTTTCGTGCTCGGGGGGCAGGTGAACGCTAAGCTCGGCGCGCTCGCGTTCTTGAATAGCGGCGTCTTGCTCGTCCTTGGAGGGGCCGCCTTTGCCTACAGCTTGAGGCTCGTGCGCAAAAGGGGCAATCTGGCGATGTACTGATCGGCCAAAGCCACGGCCGGGGCGCCAAGGCGGAAATCTCCCGGTGAATCCGGATGCCACAGACCGCACGACATCGCGCCGCGGCCAGCCTTGCCCCTCGAGTTCCCGGCCAGGACGCAAGAGGCGTCGGCCCCCAGGAAGTCTTAGATGTATTGACCGGTTACACTGGTGGTGGACGCCCCGCCGGGAGACGTGCCCATCGTGTTGAGCGCCCTGTTCCCGGCGGAACAGGGCGTGAAGGGATTCGAGGTGGTGCGGGGGATGATCGAGGGGCTCAAGGAGGATGGATCGTGAAAACCCTCGAGGAAATCCACACCCTCCTCACCAATCACCAGGAAGAGCTCCGGCGTCGCTTTGGGGTTCGCGTGGTGGGCATTTTTGGTTCGTATGCCCGCGGCGAGGCCGGCCCGGTGAGCGACGTCGATCTTCTCCTCGAACTCGAGCGGCCCATCGGCTGGGAGATCGTGGACGTGAAGGACCACCTCGAGGCCCTGCTTGGCCTACGGGTGGACATCATCACCCTTGGCGCACTGCGCAAGAAGCCCCTCTTGCGAAAGGCCATCGAGGAGGACCTCATCCGTGTCTAAACGCGACGTCCGCCTGTTCCTCTCGGACATCCTCGAGGCCATCGAGAAGATCGAGCGCTACACCGAGGGCCTCACGCTTGAAGCGCTCTGGGAAAACGACCTCGTTGCCGACGCGGTGGCGCGGAACCTCGAGATCATCGGCGAAGCCGCCCGGCATGTGCCCGACGAGCTCCGGGCGCGTTTTTCAGGGGTGGATTGGCGCCGGGTCGTGGGCTTTCGCAACGTGGTGATTCACGAATACTTTGCCGTGGACTTCGAAATCGTTTGGACGATTATCACCAGACACCTGCCCGAACTTAAGCGGACCGTGGCCCAGATGTTGAGGGATCTCGAGCCGGGATAAACCGGAATTGCCCCGCGGCAGAACAGGGTGCACGGCGGGACCACCGAGAATCTGCCGACGGGTTTCCGAGCTGAGGGTGTTGCCAAAGCCCCCTTCTCTGTTCGGACAGCTCAGGTGAACACGGGGAGCAAATGACAAGGCTCCACCCGGGCACTACCCACGCGGATCCCCGAGATCCAGGCGGAGTTTGGATACCAGCGAAGGCCGATGGGGCCCTGGCCAGGACGCAAGAGGCGTC
>CAZXOY010000093.1:0-3200 GCA_964642655.1 uncultured bacterium
CAATCGTCCCTACGTTCACGTGCGGCTTCGTGCGCTGAAATTCCTCCTTGGCCATGGCCCTCACCTCACCCTTTCATGAGCTTTTCTTGAATTTGTTTGGGAACCTCTGCGTAGTGATCGAAGAACATGACGAACGAAGCCCTACCCTGGGTCTTCGAGCGCAGGTCGGTGGCGTAACCGAACATCTCGGAAAGCGGCACGTAGGCCCTCACGATCTGAGCGTTGCCCCGGGGTTCCATGCCGAGGATGTGCCCGCGCCGCGAGTTCAGATCCCCGATGACGTCGCCGAGGTACTCCTCGGGGGTCACCACCTCGACCTTCATGATCGGCTCGAGGATCGCCGGGGCGCCCTTCTTGACCGCCTCCTTGATCGCCATCGAACCGGCGATCTTGAAGGCCATCTCCGAAGAGTCAACCTCGTGGTAACTCCCGTCGTAGAGGGTCACCTTCAGGTCGACCACCGGGAAACCGATGAGCGGCCCCGACTGCATGGCCTCTTCGATGCCTTTTTGCACCGCGGGGATGTAGTCTTTGGGCACCACACCACCGACGATGGCGTTGACGAACTCAAAGCCACTGCCCCTGGGGAGCGGCTCGGCCTTGATCTTGACGTGACCGTACTGGCCACGCCCGCCGGTCTGACGGATGAACTTGCCCTCGGCGTCGACAGGGACGGTAATGGTCTCGCGGTAGGCCACCTGAGGCTTGCCAACGTTGGCCTCGACCTTGAACTCGCGCTTCAAGCGGTCGACGATGATCTCGAGATGCAGCTCGCCCATCCCCGAGATGATGGTCTGGCCCGAATCGGGGTCGGTATGGACGCGGAAGGTGGGGTCTTCCTCGGAAAGGCGCTGCAGCGCCATGGCGAGCTTTTCCTGGTCGGCCTTGGATTTGGGCTCGATCGCCACGTCGATCACGGGCTCGGGGATATCGATGGACTCGAGGATGACCGGATCATCCTTCTCGCCCACCAGGGTGTCCCCGGTAATGGTGTCTTTAAGCCCCACCACCGCGCCGAGGTCACCGGCCTGGAGCTCTTCAACCTCCTCGCGGTGATTGGCGTGCATGCGCAAGAGACGCCCGATGCGCTCCTTCTTGCCCTTGGTGGCGTTGTAGACGTAGGAGCCGGCCCGCATGGTGCCCGAGTAGATGCGCACAAAGGTCAAACGGCCCACGTAGGGGTCGGCCATGATCTTGAAGGCCAGCGCCGCGAGCGGCCCCTCGGGATCGGGATGGCGCTCGACCTCCCCGCCTTCGGGGGTGTGCCCTTTAATGGGGGGAACATCGAGCGGCGAGGGGAGGTAGTCGACCACCGCGTCGAGGAGGAGCTGAACGCCTTTGTTTTTCAGCGCTGAACCCAGGAAGACGGGGGTGATGTCCAGGGAAAGGGTGCCGCGACGAATCGCCTGCTTGATCTCGCCCTCGCTGACCTCCTCGCCCTCGAGGTACTTCATCATGATGTTCTCGTCGAAGTCGGCGGCGGTCTCGATCAGCTTCTCGTGCCATTCCTCAGCTTGCTCGCGGAATTCCTCGGGGATATCGCCCTCCCGAATATCGGTCCCCAGGTCGTTGCCGTAGGTGATGGCACGCATCCGGACCAAATCGATGATGCCGGCGAAGGAATCTTCCTGCCCCATCGGCAGCTGCATCAACACCGGCCGCGCACCGAGGCGATCGCGCATCGAGTTGACCACCAGCCAGATATCGGCCCCGGTCTTGTCCATCTTGTTGGCGAAGGCGATGCGGGGCACACGGTATTTATCGGCCTGGCGCCACACCGTTTCCGATTGGGGCTCGACCCCCTGCGAAGCGTCGAAGACCGCCACCGCGCCGTCGAGAACCCGCATCGAACGCTCGACCTCGATGGTGAAGTCCACGTGACCCGGGGTGTCGATGATGTTGATGCGGTGTTCCTTCCAGAAGGCGGTGGTCACCGCGGCGGTGATGGTGATGCCCCGCTCGCGCTCCTGCTCCATGAAGTCCATGGTGGCCGCGCCCTCGTGGACTTCACCGATCTTGTGAATCCGCCCGGTGTAAAAGAGGATACGCTCGGTGGTGGTCGTCTTGCCGGCGTCGATGTGAGCGGCAATCCCGATATTTCGGGTCTTCTTGAGATCGAACTTGGTGTAGTCGAACGTCTTGCTCGCCATACTCACCACCGGTAATGGGCGTAGGCTCGGTTGGCCTCGGCCATGCGCTCGACTTCCTCGCGCTTTTTCACCGCACCGCCCTTGCCCTCGGCCGCGTCGATCAACTCGGCGGCAACGCGCTCGGCGGCGGTACGCTCGGGGCGGTTATTGGCGGCGATCACCAGCCAGCGCAAAGCCAGCGACTGCTGGCGGCGCGGGCTCACCTCGACCGGGACCTGGTAGTTGGAGCCGCCCACGCGCCTCGAGCGGGTCTCCATACGGGGCTTGACGTTCTCCACCGCCGCCTTAAACACCTTGAGGGGTTCCTGACCGGTACGCTCCTGGATGATGCGGCAAGCATCGTAGAAGATTCTCGCGGCGAGGTTCTTCTTGCCGTCGCGCATCAGCCTGTTGATGAAGGCGGTGACCACCACGTCCCCGTAGACCAAGTCGGGTGGCAGCTTCCGGATTTCAGCTCTTCTTCTGCGTGCCATGGCTTACTCCTTGGGTCGCTTGGTGCCGTATTTCGAGCGGCTCTTCTTGCGGCCCTCAACCCCAGCGGCGTCGTAAACGCCACGAACGATGTGGTAGCGCACGCCTGGGAGGTCCTTCACACGACCGCCACGCACCAAAACCACCGAGTGCTCCTGCAGGTTGTGCCCCTCGCCGGGGATATAGGCGGTAACCTCATACCCAGAGGTCAAACGCACCTTGGCCACCTTTCGGAGCGCCGAGTTCGGCTTCTTGGGGGTCACCGTACGAACGACGGTGCACACACCCCGGCGAAACGGGCTCCCCTTCAGGGCCGGAACCTTCCCCTTCTTGGGCTTGACCTTACGGCCGTTTCGTACAAGCTGGTTAATCGTCGGCAAAGCACCACTCCCTTCCTTGTGTCGCCCCCGTCTTTCAAAGACCCTTCGGGACTCGAAAGCCCAAGCCCCGATTTTAACCGCCTCCTTTCGTCCCGTAAAGGGGCCTTCGCGGAGGCGGCCCTAGCCCAGGACCAGGGACACCCTGGGCCAACCCAAGCTTTCTAAGTATAGTCTTTGCCAAAGCCTATGTGCAAGATAC
>CAZXOY010000094.1:0-3119 GCA_964642655.1 uncultured bacterium
CCAGGGCCTCGGCTTCGGTACGGCCCTGGCTGGCCACGTCCACCTCCAGACACTGTGCCACGTACCAGTCCCCCTCTTTCCAGACGCTGGCGGTGAACTTGCGCTTCATATTTCCACTCTACCCGGCCCTTCGAAGAAATGATGTCCGCCACGCGTTACGCAAGCCCGCCAAAGACTTCAGCGCGCTGCGGGAAAGCTGCGTCTACCCGTGGTCTCTTGTTGCATCATTCCTCAAGCGGCCTGGCGCCAGGGGCAAAAGGCGCATCGCCTCGCGCGCAAGTCGCTCCAGCACCCGGGCCTTCTCAAGCGCAGCCTCCGCCACGCGGAGCCGGTCGGGGAAGATCACCGGGCTGGTGTCCGCGGGGTCACGGGCGCTGGGCGCGAGCAGGCCCTCGAACCCGGCTGCGCGCTTCCCGGCCCAACCGCATCGAGGTCGGGACCCGCCCCTCTGCCAGCACACGGACGAAGTCCTCTCGGAGGAGTTCCCCGAGCTCCGGGCACGCCTTACGGGCGAGCGCTGCGTCCACGACCAGCAGCTCGGAGAGCCGGAAGCGGACCGAGAAGACCACCATCGAGGCCCCGGGGCTCACTCACGATGAGCTCCCGGGACTCATGTAAAAAAGTCGGTTGACCCTTCTATCCTCCCCACCAGGGGCCTCCACCAGCGCTCTAGAGCCCGGACGCCGTTCCCCGGTCGGGAAGGGGAGAGAAAGGCCTGATCCGGGCCCTGACAGAAAAGCAGCGGCGACTCCGGTGAAGGCCCATGATCTGGGCACCAACATTCTCCGATGACCGACCTTACAGCTGCACGCACCCAGGCGGCAGAAGCTTCCCGTGCGCAGGGAGTTCAGGCGATGCCCACCGGCGACGCCCCTGCGCTCGAAGAAGACAGACCGGATCATGGGCGTCGCCCTCGTACCCGGCGCTCTCACCGCCTCAAAGATCGATCGGCGAACGCAATCGTGACCGGTGGCCACCCAGACCCCTGGTCGCCCGAACGACGCGGCGCCCAAACGCATTCCCACCGGCTCCCGGCCAGAGACATTTCCAGACCATCCAGGACATTCCGCCCGGCTCGAAGAGCTGTGACCATACCACCCTCCGAAAGCGCTCCCTCCACCGTACTGGGAGAGCCAGACCACTTGCCTGGCTTGGGACATCTGTCCGGACACCGAGCAGTAAGGTCGGTCCATGAAAGCGAGGAGGCGTTACGTTTACAGGCTCTTGGCTGTCGGGATCGCGGCGTTGGGGCTCGTGACCGTGGCGGCCGGGGGAAAGCTCGGCGCAAAGCCGATCACGCTTTCCGCGGCCGGGGCGGCGATCCCCAAGGTGTACGAGGTCGTCAACGGGAACAAGGTGCCGCTGGCGCAGGAGGGACCGGCAGGGGAGCCGGGCGACTGGCAGTTCAGCCCGGTGTATACGGCCGGGACCACCGGCGGCCCCAAAGGGGTGGCGACCTTTTTCACCGCCAAGGGCTTCGACCCCGCCCTCCGGGCGGTCCTACTCCCCAACGGCACCAACGGAACCACCACGATCACGCTGACACGGTTGGAGACCGGGGAGAAGGTCACCATCCCGGTGACCGTGGTCCCGGCTCCCGCCGGCGATCCAGCACGGGGTAAAGCGATTTTCGACACCCACTGCGTCGAGTGCCACGGTGCCGACGCCCACGGAGTGGACGGCCCGAACATCACCTATACCGATCAGGGCATCGGCGGCTGGGCGATCTACCAGTTCAACCGGGCGGTGAGGATCGGGGTCGACGACGAGGGAGACGTCCTCGACGAGGACATGCCGCGCTTCGAGAAAGTGGGCTTTGGCCACGGGGCACCGACCCCGCAGGAGATCGCCGACATCTTCGCCTACTTGAAGACGTTGAAGTAAGCGTCGTGTCGGTCGGGGAGGCGCCCCTCTCGGGGCGCCGCTTTCCATCCGGCCGGACCGGGCCCGGCTCCGATTCCCACGGCCCGAGTCAGTTGCCCGGGGTGCTGGTGAGGCGCGGAGCGCGCTCGTGAGCCAGCCCGGAGGGCAATTCGCGCTTGTGGCCAAGGGAGAAGCGTCCGGGCTCGTCCATCTGTGAGCGCATTTGGGATTCCCCGAGCCCGCCGTCATCTCCCAGGGGGCCGCGAGTAGGAGAGGGACGGCGAAAAGCCCGCTTCTCAAGTCGGTCCACCTTCAGCTCCGGCTGTCAGGCCGGTCCTGCCCCAGACGCGAGCGAGGCCCGGGGCCTGGGGAGCCTCGCGCCGGCGGTCCCGAACCAGGCCTCGAAGGCGGGCGCCACGAGCCCGCAACCGTGCCGCCAGAGCAGCTTGGCCCGGCGGCCCGCGTCACTGCCTGGTTCCGGCGCGGTTCGCCGATCACACCGCGGTCGAAGCGCTCATGGCCGGGTGGCGGAGACGGCGTCCGGAATCACCGTAGGCGGCATGCGCTTTGCGAATACGATGGTGTATTCCACTCCAGGGATCATCCTGGAGCCAAATGGGACGAGGCCAGCCTGGAGCACATCGCCCGCCACCAGGAGGTGAGCCATAAGGAAGGAAAAACTGAAGGAGACGAAGAGCACGAAGGAGATTCCCGAGTTCAGGGACGAGGCGGAGGAGGCCGAGTTTTGGGCTGGGGGGCGAGGTCTTCGAGCAGATGGAGCCTGTCCCCGAGGGGGATCCACCCCCGCCACGGCCGCGAACCCAGCCATTTTCCATCCGCTTCGACGAGGACCTCCTCCGCCGCATCAAGGCGTTCGCGCGAAAGAAGGACAAAGGCTACCAGACCCTACTCAAGGAGTTCGTGCTTGAGCGGCTCTACGGGGAAGGGGGAATTTTGCGGTGAAGGGGGCGAAGTCACCCCCTGCTCTGTTAGCCACGGAGCGGCAGCATACAAAGTCGTTGTAGGAATCAACCGAGCTCTCGTTGTCGAGGCCACAGAAGAAGGAGGACAGTACGAAATCCTCCTCCTGTCACTCTCATTGCTACAACCGAATGAGTGTCCGGGATACTCAAGGGGCAACCCATCCGGGCGCACCAGGGAGCGCGCTTCTTATCGCTCACCGAAAACCCCTCCACCCGAAGCAGGACCCCGTTCTCCGATTGCCGTCGCACCTCTTCTTCGAGGCTTCTCCCCGC
>CAZXOY010000095.1:0-3083 GCA_964642655.1 uncultured bacterium
TTGGACCCTCCGCACCGCGCTGCTCCCGGAAGGGCGGGCCTACGCCCTGCCCCCCGAGTGGGGGCCGTGGACGCTGGAGAACTTCACCGCCATGCTCACGGGGGCGTTCGGCCGGGCGTTTAAGAACAGCCTGGTCGTGGCGGGGACCACCGTGCTGGTGGGATTGCCGCTTTCAGCCATGCTCGGCTACGCCATGGCCCGTTACCGGACGGGCGGGGCGCCGCTCAGATTCTCGGTGCTGGCCACGCAGATGCTCCCCCCGATCGTGCTGGCGCTGCCACTTTTCGCCCTCTTTCGGGCGACGGGGCTCACCAACACCTATCCCGGCCTGGTCCTCGCCTACCTCGCCTTCGCCCTCCCCTTCATGAGCTGGCTCTTGATGGGTTTTTTCCAGAGTTTCCCCAAGGACTTGGAAGAGGCCGCCTTCGTCGACGGCGCTTCGCCGGTGGTGGTCTTTACCAAGGTGGTTCTTCCCCTCAGTGCCCCGGGGCTCTTTGCGGCCGGGGTGTTGGGGTTCATCCTGGCCTGGAATGAATTCCTCTTCGCCCTGCTCCTCACCGGCCGGGATACTCAGACAATCCCGGTGGCCTTGGCTGCGCTCATGACGCAACGCGGAGTGCTCTTTGCCAAGGTGGCCGCCGGGGTCGTGCTCTCGGTGCTGCCGGTGTTGTTCCTCGCCCGGGTGGTCGATCGTTACCTGGTCGAGGGGCTCACCTTCGGCGCAATTAAGTAGGGAGGTGTTTGGGATGAAGGCAGCAAGGTGGCTTTTGGCGGCGGTGCTGGTGCTGGGCTTGGCCCAGGCGCAGGTGGTGCTCCGGGCGCTCATGGAGGATGTGCCGGAGACCCACATCATCAAGGCGTTGCTCCCTGAGTTCGAGAAGAAGACGGGGATCAAGGTCGAGTTCGAGATCGTGCAGTACGGGGCGATGCACGACAAGCTGGTCTCCCAGCTCCTGGCTCCGACGAGCGCCTACGATTTCCTCGAGGTCGACTTCCTCTGGGCCGGCGAGTTTCCCGCGGCGGGGTGGTTGGAACCCCTTGCCCCCTACGTGAAGAACTCGGGGTTCGACCTCTCCCCCTACCTGCCCTCGATGCTCGACCTGGTGGGGTATTACAACGGCGAGCTCTACATGATTCCCATGTACAACTATGCGATGGGGCTGATCTACCGGACCGACCTGCTCGGGGATCCCCAGCTCAAGGCCAAGTACAAGGAGCTCTACGGTCAGGAGCTCGGTGTGCCGCAGACCCTCGAGGACTACGTTCAGATCAGCATCTTCATGAAGAAGTACGCCGGGGTGGCCGGGGCTGCGATGCAGGGCCAGCGGGGTGACCCCAACTTCATGGAGTTCTCGAACTACGTCTTCGGCGCCGGCGCTGACTTTGCCGATGCCAACTGGCGCGTCACCCTCGATTCGCCAGCGGGTGAGAAGGCGCTTGGCCTCTACGTCAAGAACATACGCGAAGCGGCCCAAAAGGGTGCCTTGAACGCGAACCTCGACGATACTTACCGCCAGATGTGCCAGGGTCGGGCCTTTAGCATGATCACCTACTGGTGGATGCTGCCCCAGCTTGACAACGCCGAAAAATGCCCCAAGGTGGCGGGGAAGGTCAGGCTGGCGGTGATGCCCGGTGGTCATGGCGTGAACGGCGGCTGGGGCTGGGCGATTCCCAAAAACTCGACCCACAAGGCCGAGGCCTGGAAGTTCATCCAGTGGGTGGAGTCCAAGGGGATCGTCAAAAAGCGGGCGCTCATGGGCCATGCCCCGACCCGGCGGGACGCGCTGACCGACCCGGACGTTCTCGCCAAGTACCCCTATTACTCGGCGGTCTTAACGATCCTCGAGGGCGCCAAGAAGGTACCCATCTTTGCCTACACCGCCGAGATGGAGGACGTGGTCGGGCGCGAGGTCTCGCTTGCCGCGAGCGGCCAGAAAGACGTCAAGGCGGCGATCCGCGATGCGGCCAGGGGCCTTTTCGGGCTGTTTAAGAAGGCGGGGTTGGTGAAGTAACCGTGCGGCGCGGGGTGGGCGCGTTCTTTGCAACACCCGGGGTGTTGGTGCTCGTGGGGGTGGTTGCCTTTCCCCTTCTCTACGCCCTCGTGCTCTCCTTTTCCAGCTACACCTTCCTCAAGCCCACCCTGGCCCCCTACGTTGGTCTGGCCCACTTTTTGGAAGCCTTCCGCGATCCCTACTTCCTCAACGCGGCCAAGCTCACCGCCCTCTACGCCTTCGTCACCGTGGGGCTTTCGCTCTTGATCGGGCTCACGATTGCGGTGCTCCTTTTTCAGCCGGCGCCGGGGAAAGAGTTTTACTACGCGGTCATCTCCGTCCCAATGCTGATTGCCCCGGTGGGGGTGGCGCTGATATGGAAGATGATTCTGCACCCGGAGCTCGGGATCGTCACCTACCTCTTTTCCCGGTTCGGCCTTTCAGCCCCGGATTTCTTCGGCGACCCCCGTTATGCCCTCTTGACCCTGGCCCTGGTTGACACCTGGCAGCAGGTGTCGTTCGTGGCCCTGGTGCTGCTCGCCGGGCTCCGTAGCCTGCCCCGCGAGCCCCTCGAGGCGGCTTTGGTTGACGGCGCGAGCTTCGCCCAGCGCTTTTTTCTGGTCACGCTGCCCCTTCTGCGGCCGGTGATCGGCGTGGTGCTCATCCTGCAGACGATCGCCGAGCTCAGGACCTATGATCTCGTCTACGTCCTCACCCGCGGCGGCCCTGGGGCGACCACCGACCTGCTGGCCTACTTCATCTATCGCAAGGCTTTCTTGGGGCTCGACCTCGCCAGCGCCTCCGCCCTCGCCTACCTCTTGTTCCTGCTCACACTGGCGTTGGTGATTTTCTACTACCGTCGGGTCTTTCGGGAAACCTCCTAGTCTCTTTTAAGTCCCCCGCCCTGCACACCCCCTGGCCACTGGACTACGTTCTTTTGGACCTGGGGGCGGCGGGGCTCGCCAAGCCGTCCATGGTCCGGTTCAAGCTCTTCACGCTGTGTAGTGCTTCACAAAAACGATACCACTTTGACCCTCTTGGACTCCACAACTTCCAGCGGCGTCCGGTAGCCCAACGCCTGGTGCAAACGCC
>CAZXOY010000096.1:0-2758 GCA_964642655.1 uncultured bacterium
CCTCGGCCCCCGAGCTCGCGGCGAGCCTGGTGGCGGCGCTGGTGGGCAACCCCGAGCTCGCTTTCGGCAACGTGGTCGGGTCCAACATCGCCAACCTGGGCCTGATTTTGGGCGGGGCGGCGCTGCTCTCGCCGATCCGGGCCCAGGCCCGCTTCCTGCGCCGCGAGCTGCCCTTCATGGTGCTGGTGGCGCTCTTGATGGTGGGCGCGGCCTGGGACGGTCGCGTCACCCGGCTCGAGGGCTCCTTCTTCCTCCTGCTCATGGTCGGCTATCTGGTGGTTTTGATGCGCGAACCCGAGTCGAGCGAGGTTCTGGCCGAGTACGAGGCCGAGTTCGGGTCCAAGCCCGGCTTTGTGGGCCGGCGTCTCCTCTTCGTGCTGCTCGGCACCGCGTTCCTCGCCCTCGGCGCCGCCGCGTTGGTGGAAGGCGCCAGCACCATCGCCCGGGCCCTCGGGGTTCCCGAGCGGGTCATCGGCCTCAGCGTGGTGGCGGTGGGAACGAGCCTCCCCGAGCTCGCGGCCGCCCTGGTGGCGGCGATAAAACGGGAGGGCGACATCCTGCTCGGGAATGTGATCGGTTCCAACGTCTTCAACGTGCTGGGGATTCTGGGCAGCGTGGCCCTGGCCCGGCCGCTCTCGGTGACGCCGGGCCCGACCGTTGATCTCGAGCTCCTGGTCGGCTTCTCCCTCGTGGCCTGGGCCTTCCTGTGGACCGGGCTGCGACTTGGACGCAAGGAGGGCGTGGCGCTCCTCCTCTTCTACGGGTTCTATCTCGCGGCCATTTTCTAAAGCAACCCGCCGGGGCAAACGCCACGGCGGGGGCGAAGGCTGGCAGAGATCAGTTCTTCGATCGCTTCGACGGCGGCGAGACCTCGCGCTGGTGCGGGGTCGGCACGTACTGCACGCTGGGCCGGCCCATCTGGGGTTGGGGGTAGAGCTCCATGAGATCGTAGACCTCTTTCGGCATTTCGGTCGAGACAGGGAGCCCGAGCTTTTTCGCGTCCTCGGCAAAGATGGGGTAGTCGTGGGTCCAGGTGCCCTGGCTGAGCACGTCGGCCACCTGACCCGCCTTGTCTTCGGGCAGCTTGTCCTTCAAGAGGTCGAAAACGAAGTCTCGAACCTGCTTCAGCGCTTTTCTTGAGATGTCGGCGTAGATGAGGGTCTGGTCGTCGACCTTGGCCGCGCCCTTTTCCTCCACCGTTTTGAGGACCGAGGCCGCCGGGTACTGCCCGAGCTGGGGATCGACGGGCCCCAGCACCGCGTGCTCGTCCATCACGATCTCATCGGCGCCGAGGGCGATGAGGGTGCCGCCGGACATGGCGTAGTGGGGCACGAAAACGGTGACTTTCGCCGGGTGCTTCTTGAGGGCGCGGGCGATCTGCTCGGCAGCGAGCACCAGACCGCCGGGGGTGTGAATGACGAGATCGATCGGGGTTTGGTCGTCGGTCATGCGGATGGCCCGGAGCACGTGCTCGGAGTCGTCGACGGTGATGAAGCGGGAAAGGGGAACCCCGAGGAAACTGATGGCCTCCTGACGGTGGATGAGGGTGATGACGCGGGATTTGCGCTTGCGCTCCATTTCGGCGATCTTCCGGGTGCGCGCTGAGACCAGGGTTTGCTGCTGCATGTAAGGGGTGAGCATCGAGAAGATGATGAAGAGCCAAAAGACAATGCTGATGGGATCCATTTTCCCTCCTTCGGGCACTTCGGAGCTTACCAAAAAGGCTTACACACGGTAGGTCAAAACGAAGGCCTCGGGGAAGTCGAAGACGAAGCGGTCTCGGTTCGGCGCCGCACCCTCGGCCAGGCTGGCGTAGCCTGCGGCCTGGAGGCCCTCCAGAATCTCCTCGGCCACCTTGCGGTCAACCCCGAGGCGGCCGCCGATGAAGGTCAGGGCTTCCTCCCGGGGATCGGCGTCGCCCTCGCCGACGAACTCGTGGTATTCCTCGTCGAGCATGCGCATCAGGGTGCGCAGCGAGACCGGCTCCGAGGTGAAGATCCAGCGCGGGCTTTGCCCGGGCAGGTGATGGGCGTGGCCGCTGGCCTCGAGGGCTTCGGCGATCTCGACCGCTTTGGGGTGGGAAAGCCCCACCTCGTTGGTCAAAAACGTCACCATCGCCTCGCGCTCGCCGAGCAAACCGCGCGGGAAGCGTTTTGCCAGGGCCGAGGCGAGCCCGGCGAGGTCACCGAGCTGGGAGAGTCGCTTGAGAAGATCGATGCCCATCGCGAACCTCCTTTCGTGCCGGCGTCGGCGTTCCTTGAACCTAAGCCAAGTTTAGTTTACGGATCTAACTATGGAATGTCAATTTAGGTGAGTATACGCTATCAATTTGCCGGTCTTGTTTGCCGGACCCGGGGAAAACGCAATGTGTTGTGTATCATGATGTCGAACAAGGAGGTGTCACAAGGATGAAGCGATATCTGGTTGGGTTATTGATGCTGGCGGGCTTCGCCTTCGCCGCGGGGAAAGTGACGGTTTGGACGCACTTCGGCGGTCCCGAGCTCGAATGGCTCAAGGCGCAGGCGGCGAGCTTTGAGCGGGCGACCGGGACCAAGGTCGAGATCGTCGAGGTGCCCTTTGGCGATATCAAACAGAAATTTATTCTCGGCGCCCCTCAGGGCGAGGCGGCCGACCTGGTGGTCACCGTGCCCCACGACTGGGTGGGCGAGATGGCGGCCTCGGGGGCGCTCGAGCCGGTGGGCAAGTTCGCCACCAAGGACTACCTCTCCGATCTCATGCCGGTGGCCCTCGATGCCTT
>CAZXOY010000097.1:0-2749 GCA_964642655.1 uncultured bacterium
AGCCGGTGTACCCTTGGTCGTGTTACGGATCGTACTCTACCAGCCCGAGATCCCGCAAAACACTGGGAACGTGGCCCGAACTGCGGTGGCGCTCGGCGCTGAGCTGCACCTGGTTCGCCCTTTTGGATTTCGCTGGGGAGACCCCAGGATGCGGCGCGCCGGGCTCGACTACTGGAAGCACCTCGATTACCACCTCCATGATTCGTGGGAGGCTTTCCTCGAGGCCCTCCCCGGCGATGCCCGGGTGTGGGCGATGAGTGCTCACGCCGAGCGGAGTCTCTACGCTGCCCGTTTCCGGCAGGGCGACTGGCTGCTTTTCGGTCCGGAAACCCGCGGGCTCCCGCCCCAAGTCCTGGGGGGATTTCCGGCGCTCAAAATTCCCACCCCGGGCCCCGTACGCTCGCTGAACCTGGCGGTGGCAGTCGGCGTGGTGGCCTTTGAAGCCTACCGCCAGATCATCGCGGGGCCGGCCCGGTGAGGGCGGATCATCCGCTGTTCCCGCCTCACCGCGTAGCAAGAAAAGTGAGCGCTTCCTTCAAGACCTCTACCCCCTTTTCGAACTCGGGGATGAGCACGTGTTCGAAGGGGGTGTGATCGAGCGAGGAGTCGCCGGGCCCGTAGGCCACCATCGGGGCCTGCCAGAGGGGGGCGAGAACGTTCATGTCTGAGGTGCCGGTTTTGTATTTGAACACCGGCTTGCCACCCGCTTTACGGATGCCAAAGCGGAACGCCCGGGAGAGGGGCGAGTCCTTGGGTCCTTTGTAGGCGACCTCCTTGCCCCAAAAGTGGAACTCGAGGGTGGGCGGGGCCAGGGCCAAAAGCTTTCCCACCGCTTCTTCCGGCGAGAGCCTTGGCGGCAGGCGCAAATCGAAGAAGAGCTCGGCCACCTGGGTCATCTCGGGTTGCTGCACCCGGATGTCGCGCAGCGAGTATTGGACCTGGTCGAAGGGACGCTGGCCGATGTTGTAGGCCTCGGTCCAGTTCTTCATCGCCGTGAAGTAGGCGATGAGTTCTTCGACCGCGTTGGGCTCGTGGTGGGCGGAGTGAAAGTGGTTTTTCTCCCGCCGCACCCGGACCAAAAGCCGGCCTTTATAGCCGAGGGTGATGCCGTCCCACCCCGACGGCTCGCCGATCACCACCAGCTCGGGGCTGAGCTTTTGGGCCACGTAACGGGCACCCTTGCTCGAGGGCACCTCTTCCTCAGTGGCGCCGATGAGGTGGATGGTCAGCTTTTCTTTGAGGGCTTCGGGCAGGGTGCCGGTGGCCAGCACGAAGGCGGTGAACGGCCCCTTGGCGTCCACCGCCCCCCGGCCGAAGAGCTTGTCGCCCTCGATGCGCACCGGGACCTCACCGGGCACGGTGTCGATGTGGCCCAAAAGGGCGATCTCCAGCGGGCCGTGGCCCCAGACGCCCCGGGCGTTGTCGGCCTCGTCGACCCAGGCCTTCATGCCCATGGCCTTCATGCCCCGGGCGAAGTGCTGGGCGACCAGCCGTTCCTGACCGGATGGGCTTGGGACCTCGAGGGCCTCCCGGAAAAAGCGGATGGGGTCGCGGCGGGGGTCGTAGTCGAGCGGGGGCAGACTCATGACGGGCTAAGCCTCGTGGGCGAGGACGTCGGCGACGGCCTCCGCCGTCTGCAAGAGTTCGGCTTCCTCCACCACCACCGGCGGTAAAAAGCGCATCACCGTAGGCCCGGCCTGGAGCCCGATGATGCGGTGCTTTTCCGCCAGGCGCTTGAGGTAGGGGGCGGCCTTCTCCTTGAGTTCGATGCCCGCCATCAGCCCGATACCGCGAACCTCCCGGATCTTCGGCGATCGGATCCCGGCCAGGGCCTCGAGGAAGGCCTTGCCCAGCGCTTCCGCGCGTTCCCAGAGGCGCCCTTCGACGATGGTCTTGATCGCCGCCGTTCCCGCCGCCATCGCCAGGGGGTTGCCGCCGAAGGTGGTGCCGTGGCCACCCCTCGGCATCTTGTCGGCGACCTCGGGGGTGGTCACCATGGCCCCCAGCGGGAAACCGCCTCCGATGGGCTTGGCTAGGGTGAGGATGTCGGGGACGATGCCGAAGTGTTCGAAGGCGAAGAGCTTGCCGGTTCGGCCGAAACCGGTCTGAATTTCGTCGATGACCAGCAGCGCGCCCTTTTTGCGGGTGAGTTCGCGCGCCGCGGCGAAGAACTCAGGCGTGCCGGGCCGGACCCCGCCCTCGCCCTGGACGGGCTCGAGGATGACCGCCGCGGTGTCGTCATCGATGGCCGCCTCGAGGGCGTCGACGTCGTTATAGGGAATGAAGGTGACCGGCTCGACGAGTGGCGCGAAGGGTTCGCGATACTTCTTTTCCCAGGTGATCGAGAGCGAACCGAAGGACCGACCGTGGAAAGAGCGCATCGCGGCCACGAACTTCTTCTTCCCGGTGGCCGCGCGCGAGAACTTGAGCGCGGCTTCCACCGCCTCGGTCCCGGAGTTGGTGGGGAAGATGCGGCCCAGCGGATCCGGCAACGCACTCGCCAGGGTCTGGTAGAATTCGGCGCGTTTGTCGTTGGCGAAGACCTGGGGCAAAATCATGAGCCGTTCGGCCTGTGCCTTGATGGCCTCGACCACCGCCGGGTGGCCGTGACCCAAAAACCCCACCCCGATGCCGTTGATGAGGTCGAGGTACCGGTTCCCCTCGGCGTCCCAGACGTAGGCACCTTCGCCCCGCACGATCACGAAGTCGGACTTGTTGTATACGCCCGAATCGTAGGTCTTTTCGATCG
>CAZXOY010000098.1:0-2704 GCA_964642655.1 uncultured bacterium
GCCCACCCCCAAACACCGGCCTATAGCCAAGGCTGACCGCCCACGCGTCCACCCTCCGCTCGAACTCCTCGCGCGAAACCCGGGGCGGCGAGTAAGCAGCCTGCGCTGTTTTGCGCGCATGAGGCTTGGGCCGCTTCCTCCGCTTTCGTGCCTCCGGGCGCTTGTCCAACGCCGGAAGCGGCTCCCCGCGCCTGCGCAGCCGGGAGATCCGCATCATTACGGCCACCTCGGATCGCCCGAGCGCGGCGGCGATGACCTCCAGCGGTTCGCCCATGAACACCATCTGGATCAGCAGGTTGTCGTCTTCTTTGGTCCAGGGATTAGCTGAGCGATTCACGTTCGCCTCCTTCAAGCCACCGGTCGGCGAGCCCACGGAGCACCCTGGCGAGCTCGGTCCAGCCGTTGACCGCCGCCCAGCCCTGGGCCTCCACGGGGTTGATCGCCCCGGCGACAAGCTGCTCAAGCAGACGGTTTTGCTCCGGGGAGAGATCGCCTTGATGCTCGTTCCACCAGGCCACCAATGAATCAAGCAGGTCAAAGGCTTTGAACTGGATGCGCTCTTGAGGCACCTGTGGAGCAGGGTGAGAGTAGATCGCGCGTACGAGGGTGGCAGACTCATGGGGCGAAAAACGGTGGCCACCAGCGACCAGGCACCTCTCCTCTACGTGGCTCGGCAACCCCCAGCGGGTAAGGTCGCTCGCCAGCCTCTCCAGCAGCGTCATGCTCCCTCCCAGGCAAAGCGCAGGGCCGCGCCCTGGAAGTGCACCGGCCAGACCCCGGTGGGGCCGTGGCGGTTCTTGGCCACCACGAGCTCGCCTTCCTCGGTGAGGGTTCCATCCGGGGCTGGTTTGCGCCAGAGCAGCATCACCACGTCGGCGTCCTGCTCGATGGCACCTGAGTCGCGGAGGTGCGAGAGCTCCGGACGTTTGTCGCGCTTCTGCTCGGCTTGGCGGTTGATCTGGGCCAAGGTGAGCACGGGCACGTCGAGCTTCACCGCCAGGCGCTTCAGGGCCCGGCTGATCCGGGCGACCTCGAGCTCCCGGCGCTCCTCACGGGCGCTGGGGTGCACCAGGCCGAGGTAGTCGACCACGTAGAAGTCGGCCCCCGAGCGGCGCATGTCGGCGTAGAGCGCCTCGGCGTGGTCCACGTCGTCACGCACGAAGAGCGGCACGTCGAGCAGGTCGAGGGCGCGCTCGAGGTTTTTTGCGTCCCTAAGCTCGTGCAGCGGGATACCGAGAACCTGCGAGATCAGCCGGGCGCCGAGGGTCCAGGCCGGCATTTCTAGGCTGTAGAAGACCACCTTGCGCCCCGCCCGGGCGGCGATGAGGGCGAACTGGAGGGCGAGCGCGGTCTTCCCTACCGCGGTGCGGGCGGCCAGGATGTAGTGGCCGCCGCCGTCGAAGCTGGGAAAGGCGGGGTCGCGGGCCACCGCGATCGGGGGCTTCCGGCGCCCCTCGCGCTCGGCCCGCCAGCGCTCAAGCGCGAGCCGCGCCGCCTCCCTCGCAGGCACGGCGCCACGCTCCTCGCGCCCTTCCGCCGCCTCGGCGAGCTCCTCGAGGGCAGCCAGGTAGTCCTCTCCGCGCTTGGCCGCCTGGGCCACCCGGAGGGCGGCTTCGGTCACCTGCTGGCGGCGCACCGCCTCCCGCAGGCGCCGCTGCATCTCCTCGGCGGCCACCGAGCCGTAGTCCAGGTACAGGTCGGTGACGCTGGCGATGAGCTCGGGCTCAACCTCGGCCAAGGCGACCCCCTCGGGACCGTGCTCGGCCAAGGCCTCGGCGAGGGTGCGATGTTCGGGGATGGCGTAGAGCTCGGGCTCGGGCCTGATCAGCCCAGCCAGGGCATAGGAGAGCGTGATGCGTTCGAGATCACGCCGGAGCAGCTTTGCGGCCATAGAGCACCTCGATCGGGTCGGGCACGTCGTCGATGCCGATGTAGCGGTACTCGCGGTCGGGCTTTTTGGGCCTTTGCGGTTCCGGCGGGCGCTCGACCAGCGAGGCATCGAGCGGGATCTCGCCCTCGAGGATCAGCCAGAAGACCTTCAGCGGGTGGGTGTGGGCATCGCGCTTGGCCTGGGCCCAGGCGGCGCGGACCTCCTCGAGGGTCCAGAGCTCGTCCCAGTCTCGCAGCCGGTCGAGGACGGTGTAGTCGCGGCCAGGGATACGGCGGTGGAGTGCGCCCGGAGCCACCGCCGCGATCGCTTGCGCGGTCGGCCCGAGGGATGCTTTAAACGCCGATGGTCCGGTGCTGCGAACCTCGGCGTCTTCTGCGGCCTGTTCTTCACCCAGCCGGACGGTCGGTCCGGTGCTTGAAGAGAGGGGGTAAGGGGGAGAGTTAGATATACTTCCTTTTTCCTTTACTTCCTTTCTTCCTTCGGCGTTCGCGAGCGTCGTCCTGGACGGCGTTTTTCGGTCCTCGACTTGCAAAGTTTGCTGCAAAGTGTGCGCACGTCTTGCGCCAGCTTTGTCCACATCTTGCGCAAGCTCTGCGCCGAGTGCGTAGACCTCCCCCTCTTTGGTGGCATACCCGGCACTCACGAGCTCCTCGAGGGCCCGCCTGGCCGTACGGGGGTCCACCCCCAGCCGCTCAGCCACCGAGAGGTGGCCGAGGCCGCGTCCGAAGTTGGCCTCTGCCGCCAGCACGAAAAGCGCGGCCTGGGCTCTCGGCTTGAGCATCGGCAGCACCGCGAACACCCAGTTCGGCACCT
>CAZXOY010000099.1:0-2407 GCA_964642655.1 uncultured bacterium
GCTTCCGCCTGCACGTCCCGGCCGACGTCGTCATCGTCTTGGGGCGCGACCTGGTCCAAGGGCGGTAAAGCCTCAGCACTGCCGCGTCCCCGGAAACTCACCAAATTCTCATGGGGGGGTAGGGTGCAGGCCGGGGTGACAATAATGGGAGGGATCAACCATAAGCCGACCAAGGGGACAAAGCTAGTGGCTTCCGCGGCTCGCGTGAGCCGGGTCGTTGGCATGACGCTTGAGACCATCCTCGCCGCGAACACTGCATATGAGGAGGCGATGATTGCAGCATTTAACGGTTCGTACGACGAGGCGTTGTCTCACCATGGCCAGAGCATTGATCTTGCCACGACCGCGCGGCGGCGCGTGCGTGACATCGATGCCGCTTACGCCATGCTGCTTGAGGATATCGCCGTGGAAAAATATCCCGGCAATCCGCTGGCTCCAGAACTTAAACCTGATGTGCTCCGTGAAGAGCTTTCGGGGCGGGTGCTCCTTGACATGAATGCAGTCCTCTTCGACGAGATGGCTGGCAGTATCAAGACACAAAACCTCGTCGAAACATTCAGGCGGGAACGGGCGCGATTCGCTGAAGTCGAGGAGCGCTTTAGACCCTACTTGGATGCCCTCCAGGAATCGAGGGCCCGGCTCGAGGCCAGCGAGGACGATCCCCGGGTTTGGGTGCAGGCGGTGGACGAGGGCGAGGTGCCCATACGTTCCACATACCTCTCCCTGCTGACGGGTTTCCTTGGGGCCTTTCAACGATTTGTGTACAGCACGGCAATTTCGACGGATCTCTATTATAAGACGGAGGGCTATGGGAACCTCGTCAACGAGGGCGCGGCCGTACGTCGTTGAGGTCAGGGGTGTCATGAAGACCTACCCCGGAGGGACGCCGGCCCTCCGGGGCGTGGATTTGCTCCTTCGAGCAGGGGAACGGGTGGTTCTCCTCGGGCCGAACGGGGCGGGGAAGACCACGCTGGTCAAGATCCTGGCCGGGCTGGTGGCACCGGATGCCGGAGAGCTTAGGGTGTTCGGCGACCGCCCCACGCCGGGAAAACGGCGCCGGCTGGGTTTTCTTTTTGAGGAGGCCGAGAACCTCTACGGGTACCTGACGGTCTGGGAGAACCTGCTCTTTTACGGAAGGATAGCGGGTGTGCCCGATCGCTTCCTACGCAGGAAGGCCTCAGAGCTGCTGGCCGGGTTCGGTCTGGGGGCTGCGAGGGACCGTCTGGCCCAGAGCCTCTCGCGCGGGCAGAAGCAGCGGCTCGCCCTGGCCAGTACCCTGGTTCAGGGAGCTGAGGTCTACATTCTCGATGAACCGACCCTGGGCCTCGATCTCCAATCGCAAAACGACCTCATCGCGCGCATCAACGAGCTCCCCACGGTTCTCATTACCACCCACGACCCGGTTCTGGCCTGGGAGGTCGCCGATCGTTTCGTGGTGCTGAAAGCGGGTGAGGTCCGTGAGGTCACGGGTCGATCGCATCTCGCGGCCAAAGGGATACATGATCCGGAGACGCTCCGGAGCTGGCTTTTGGAGGTGTACCGGTGATCCTCCTCTTTCGCGCTTTCCTGGCACGCAGCTTCGCCCTCCAAAGACGCTACTTCGCTGATTACGCTCTCGGACTTTTGGTGAAGGTGTTTTTCTTCACCGCAATCCTGTATGCCAGCCAGGGTAATTCAGCGCGCCCGGCGTACGTGGCGGGGTTCTTGCTCTGGTATCTCGCCGCGCACCTGCTGGCGAGGATGGCCAATTTCTTTTTGGAGGAGGCCTACCTGGGGACATTGGCCCGGTTGCTGGCCTCGCCCCACCCGCCGGCGGCCATCGTGGCTGCGCTTTCACTTGCTGAGCTCCTGATGGCCGTGCCCTGGGTTGCTGCCCTTGCTGTTTATGCCAGGTTGGCTGGCGTTTCGCTGAGCGGGCTCGGTCCGGACGCACTCGTCGCCGGCCTGCTGGCGCTGGTTGGGGTTTGGGGGATCGGCCTTACGCTGCTCGCGGCCTCGCTGCGCTACAAGCAGGTGGGGAGTTTCACCGAGATGCTCACCTTTTACCTTCTCCTTTTTTCCGGGTTCTTCGTGCCCGGGGAAAAGCTCCCCCTGGTCGCCCGCGCTCTGAACGCGTTGAACCCCCTGGAGTGGGCTGTCGGGATCTTTTCCGGACGCGGTTTCGGGCCGCTGCTGTTCGCGGCCGCGTTTTGGGTGCTGGTCGGCGGGGCCGCGTTCGCCCGCGGTTATGGTTGGGCGAGGCGCAGGGGTCGGCTCCTCGATTACTGAAGGTCCTGTCCCGACCGGCTGGGGGTGTGTTTTGTTACAATGAACGTGGATGGAGAATCCGATCGGAGTTGAGCGCTTGATTCAAGAAGCCTACCGCGCACTCGACGAGAAGAAGGCGGAAGACATCGTTGCCTTGGAC
>CAZXOY010000100.1:0-2295 GCA_964642655.1 uncultured bacterium
GTTGAAAAGCCCGTCAGCCCCGTAGGGGATTGAAACTCTCTCGATGCCCAAAGGCCGGAACTACTTTCACGAGGTTGAAAAGCCTGTTGGCCTCGTAGAGGGTTTATAGGTGGAAATGCGGGGTTGAATCAAAAAGTGGCGACGGCCCCCTGGAGGGCCGCGCGTCCTGCGCCGGGGTATCGGGAACCTAGGCCCACCCCGGCGGGTTGCCTTCAGTATAAGGCTGAGCAGGAGGTATGGCTTAACCGAGGATGTCGGGTTCCTCGAGGCGACGAATCCCCTCGTGCCCGATGCGCCAGGTGCGTCCTACGGCTTCTGGGGGAAGGAAGTAGACGGCGAGAACGTCTTCCTGTTTATTGACGATTTGCAAAAGCCGTCCTTTGAGGTGGGCCCACTGCTCGCGCGTAAGCCGGGCTTCAAAGACCGAGTACTGCCGTCGTTCGCCAAAACCCTTGAGGATTTTTGCGATCTTGGCCCTTCGTTTATCTGAGGGCGTGTCATAAGCGATGACCAGGTAGAGACTCATCGCCGTTCACCTCACCGCAAAGGGGACGTACTCTGGGAGTTCTCCCAGTAGGTACTTGGCCAGGATGCGAGCCTGGGCGAGAAGAATGCGTCGGTAATTCATGCTCCGCCCGAGCAGTGGGTGGCGCACTCGATCGTTCATCCGCTCTTCCCAGGCCCTGAGGAACTTCGGCCATGCCTCGCGGCGAAGGCGCGGGGTTCCTTCGGCGTCATCGAAGTCTTCAGGCGTTAGGCGACGGTTGTTAAGCAAGGTCAGGGCCACCGAGTCGGCGATGACGCTACGGAACTCCTCCATCAGATCAAGCGCCAGGGAAGCGCGGCCATAGCGGATCTCGTGCAGATAGCCGACGTAGGGGTCGAAGCCGGCGATCTCAAGGGCGCTTTGGGTTTCCTTGGCCAGGAAGGTGTAGGCGAGTGAGAGGAGGCTGTTTGCCGGGTCGCGTGGCGGGCGTTTGGTGCGCTCTGTGAAGGAGAACCCGGGGGGCAAGAGGGAAGCGAAGGCACGGAAGTACGCATCGGCAGCCAGGCCCTCCACGCCCCGCACTGCGTCTTCGTCGGGGGCACGCTCGAGCTGCCCCAACGCATCACGGAGAACCTCCCATCCGTCGGCGCCGTTCCGTCGCAGGAAGACCAGACCGTTTTTGAGCTTTCCTTGAACGAAGCGTTTGGCGAGCTCGAGCTTGTGTTCCGGGGCGAAGTGCGCCCGGTACTGTGCGATCCGGAGGGGCACGTTTTTCGCCGGGGTCCCCGTGAGCCGGGCAATATAGCTCCCGGTTTGCGAAAGGTAGTGCACGCCGATTCCCTCACGCGCACAGTGTTTGAGAAGCTGCGGCGTGAGCACGGCATTCCCCAGGAGGACGATTTCATCCACGTGGATGAGTGGCTTTGCCAGGAGTACCTCCCGTCTTCGCCGCCGCGTGACCTTGAGCGTTTCTCCGTCGAGCGAAAGGTGGGCGTCGTGCTCCAGGACGTAGATCACGCCCATGCCGCCCTCCTCGCATGCCCCTTACGCCAGAGCTCGGGCTGGCAGGCCTCGCGAACGCTGCAACCCCGGCATTTGGCCGCCGGCACCTCGACCCCGGGCGGTCGGGGGCTGGCAAGGAGCCGGCGCATCTCTGCCACCGCGTCGCTCACCGCGCTGAAAAGGGCCGGCGTGAAGGCGACATGGCGGCGCAGGTGGCTCTTGTGGTAATAAACGAACCCCTCCTCGGCCAAAAGGCCCCGGGACTCGCGAAGGGCGAGGGCCTGGGCCGCAAGCTGCACCGCGTCCGAGTGGTGGGCCTCCTCCTTGGCTTTTCCCACCTTGTACTCCACCACCACGGGCCGTCCCTTTCGGTACTCCAAGCGGTCGATCACCCCCACCAGCCCCAGCCGGTCCGACCACACCAGCACCCCGCTCAGTTCGTCGGGTTCCGTGTACGCCGCCTCATGCAGATAATGCCCTTCGATGAGGTGGTGGTTGGCGTGCACCTCGCCGAGGACGTACTCCAGGTAAAAGCGGCGCGGGCAGTAGACCAGAGTGTTGACCTTGGAAATGGGGAGGTATTCCACGCTTTTGGCTTAACCGAGCGCTGTCGCCCCCCGGAGTGACATTGTGTTTGCGGCTTTCCATCGAGGCGAATCCATTCCGGGAGCGTGACATAGTGTGATATGCCCCCTGCGGGTGACGATTTATCTCCCCGACGACCTGTCAAGAGAGGTGGTGGAGGCCTACCAGAGGGCCCGCCCCGGCCTTAGCCTTTCCGCCCCTGGTTCGGCAGGCCAAGACCA
>CAZXOY010000101.1:0-2259 GCA_964642655.1 uncultured bacterium
GGCCTTTCGGGCCGCGCGAGGTGACGAGGACAATCATGCCAAAATACGACGCATCCAGCATCAAGGTACTGAGGGGCCTCGAGGGCGTACGAAAGCGCCCGGCGATGTACATCGCCGGTACCGGCCCCGACGGTTTCCACCAGCTGCTCTTTGAGATTTTGGACAACGCGGTCGACGAGGCGCTGGCCGGTTATGCCACCGAGGTCGAGGTGCGCCTCTACGAGGACGGTTCGGCGAGCGTTCGCGACAACGGTCGTGGCGTTCCCGTCGACGTGATGCCGGGGGAGGGCCGCCCGGCGATCGAGGTGATCTACACCGAGCTCCACGCCGGCGGCAAGTTCGAGGAGGGGGCCTACAAGGTCTCCGGCGGCCTCCACGGCGTCGGCGCCAGCGTGGTCAACGCCCTTTCCGAGTGGATGGTGGTCGAGGTCATGCGGGGCGGCGAGCACTTCCGGGTGAAGTTCTCCCGGGGTCACGTGGTCGAGCCGCTCTCCACCGTGGGCAAGGTTCGGGGAAAGAAGACCGGGACCTTTGTCCGCTTCAAGCCCGACCCCGAGATCTTCGGCGAGCAGAGCTTCGACTACCGGCGGGTCCGCCGCCGCCTCCGCGAGGTCGCCTTCCTCACCGGCGGCCTCAAGATCACCTTCCAGGATGACCGCAGTGGCAAGTCCGAGGTCTTTCACGAGAAGGGTGGGGTGGCCTCGTTCGCGCGGGCCATCGCCGACAACGAGGAACCGCTCTACCCGAAACCGATCCTGCTCAGTGGGAAGTCGGGTGAGGTCGAGGTCGATGTGGGCCTGCTCCACACCAAGGGGTACGGGACCGAAGTTCTCGCCTACGCCAACCTCATCCCCACCCGCGACGGCGGGACCCACGTGTCCGGGTTTCGCTCGGCCTACACCCGGGCGCTGAATCAGTACGCCAAGAAGGCCGGCCTCAACAAGGGTAAGGGACCGGCGCCGAGCGGCGAGGACCTGCTCGAGGGCCTTTTCGCCGTGGTTTCGGTGAAGCTGCCCCAGCCCCAGTTTGAAGGGCAGACCAAGGGCAAGCTCTTAAACCCCGAGGCCCAGTCGGCGGTGGCCCAGGTGGTCTACGAGCGGCTCTTTGAGTACCTGGAGCAAAATCCGCGCGTCGGCAAGCTGATCTACGAAAAGGCCCGGCGGGCGGCCCAGGCCCGGGAAGCGGCGAGGAAGGCGCGGGAGCTGGTTCGCCGGCAAAACCCCCTGGAGTCCGACGATTTGCCGGGCAAGCTCGCCGACTGCCAGACCGAGGATCCCGAGGAAGCCGAGCTCTTCATCGTCGAGGGGGATTCCGCCGGCGGCTCGGCCAAGCAGGGGCGCGACCGGCGCTTCCAGGCCATTTTGCCGCTCAGGGGTAAGATCTTGAACGTCGAAAAGGCAAACCTCGACCGCGCCCTCAAGAACAACGAGATCCGGGCCATGGTGGCGGCGATCGGCGCCGGCATCCAGGGCTCCGAACACGTCCACTTCGACCCCGACGCCATCCGCTACCACAAGATCATCCTCATGACCGACGCCGACGTCGACGGCAGCCACATCCGCACCCTCTTGCTGACGTTCTTCTACCGCTACATGCGTCCCCTCATCGAGCGTGGCTACCTCTATATCGCCCAGCCGCCCCTCTACCGCATCCGGGTGGGCCGCAAAGCCGAGTACGTCTACGACGACGAGGTCTTAAAACGCCGCCTTGCGGAGCTCGAGGGGAAAAACGTCGAGATCCAGCGCTTTAAGGGGCTCGGTGAGATGAACCCCGAGCAGCTCTGGGAGACCACGATGAACCCCGAGACCCGAATCCTGAAGCGGGTCACCATCGAGGATGCCCTCGAGGCCAGCGAGACCTTCGAGCGGCTCATGGGGACCGAGGTGGCCCCCCGGCGGGAGTTCATCGAGGAGTACGCGCGCTTTGCCGAACTCGACGTCTAAGGGGCGGACAGCGCGCCGTAAGCCTCGACGCCCCATCCGCAGCCGTTCCAGCGCAGCCTGACCCAGCCCCGGCCGGCATAGGTTTCCTGCCGGCCGGTTCGTTTGTTCCAGAGCACCAGGCGATAGCGTCCCACCACCTCGAGGGTGGGCAGGCTGAGCGAGACCCGATCGTAGGAGAGATTCAGCACCCGGATTTGGTAAAGGTCGCCGTACGCGCTCAGGAAGGCGCGGCGTGTACGTTCCTGGATCCGTTGAAGGTCCGGTAAGGCCGCTTCGGCGGATGCGGGCGGGTCGGTGGGGGTGGGACAGGCCGGAC
>CAZXOY010000102.1:0-2229 GCA_964642655.1 uncultured bacterium
CGGCAAGGATCCGTATCCGCCCGAAGGATAACAGGACGTTCCGGATGAGCTTCCGATTCTGGAGACGTATCAGAATCGCCCCGGGCGTGACCCTGAACTTGAGCAAGTCGGGCGCTTCGCTCTCGTTCGGGCCTCGAGGTGCCAAGCTCACCTTTGGTCCAAGGGGTACCCAGGCCACGGCGGGCCTTCCCGGGACCGGCCTTTTCTACACCACCACGCTCGGGGCCAAGCAATCCTCGAAAAGCAAGCGGGGTGGCGGAAGCACCGTTCCCTCAGTTCACCCAAAGGACCGGCTGACCCTCGGCTTTTTCAAACGGCTCGTCACGCCAAGTGATGAGAAAGCGCTGGTGGATGGTTTGCGGGAGCTGGCCCTTGGCAACGAAGCGCTGGCACTCGCACACCTCAGGCAAGCCATCCATCTGGCTGATGGCGCATACCTTGCCGGCTTCCTCTCGCTCAAGAAAGAACGGCTGGAAGAAGCTCGCAGCTTCCTGGAGAGCGCAGCGAAAAAGCCCGACCAGCTCGGCCGTTACTTCGCCAAATACGGTGTTGACGCGCTCATCAGTCTCCCCATCACCGAGGAAGTGTCTGCGCACGTGAGCCCAGACCTGCGGGGCGTGCTGCTCGGTCTGGTCGAGGTCTACCAGCGTCAAAAGCGCTGGGAGGACGCGATCCGCTGCCTGGAGCGGCTCGAGCAGCTCGAACCCGACGACGTCGTGGTCAAGCTCTCCCTCGCTGAGCTTCTCCTCGAAGCCCGGCCCAATGACAGGGCCACCTATCAGAAGATCGTGCGCCTGGCCGAAGGCGTCGAGAACGAATCGCAACTCCACACCGCGCTACTCCTCTACAAAGCCAAGGCCCTGCGGGGCCTCGGGCTCCTTAAGGCCGCGCGCGAGACCCTTACCGGGGCGCTTCGTAGGAAAAAAGGCCGCGACGAAGCGCTCTTACGGGCCCTCCGCTACGAACGGGCCCTGGTCTACGAAGACCTCGGCCAGCACCGGCGGGCGCGGACTGAACTCGAAAAACTCTACGCTGAAGATCCGGACTTTGAGGACGTGGCGGCCCGGCTGGGGCTCTAAATACCCCGCCGTGGAAAAGCCACGGCTGGGACCCCTAACAGGTCGCCCCAGGCAAAGACCGGCCCGTAGACCACAGGGATCAGCTCACAAAACGAACATCGAGGTCGCTGTCCAGGGCTTCGGCCACCCGCCGGAGGGTGGCAAGGCTATGGCCGAAGTAAAGGGGGTCGAGGAGTCTGGTCACCGCGGCGGGGGTCACGCCCAGGCGCCGCGCCAACTCACTCCGCTTCAGACCCCGGGCCCGCATCATCTGCTCAATCTCCAGGCTCACCGGGTTGACCGGAGCGGGGCGCAGCCAAACAAGCTCCATGGAGAGACCTGCCTCGGGGGGTGGAGCCTCGGCCGGGGGCTCTGGTAAGGGCCGGCCTTCCACTTCGAGGTGGGCAAGATAGAACGCGAGAGCCTCTTGAAGCGCTCGCAGGGCCTCTTCCCGATGCGCCTTCCCGCCGACGTAGACCGGCGCACCCTCACAATAACCCCCGTAGGTATCTGAGTCCGGATCGTGCTCGATATAGCAGGGGAAGAGAAGATCCCACTCCTTGACTGCCGCCATTTTTCCGCCTCCCTTGGCCTTACGAATCTTTCGCCTTTCGGCCCGCTGGGGGACTGCCCGCGCCTCACCTTCTCAGCGCCTTCTCCGGAATACCCGCATTGCGGAGAATCTTCTTCAGCGTCCCAACTGGCACCACTTCACCGGCGCGTACGGCCACAACCACCTCTTTACCATCGCCATTTCTCCATATCTCGTGGGAACCCTTGCCCCTTTGCTTAATACGCTCAAACCCGTACATGCGCAGAAGCTGCCGGAGTTCACGACCATTGATACGCTTAAGCCTGGGAATGAGTGACCTCCTCGAGATCTCGCGCAAGCACCAGGTCTCCCACCCTTGCTGTTTGCACCCCGAAGGAATGCAACCCCAATCACGCCCCGAAAACAGTTTAACAAAAATGTTAAAGACCCGCTCGTACTGAAAACCCCCGAACTTTGGACCTGACGGTCACCCAGACCGCCGCGCCCAGGCGTCTCCATCGAGCGGGAAGTCCGGTTTGAAGGATGGGTCCATAAGCGCCTGCCTGACCCCGGCGGCCAACGCCTCGGCGTCGAGGTCCGGGACCTTTCGCAGATGTCCGAGGGCCTTCTCGAAAAGCC
>CAZXOY010000103.1:0-1951 GCA_964642655.1 uncultured bacterium
ACGCCAACAGGGCTGCCACCACCACGAAGGCGAGCAGGATCAGGTAATAACCAACGGTGAGCCACTGACGGCTAAAGCCGTCAGCTTCTTACGGGCACAGCACCGGTAGGTAAGGCCCCCACCGGTGCCCCCGTGGGCCCGCTCCGGGCCCGGTGCAAGATCACCTGAGCGGCGTTGACGTCTCGGTGTGCGGTGTGTCCGCAAGAAGGACAGACGTGAAGCCTCTCCGAGAGGGACTTGGGAACGCGCCCCCCGCACGAGGCGCAGGTCTGGGAAGTCCCGTTGGGGTCAACAGGGGCGACTTCCCTACCAGCTTTCCAGGCTATGTGACCTCCTCCCCGCCCTAAAGGGCGGGGCTTCCCTGAATCGGGAAACCCCTCGGGGCTTCCCCCTTCAACGTGGCGTGGCTTAGGCGGATCCTGGGGTTGGGCCCCAGAATCCGCCCAGCGGCCTCCCACTCCAGGGGCGTTACTTCGGGCCGGTCCAGCCCTAGGGCCCTTGCGGCGGGCCAGGCCATCGTGAGGACGTTGAGCGCGGCGTTGAGGTCGCGGTCAATCTGGAAGCCACAGGCTTCGCAGGTGAAGACGCGCCGGTCCAAGGGGACCTTGGGGTTCAGATGACCGCAGGCCGAGCAGGTCCGGGTGGTGGGGGCGTTCCGTTCGGTCTCGACCAGGGTCGGAAGCCTGGTCCTCAGCGCTTCCAGCAGTTCCCCTAAGGCCGCACCCTGAACCTTACCGCCCCACAGAGCCTGCCAGCCCTTGATACGGTCGGGTTGGACGGCGACGAGGTCGTATTGGCGGAGAAAGGCGAGGACGCGGTTGCGGATGTCCTGCTTGATCCGGCGGAGCTTTTCGTGCTCGCGCCGGATGAGGTGGACTACGTGTTCGCGGTTCTTTGAACCCTTTTTCTTCCGGTTCAGCTTGCGTTGGAGTTTTTTGAGGCGGTCGGTCTCCCGGACCTGCCACCGAAGGACGAGACCATTCGAGAGGGCGGCCTGGTTCTTGAGGCCGAGGTCCACGCCGACGGCCTTGAAGTCGGTGGGGTAATTGGGGTTTTCGGGGTCCGGGAGAGGTTTGGGCTTCTCTCTAGGGATGTACACCGTGACGTGGAGGTAGTAGCCCGAGGGCTTCCGGACCAGGACGGCTTTGGCGATCTCGACTTTTTTGGGAATCTGGTGCAGGCCCAAGGCCCGGAACTCCCCGAGCTTCTGAAGGTGGACGCGGTTCTCTTTCCCGCGAGGCTGCAGGGTGAACGCCTGGTTGCTGAAGGGGATGGCGTTGACGCGCCTCTTGAATCTGAGCCGTCCGACCTTGTGGCCGTTTTGCTTGAGGGCGCGGAGGCTTTTGAGGTTCTCCTGGATCCGCTTGCCGATCTGTTGTTTAACCTGGGCGCCGAGGACCCTGAGCTTACGGGGCTCAAGGGCATCCCCGGCCTTGACCTCAACCTCGTGGACTTTGTTGAGGGGAAGCTTCAGCCTCTCGATGTCGGCAATGATCCAGTTGGTGAGCCATTTGGCTTCCAGGAAGGCGCGCTCGAGCTTCCGCTCTTTGTTTTTGCCGAGGTTCTGGAGCTTGAGCACGAAGGTCCGTGGGCGCTGGTTCTTGCGGCGGGCTCTGGTTTCGGCCAGCGAGGCCTTGATTTTTTCGTTCTTTGCGCCCATCGGATCTCCTTCATTATGGCGGTTCTTTTGGGAAAATTCGGGGGGTCCATGTACCCCCCGGCTAAAGCCGGGGGCCCTATGGCCCCCGGACCCCCCCGGCCCTGTAGGGAAGGATCTCCCTGAGAAAAATCCCCCACCCGGCATCGTGCACAGGTTTGGCCAGGGCGCTTCCCGAAAGGCCCTCAAGGTTCAGGTCCTCCACCGCTATCAGGTCGTGATGCCTAACCAGATCCCAAGCCAGCTTGAAGTAGAAGTCCTTGCGCTTTCGGGCGACCGCCAGGTGGAGCTTCG
>CAZXOY010000104.1:0-1888 GCA_964642655.1 uncultured bacterium
CGCAGCTTTTCGGCTCGGGAAAACACTGGTTTAAAGACCGCCTATCCAGGGTGGTTGGTGATCAACGGGGTGTGGCCGGCACCTAGCTGTTTGAGGATCTGGGCGCCGGTTAGGCCGTCGGTGAGGATCCGCTGGAGGCTCGTGGCGTCGGACCACCGGCGGTTTTCCGCACGGCAGCGTAGCGCTCAGCGTAGACCGCCTCTGGGATGGCCAGCGGGTCCCTCGCGTGGGGCTCCAGAATTTAACGGTCACCTCGTCGTACCGGTCGTTCGGCTTCATGCCGGGCGCCTTGGTGAACGGGCTGACCCGGTACCGGCTGCTCATGGTAGCAGGGCTGAGACTGCAGTCCCTCACCCAACCGGCAAGATCCATGAAAGGTTAAAAAACAAACAGAGGCCTTCTTAACCGGGGGACCCGCTACCGCGATCCCACGCCCGGGCCCGGAGTTCCTCGTAGTGGGCGTTCACCCTGTGAAACCAGTGGTCCATGTCCGGGGGATCAAGCCCCGCATCCTTCGCCATCGGCCGGAACTCCTGCCGCCAGCTCTTCGGCGGTCCGGGAAGCGTCTGCCAGGGAGTTTCTCCGTTGAAGGCGTAGACCTCCTCGACCGCGGCCACAAGGTCGGCAGGGCGGACCCTGCCAGGAAGCTCAAGGATCAGCACCGCGAGGTCAACGAGGTCTTTCACCCGACTACGGAACTGGCGCTCGCGCGCGTACGCGTGGAGCTTGTTCGCGTACTGCCACGCTAGGGGGGCCATGAGGACCTCGGGCGGATTGATCCCGGCAAAAGCCAGAGCTGCCGGCAAGCGCACCCGGACCGGCTCCACCGGTGCCCGCTCGAGGAGGTGAACGTCGAGCACCACCTTCTCGAAGTTGACGCCACCGACCCGGGCGATCAAAGTAAAGCGCTGAACCCGTCCCGCTGAGACGGCCCGCTTCAGCTCGACCCGGAAGGAAAAACCATCTTCGATCTCTCGCTCAGCAATCTCTTGAAGCGCGTCCAGGAGGTCCGGCACCGGGTTCCAGGCCTCCAGATCCAGGTCCTGGGTTGGGCGGCGGGTGTTCGCGAGCGTCGAAAGGGCAAAGGCCCCGGTCACGACCAGCCCCCGAGTGGCGCCGGCGCTGAGGCGGGCGAGAAAGCGCTCAATGGCAACGCGCTTACGGAGATAGCTGAGCGGCAGCCCGGTTTCCAATGACTCCTTGCGGAGCCGGTCCTTGATTGCCCGGTTTAAGTCTTCCGGGCGGGCGTACTTCACGCCGGGATCGGCCCCCAATCGGTCGTGCCTAGCGCCCGTGCAAGCCGCCGCCGGGCACGGACGGAAAGCCCCGGGAGGGCTTCCTCGAGGCGACGGCGTCGCACCAGGCCCCGCTCGAGGGCCTGCCGGACCGCGAGCTCGAGCTGCTCCTGGGGGACCCTGCTGGTCCGCGCCACATCGAGCAGTGTGCGGAACGGCGTGGTGACCTTGAAGCCGGGCCGGGCCTCGACGTCGGCGGGGGCGAGGTCAGCCCGGTGGAGGACGACTCCCCGCGGGGCCCGCCTTGCGAAGCCCCTGGGAACGGTCAGGTGGTAGCGGTCGGGAAGGAGATCGGACAGGCCGTGGATCACCAGGGCCGTCTCATAGGAAAACGCCACCGGTCCAATAGGGTTCGAAGCCCAGAGCCAGATCCGGATCAGGTCCTCGTCGGGGGAAAAGGGCGCGAAGGCGAGTCGGTAGATCCCCCTGCCGAGGCGCTCCCACCGGCCGGTTCGAACCCGGTAGGAGGCCTCCTTGGGACCGAGGCCAAAGCGCCTGGCCTGATCGAGGGTGAAGAGGCCGCCCTGCTCGAGAGCGAGGCGGTAGAGATCCTTTTCCCGGGGAGCAAGTCGCATAACCGCATCGTACAGGCA
>CAZXOY010000105.1:0-1820 GCA_964642655.1 uncultured bacterium
GCACTTGGCGCTCTACCAGAGCCGCAAGCTACCCACAGATTCTGCTGACGAGCCACATGTTGGGGGTCCCCGCAACGCAGTCCGGGGCGACCAGGAACCGGTAATTGTCAAGATAGTTGTCGCGTTGAGCTATGCAGCTTCTTGGAGATTTTCGGGGTCCTCGCCCGTCGCCTTGGGGCGGTTCAGCCAGACCTCGCCGACGGGCGTCCAGTCGCGCACCGGCCCGGTCCAACGCTGCGGATGGCGCGCTCGGGCCGCCTCGTACACCGCCGCTCGGGCGGCCAGGATGGCCTGGTCCCGGCCCTCGTGGCGCTCGGCCGGCGTGACGTAGCGGATGGCGCTGTGACGATGCTCGTGGTTGTACCAGCGCACCAGGGCCAGGACCCACTCGCGGGCCGCCTCAAGGCTCTCGAAGCCCCCGTTCGGGTAGCCCGGGCGGAACTTCACGGTCCGGAACACGGACTCCACGAACGCGTTGTCATCGCTGACCCGCGGGCGGCTGTAGGAGGCGATGATGCCAAGGGACTCGAGCGTCGCTCTCAGCGTGCTGCCCTTCTGCGCGCTGCCGTTGTCGGCGTGCAGCACCATCGGCTGGTCGATGCACCGCTCGGCGAGCACGGCGCGCAGCACCAGCGCCGAGGCCTGCTCGGCGCTCTCGCGCTCGTGCACCTCCCAGGCGACAATCTTGCGGCTGTAGACATCGAGGATGAGGTAGAGGTAGTAGAACAGCCCGCGCACCGCTCCGGGCAGCCAGGTGATATCCCAACTCCAGACCTGGCACGGGCCTGTGGCAAGGTGGCGCTGGGGCGCGCCGAGGCGGCGCGGCGCCTTCGCCCGTCCGCGGTGATGCTGCGCATCGGCCTCGTGCAGGATGCGGTACATCGTCGACTCCGAGGCCAGGTACCGGCCCTGGTCGGCGAGCCGGGGCACAATCTGGGCAGGCCCGAGGCTGGCGTGCTCCGGGCGGTTGCACTCCTCGAGCACCGCGGCACGCTCGGCATCGCTCAGGCGATTGGCCGGAACCGGGCGCTTGGCGCTCGGGCGGGCGTCCTCGCGAAGTGCACCACCTCGGGTCCAGCGCTGGTAGGTGCGAAGGCTCAGGCCAAGCTCCGTGCACGCGCGGCCCCGTCGGGCACCGGCGCGCACCGCCTCCTCGATCAGCTCGACAGCTTTGGCGCGATCTGGGGCGCTGATCATGCGTCCTCGCCTTCCCCCCAGATCGCTTGGGCTTTTTTTCGCAGCACCAGCAGCGCGGCGGTCTCGGTCAACGCCTGCTCCTTGCGCCGCAGCTCGGTGCGCAGCTCGCGCAGCGTGCGCTGCTCGCCCTTGCGGGCCTCCCTGTGCGCACGGGCCGTGGCCGCCTCCCAGTCGTTGGCCTGCTCGCACGCCGCCCGCCAGGCCTTGAGCTGCTCGGGATACAGCCCGCGCCTGCGGCAGTACTCGCCGAGCTCGGCCTCGCTCAGCGCCGCGCTCTCGAGCACCGCGTTGAACTTGTCCCGGCTCGACCAGCCCTCCGGCCCCGTATCCGCGTCGGGCATCAGCCGGCCTTCGGCGCGGGCTTGCTTGCGCCACAGGTACAGGGTTGCCTCGGAAATACCTTCCTCGCGGGCAAGCTCCCGGATCGGGCGGTTGTGCGGGGGCAGCATCTTCTTGAGCACTGCCTCTCGCCTCTCAGGTGCGTATCTCATCTTCGCCTCTGCCGGCCCCCTCTCGCTCTCTCTTAGAGAGCTTACTACCATGGGTGACAACTATCCTGACAGAGGGGGACCCGGCACGCGCGCGAACTCGCGCTCGTTCGCGGTCACGACGGTGAGATCCAG
>CAZXOY010000106.1:0-1742 GCA_964642655.1 uncultured bacterium
ACCTCGTTGAGCGACTGCCCGCCTGGTCCAAGAATCCAAAGAAGCGGCTGGCCCGGCGCCCCAAACTCCTCCTGAACGACAGCGCGCTCATGCTCTATCTCAGTGGAATAGCCTGCGAGTCTCTGCAGGAAAATCGCGCTTTTCTCGGTCGCGTCCTCGAGAACTTTGTTCTGGCCGAGCTTCTCAAACACGCCTCCTGGCTCGAGGACGGGCCACGGGTCTTCCACCTCAGAACCGCGAGCGGTCACGAGGTGGATGCGGTGATCGAGGCGAGGGATGGGCGCATCGTCGGCGTCGAAGTCAAGCTCGCGAGGAGCGTCGCGCCCGCCGATCTCAGGGGGCTGCGAACGCTCAGGGAAAGCGCGGGCCAGCGCTTCCACCTGGGAATCGTGTTCTATGGTGGCGAACAGGTGATTCCGCTGGAAGAGCGGATCTGGGCCTTGCCCCTCGCGGCGCTGTGGCAAGAGCAGCTATGATTCCCCCATGGAGCGCTTGCGTACCGTCATCGTCGGCGGATCGGGCTACGCTGGAGGCGAATTTCTCAGGCTGGCCCTCCTCCACCCCAACCTCGAGGTCATTCAGGTGACCTCGAGGAAAAACAAGGGCCTCCCGGTCCACTTCGTGCACCCGAACCTCCGGGGCCTGACCGACCTCAAATTCTCAAGCCCCGAGGAAATCGAGGACGCGGACCTCATCGTTTTGGCCCTGCCCCACGGCCTCGCGGCCAAGGCGTTCGAGACGTACGCGGGAAAAGCCCGCTTCATCATCGATCTCTCGGCGGATTTCCGCTTGAAGCGCCAGGATCTCTACGAGAAGTACTACGGCGGCCCCCATCCACGCCCCGACCTGCTTTCAAAGTTCGCCTACGCCAACCCTGAGGTGAACAGAGAGGAAATCCTCAAAAAGGACTACCTCGCCGGCGCCGGCTGCAATGCCACCGCAGCCCTCATCGGGCTCTACCCGCTCTACAAAACCGGGATCGCGCGACCCGGCCCGGTCTTCGTCACCGTGCTGGTGGGCACCTCGGAAGGCGGCGCCGAAGCGAGCGCGGCGAGCCACCACCCCGAGCGCGCGGGCGCCTACCGGGTTTACAAAGCGGTGGGCCACCGCCACACCGCCGAGATCGTCGAATACCTTCCCGGCGAGGTCGAAGTCCACATGACCGCGATCGCCACCGACCGCATCCGGGGCGTCCTCATGACCGCCCAGCTCTTCTTGCAAGACGGCCTTTCGGAACGCGACGTGTGGAGCGCCTACCGCGAGGTCTACCAGGACGCGCCCTTCGTGCGCATCGTCAAGCAAAGGCGGGGCATCCACCGCATGCCCGATCCCAAGACCGTCGAGGGCACGAACTTTGCCGACGTGGGCTTTGAGCTCGAGCCCGACACCGGGCGGCTGGTGGTGATCAGCGCGATCGACAACCTGGTCAAGGGCACCGCCGGCCACGCGATCCAGGCCCTCAATTTGCGCATGGGCTGGGACGAGCGGACCGGCCTTCGGTTCCCGGGGCTCCATCCCTGAGCCTTGGTCAAATTCCCCCGAACCTCCCGCCAACCCGTGCCACGCTGAAAAGTGGGAGGTTTCAATGCTGAGGAAAGTCGCCAGGTTTGGTCTGGTCGGACTGCTTGGTGCTTTGGGCCTGTTCCTGGCAGTCCCGGCTGCTGTGTAAGCCCCGTCGAAACCCATGGCTCTTCAATCAAACCTCGCATCCTCACAATGCCCGCTGGCCCAGCGAGGTTCGG
>CAZXOY010000107.1:0-1502 GCA_964642655.1 uncultured bacterium
GGGGCCTGACCTCCACGATCCTCACAAGACGCATCTTCCCCACCAGCCTACTCCAAGGGCGGAATGCGAACCAGGGGCTCCTTGCGGCGGGCTCGCTCCCAGTTTTCCATCAGCGCTTCCTGGTGAAGCACTGCCCACTCGATGACCAGACCCAGGGCACGGGGCGGAAGGGAGCCTCCTAAAACCTTTAGGTCCCGAATGGAGACAAGGGCTATTTGGCCGCCGTACTGGGCGTGGAAGTGAGGGGGCTCGTGGTCGTTGTAGAACATCTTCACCACGATCCCAAAGAAGCGGCTGACCTCGGGCACGGGGCGATCCTACCAGGAAGGCTCAGAGGGCCGACCTCGGTGCGGCCAAGCTGGCCCGCCGCCGAGGCTCAGCTCGCCCGCTCCCCCGTGGCCGGGCGCGTGGCCGAGGTCAAGATTCGCGACGTCACGCCCGAGGGGGTGACGGTGGAGGTGGTGTTGGTGGAGCGTTCAAAATCGTCGGGTTACTCCGGTGCCGTGGGCGAGAATGGGGCAAATGAAAGATCCCAAGCCTTGCGCGCGCCTTAAGGTTTGGCTTCACCACGACGAAACCAAGGACGCCGAGACGGAGGGAGGGAAGCGGCACGCCCACGGCATCCTCGTGGTGCCGGAGGAGCTTGTTCTCGAGTGGCCGCGTGAAAGCCTCCCGCTTATTGAAATTGAGCAGCGTTCTTTGCCGATTGCGTCAAGGGAAAGATTTCTGAGGGAGGTTGCGCGTTTGCGATCGGAGGTCGGGTACGGTGGCGAGCTTCACGCCTCGGAGATGAGGGGAAGGCAATGGGGTAAACGGGAGGCCTGCGGCGTTCGAGTGCTCGACCTCGCCTGCGAGCACCTCCGACACAAGGGACCAGACGGCGAGCTACCTGCCCCCTTCTTTCGCTTCGGCGCCCTGTTTTTCCCTCCGAAAACGCCTCGGCTTAGGGACTATTATTCGGGCGACGACGCTGAGAAAGCTCTCAAGTACCTTGAAACCCTCATGCGCATGGCCATCAAGGGCGTTCTTCACTACGGGTTCACCGGGCTCGAGCGCGTGTTTGCCGGGGTCGAGGTGGAGGTTCTGGGTCTGGTACTGGACGGAGACGAGCACCTCCGTAGACCTCTCGACCAGGCTCGGGTGATCGAGCGTCTTCGCGGGGAGCTCCGCCCCGGCCTAACCATCGCTTCCGACTTCGAGCTCCGCGCCGTGGACTCTAACCCGCGCAGGCACTCTCCTGGCACTAGAGACCACGGGGACAGCGAGCTTCTTCAGATCACCGATCTCCTCCTTGCCGCGGCCCGCTTCATGGTCGAGGGAAGCTACCGGGGGCGGTGTTTGTTTGAGGAGAAGATGCCGAGGTTGCACGAAAAGTTCGATTCCCGCTTGGAGAAGATGGCCCGGGTTTACCGGCCCTTCTGCGACCTGCAGAGGAAAAGCGCGAAGAAGCTCCGGAGGAGCTCCGTGGCCTGGGAAAATAGCGGCCACTACCGGAGCTTCAC